>NZ_BEWV01000095.1 GCF_002933775.1 Prevotella sp. MGM1
TGGTGTTATGGTGTCAGCCAACCAGACAGGCAGAGAAATGACCAGAGCGCACCGTTACCTTCAGCAACAGATGTTCAAGGTGTTCCTTGGCTTTATGCGCCAGTTGGCATACAACTATCAAAAAGGATGTTATGACCAACGGAACGAGTGGGCATCCAAACTTGCATCCGAGGCATACGGACATTTGGTTGAGTGTGAGCTTATCTATGACCCCGAATTTACTAACCCTAAAGTTGGTTGATATGGACGAGAAAGATTTTCCGGAATACGGGCGGCAATGCGAGCTGATAACCCCATGGCGTGGTTATCATCGTGGTACGATAGTAGCCAAGACTGCAAAAGGTTTTACTGTGCAGTTCAGCAGTGGCGCAGAGATAGATGTTTATGAGGACGAAATAGAATTTGATTGAGATGTGCAGGTTAATGACACCCCAATTAGCGGAAACCTTAAAAGATTTTCCGCTTTATTCCCAGGATGGCAAAGGAAAAGAAGCAGTTTGTCGCGCGATATTCGCTCTCGGCTCAATCCGGTGGTACATTCTTGAAGGAGAAACAGATGGAAAGGACACCATTCTCTTTGGTATCGTTATCGGAATGATGGAAGATGAATACGGCTACATTTCACTGAACGAGCTTTCGGAGGTGGAGCTTGACTATACGGCACAAGGCTTCGGCAAGCTGCAAGTCCGGCAACAGGAGAATTTCCAACCTACCAAGTTGAGCCAGTTGAAGGACAATAGGTTGCAACGCTTTCTTGCCAACCTCGAATAACAACTAATTCGTCAGCCGTAGCTACCCCGTTACGGCTGACATAACCATTATATATATGAATATGAACAAGCATAATATCATTGATAAGATAACTGAATGTGCCGAAAGCAACGGATGGAGTGTGAGTTCTGACACCGACCAAGAGAAAGGCATTGTCGTTTTTGAGTTTTCCAAATACACTCCTGCAGGGCAAGACTTCTCCTTTTCGGCAAGGATGAAGGATGATAGCCTTGACTCTTTGGTGGCTGATATGGAAGAATACTATGAAGGCTTTGATGTGGATTCGGAAGCCTATCTATGGCTTGACGATAACGGGCACGGAACAAATGGTGCGCCATATCGTATGAGGGATGTGCTTGAAGATATGGAGGCGGCAGAGAGAAACATTGAAAGTTTGCTTGATGCCATCAGAGAAATTGATGAAGAATGAACCACTAAAGAAGAGACTAATGGTAGAAAGTAAAATCTATGGTATTGCAACCAAGAATGGCTGGAATGTGTTTGTAAGTATAAAGAACGGCATCCGCTGTTATGACTTCCATCGGAAAACCCTCAGTGGTGTGCCTTTCAGTTTCACCGCTGAGGTCAAGGATGATAAGATTTGCAGCCTTACGAATGAGGTCGTTTCTTTTGTGGATGCCATCAATCCCGCCACGTGTGCTAAAGAATGGATGATAAAATCCGGGGCGATGGACTCGTCCTGGTATCTGCAAGCTGTAGCGGATATGGAAGATATAAGAAACAAGGCGTGGCTGTTGGCTTGCGACTTGTCCGAGTTGTCGGGTAAAAAGCCCTTCCGATCAGCATTCACCAAGAATGGACTTAACTGAATGGAAGGTTACCGGGGATGCTTATCAATGGGTGTCCCCTTGTCGTTTGCGTCCTCTCTTCGGGAGACCGGCTGCTTTGTAAGCAATCAAATCAATCCCACGGAAGACAGTCTTGATTTTATCGGGCAACCTCACGAATGGCAAAGGTTTTGTGGGATGGTTGATATAGGCATAGACAGTACAGCGGTGAACACCGAAGTATCGTGCCGCCTCACTCACCGAATAGGTCTGCTCCGGGATTATTCCTGTGAAATCTTTGTGCTTCATCATAGTTGTTTTTCCGTAAAGGTAGGCGGATAACGATAATGCCACAAGATGTTAAATATGGGAACAATCTGTAATTCATTGGATTATATCGAAGTTTGTTGGACTCGCTACAAATACTTGGCTTATGCGATGGACATCTGTTGGTGGAATAGCATTTTCCCAAGAATAAGAAAGGCATATATTTGGAGGTTGACAGCGTTGACAACGAAGCCAACGCCAAAAATGAAGAAGGAGGTGCGTGAGAATGCTCTATAATACAATACTTTATCTTTTTTCTTCTAAAAAGAGAATAATATATAGAAGTTCGTGATTTGTCAACGGTTGGCTCCAATTTTTTTGAGATTTCAAAAAGTGGCTACCTTTGTCAACGTTTGTCAACGCAACATCTTGAAACGATATTGTTGCAGCATAAAGGATTAGGTCTTGTCAACGCCGTCACCTTTAAAATGTGTACATATTATTTTTTGAAGAACAATAGTAAACCCTGAATAAGGATAAGAAAATGGAGTTATCTGTTATCAAGATTAAGGTGTGAAAAATAAAGGCCATCCGGGAAGATGACCTCTATTATAGGTATAAAATGGTGAGCTTTTTTATTTCCCTATCTCTCCGTTTATTCGTTTCTTAACGATGGAGTATGCTTTGCGGAATAATGCGGAATGTTCCATAGTCTCCGACATTTCTTGGAAACGGTTGATTGGGATTACAAACGTCAGTTCATTGGCAGGGACTAACGGACGAGCAGAGGGGTCAAGCATTCCGATGAAGCAGCTTCGCCCTTGTTTCTGATTCTCTTGTACGGCAAAGGTCACGATGCTGCAACATCCTGATGCGAACTTTGTGCATACGGCATCATACGCATTGTTGTCATAAAATGCCCATGAGCATAAACCGGATAGCATATCCGGGGTAGCGAAAAACAAGATGCCTTCCATTTCATCAAGAGTGGCAAGCTGATCCATTCTGATGAAATTGAGGTATGGCTTCTTTACAAGGCTTATATTCAGATTCCGTATGTACTCTTTTACTTGTTCGGGGGTCTGTTTGTAGCGCTCCGTTTCAGAGACGAACATAGGTATTCGCTCCTGCATGGGGGCAAATCTTGTGTATAGACTTCCACCACCGCAAAGTACATTGTCGGCGGTCAAGGTCAAAGCTTCTCCGTTGCAAACCTTACGGATGGCACCAATCATACAGCGTGGCACTTTGTGTACTTCCGTGGCTGCCGCATGGCTATAGCCGAAAACTATTGGAAGTGGGGCTGCATCCCCGAAGGCTTCTTTGTATTGTTGCAAAAATTTCTGTACCATGGCGATTTGGTCTTATTCTTCGATTTTTCGGATTGCCTTGTATATTTCACTATACGAATCTCTGCCTTGGTATTTTTCTGCCAGATTACAGGCATTCTTCATTTTGTCATCTGAAATCATGTCTGCCACCCATTTCTCTTTTTCCAGATACTTCCGGGATTTGTCGTATGACGGAACATATTTCTTTAGAGCCTTTTCTGTGGCGGCAGAGTCTTGGAAATGACGGCAAGTATCTTCGTAATGAAGCAAGAACCAGTATTCTATAGATTGCAAGCTATCGCAAAGAATGACATTCTGATTCTTTTCGTAGCGCTTCTTCAAGGCTGCCATCTTTCGATTCTCGGTATCGGAACGACGGCTTACATCCGCATCAAATACGCAGATGACAAAGACGTCTTCACTCAGAAGTTCCTTTATCTTCTTCTCAATCTTCTCTATGCTGTTGTTCTCAAACAGACGTGGAGATATAGCATACCGATAACCTAGAAGTTTCTTCAGGTGGCTGAAATAGAATAACTCGGTCAGTCCCTCACCAACAATATGTATGACCTGTCTGGTCGCAACATTTTTTCTTGCTGTTCTCATATTATTCTAGTTTAGAGGTTAGGAACCGCACCGAATTTCCCGAACTTATAGGCTTTCTGTAGCGAGCTGATTCTGTTGAGACCCTTGAAATCGGTTAGAGGGTAAAGCTCGCTAACACCTTCAGGTCCTTTCTCTGTGAACCAGATGGTGTCCTTTCTAAGCAGGTCTTCTTCGCCCAACAAACCATCATAGTGGGTTGTAAGTAGTAGTTGTGCTTGTTGGGATTCTTTCAAGAAACGCTCAATGATGTACTCTATCAATTTTGGGTGTAGCGAATTATCCACTTCATCAATAGCCAAAAACGCATTCTGTCTCAAAATATGCTGGATATGCGCTGCCATGCCAAAGGTGCGCAATGTGCCATCGGACTCAAACATTTCTGGGAAATCGTAAAAATTCGATTCTCCTGCCTGGTCTGAAACCTTGTGCTGAAACAGGGTGTAGTTTATCATTCCTTTCTTTGTCTCTTGCTCTTTGGTGGAAATATTGGAAATATTGAAATCTGCTTCTTGCAAATAACGTAAAATATAATCCTTAGCCACCTCTTCCTTGATAGACTTCTCTGCAAAAGCATTTAGTGATACCATGGGAGTAACGGCTGACATCATACGTTCATTCAGATAGTTCAGCACCGTTTCAATCTCCTTGATGCTCGTGTTTACCTGCATATATGCTGAGAACACAGACATATTGGGCAGACATTTTAGGGTGATTTCTTCTTTAACAGCGTTGCTTACCTTTAATTTCTGACCAAATTTGATAGCGGACACATTGTTTTCTGTGGTACGCTCAAAAATTGTAGCCGGTTGCTGGCTTGGATAAAATATCAAGGATTCATTGGCTACATGGGCTCTATCCAGCGATGCGCTGTAAACATAGTGTACAGCTTTGTCGTCTTGGACAATGTAGAATGAGATAGAGAACTCCGATAATTGGGACGGAGTTGTCTTATTCAACAAAAAAGGCACTACACCTACTTGCTCTGCTTTGTTGAGCGGTGTGTGTGTGATGAACGATTTGATGAAATCGCACACCTTCACAATATTGCTTTTGCCCGAAGCATTGGCTCCATATACAATAGCTACTTTGAGCAGCCTCACGTCAGGAGCTAGCTCAACTACGTGGTAGGATGCCATATCTTCACTCTTGTCGGCCTCAAAACTTAGAATAGTCTCATTCTTGAATGAGTACATGTTCTTAAACTTAATTTCAGCTATCATGTCATTTACTTTTGAGGCAAAGTTACATAAAATAAACGGTATTTCATCTATTAGATTGTGATATTTACATAAGAAATGCGTATTTGCAAAGCTAATATGATGTTTAGTGGCTATTGGTTTGGCGTTTTTGCTTAGAATTGGCATTTTTAAGTGGGATTATTATGAGTTGCAGTATTCTCCTCTTGAAAATCCACATCATCCGTTACCATTTCTGTTTCCAAATCCAATCCGAACATCTCTTTCAGTTGCAGATAATCAAAGCATAACGCCTTTGGACGATTGACCTTGACCTTCTTAACAGTTTGGTTGTTGCCTATCACTTCAATGGTAAAATCCGGTAAGCCAGTTGGCAGCAGGATAGTAAAGCGGTCTTGCTTCAATCCCAAGTATGAAGAATGGGATTTCAAGTACGACATGATGGTGGACCAGTTGGAACGGTTGGCGGTCGCATTCATGTTCCGGCTGTTGAACAGTGAAGATATGGCTGCCATATTCAGATAAAGGATAGGTCGGGCTTCTTGAAACTCGATGTCCTCTTTGGCTGATATGGGACGGAATGACTTCATATAGCGGATGCGGTAATGCGCCCGGTCAATACATTTCCCTGATGTCTGGAAGCCTTGGAGTATATTCCAGAAGTCGGCTATCTCTGAACTTTCCTGGGCTAACTCGTTCTGATTGCGTATTCCCTTGATGGCGGTCTCAAAGAGTTCGGTATAACTGAATGGTACATCTACTACCGTTTCCAACGTGCGGAACGTGGCCAATGGTATGACCCAGTTCCCAAAGATGCGGTCGTGGATGGTTTCGTTCTCCAACTTCGTAGCCAGTTCCCGTTTGGTGATGGCGTATGTTTCAGGAAAGTTTTTCTCAAAGAGTTCTCTGTGATTCAGTATCTCTACTGTCAGATGTGTTAGGCCTAAATTGCAGAGTGATACCAAATCCTCATAGTGTTTCTTCTCTGTCTGATTGAAGGAGGTCTTTGAGAAAGCCAGGAATATGACACGGGTATAGAGTGCCATATCTTGCGTGGGCTTATCCTGCCCGCAAAGTGCCACGCCTGTGGTCACGATGGTTTGGGTAGCCATCCCGTCCGTACTGGTGTTCTTCTTGGTCTGGCCACCACCTCCCCATAGTCCTTTGAGGTAGGCTATCTTTCGTATGTCGAGGTCGTTCTTATACTCGTCAAGTACCACAAGCGTATTTACGGCTTGTGATACCCGGTCGTTCATTGCCGGCACGGAGGTCACACCGAGGTTTGGCGGATCTACTCCGTGCAGGAAGAAGGACTGGAGGGAAGTGGCTAAGGTGGTCTTGCCCGTTCCTTTCTCTCCGAACAGGTTGAGTATCGGGAAATGCCGGGTACGTCTGAAAATGATGTCACGGAAAAGAGTGGAGAAGAGGTAGCACAAGGCTATGGAAGCGTTCTCACCGAACACGTCCATCAGTTTGGATGCAAAGCCGTGTAGCTTCACTCCGTTTCTGTTCTCGTGTATCATCAACCGATCGAACTGGAAGATTTCCTGATTGTGGATGTATATTTTTGAGGTGGCCGGAATATAAAATGCTTTTCCGTTTGGGCTTTTTACGATACCCAATTCATTTACTTCCTTAAAAACTCCATCGGTCAGAATCCCATTGCCGAAGGCAAAGAAATTCTCATTGCCGTTCCAGCCCAGCTTGCGGATGCGCTCGGCTGTGTCTGTTTTGGAATACAGGTATTCCTTGACCCGGTTGAGCTTATCAATCTTGGCAAGCCATACATAGTTGCCCAGTGAGCCGACCTTCTGCTGGAAGTTGCTCAATGAGCACATTTCAGATTCCCGGAGTTCGATGACTCTGCAGATATTATAAGTATTACGCATTCTGAAGATACGTGTGCCGTTGTTCTCGTCCTCAATGTGGAATAATGGCTCCATGATGAAGTTAGATATTCTGGACGGGTCTTCATCTTCATTACCAACGGAATAATAGCAGTTCTCACGGATATAGAGTCCGAACTGGCGCAATAATTCCGCTTCACGCTGCATGTCGTTCATGGAGGAGATACGGTCATTCCTTTTTCTTGCCTCGCCACGTGCCTGTGTTACGGCATCCCTCCATAGTTTTGCCTTGCCGTGGATTTTGGCCAGTTGTTCGATGCACTGGTCAAATACCAACTGGTCTTTGATATAGCGCAAGAGGTCGGCTATCTCTGAAACGCATTTACGTTCTTCAACTAATGAAGAGGCGATATAGAATCGTTTTTGAGCCAGCCAAGTGATGAAATGTTTTTCTACAAGTGAGATGTAATCTTCTTTGCAGCGAATGAAACTGTCCGCATCATTCTTGATGACTTTTGTCGCTTTTAAGTCTGTTTCGTAACCAGAATCCGGTTCAGATAGTCCTTCGTCATCTTCTATGGGTGCTGTCGCAAATGGAAGTTCCCTGACCGTCACATGAAATCCCTTCTTGAGGGCAGCAGATCCATTCTCCATCACGGCCTCAAAACCCGGGCCAAACGCTTTTCCCTCGGTTATATCCGAATCCGGAATGAAGCAGAGGGAGTTGGTGTACTTCTTTAGTTGCTCAAACTGGCTTTCCGTCCATACGGTGCCCAATGCCGCCACGGTGTTCTCGAATCCAACGGATTGCATTCTCAATACGTCCGGTGCACCTTCTACTATTATATAATAGTCGGCGTTCCTTTGGCGGCTGGCTCTGTCTATGCCGAAGATGGTCTCTCCTTTTGAATAAACAATGCTTGTGGATGAATTGATATACTTGGGGGCTTGGGGATTAGTTCCTATGTATCTTGCGGTGTAAGCGATTATTCGTCCCCAACGATTGCGGATGGGTATCATGACTCGTTGGCGAAACATGGCGTATGTGCTACCATCTTCCGCCCTTTTGAGCATACCCAACTCGAATAACAGTTCCTCGTTAAGCGAAAGCTTACGGCAATACTCTATAAAGTCGCTGCCATTCTTTGGAGCATATCCGATACCGCTTACAGAACAAAACTCCTCCGGCCATCTTCCATAGGCATAGTCACGTGCCATCCTGCACTCCGCATTGTCTGCCATTCTCAGGTTTTCTGTGAAATAGTTTTGCAGGTGGTCGAGAATAACAAGGAGGGATTCCCTGTGTCTGGCCTCGGCTATCTGCTCCTCATTCTTTTCTTCCCGGACATATTCAATGGCAATGTTATTGTGCCTGGCGATGAACTCCACGGCTTCCATGAAGGAGAGGTTCTCCTTCTCCATGATGAAAGTGATGGCATCCCCACCACGGTTGCAACTGAAACAATGGAATAGATTTTTGGCTGGCGTAACCGCAAACGAGCCTGTCTTTTCCTGATGAAAAGGGCAAAGTCCCATCAATGTCGAACCTTTCCTTGAAAGTTTGACGTATGGACGAAGGACATCCTCAATGGTAAGATTCCTGACCTGGTTGATGGTGGAGTCGCTAATCATATTGTTTTCATGAGGTTCCAGCAATCTATGATGGATTGGCCGGAGTATTTGGGACGGTAAATGTTTTGGGGATTCAATGGCTTGATATAACCATTGTTCCTATATTTATGAAGGGTCTTATGGCTTATGCCCAGTTCGGCACAAGTTCGTTTTACCGAATAAACACCGTTAGGATTGCAAGTTGGCATTACTTCTTTCATAATATGCTTACCAATCAGTTTATTTGTATTGTTCCATATCAAATATGGATATTATTATATGGGCTTTTCTTATATATAGCCATAATAGTGTTTACTTTTCGGGGTTCTTCCTGTTGTTCTTTAAAGGAGGAGTCTTGAAGTAATCCTGGGTGGTACGCTGCAAAAGGCGGAGGTCGGAAGTCCTGTATTCCACCTTTCCCGGTCTTTTATAGGATTCTATTTTTCCTTGCCGTTTCCATCTTTCTACATTGCGTCGTCCAAACAGCTCGTATGCCTTTCTTTGGCTAACAAATTCAGGGTCGTTGTTGTCAGCCTTCATCATCTTGACAATTCTGGCCGCGAGGTCATTCAGAAAGGTGTCGTATGGAATCAAACGGTCTAAGACTTGGAGTATTTTAATATCCATATAATTAAACCGGCTAGTCAATACGCTTCACGGTGATAGTCATATTCTCCCTGTTGGTCTGAGTCTTGTACTGCCGGTTGTAAATGGCTCCCAGTTCAGAGGCTTGGGTGCGGACACTTTTCAACTTGGAAATAGGGAAAGTGATGGACTCTCCAATTTTGAGCGCAGTGAGGGCGGGACGGATTTTTACAATAATTTCTGCCATAATACTTGGTTGTTTAATGTTTAATGTTTAACTTTGCATATACTAATCAAGTGTATAACGCTTGCAAAGTAACACAATAATGTTTAGGTAGCCAAATAAATATTTGATATTTTTTGGTTTAATCTCTATTTAATGATTGAAACCTATGGAAATAAGCATCAAGCACGTGCATGTGGGTGCAGAAATCGAGAAACGGCGTGTCGAACTTGGGTTGTCCAAATCCGAGTTGGGGCGCAGGATTGGCGTACCACAACAGCACGTAAATCGCATCTTGGAGAGGGAGACCATGGAAACAAACCGTCTCGTCAAGGTGAGTGAGGCTTTGGATTGTAATTTCTTCTCTTTGTTCTGTCCTATTCCGCAACCGATTTCCGCTAATTGGGGGGCAGTCTCATTACAGGGAAACGCCCATAATATAATAGGTAATGCAGAACTTGCAGTTCAACTGGAGAAAGAACAATCAAATACAGAAAATCTAAAAGAGACCATCAAGCTCTTGAAGGAGCAGATTGATAGTCTTAATGCACAAATAAATCGTCTTGACTCCAACTTAAAGGATAAGGACGCTATCATTGAACTATTAAAAGAAAGGAGATAAAGAATTAGAAATTAATGTTGCCATTGAATGATGAATGAGTCGCTTTAATGACGAAAAAGCAGGGTCTTTTTAGCACTAAACTCGTCATTTCATTCTTAGATGCAAAGGGATTTTGTTGTTATGTGGTGTTTACAAAACGCTTACATATAAGATGTAAGTTTCTGTATATTAGTACCATATTACTGCGGCCCAAGCCGCCCTCGAAGATTAAGTTCTTCAATTAGATAAACATTAAACAAATATTCGCTTACTGTAGGCTTACACCAAAAAGTCAAGTGTTTGATTGTTAAGTTTATATCGAAAGGGCGCAGGCTGCGGTTGAGGAATAATGATGGAATTAATGTCTCAATGAAATGATAATAGATTATAATCTATGTTATAATAGAGTTCTATTAATGTGAAAAATATGGCGGATGAGAAATCATCCGCCATATTTTTTTATTGAACAAATGCTATCGTTTGATATAAAATTTAGCTGTTATTTGATTCTAACGTACATCTGTCGCAATGAATAGCATACCTGTTATTGCCTGTTACATATATGTCATTAAAAGTCTGGTATGTATGTTATAAGACTTATGTATTGCGGTTATGATATTTAATATGTCTGCCACAAGACTTGAATGTGTGGCGGTTCTGGTATTAAAATGTATCGGCCATGATGATAAATGCAGCCTTTTATCATTGGAAGTCACAGCCGCTCTTGTTTAATTGATAATCATTTATATTGTCTTAAAGCCGATAGCAGTTCGTTGTTTTCCGTTTTTGTGCCGATGGTTATGCGCAGGCAGTTTTGGCAGAGGGTGATGCGTGTGCGGTTACGTACTATTATTCCTTTGTCGACGAGATAGCCATATATGGCTTGAGCGTCACTCATCCGTGCGAGAAAGAAATTTGCGTCGGTAGGAAAAACTTTCTCGCAGATAGGCAAGAGCCTGAAAGCGTCAATCATTCGGGTTCGTTCCGTGAGGATGATACGTACCTGACGGTCAGTCTCATAAGGGTCTTTCAGGAATTCGAGAGCTTTTTCTTGTGTCAACAGATTGATATTGTATGGGTATTTAACCTTGTTGAACACTTCTATTATAGCTTTTGAAGCGAAAGCCATGCCAAGTCTTATTGCGGCACATCCCCATGCCTTGCTCATGGTGTTCAGTACGATTAGGTTTGGGTGCGCGGACAGTTTGTTGCGGAAAGTCTTGTTGCGTGAGAAGTCGCTGTATGCCTCATCAATTATCACTATGCCCTGAAAAGCGTTCAAGACCTTGTTTATTTCATCATATTCAAGACTGTTTCCCGTCGGGTTATTGGGGCTGCAAATCCAAATCAACTTGGTTCTTGAGTCACATGCGGAGAGCAGCTTGTCGGCATTCAGCTTGAAATCATCATCCAGCATGACCGGACGATATTCCACGTCATTGATATCCGCACAGACTTTATACATTCCGTATGTAGGCTCGATAGCCACGACATTGTCCGTTCCGGGGCGTGTGAAGCATCGGTAGGCAAGGTCTATAGCTTCGTCGCTCCCGTTTCCAAGGAATATGCAGTCTGCCGGAACACCTTTTATCCGTGCCAGTTCTTTCTTCACTTCCGTCTGAAGTGGGTCGGGATATCTGTTATACGGATTGTTATAAGGGCTTTCGTTGGCATCAAGGAATACCCGTGCTTCATGTCCGTTGTATTCGTTTCTTGCGCTGCTATATGGTGCAAGGCTTTTGATATTTGGCCTTATGAGTTCTTCCAGGTTTTTCATTTTATCCTTTTTCTATGTTTGTTTTCCCGTTGTTTGTATCTTGTCGGGATGGCGATAACTGTTAAATAATCTCTATCGGATACTTTTCAGACGTATTGTCATGGCGTTCTTGTGAGCGTAGAGAGACTCGGCTTCGGCCATTCTCTCTACTGCTGTTCCGATGTTGCGTACACCTTCTTCCGTGATATGTTGGAAAGTTATTTTCCGGCAATAGCTGTCCAGGTTCACACCACTGTATGCCGTGGCATAGCCGTGTGTAGGAAGAGTGTGATTGGTTCCGCTTGCGTAGTCGCCGGCACTTTCGCAAGCATATATGCCGAGGAACACACTTCCGGCGTTTATCACCCGTTCCGCCAGTTCTTCATAATCTTCCGTCTGTATAATCAGATGTTCGGGAGCGTAGGCATTGCTCAGTTTTACAGCCTCTTCACTGTCTTTAACGAGCACAAGCATACTGTTTTTAAGGGCTTCCGCGGCAATCTTCTTGCGTGGTAGCTGTGCGAGCTGAGTTGCAACCTCGGTCTCAACCTCTGTCATGATCTTTTCCGATGTAGTGATAAGTATCGCTTGGGAGTCGATACCATGCTCGGCTTGTGAAAGCAGGTCGGCGGCGATGAAAGCTGCGTTGGCTGTATCATCGGCTATCACGCACACTTCCGAGGGGCCTGCCGGCATGTCTATTGCCGCATTGTGAATGCTTACCTGCTGTTTGGCTGCCATTACATATTGGTTTCCCGGCCCGAAAATCTTGTACACTTTCGGCACGGTTTCCGTTCCGTAGGCCATGGCGCCAATGGCCTGCACTCCTCCGATTTTGAATATCCGGCTTACTCCGGCGGTCTCGGCAGCCATTAGTATGGCTGGATTTACTTTTCCTTGCTTGTCGGGCGGAGTGCAGAGCACAATCTCTTTGCAGCCGGCAATCTTTGCCGGGGTGGCGAGCATTAACACTGTGCTGAACAGCGGTGCGGTGCCTCCCGGTATGTATAGTCCGACACGTTCTATGGCAACGCTTTTCTGCCAGCAGGTCACGCCGCTTATGGTTTCTGTCTTCCGGCTTTCAAAGCGTTGCTCTTCGTGAAATTTTTTTATGTTGTTGTATGCCAAAGTGATGGCGTCTTTCAACTCTTGCGATACCGAATCGTGTGCCTCTTTCATTTCTTCCGGTGTCACGGCAAGGGTGTCAAGGCTTGCATGGTCGAACTTTTCCACATACTCTTTAACTGCATTGTCGCCTCGTTGCTTAACATCTGCAAGTATGTCGGCAACTGTGGCATTCAGCTGCGATGTGTCTATTGTGGGGCGTTTGACAATATCTGCCCACATCTCTTTGGCCGGATATCTTATTATTCTCATGTCTGTTATTTAAAGCATAGTTCGTGACGAAAATGAAATTGGAGTTGGGAGAGGGTTTTATTAGGGTAGAAGAGAAACTCGCACGGAGGTAATAATAAAAGATTGCCGGGGCAAATGGAAATAATTGGATAAAGATGAAGTGGTGAATAGGTTGCGTCTGACTCTTTTTCTTACATTGTTATACATAATTATTCGGCAATGTCCCAATATTGCTCTCCAAAGCAATCATTCTCAAACCGTTTCCTTTTTTCTTTTTCATCAATTAATTGATACTCCTTTATGGCTCACTCTCAATTTGTTACCTAACTCCTTGTTCTTTATTATCAGTCACTGTAAATATATCTTTATTTCTGTTATAACTAATATATCATTTTCTCAATGGGAGTCACGAGTATTCCTTGTGCCCCGAGTTCCTTAAGTTTTCCGATTATTTCCCAAAACCGTTTTTGGTCAAGTACGGTATGTACCGAGCACCAGTCGTTGTCGGCGAGCGGAATTATAGTCGGACTTTTCAGGCCCGGCAACACGCTTACGATTTCTTGCACACGGTCTTTGGGAGCGTTCATGCTTACATATTTCTTGTCTTCCGCGTTTCTTACCGCCTCAAATCTGAAAAGCATTTCGCTCAGGATTTCTTTCTTATCGTCGCTCATTTGCTTGTTACCTATGAGCACAGCCTCGCTCTGCGTAACAACCTCCACCTCGCTGAGGTTATTGCTCACCAATGTGGAACCGCTGCTTACTATGTCGAAAATACCGTCGGCCAAACCTATTCCTGGGGCAATCTCCACGCTTCCCGTGATTATGTGTATATCGGCGTTGATGCCTCTCTCGCCGAGAAACCGTCTCAGTATATTAGGATATGACGTGGCGATTTTCTTTCCCTCAAACCATTCGGGACCATTGTAGCCGGCGTCTTTGGGCACGGCGAGCGACAATCGGCATCCACTGAATCCCAGACGGGAAATAACCTCAACATCTTCTCCGCTTTCCATCAGTTCATTTTCGCCCACAATACCAATGTCGGCCACTCCTGCGGCCACGCTTTGAGGTATGTCGTCGTCTCGCAGATACAGCACTTCGAGCGGGAAACTTGTCGACTGCACCAATAGCGTGCGTTTGCTCTGACTTATTTTAATGTCTGCCTCGGCGAGCAGATTTATCGTGTCGTCATACAGGCGACCTTTCGATTGAACTGCGATACGTAACATAATCTATGATTCTTTTGACTCTTAAAAATATCTGCAAAAATACGTAAAAAGACATGATTATGCAAGAAAATGTGTATTTTTGCAGACAAATTGTAACTATTTTGATTTTAAAGGGAATATTAACTGCATATAAACATATTCTTTCCGTCATTGCCGTGGTGTTGCTTTTAGCTGCATGCTCGGCCGGACAAGAAGAGCGTGTTTCCGCTCCGTGGGGCGAAACGGTGGATACGGCTGGATTTGGAGACGATTTTGACCTTGACCGAATAATGGCTAATGGCGAGCTTATAATGCTCACGTTGAGCGGTCCTGATACTTATTACAATTATAGAGGTCGCAATCTTGGATTGCAATACATGCTGTGTCAGAAGTTTGCCGATAAAATCGGAGTGCGCCTCCGTGTCGAGGTTTGCCGTGACACGGCCGAAATGCTGCGCCGTCTTGCCGATGGCGATGCCGATATGATAGCCTATCCGCTTACAGAGAAATCGCTTCAAGGCACTGTGGCAGATTCTGCCGGTTTCATATATTGTGGCACAAAACCGGTTGGGCAGGCTGTCAATTGGGTGGTCGGCAGGGGGAAGCCGGCTCTTGCCGCTGCCGTTATGGAGTGGTATGTACCGAAAATTCTTTCTACGGTGAGAAAAGAGGAGTCACGCCTGCTCAGTTCGAGGAGTGTCCGCCGCCGTGTGTATGCACCTATGCTCAATCACAAAGGAGGCATAATTTCCCGTTACGACCATCTGTTCATGACATACAGCCAACAAATCCGTTGGGACTGGCGGCTTATGGCCGCACAGTGTTATCAGGAGTCTACATTCGACCCGCAAGCCCGTTCGTGGGCTGGGGCATGCGGACTCATGCAGATAATGCCGGGCACGGCTAAACGTCTCGGACTTCCTGAGTCAGGCTTGTTTGACCCGGAGAGTAATATTGCCGCTGCGGCCAAATATATAGGACAGCTTGAAAGGAAGTTCACTGATATCAAAGACCGGAATGAACGCATTAGTTTTGTGCTTGCGAGCTACAACGGAGGCTATCACCATATATGCGATGCGATGGCTCTCGCTGTGCGCGACGGGAAAAATCCTCATCGTTGGAATGATGTATCTGAATATGTCCTTCTTCTGAGTGAGCCTCGTTATTATCGTGATCCGATTGTGAAATACGGTTATATGAGAGGTTCGGAGACGGTCGGTTATGTCAGCCGTATCCGTCAGCGGTGGATGTCTTATCGTGGCGTGCGCACTTCGGTTCAAGGCGCCGGAGGCCTTATTATGCCGCAAAAGGCAGTGCACTCCAAAAAGAAATTCCGGATATGAGCGTCCGTGTATACGGATGTGTATCGCGGTGAAACTTGTTTTTCGTGTATTTTATCATTACCTTTGTTTGCGTTAGGATGATAAACAAACGATAAGGCGATGAAAAATATTTACTTTACGGCAGCAAAACTTATAGTATATGGAAAGCGGATATGTATATTTATGCAAGTCGATAGGCCATTGATATTTGATAATAAGAGCATGATGGCATTCCATACACATCATATGTGGCCCGTTGTCTACGGGCCTTGCATTCCCGTATGTATTTGTAGGAGTGCTTGATGCGGTTTTTATTGTGGTGTATGCACGTGATGATAGCATTGTGTGCGGTGTGGGGCGAGGTGCCGGAAAATTGTCTTCCGGCACCTCGCATCTTTTTTATTGAGGTTTTCGGGCTTGCATCGGGCCGTTGGTTGCCTTGCATTCGGTATCCCGTTGGGTCACATTCGGACGCTAAACGGAACCTAACGGGATACTTAATGGAACTCAAGGGGATACCGAATGCGGTGTAAGAACCATAAGGCTGATAAACATGTGAGAAACGTATCATTTCTCAAAGTATTTTCAAGTGAAAATACTTTGATACTGTATAAATATGCAATAAACGGGAATTGGTTGTACGTTGATGTTTTATTTACAGATAATGGGTTGTTCCTTTGCCGGTCGACAGTATGTGATTGAATGAAAAAGAGTATGCCTGCCGGAAGAAATTGCAAGCATACTCTTTTTCATTACAGCACACCTTTTGAACTTGGCAGTTCGTAGTGGTATATGTCACGGCGCACGGCCATGCGCATGCTCCTTGCCAATGCCTTGAAAATACCTTCTATTTTGTGATGCTCGTTGTCGCCATGGGCTTCGACGTAGAGGTTCATCCGAGCGTTGTCGCTAAGGCTCTTGAAGAAATGCACGAACATTTCCGTTGGCATGTCGCCAATGCGCTCCCGCTTGAACTCTGTATTCCATACAAGCCACGGACGCCCGCCGAAATCCAATGCCACGGAGCACATGCAGTCGTCCATGGGCAGGCAGAAGCCGTAGCGTTCTGTGCCGCGCTTGTTGCCCAGTGCCTTTAAGATGCACTCGCCCAGCGCAATAGCCGTATCTTCGATGGTGTGGTGCTCGTCAACGTGCAGATCGCCTTTTGTTTTTATAGTCAGATCCATCATTCCGTGATGGGCTATCTGTTCGAGCATGTGGTCGAAAAATCCCAATCCGGTGTGTATGTCGCACTTTCCGCTGCCGTCGAGGTCCAATTTTACGGATATGTCGGTTTCTTTCGTGGTGCGGTTGACCTCTGCCGTGCGCTCTCCCGCGAATATAATCTCGGCTATACGTTCCCACGTCATACCGTCGCGTCCGATAATCAAAGCCTTGCATCCGATGTTCTCGGCAAACCGGCGGTCGGTGTCTCGGTCGCCGATGACGTAACTTCCGGCCATGTCGTACTCGGGGTTGTCCATATATTTGCGCACAAGACCTGTGGCTGGTTTGCGCGTGCCGGCATTGTCTTCGGGGAAGTGGCGGTCTATCAGTATGTCGTCGAACGTGATCCCTTCTCCTTCAAGAGTTTGAAGAATAAAGTTGTGTACAGGCCAAAAAGTATCTTCCGGAAAAGAGTCTGTGCCCAGGCCGTCCTGATTGCTGACCATTACAAGTTCGAAATCGAGCTTTGAAGCGATGAATCCGAGATTGCGGAACATACCTTTTGTAAACTTCAGTTTTTCGAACGAGTCTATCTGCTCGTCTGCCGGTTCTTCTATTAGAGTTCCGTCGCGGTCTATGAATAATACTTTCTTCATTCTTCGATGGTGTTTTGCTGTTTTTTACTCTCGGCTTTTTCCTTGAAGAATGTTTCCGTGGAGCCGTAAGCATAGTATAGAGGGAACAGCACGGACATGCGGATATATGTCTGCATGAAACCGGCGATGAAAAAAGTGGCTGCCGTGAGTACCGGCATATAGTCGGGCATACCTAACGGGTCTCCGTATACTGTTCCGTAGATTGATTGCGCGTTTGCGGTTGCCAGTATAATTGTGGGCAATTGTATTATAGTGCCGGCGGCTACGGTGACGCACATCGTGATAAATGCCACGGCAAGAATGAAGTGCAGTCGTCGCAACCCGGTGACATATCCGGATGTCAGTGTGTCTGCGAGTTTTACATTGTCATTGAGTATATATTTCATGAACGGAAATATGAACGGCAACATGAATATATTTACTATGACGGCAAAAAACGACATTATGACAAGCGACTTCCATAACTCAATGGTTTCCAGCCCCATACTGTTTAGCAGGTATATGTATGCCACCCATAGAACGGCACTGGACACAGCGCATACGATAATGATGGCGAGTGTTATTTTCAGAGTGCGTACAGCCGTACGCAAGTCGAAATAGAACCGCTTTCGTATTTTGTCTATGCTTCCGTTGGCTTTGTGTGAGCGCAGGAGCGACATCCCGCATGAATAGAAAACTATCTCTACAAGGCCTCCGGCAATGATGAGAACGGCCAGCATGGTTTGCGGCAGAAGTGTGGTTTCCATGCCGGAAACTCCTCCCCGCAGCGTGGTGACAGCCATCTCCGGGATATATATAACGCACAATGCGCCGATGGCGGCGCAAATCAGTGAGTATACAAGTGCCGGAATCCACGAAGATTTCAGTATCGATTTGAAATTGTCGGCATACAGTCCGTATCCCGTTCTTATGCAGGAGCCAGCTCCGCGACGTCTCATCAGGCCGTTTTCGGCTGTGTTATTTTCCATTATTTTTTCCTATTTATTCTTTTCCTATATTGCAAAGGTACTTATTTTTTCGTATCTTTGCCACATAATTAATACTTATTATGAAAATAATAAAGTGGGGATTTATAGGCTGTGGCGAGGTCACTGAAAAGAAGAGCGGACCTGCGTTTTCCGAGATAGAAGGCTCGGGGGTGGAAGCCGTGATGAGCCGTAGCAAGGAGAAGGCGCGCGGCTATGCCGAAAGGCATGGCGTAAAGAAATGGTATACGGATCCGTTGGCGCTCATAGAAGACCCGGATGTTAATGCGATATACATAGCTACGCCTCCGTCGAGCCATGCCACATTTGCGATAATGGCGATGAGAGCGGGCAAGCCGGTATATGTGGAAAAACCTCTTGCGGCATGTTATGATGACTGCGCGCGGGTGAACAGGGTGAGCGAGCAGACGGGAGTGCCATGTTTTGTGGCATATTACAGGCGCTATCTGCCGTATTTTAAGAAAGTGAAAGAGATTATCGACAGCGGGACGATTGGCAAGGTGATAAACGTACAGGTACGTTTTGCCGTTCCGCCGCGCGATTTGGACTATACGGGTGGTGACTGTCTTCCGTGGCGCTTGCAGCCCGACATTGCGGGAGGCGGATATTTCTATGACCTGGCATCGCATCAGCTTGATATGTTGCAGCACATATTCGGAGTGATAACAGAGGCATCGGGTATATGCGCCAACCGTGGAGGACTGTATGAGGCGGAAGACTCTGTGAGCGCGTGTTTCCGTTTTGAGAACGGACTTCCGGGTAGCGGTTCATGGTGTTTTGTGGCGCATGAGTCGGCGCGGGAGGACAGGATCGAGGTTATAGGAGATGTGGGACAGGTGAGTTTTTCCGTGTTCAATTATGATCCGATATCGCTGTACACCTCGACAGGATTGCAGAGCATAACCGTCCCCAATCCGCCTTATGTTCAGTTTCCGCTGATAAAGAATGTGGTGGAGCATCTTCAAGGGATGGGTGTATGTACATGTACTGCAGTGTCCGCCACTCCGGTGAATTGGGCGATGGACAGAATTCTGGGTAAGATATAGGGCGGTGTGATGAGGTTCGTATTGTGTCTCGTTGTCTGCTGTTCCATGTTGCTTGTCAATGCTGATGATGCTTTTGCCGGCAGAAGACGTGAGATGAGTAAGCTACGCAAGACGATAAGGGGACTGAGTTCTATCGACACGAACTATATAGAGCCCCAGCATTATAACTATACCATAATGCTGCAATCCACTTACAACTATGACCTCTATCAGATAAGGAGCAACAACGGACATGAAATGACATTCTCGCCGGATATGACCATGAGGTTGGGACCGTATTTCGGCTGGAGATGGTTCTTTCTCGGTTATACGTTTGACTTGAAAAACATATCATTCGGTGGCGACAAACAGAAGCGTGAACTGGATTTCAGCATATACAGTTCGAAAATAGGCATAGATTTGTTTTACCGGCGCACGGGCAGTGACTATAAGATAAGGAGCGTAAATCTCGGTGAGGATATAGATGAGAGCCGGCTCAACGGTGTGCCTTTCGATGGAATCAGTGTCGGAATTACTGGAGCAAGCCTGTATTACATCTTCAATTATAGGCGTTTCTCGTATCCGGCGGCATTCTCGCAGAGTACGTGCCAGAAGTTGAGTTGCGGGTCATGGATGGCCGGAGTTGGATATACGCGCAATGACATGAAACTCGATAATGATAAGTTGCAGGAGGTGGTGGACAGTCATTGTGAGCCGAGTCCGGTGAAAATAGACAGCGGGCTGATGTTCAACAGTGTCAAATACTACAATGTGAATGTCTCTTGCGGATATGCCTATAACTGGGTTTTCGCAAAAAACTGGCTTTTCTGTGCCAGTGGAGCCGTGGCGGCGGCATACAAGCATTCCGATGGCGACACTAAAGACGGAGTTGGCAGAGGATTTGATTTCGACAATATAAACATTGACGGAATAGGACGTTTCGGAGTCGTGTACAACAACACACGGTTTTATGCCGGGTCAAGCCTTATAGTAAGGACGAATAACTACCATAAATCCAGGTTTTCGTCGAATGAGGTATTCGGTAATTTTAATATATACGTAGGATATAATTTCGGTAAAAAATTACATTACAGAAAGAAGGAATAATTAAGGGATGAGACTTTTATCGACAATATTGGCAATAATGATGAGCGTTGTGGCATCGGCGCAAAGATGCCATTATCTGCCTGAGGACAGCGTCTTCATAACGAGGCTGCTTGACAGTGCGCGTACACTTGACGGTTCGGAATGCAAGGAATTGTTTTTCGCCGGAAAGTTTCTCGGCCGACCTTATGTTGCCCGCACGCTTGAAGTCTTTGATGACGAGCGTCTGGTGATAAACACAAGGCAGCTTGACTGCACTACACTTGTGGAGAATGTGGCTGCGCTCACGATGTGCGCTAATGTCGGTAAACTAACGTTCTCAGACTTTAGGAAAGCGTTGATGACGCTAAGGTACAGGGGAGGAGTGATGAATGGTTACACATCGAGACTGCATTATTTCAGCGATTGGATAGAGGATAAAACCAGGATGGGTATTGTGAGGGAGATACAGGAACCGAATCCGCCTTTCACGGCGCTTCAGCGGCTGAGCGTATACTACATGAGCGGTCATCCAAAAGCGTATAAGGCATTGGCGGCAGACGCCAAACTGGTGCCGGTAATAAGGAGGCAGGAGCAGGCTTTGAACGGGAAGACATACAGGTATATTCCCAAGGCAGCGGTAAGGAACGACGAATTGATGCGAAAAGCAGTCAAAGACGGAGACATCATAGCCATTACCTGCAACAAGAAAGGGCTTGATATAGCCCATCTCGGTTATGCGGTGTGGCATCACGACGGGCTGCATCTGCTCAATGCGTCGATGATTCATCGTAAAGTGGTGAAAGAGCCGATGACTCTTCGTGAGTATCTTGGCAAGCATCCGAGTCATACAGGAATCAGAATAATAAGAATAAACAGTAAAACAATAAAATAATAAAGACTATGGAACTACCTGATTTTATGAGTTATGCCGGTAAATTCTCGGCAAATGATTTTGTGGATAAGGTGTCAAGTATAGCCAAACGGGCCGGTGCGAAACTGGTCTATGCGGCATTGATACTGTATTATACATTACAGAGTGACAAGGTGTCTAAAAAGGATAAGGCCATGATAATAGGAGCGCTGGGCTATATGATCAGTCCGCTTGACGTTATTCCCGATGCTATTCCTATCGTGGGTCTTACTGACGACCTTACCGTTCTGATATATGTATTGAAAAAAGTGTGGATGGACGTTGAGCCTGAAATAAAAGAGAAGGCCAAGGACAGATTGTCGAAATGGTTTGACGAAGATGAAATATCGGAGATCAACGACCTTTTTAAGGAATGAAACTTTCGACGATTGGGTGTTTACTAAAAACGGCTGACAGTTAATCTGTCAGCCGTTTTTAGTGTGAGGTACCTAGCAGAGTCGAACTGCTCTACACGGTTTTGCAGACCGTTACCTAACCGATCGGCCAAGGTACCATTTCTTATTTGCGGTTGCAAAGGTAATGTTTTAATTTTATTCCGCCAAATTTTTCTTGCCTTTTTTATTGAAACAGGCGGGTTTCTTGGTTTTTAAAGAACTTTTTTCGCGTTTTACTTTCATCATTTGCTCTTTTATTTCACAACCGGTACACCCATAGCAAGGATTTCCTGCTTTTTTGAAAGCCTTGTAAATGCGTATTGCCGAGTATATCACTGCGATTGCGGTAATTGTCAGTGCTATGATGATTTGCATGGTGGTGGGTTATGTCACATTTGAGTGAGTTTGCGGAACAGGTTCTTGTTTATGGCTTGTATTCGTCGGCCTTGTTTCTCGATGTCTTCCCTCACATTATTAATATTACTGTAAAGTCCCGAAAAAGCATTCAAGAAGAAATTCGGTTGGCATGTATCTTCCGTTATGTCAGGATTTATAACGATTTTTATTCCTTTTTCTTCTATGTGTACGTCAATGTCGCTTCCTGTCATTATAGGGTCTCCGTCGTAATGTATGGCTCCGGGTTTGCTTCGGTGAATATGTATCCTTTTTGCCCTGAAAGTCTTTATCTTGGAGTTTTTGTTGAGCGTTTTGTTGAGCAGGTCAAGGCTTATTTGCGGTGCGTCGAACACATCGAATGGTTCCATTATTATAACGTCCATCAATCCGTCTGTCATTGTCGCTTTCGGAGCTATATACGCATTGTTGCCGTATTGTGATGCGTTTGCGCATGCGATGAGGAACGCTTTATACTTCTTCGCTCCTGTCTCGTCTTCCACTTCGTATGTCTCAGGCTTGTATTTGAGTCCTTCTTTCAGTACATTCTCAACATAAGTGATAGGCCCTCGTTTGCCGGCCTCGGCAAATTTAAGGCTTATGAAAGCATCAAATCCCATTCCGCATGTACAGAAAAACGGCATGTCATTGATTATTCCGTAGTCGAGCGGCTCTATTTTGCATCTGTTTATGATTCCGATGGCCTTGCGTATATCCATTGGTATGCACAGATGGCGGGCCAATCCGTTGCCGGAGCCGCACGGTATGATGCCGAGAGCTGTGTCGGAGTGGGCCAGTGAGCGTGCCACTTCATTGACAGTGCCGTCGCCCCCTACGGCCACGACCACGTCAATGTTTTCCGCTACACATTCACGGGCAATCTCAGCGGCATGTCCGGCATATTCGGTGAGACGTATTTGACAGTCGAATATATCTTTGTCGAGCGTCTCATCGATAATCCCGGGTATATCTTCTTTGCCATGGGAGCCAGATACCGGATTTAATATGAATACAATGCTTTTCTTATCAGTCATACGGATGCAAAAATACAAAAAACGTTTATAACTATAATCAACGTATAACCAAAAAAGGAGAAAAGTTACATTTATTACGAAAAAATTACACAGATTGATAAAAAATGTGTATCTTTGCAGCCTGTAAAAATACAAACGATTACCTGTTAGTTTAAAAATGGGACAATTACAAGAAAGATACAAGAGTTACCGCGAGCCTCAGAAATTTATGGAGGCTGACGTATATCCTTATTTCCGTGCTATCACAAGCAAGCAAGGCACCGAAGTTAAAATGGGAGGACACAATGTGTTGATGTTCGGTTCGAATGCCTATACGGGTCTTACCGGTGACGAGCGTGTGATAAAAGCGGCTAAAGACGCTCTTGATAAATACGGTTCCGGTTGTGCCGGCAGCCGTTTTTTGAACGGAACGCTTGATCTTCATGTACAGTTGGAGAAAGAGTTGGCCGAGTTTGAGGGTAAAGATGATGCCCTTTGTTTTTCCACAGGATTTTCTGTTAATGCAGGAGTGATTGCCATGGTTGTAGGTCGTGGCGACTACATTATTTGCGATGATCGTGACCATGCGAGTATAATTGACGGCCGCAGATTGTCTTTTGCCAAGCAGTTGCATTACAAGCACAATGATATGGAAGACTTGGAGAATCTTCTTAAATCATTGCCTCATGAGGCTGTAAAGCTCATTGTCGTAGACGGGGTGTTCTCAATGGAGGGTGATTTGTGTAAACTGCCGGAAATCGTGGAACTTAAACATAAGTACAATTGTTCCATTATGGTGGATGAGGCTCACGGCCTTGGTGTCTTCGGACGTAACGGTCGTGGCGTTTGCGACCATTTCGGACTTACGGATGAGGTTGATCTCATAATGGGAACATTCTCCAAGTCACTTGCAAGTATCGGAGGATTTATAGCCGGTGACAGTGATACTATTAACTATTTGCGTCATACTTGCCGCACATATATATTCAGTGCCTCAAATGCCCCGGCAGCCACGGCGGCCGCAATGGAAGCACTGCATATCCTTAAGAGTGAGCCTGAGCGTATCGAGGATTTATGGAAAGTAACACGATATGCACTGCGTCGTTTCCGTGAAGAGGGCTTTGAGATCGGTGAGACAGAGAGTCCTATCATCCCGTTGTATGTACATGATGTGGAAAAGACATTCCTGATTACCAAACTTGCGTATGACGCAGGAGTGTTCATCAATCCGGTAATACCTCCGGCATGCGCTCCGCAAGACACTCTTGTGCGGTTTGCATTGATGGCAACACATACCGAGGAACAGGTTGAGCGTGGTATACAGAT
Source organism: Prevotella sp. MGM1 (assembly GCF_002933775.1). Taxonomy (GTDB): domain Bacteria; phylum Bacteroidota; class Bacteroidia; order Bacteroidales; family Bacteroidaceae; genus Prevotella. The sequence continues at coordinate 24,429 of NZ_BEWV01000095.1, forward strand.
GCTCAAAAAGATATTTGTGGAACAAGGAATAATAAAATAATTATTCAAAAACTTGCATGGCTCGGTGAAAATTGTTAACTTTGCAGCCGCAAAGAGAAGATGTGTTTATCGAGTCATTTGCAGCGGGGTGTAGCGCAGCCCGGTAGCGCTCCTGGTTTGGGACCAGGCGGCCGCAGGTTCGAATCCTGTCGCCCCGACAAAAAAGAGAATCCGATGGGTTCTCTTTTTTGTTTATTCATTTATCTGTTAGATATGCAATAGTGGCAGATGGGATATTGGGGGTGATGGATTGCGCATAATCTATACTTTATACCTCAATGTAAAGACAGGATGATTTCTTTGTTAAGTCTAAATTTTAGGCTGCCTGAACAGGAAGATGATCCGGTTTTCATGGTTTGAACTCTACTTGTCTGTATCCCACCAACCGCCATGTCCGACCGCCTGTATCTTTATAATAAATATACGCCTGATATCTGTTTTCCGTTTGATAGAAGCTGCCTTCTGTTGGAGGTATGCTTGTTGTGCCGTTGTCGTTCAGCAGAGTGTAACGGTATGAGTAATATCCTTGTTTCTGCATGATGATGGCGTTGTAGGTATTATCCGTTCCGTCGTATGTCATAGTGTAGTTATCTGTTTGCTCATCTGTCGTCCACTGGCCGTCGATCAGCAGTTTGCCTTGTGGTATAAGCGGTGATTTCAATTTGTAATGCACAAACACATAGTCGCTTGTATAGTCGTTTTCTATATTGTCGCTGTTGCGGATATAGAACGCTCCGTTGGCGTCAACGTCATAAATATAGTTTAACCGCGGCTCTGCGACAAACGGATATGCGTTATAGTAGTGTCCGTCCCACGACATTCTGTCTATACCCATTGTGGGGTGTGATAGTGCGAGTATTTCAAACTTACGGTATTCATTGCTGGCTTCGAATATATAGCTTCGGTTATGGCTCCATTTCAGCCCTTTGTTGCTTATGAAGTTCGGTTTGATGTTTGTCTTGGCGTTGTCTCTTCTGTCGTTTTGTGTCACCACGGTATATATCTGTTCGTTGTGGTTTGTTATGTTTATGCTGCCGTAGTTTAGCGACATCGACACCTGCTGGTGGCTTCTGTTTATGTCGATATCAGTATTGGCAGACACTTCCAACCCTACGTTTACCAGCGGTTCAAGTACCATGAACTCTGCCGTAAGTATCCTTTCTCCCTCTTCGTCATTCACCGTCAGTCTGTAGTTGCCGCTCATTTTCAGTCGGCATCGTTCGTTCGGTATTGTCAGGGTGTAGTGTGTGTACAGCACGGTTGTGTTTATCGAGTTCTGGTAGTCTTCTATCGGGTTGTCGTTAAATCCGCTCAGATAGTCGCTTTCAAAAATCTCTTCCGAAAGGCTCCAATCCGCTTCGCAATGGTCTATGTGGTATGTGAACCGTTTGTACTCGTGCGAAAGTTCGTCAAAGCCGATGTTCAGCACGTCTCCGCTGTTCAGTCGCATTACCGGAGGAGATAGCCAGTCCTTGTTGACAACTGTCTGTAATGATTTTACGGTCGGGCTGTATATAATGTTTTTTGCCCCGGCAGTTCCGCAGAGCATAAGTATAATTACAGTGATGATATTCGGATATTTCATTTTAGGAATTCGGATGTTATTGATATGGTATCGCTTCTAAATACATATCTTTAAGATTTATGATAACACGTGAAAACTTTTCAGGTAAGTCCAAACCTATAGTTCCGTCTTCTTCACGGTTCAGATAGGCAGTGTTTTTCAGTTGTCCTGTGTTCAAATCTATACCGGTATTCACATTTACAGAGTCAAGGACAATGAAACCGTTTCCTATGCGGAACTCCATTTGTGGTAAAACGTAACTACGGGTGATAGACACGCCACCCACGCCGGCCATACGTAAGGAGTCGGGCATGCCCGTGTTTTCGACCTCGACTTTGTGGCTGTTATACCATTTGGGCAACAAAGTAGTGTAATAACAGCCTGTGTCGAAATGAAAGCAAAGCGGATTCCCAGCTTTATCGGTGGCGGCCAAACGCAGATTTTCACCGTCTGTCCGTAGCAGATTGCTTTCATGCAGCGGATTTGGTGTAGGTGTGGCGGGTATTATAAACTCTCGGTTAGCGAAGTCCAACTGCACTTCTTTCATACGTAGCATGATTGGAAGTCCGATTACCGGTGGTATGTCTTTGCATATACTGTCAACATTTGTGTTGCCTGTTTGGATATCTACCACAAAGAAGGGTACGTTAGCCCATGCCATTCCGCCAATGCGTAAGGTGTCACACAAGGCATATCGTCCTTGTTGCATCCCGATACCCATCATAGGCATGCCGGCATCCAAAAGGTGAAAACCGTATTCTTTTGCTTGTTGTGAGGAGATAATATTTACCCCTGCACCCGTATCGAACAGTAGCCGGGTTTCATTTCCGTTAATTCTACTGTCGATATTGAGCGAGTGCTGTTCCGTTTCGTTGTTTATAATCATGGGAATGCGGTATTCACCCGTTGAGTGCAGCGGTTTACAAATTTCTCCGTAAGAAGCGTAAGTGTTATATTGTTGTGCCAATACACGATAGTTTTCTGTCTGAGTGCTGTCCACGTTTTGTGCGGTCAGTTGGTCGTAGAGCCTCTGTATCAGTCCGGCGGCCTCGGCGTAATGTTCTGTTCGAGCCAGATTTATACCCATTAGCGTCGCCATGCCCAGGGTGTTGGATCCTAACTCTTGCTGATTGTTGTTCAGCAAGTCTCCTAACACAATACATGCAGAATCCGGGCGGTTGAAATAATGATGCGTCATGGCGACAGCCATTTGGTGCAGCAAAGGCGTAACGGAATCCATAGGTGTTACTTTCAATTCCCGTGCGAGGTCAAACCAGCGATTCTCGCTCATAAATCTGCCGATGCGTTCGTCTGCGTTCTGTGCCCTGATTGTTAGAGGGAGAACAAAACAGAGAAGCAGAAAAAGTATCTTTGCCATTCTTGTATATTATGGTTAATCTAATCCGATATTAAAATGAATTCTTATCGGTTGGTTATAAAATGATTTCGTGTATTTAATCAATAAGTGCAAAGTTATGAAAAATATCAATCAAGTTGTCTTTGTCCGGTAAAAAACTTTGTTTTTACGATAAAAACGATGTAAATGCCGGGTTGTTTGATATCTATTTGGCGGTCATTTACCAATCGTATGCAGTCATGGGAAATAAAAAAATCTCCTGTCATCAATATCAATGACGGGAGATTTTTATTGGATATAAATCTTTTGTTGCGGTTTATTTACCGTTCAACGCAAGTGAAACCTCAACGGCAATAGATACCGTAGCACCTACCATCGGGTTGTTGCCGATGCCGAGGAAGCCCATCATCTCTACGTGTGCGGGTACTGATGATGAACCTGCGAACTGTGCGTCGCTGTGCATGCGGCCCAGTGTGTCTGTCATACCGTAAGATGCGGGACCTGCCGCCATGTTGTCCGGGTGCAGTGTACGGCCGGTACCTCCACCGGAAGCCACCGAGAAGTAGGGTTTGCCGGCGAGCACACGCTCTTTCTTGTATGTACCGGCAACGGGGTGCTGGAAGCGTGTCGGGTTTGTGGAGTTACCTGTGATAGATACATCCACGTTCTCTTTCCAAAGGATAGCCACACCTTCGCGCACATCGTCTGCTCCATAGCATTTAACCTTTGCGCGGGGACCGTCAGAGTAAGGAGTTTCCTTTACCACATTGACTTCGCCTGTGAAGTAGTCAAACTTGGTCTGTACGTATGTGAAACCGTTGATACGGCTGATGATCATGGCTGCGTCCTTGCCAAGACCGTTTAGGATGACGCGAAGCGGCTTCTGGCGTACCTTGTTTGCTTTTTCGGCGATTTTGATGGCGCCTTCGGCAGCAGCGAAACTCTCGTGACCTGCGAGGAAAGCGAAGCACTCGGTCTCGTCGCGGAGCAGGCGGGCTGCGAGGTTACCGTGACCGATACCTACCTTGCGGTCGTCGGCAACAGAACCGGGAATGCAGAAACTCTGCAGGCCGATGCCGATGGCCTCAGCTGCCTCAGCCGCATTCTTGGCACCTTTCTTTATTGCGATGGCCGCGCCACATACGTATGCCCATTTTGCGTTCTCGAAACAGATGCGCTGTGTGTCCTCACACATCTGATAAGGATCCACGCCGGCTTTCTCGCAAATCTCGTTTGCTTCCTCGATGCTCTCGATTCCGTTCTCTTTCAGAGCGGCCAGCACCTGGTTGATGCGACGCTCGTAGCTCTCGAATGATACTTTTCTTATCATATTCTGTGTCCTCCTTATTCTTTACGTGGGTCAATAGTCTTAACGATTCCCTGCTCGGCGGTGGTGCGTCCGTAAGAACCTGTAAATTTCTTCACAGCCTCGTTGGCGTCCATTCCGTCTTTGATGGCTTCCATCATTTTGCCGAGGTGTACATACTCGTAGCCGCAAACCTGGTCGTCCTTGTCAAGGAACATCTTTGTGATGTAGCCTTCCGTCAGTTCGAGATAGCGTGTACCTTTTGCCACCGTTCCGTAGAGCGTACCGGTCTGGCTGCGCAGGCCTTTTCCGAGGTCTTCAAGACCGGCACCGATTACGAGACCTCCCTCAGAGAATGCGCTCTGTGAGCGGCCGTATACGATCTGGAGAAACAACTCGCGCATCGCTGTGTTGATTGCGTCGCAAACAAGGTCGGTGTTCAGTGCTTCGAGGATGGTCTTTCCCGGCAGGATTTCGGATGCCATGGCGGCAGAGTGTGTCATACCCGTGCAACCTATAGTCTCTACCAGACACTCCTGGATGATACCCTCCTTGATGTTCAGAGAGAGTTTGCAGGCACCCTGCTGGGGCGCACACCAACCCACACCGTGGGTATAACCCGAGATGTCTTTAATCTCCTTTGCCTGAATCCATTTTCCTTCTTCAGGAATGGGAGCGGGTCCGTGGTTGGGACCTTTTGCAACAACGCACATGTTGTTGACTTCATTAGAATAAGTCATATTCCCTAATGTTTATGTAAAAATGAATAATAAATATTTGCTACTTAGCATTTGCAAAATTAATAAAATCTTTTTGAAAAATACCTATAAGATGCTATTCTTTTTTACTCTATTAACTTCATTGTGTTCCCCTGTGCGGCATGCGGCGCGGTGTCGGTGTGTTTGTTTCATGTCATTCATCAATGTGATTGAATATGGATTTCTGATATTCCGAAGTGTAATCCATGTAGTATAATCCGTAATCAAGGTAACGGCTTTTAGTGTATTATTTATTAATTTTGTAGCCGTATATTAACGATTATAAACCATTTCGTAATGAGAAAGACTATTATATCGGTCGTCGTTTTCACATCCTGTTGTGCGGCTTATGCGCATAATGACAGTATAGTGGGGATTGGCAATGTCGTAATAACAGGCACACGTAATGCCGCTGATGTGCGACATCTGCCCATGACAGTGACTGTTGTCGGGCGCGATAAACTTGAAGAGAGCCATCAGTCGTCTGTCTTGCCCGTGATGATGAGGCAAGTGCCCGGCCTTTTTGTCACGAGTCGTGCCATGATGGGATATGGTGTGAGCGGAGGCGCGGCTGGAGGAATAAGTCTGCGCGGGCTTGGCGGAGGCGCGGGGCAGATGCTTGTGCTTATAGACGGGCATCCGCAGTATCAGGGTATTTACGGGCATACGATCAGCGACAGCTATCATACCATGATGGCGGAGCGTGTTGAGGTCTTGCGCGGCCCGGCATCGGTGCTTTATGGTTCGAATGCCATGGGAGGTGTGATGAATATCGTCACCAGAGGCATGCATGGCGATGGAGTGCGCAGCGAGGTCAACATTGGTGCCGGAAGCTACGGCACGTTTCAGGCCGATGTGTCAAACTGTGTTCGCGGCGGACGGTTTACGAGCACCGTGGCATTACAATACGGACGTTCGGATAACCACCGTCCTGACATGGGATTTGAGCGATATGGAGGATATGTGAGGTTCAGCTATGATTTCAACACCCACTGGAACGCGTATTTCAATACTGATATAACCCATTTCAACGCATCCAATCCGGGGCGTGTCGACACGCCGCTTTATGGCGCCGACCAGTGGATAACGCGCGGATTGGCGACAGTTGCCGTTGAGAACCATTATAACCGCACGAGCGGCGCTATCAGCGTGTTCACGAATTTCGGTCGTCATAAGGTAGACGACGGTTCCGGAAGTGTTGATAATCCCACGTTGCGCCATTTCCGCTCGAAAGACGCTCTCACCGGTGTCTCGTTGTATCAGAGCGTGCGCCTTTTCGCCGGCAACCGCCTGACCGTGGGTGCCGACTATCAGCATATATACGGTTATGCTTATTATACATCGAAAGCAACAGGTGAAGTGCTTGACACTCCCAACAAACAAAGTGGCAAATCGTATCGAAATGAGATAGCGGCCTATGCGGATTTCAGGCAGGACATCACTCCGTGGCTTACAGTAGATGCCGGTATACGTGCCGACCATCACTCTGTGACGGGCATGGAGTGGGTGCCGCAGGGCGGTGTGGTGGTTCGCCCTATGGCTTCGGGAGAGCTTAAAGCTATGGTAAGCAAGGGATTCCGCAATCCGTCGATGAAAGAGATGTATCTCTATCCGCCTTCAAACACCGGTCTTTCGCCCGAGAGACTGACGAACTACGAACTGTCGTGGAAGCACCGTTTGCGGGCTGCGGCTCTCACATACGGGGTAAACCTGTTTTACATTGACGGTGACAACATCATCGAGACAGTATATGAAAACGGCCGGCCGCGAAATAGAAACAGTGGAGTGATAGAGAATTGGGGTGTTGAGGCGGATCTGTCTTACAGGGTTAACGGCCGTTTGTCGGTTGTCACCAACCATAGTGTGCTCGGAATGAAGAATCCGGTGCTTGCCGCTCCCGGATATAAATGTTTTTTCGGTGCCGACTATCATGACGGCAAGTGGATTGTGAATGCCGGTTTGATGTATGTGGGCAGGCTTTATACCGAGGTTGGAGAGAATGAGGCGAAAGAGGATTTTTGTCTGCTCGATATATCCGTTAGCCGAAAGATAACTTCGGGGCTAAGCATGTGGCTGAGCGGTGAGAACTTACTGGCACGGAAATATGAGGTTAATGTCGGTTTCCCAATGCCGGGAGCCACTTTCATGGGAGGTATAAACTGGAAGTTCTGACGCGGGTAACATTATCATGGTGGCGGTTTCTTTTAACAGCCTTCTCAGTGTTTTTCTTTAATTGTATATCGGCAACTGTATCGTGATAAGATTTGTTTTTCGCTTGTTTTTGGTATAAATTTGTAGAAAATAAAATGCTTACCGTTATGAATAATCTGATATTTTTATTACACTTATCGTTATCATTGTTGCATGTTTATGCAAAAGTTGGTAACAGTGAAATTTGACAAAAACAATCTTTTCTCGGTTTGAGATACCGTTTTTACCGGTTTCCCACTATATTCAGGTATATTCTTAATTTTGTGTTTGCGGGACTTCATAACTGTATGAAGTCCCGCAAACCGTTTATATACCGATGAATATTTATGCATTTCCGCTTTTTACACCTCTGTATTTACATATCCGTTGTGTTGCGTTTAGCGTCCCGTTGCATTGCATTTAGCCGCTAAATGCAATGCAACGGGTATCCTAATGCAAGGTGACGGGCTGCCAACAGCGAAATGACCTGTATTTACGACACATTAACGTTAAGTAAATCGGATGTCAGTTCGTTTTCTGTCATTTTTCAAAGCCAGCTTATACTTGCCATGTATGTTTTTGCATAAATATGCATTTGCAATATATTGATATTTGGTGTGAATATTATTTACAAAGCTGTTCAAAATAGACTTTTGTATTTATAGCGGAAACGCATCTTTTTTAATGCGAATGGTCGAATTTGGTTTTAAACCGGAAATACATGTGATAAGCGTCAGTCAAAATCCTTATGCGGGTCTAAAATATTTGGTGTCGTTTTACTATATTTTCGTTATATTTCACTATCTTTGCCGAGATTATGAAAGAAGTAATAGTGAAAGACTCCGACCTGCGCCGTGCGGCGGGAGAGGGTATGGACGCTTTTCTGAAAGTGTTTCATGACGGGATAATGGACGCTATAGGCGGTGAGGTGACGGCAGAGACCATGCGTGAGCTTAACACCGAACAGATAACGCTGCTCGCTTATCACATCCTGAGAGATGAGGTGATGGACGGCGGCTTTGTCCAGTTGATACACAACGGATACGGCGGCTTCATATTCCTAAATCCGTTTGCCAAGGTTCTGAGGATATGGGGAATGAGAGACCTCTCCCGTCTGATATACGATGCACATACGTTGTATAATGCTCACAAGGCAGATATAGAGCGCGAATGTACCGATGAGGAGTTTATGGCAATGTTTGAGGCTCATCCCGAGTTTGATGACATGGATGATAACTTTGTCGAGAACGAGGAACGTTATACAGCCGAGGTGGCTCGATACGTGGATGAGCACATAGAACAATTCGCAACAATCAGCAATGAATAAGGAAGAAGAACTGATAAGGAAGAAAAGTCCTGTAAACATACGTAACAAGAAAGCGGCATTTGAGTATTTCTTCATTGAGACATACACTGCCGGTATCGTGCTTACGGGAACGGAGATAAAATCCATCAGGATGGGTAAGGCCGGACTGGTGGATACGTTTTGTTTCATACACAACGGGGAAATCTGGGTGAAAGGCATGAGCGTAAGCCCGTATTTCTATGGTTCGTACAATAATCATGAGATGAAGCGGGACCGAAAGTTGTTGCTAAACCGGAAGGAGATACAGAAGTTGCAGAGCGCGACGAAACAGACCGGATATACGATAATACCGCTTCTTGTGTTCATTGACGAGCATGGGCGTGCCAAGATGGATATTGCCCTATGCAAGGGAAAGAAAGAATTTGACAAGCGCCAGACCCTGAAAGAAAAGGAAGACAGGCGTGACATGGACCGTGCCATGAAGCACTATTGACCTACTACAAGCAGGAATGGCGATGAGCAGGATAGACACAGTGGTAAAAGACAGGATACTTGTGCTGGATGGTGCGATGGGTACCATGATCCAGCAGTATGGCCTTGCGGAGGAAGATTTCCGTGGAAAGCGGTTTGCCGGTGCGGAGATAATGATGAAAGGAAACAACGATGTGCTGAACATCACCCGCCCTGACATTGTGGAAGACATACACCGCAAGTATCTGTCTGCCGGAGCCGACATAATAACCACAAACACTTTCAGCAGTCAGCGAATATCGCAGGCGGATTATCGGCTTGAAAACTGCTGCCGTGAGATGGCTCTTGAGGGAGCGATAATAGCCCGTAGGGTGGCCGATGAGTATACTACGGCGGACAAACCGCGGTTTGTGGCGGGATCGGTAGGCCCGACGACCAAGACCTGTTCAATGAGTCCTGATGTCGGCAATCCTGCCGCGCGTGAACTTGCTTACGACGAACTGCTTGATGCCTATATCGAGCAAACGGAAGCAATGATAGAGGGTGGGGCAGACATAATACTGATAGAGACAATCTTTGACACTCTCAATGCCAAGGCAGCGATAGACGCGGCCATGACGGTGATGGGCGGTCGGGGAGTGGATTTGCCGATAATGCTGTCTGTCACGATTAGCGATTTGGCGGGACGCACACTCAGCGGCCAGACGCTCGATGCTTTTTTGGCGAGTGTAAGTTCATATCCCATATTTTCGGTAGGTCTTAATTGCTCGTTCGGCGCAAGCCAGATGAAACCCTATCTGCGTGAACTTGCCGGCAAAGCTCCTTTTTATGTCAGTGCGCATCCTAATGCGGGACTGCCCGACAGCATGGGACTGTATGACGAGACACCGAAGACGATGGCTGTCCGGATAGGCGAGTTTATAGATGAGGGGCTGGTGAACATTGTTGGCGGATGCTGTGGTACGACGGAAAAATACATAGAACTTTATTCTCCATTGTTGTCCGGCAAGTCACCTCGCATACCGGTGGCAATGTCTGAAACCATGCGGCTAAGCGGTCTTGACGCATTCGAGATAACTCCGGCCGTACGCTTTGTCAATGTTGGCGAACGGTGCAATGTTGCCGGTTCTCGCAAGTTTTTGCGATTGATAAAAGAGAAAAAATATGACGAGGCCATATCCATAGCCCGCAAGCAAGTGACGGACGGTGCCATGGTCATAGATATAAATATGGACGACGGACTGCTCGACGCTTGCGGCGAGATGACCGTTTTTCTCAATCTTATAGCTTCGGAACCCGATATAGCCCGTGTGCCGGTGATGATAGATTCATCGGACTGGGATGTCATTATGGCCGGATTGAAGTGCGTACAGGGAAAGTGTATCGTCAATTCCATATCTCTTAAAGAAGGAGAAGAGGTGTTTGTTGGGCATGCGCGCGATGTGCGTCGCTTCGGAGCGGCTGTGGTAGTGATGTGTTTTGATGAGCGCGGACAAGCCACGACCTACGAGCGTCGTGTTGAGATCGCCGCACGTGCATATAAGATACTGACCGAAAGGGTGGGAATGAATCCTCACGATATTATTTTCGACCCCAATGTGCTTGCCGTTGCTACAGGCATGGCAGAGCACGCAGACTATGCGAAAGACTTTATCAGAGCCACTGCATGGATAAAAGGCAATCTGCCAGGAGCGCATGTTAGCGGCGGTGTGAGCAATCTTTCTTTCTCGTTTCGCGGCAACAACTATATACGTGAAGCCATGCATGCCGTTTTTCTTTATCACGCCATTGGCGCAGGTATGGATTTCGGTATAGTAAATCCGGTGACAAAAGTTGTTTACGGTGATATTCCTGCCGACCGGCTCGAAATAATAGAGGATGTGATTCTAAACAGAAAGCATGATGCCGCCGAGCGGTTGACGGAACTTGCCGCCACCATAAAAGCAGAGACCGATACCGCAGGAGGCACGGTAGATGAGAAGGATGTCGGTGGGATGGAGCGGAATAGAGAAGAGTGGAGAGCGGAACCTGTGGCAGACCGTCTCTCTACGGCGTTGATAAAAGGTATCGGCGACTATCTTGAAGAAGATTTGAGAGAAGCTCTTTCAATATATCCCCGTGCCGTGAATATTATCGAAGGACCGCTTATGGACGGAATGAACACCGTAGGGGAGTTGTTCGGTTGCGGTAAGATGTTTCTGCCTCAGGTCGTTAAAACGGCACGGACAATGAAGCATGCCGTATCGATATTGCGGCCTTATATAGAAAAGGAAAAGACGGAAGGCTGTGGAAAGGCTGGTAAAGTTTTGCTTGCCACTGTAAAGGGCGATGTGCATGATATCGGTAAGAATATAGTTGGAGTGGTCATGGCATGCAATAACTATGAGGTAATCGACATGGGGGTTATGGTGCCTGCAGAGCAGATAGTGAAGAAGGCGATAGCCGAGCGTGTGGATATCATCGGGCTTAGCGGACTTATAACACCGAGCCTGGAAGAGATGGTGAATGTGGTTCGTGAGTTGGAGCGTGCCGGACTCGATATTCCTGTGATGATAGGCGGCGCCACCACGAGTGAGCTGCATGTTGCCTTGAAAGTGGCTCCGGTGTATGGCGGCCCGGTAGTATGGATGAAAGATGCCTCTCAAAACGCCATCGTGGCCTCTAAACTCGTAAACAAGAAAGAGACCGTGGGGTTCGGACAAGAACTTCAAGACAGGTACGAGAGCCTGAGAGCGGAATACAGTAAGGAGCAGAGTGACATCATTTCCCTTGAAGAGGCACGTCGAAAAAGACTGAATTTATTTGATTGACAGGTGAAAAAGCATAATAAACGAAATTAATGAGTAAGATAAAAACTATATTGTTCGACCTCGGCGGAGTGATAATCACTCTCGATCAGCCGCAGGCCGTTAAACGCTTCAAGGAAATAGGGTTGACCGATGCTGGGCGACGGCTTGACCAATATACACAGTCGGGACTGTTCGGGGCATTGGAAAGAGGTGAGATAGACGCCGAGCGGTTTCGTGCCGGACTCGGTGAGATAATCGGGCACGAAGTAACGATGGAACAGTGTCTTTACGGTTGGATGGGATATGTGGCAGACCTTCCGCAACGTAATCTTGCCGCACTTCGGCGTTTGCGCGGTGAGGGTTACCGCATCGTGCTGCTGTCGAACACAAACCCTTTTTTAATGAGTTGGGCGCTCAGCGATGCTTTCGATGGCAACGGGCATTCTTTGGCTGACTACATGGACGCGATGTATATGAGTTATAAGTGCGGAGTGATGAAGCCGGATGAGCGTTTGTTCCGCCATGTGCTTGAAACGGAGAACATAATACCGGAAGAAACGCTATTCGTTGACGACGGACCGCGTAATATCGAGGCTGCCGCACGCCTCGGAGTGAAAACGTTTTGCCCGAAAAACGGAGCAGACTGGACATCTGAAATATATAAATATCTGAGCGAATGAAAAAGATCTTAATATCTGTCATATTTGTTTTTGTCGCTGTTGTCATGGCGTTCGGACAACAGAAGCGTGAGTTTCGGGGCGCATGGATACAGTGTGTGAACGGCCAGTTTCTCGGAATGCCCACCGAGGCGATGAAAAAGACATTGGCATATCAGCTTGACGAGCTGCAAAAAGACGGTGCTAATGCAATCATATTTCAGGTTCGTCCGGAATGTGACGCCCTGTATGAAAGTCCTTATGAGCCGTGGAGCAGATTTCTGACAGGCACACAAGGTAAAGCGCCTCAACCGTATTGGGATCCGTTGGCATGGATGGTGGAACAGTGTCACAACCGTGGAATGGAACTGCACGCATGGATAAACCCTTACAGGGCCAAGACTAAAACCACAACAGTGCTTGCTTCCAACCATATTGCGGTGACCGCGCCTCAGCGTGTGTTTGCGTATGACGGCCAGTTTATCGTAAATCCCGGCATGGCGGAAAACCGAGATTATATATGCAAGGTTATTGGAGATATCGTGCGTAGGTATGATATAGACGGTCTTCACATGGATGATTATTTCTATCCATATCCGGCGGCAGGAGAGAAAATACCCGATGAACAATTGTTTCGTCAGCACTCTAACGGAATAAGCAATATCGGAGATTGGCGCAGATACAATGTCAATCTGTTCGTAAAGCAACTGCACGACACCATTGCGAGCATAAAGCCTTGGGTGAAATTCGGAATATCTCCGTTCGGAATATACCGTAACAAGGCTAACGATGTGAACGGCAGCGATACGAAAGGACTCCAAAACTACGACGATTTATATGCCGACGTGTTGCTGTGGGTGAACAACGGTTGGGTGGATTATTGCGTTCCGCAGCTTTACTGGCAGATAGGTCATCCGACCGCCGATTACGAGACATTGATAAAATGGTGGAACAAGCATTCTGGAAACCGTCCGTTATATATCGGAGAAGACGTGGAGCGCACGGCAAAATATCCGGATTTGAATGATAAAAACCGTAATCAGATGCCGGCCAAATATGCCTTGCACAAACAGATGCACAACGTGAACGGTACTGTTTTGTGGTATGCTAAGGCAGTGGTGGATAACGTGGGCAATTACGGTACGATGTTGCGCAATGTATATTGGAAATATCCGGCTCTTCAACCGAGGATGCCTTTTATAGACGGTAAGGCGCCCAAGAAAGTCAAAAAGCTGAAACCGGTGTGGACAAAAGACGGATACGTTTTGTTCTGGACTGAGCCTAAGGGCAAGAACTGGAAAGACAAGGCTGTTAAATATGTGGTATACAGATTTGCCCGAAATGAGAAAGTGGTAATTGACGATGTCACGAAGATTGTGGCGATAACGACAGATACATATTATAAATTGCCATACGATGACGGAAAGACGCAATATACATATGTCGTAACGGCGTTAGACCGCATGCAGAATGAAAGTAAGGGAAGTAAGAAAAAGGTGAGATTATAATTTTGAAATAAAATAAAAACGGATACTGGTGCCAATAAATATATTGTTTTGGTGATAACGGTATCCGTTTTATTTTTTGTATCAAAACTATTTATAATATACTGTTTTTTTATTATAACTCTCTTAAAAAGAGATTTATAATAGTGTTAACTTGGTGGTTTTCAAATATATAAGTGTTGGCTTGTATCTACATTTGTTCTACAAAACAAATGCGACATTGTCTATATTGAAAATCTTTCAATCGTAAAAGGCTTTATTTATCGGATTTTTGTTTACCTTTGCAAAAAATTATAAATCTCTTTTTAAGAGAGTTATATTTTAATTCTTATAAAGTTGCTGATAATCAGTGCTGAGGGAGAATATGTATTATACGTATATTGACACCATTGTTGATAATGGTGACCCTCTCTTTTTGTCTCACGAGATAGGGGCAAAACAGTGGTATCCGATGCGTGTTACTTATAATCGTGAATTAAAAGTTAAAAGGCATCTTGATGCTTTGGGGATAGAAAACTTTCTCCCAATGCGTTATGATATAGTAATTCAAGGCGGTAACCGCAAAAGGCTTCTTGTGCCGGCCGTTCATAACTTGATATTTGTCCGTACTAATCGTTATTATCTTACATATTTGAAATATAACGATGCGGTTTTGGAGCCGTTGCGCTATATCATGCAAAAGGGAATTATGAATAACAGTAAAGATGTTATGATTGTTCCGGAGCGTCAGATGGATAACTTTATCCGTGTATGCAGAATGATGGATAATGAACGTGTCCAATATCTTAAATATGATCCATATCTTGATAAACCTGGGCAGCGTGTCCGTATTATAGACGGGAATTTCGCGGGAGTGGAAGGGGTAATAAAGCGAATAAACAAAAATAAACAGGTTGTTGTGATAATCCCCGGAATCGTTGCGGTAACTTTAAGTTCAATACCGTATACATGGATTGAAAAGATATAGTAACGTAAATTCACCGAACTCACGTTATGGAACATGATGAAATAGTGTATCAGTAAAAGTTCATCTGTACTTGTTTTAGCTATTGTGTATTAATAGTATATTTTGTCTTATAGGGTAATTCATTTTCAAATGAAATCCGGACAGCGTCTCATGAACCTGCTTAAAACCCGTTTGCCGGAAATTTTAAGTAAGGAAACTGATAACCAATCATCTATATATTTATATCATATAGGTGAATATTGGGTGGCATTTGAAAAATCGGCTTATCGGTTGTCACGACGTTATCCACAATGTAATGTCTGCCCATTGGGGCTTAACGATAATTCTTCTCGTATTTTAATGGCATCGATGACAGGATTGGAACTTAATGGTACACTAATAAAGTCTGATTTAGATTATAAATATCTTAAGGATAGTATTACAATCTCTATACCTGATTTTTTTTTTTGATAAAGATTATTCGAATGGTATAAAATGAAATAGCCTAACATCGTTTATGTATATTTATGAATTTCTGTATATTAAATAAAATCAAGAGAAGTTTAAGCAACGGGATGTTAGAAGTATAGCCGTAAAGAAGAACATGGCAGGCTTATTTATAATGAAAGCCGTGAGTCTTATATTATACTTACCTACAGCCGTATAACGACACTGGCACAGAGGTGCCGGATGGGGTGACGGTATAAACGAGGCATATATATTATACCAAACATATATATGCATTCTATTCGTGGCATCATAGTAAAAAACATTTCCATTTCTTTAATAATAATCAGCACTACTGTCCACTAAAAATGGACGGGGTTAAAAATTAAATAAATTTGGTTCACTTGAACCATAGAGGACATTGACATTTTTGAAATTCGATTTGTCGAAGAGGTCTCTCAGATGAGTCTTGTCGGTCAGCGAGATTCCAAGAATCTGTAGTACTTCATAGATGCTCCGCTCCAGTTTCATATCGTGTTGCACTATTGCCACAAGGCAATAAGTAATTATGGCACAATAGATTTGGATACGCACTGCATTCTCTGATGTTCCCCAGAACTTCTTGATACACAGATGCTGCTTGATCCATTTGAAGAACAGTTCCACGCTCCATCGGTTGCGGTATAACTCGACAATTGTCTCGGCTGATGCCGTCTGATTGTTGGTCAGAAATATGTATCTGGTACCGTCTTCAGGGTCGATGCAGACCACCTTGCGGAGTCTTTCCGGGTAATCTTTCGCGCTTTTATAAACCGTGAAGTAGCCGATAGCGTCAGATACAACGTTCTCTGGAAGCCTCCGTTTCCACGTCTCTGGCTTGAATCGTACATTGGCTTTCGCCCTGACGACAAAGAACGCCTCGATGCGATTAATCGTGTAAAGATTGCCGAAATCGTTGTAGCCACGGTCGAAAATATAGTGCGCGCCTTTCTCATATGGAATCTCCGGCATAGCCTTTGAATCATGGACTTTTGCTTCGGTAATATGCACGAATGCAGGAACTTGAGCCTCTACATCGTAAAGTGTATGCATCTTGATTCCGCCCTTGTGCCTGCGAAACTTAGCCCACTCGAACACCGACAGGCAGAGGTCTATGGTGGTGGAGTCAAAGGCATAGACATGACCGTCAAGCTCGAAGATTTTCTGTATCCTTCGCTTGCGGGCTTCCGCAATCATATAGAAGGCAAACTCCTCGAAGATGTGGTAATCGCGCTGCTCGTTAGCCTTGCTAAGATTGCTCCGCGTCACAGATTTGCCGATGCCGAGATGGTAAAGCTTTCCTGCATGGGCTTCCATCGCCACGATAAGATCGCGCAGACTTTCACGATTTGACAGCTGCCCGAACATCAGCGTAAGTAGTTGATTCCAACAGGTATAACTCTTTACATACTTGTCTCCATCATACTTCTTCACGATGCGTAGAAACTTGAAGTTGTCAAGAAACTGGACTAATTGGGCGAAAACGTACTTGTCTTTATTCATAACAGTCTGATTCAGACTGCAAAAGTAATTTCAAATCGTTGCGCACCAAAATCGGCTATAACAAATTGAATTTCAATAATTTCAAAGTACTCTTATGATTTTTTAGTGGACACTAATGAATAATCAGTACTATTAAACATAATTTTCAAAGAAAATAAAAACTATATGCGACAATATGATTATTTAATAGTTGGTTCAGGATTGTTTGGAGCAACATTTGCATATTTTGCTACGAAGCGAGGAAAGAAATGTCTGGTGATAGACAAGCGGGCTCATTTAGGAGGTAATATCTATTGTGAGAATATAGAAGGAATTAATGTGCATAAGTATGGGGCACATATCTTCCACACAAATAATAAGGAAGTGTGGAATTTTGTGAATTCTATTGTGGAGTTTAACCGCTATACGAATTCCCCTATAGCCAATTATAAAGGTAAATACTACAATTTGCCCTTTAATATGAACACATTTTACCAAATGTGGGGCGTGACTACGCCGGAGCAGGCAAGACTGAAGATTGACGAACAGCGGGCAGAAGCACAGACCTGTCTTGGCGGACGTGAGCCGGCTAATCTCGAAGAACAGGCTTTGACGCTTGTCGGAAAGGACATATTCACTACATTGATTAAAGAATATACAGAGAAACAGTGGGGACGAAAGTGTACAGAACTGCCTGCTTTCATAATCAAACGTCTGCCTGTTCGTCTGGTTTTTGACAACAATTATTTCAATGACAAATATCAGGGCATCCCTGTGGGAGGCTACAACAAACTTATTGAAGGGCTACTTGCGGATGTCGACAACAAAATCTCCGTTGATTTCTTTAACTCCGAATATAAGGAATGGAAAAATTATGCCGATAAACTTGTATATACAGGAGCCGTGGACGAATACTTCGGCTATCGGCTTGGCAAGCTCGACTGGCGCACTGTCTCTTTCAAGACGCGTATAGAGGACACACCAAACTATCAAGGTAATGCCGTTGTAAACTACACATCCCACGAGCAACCTTACACACGTATCATCGAGCACAAGCATTTCGAGATGTTCGGTCAGGAAGTATATAACTGTCCTAAAACCGTTGTTAGCGAGGAATACTCAACAGAGTACAAGGATGGAATGGAACCGTACTATCCCGTGAACAACGAACGTAATAATGCTCTTGCGGAGAGTTACAGACGATTGGCGGAACATGAAGAGGATGTAATCTTTGGTGGCCGTCTCGGACAATATAAATATTATGATATGGCTCCTGTTGTTGAGCAAGTCATGGAAATGTTCAAGTAAACAAAAGCATTTAGTAAGGTGAATTCGATAAAGAAGAATTATATATTCAACCTGTTGAATACCGTAACAAGCCTGTTGTTTCCTTTGGTTACTTTCCCTTATGCCTCACGAATAATGTTGGCAGACGGTATAGGGCAGGTGAATTTCTTTCAGTCGATAATAAACTACATTGTACTCTTGTCAAGCATCGGCATTCCTCTATATGCTATTCGTGAAAGTGCCAGTGTGCGTAACGATAAAAAGGAGTTGAGCCGTGTCTGTCTTGAAATTGTCATACTGCACACATCTCTTACCGCATTAGGCTATTTGGCCGTCGGCATTATTTGTATGACGGTGGCTAAAGTCACGGTTGACATACCATTGTTTCTCCTGTTGAGCACAACGATATTCTTCAATGCTATTGGATGTAATTGGCTGTTTCAAGGAGTTGAGGATTTCAAGTATATCACGATTCGTGGAATAGTGGTGCGGCTACTTGCCATTCTGTTATTGTTTGTATTTGTACGGACACGTGACGATCTGATGTGGTATGCCGGCTTCACCGTATTGGGTACAGTCGGAGGCAATGTGTTCAACCTGTGGCGTATGCGGCGGTATATCAAACCGAGGCTTCACAGGCTCGGCGAGCTACGTCCCCTGCGCCACTTGGTGCCGTCGCTTCGTATCTTTGTCTTAAACCTGATTATCAGCATTTATGTCAATCTGGATATGGTGATGCTCGGCTTCATGAAAGACTCAACTGCTGTAGGCTATTACACGGCGGCATCGAAGATAACAACCGTACTTATGGGCGTGGTAAGCTCGCTTGGTACGGTGATGTTGCCGAGACTGTCAAACTTAATACATGAGGGACGCATGGAAGAATTCAACCGCCTGTCACGAAAGGCAATAGATTTTGTGTTCACATTTAGCACTCCGCTTTTCATAGGGCTTATAGTTCTTGCCCCGTCACTCATACATCTGTTTTGTGGCCAGTCATACGAGCCTGCAATCCGCACACTAATGATAATCTCCCCCGTGATGCTCATAATCGGTCTTAGCAACGTCATGGGCATACAGGTACTTTACCCTCAAAGGAAAGAGAACCTCGTGATATACAGTACAGCCGTGGGGGCTGTAATTAATTTCTCATTAAATTGTCTGTTGATTCCGAAATATGCACAGGATGGTGCAGCGATTGCAACAGTTGTTGCCGAGACAGGTGTCACTCTGACAATGAGTATCATCGGTGCTAAATACATTCCGTTTCGGCTGTTCAACAGGCAGAATCTTATCGTCATATTAGCTTCAATAGTGATGATGATACCATGTATTATAGTTAGGAATTATATTGTTAGCGATACTTTTCTATTGTTATTAATTCCAATTATTGGATGTATTATATATGTTAGCATAATCTATATATTGGGGCAAAATTCTATAGTAGATGAGGTATGTTGTATTGTAAAAGACATAAGAATAAAACAAATAAAAAAGTATAAAGAAAATGATAACAACATTAAAGGAGCTTAGAACATATATTAAAGCAGACCGAGAACGTTATGGCTATACTCTGAGAAAATATATTATAGGCAAACTTTTTTTTATGGAATATAGTCGCGCGATTCATTTACTTTATAATCTTCGTTTATGTGAATATGCAAAGAACTGTAGCAGGAAAAGTCCTTTACATACACTCTTTTATCTAATTATAAGATGGAACTATCAACGCCTTCAACTTAAATATAATACTTTTATTTCCTTAAACACTTGTGGGTATGGACTTTATATACCACATTTAGGGGGGGGTAATTGTAAACTGCAAATCAATGGGTACCAATTGCAGCGTGACAGCTGGTGTTGTAATTGGCAATAAAGCAGGACAAGACAATAGGGCAATAATTGGTAACAATTGTTATTTTACATTAGGCTGTAAAGTAATAGGTAAAGTTCATATTGGTAATAATTGCATTGTATGTCAGAATTCTGTAGTCGTAAAAGACGTATCAGATAATTCAATTGTTTCAGGAGTGCCAGCAAAAACAATAAAGAAAATAGATAATTTTTTTGAAATAAAAATATAATGAAAGTTTTAATATATATAGAAGAAAGTCAACTTCGGCCTGTTGGTGGACATCTTGGTTATAATTACAATCTTTATAAAGAAGTAGCCAAACACACTGACACAGATATTGAGTATTTAAAAATTGATAAAGCCTATCAATCATTGAAGAAGAAAACCAATATTGATAATTGGAAATATTGTAAGAGTTTAGGTCGTACATTAAAACTATTTGTAAAGCATTTCCTTTTAGAGTATGGAAGACATAATGCAATAATAGACCTTAATAAGTATGATATGGTGCATTTTCATTCAACTTTGGATATGTATCAAGTACGTGATAGTCTTAAAGAATATAGAGGAAAAGTTATTTTAACATCACATTCGCCAACATTGTTGTCTAAAGAAATATATGATTCATTAAGGACTATAGACAAGAAGATTTTTGCATTCTTATACAATAAATTAATTCGTATTGACGAGTATGCTTTTAATAGGGCTGATTATTTTATATTTCCATGTCCAGAAGCGGAAGAGCCTTATTATCATGCTTGGGATAGTTTTAAGAAGATAAAAGAGTTAAAAAGCGATAGATTCTTTTATGTTCCGACAGGTATAAATCCCTGTATATCTAAAATGAATCGTAAAAATCTTAGAGAAAAGTATAACATTCCTGAAGATAGCTTCATATTATGTTATGTGGGTCGTCATAATGAAATTAAGGGATATGACATCTTAAAAACGATAGGAAAAGAAGTCTTGTCAAAATACTCCAACACATATATACTGGTTGCCGGAAAAGAAGAACCATTGCAGGGTTTGAAGCATGATCGCTGGATAGAGATTGGTTGGACGAACGATCCACACTCTATTATTGCCGCATCAGATGTATTTATTCTTCCTAATAGAGAAACATATTTTGATTTGATAATGCTTGAAGTATTGTCTTTAGGAAAGATCATTGTTGCAAGTAATACGGGAGGAAATAAGTTTTTCACCGAAGTAGAAAGTGTTTTACTTTATTCTGATAAAGATGATGCTGTGCAAAAAATAGAAAGTCTCATAACCAGTAGTAAAGAAAGACGTAAGGAATTGGAATGTATAAGTAAAGAACTATATAATAATAAGTTTACATGCGAATTGTTTTATCGCAATTATAAAGATGTGTACCGTCAAATAAATAATTTATAATGGAGTACTACTTTCTTTTCTTTATAATTGCTGTTTTAGCTTTGTATGAGTATTCTCATCCAAAAGCAAAAATGGATAAGACGTTTTGGGTAATGTCTATAATACTTGTTGTTTTTGCGGGCACTCGTAAAGATATTGGCACAGACTATAATATATATACACATGTATTTGGACTATCAAAAGAAAGTATCGAATTAGCTTTAATAGAAACAGAAGCTTATTTTGTTTTACCGGCACATTATCTGGATAATATTCATTATGTATTCTTTTTATATGCCATACCTTCTGTATTAATAATTTGTAACGAGATTAACAAAGAGAAGTATAAGTTCCTTGTATTATTATTGTTTTATTCTTTCACGTATTTATTTTATGATATGGGAATTATGAGACAAGGTTTGGCTCTTTCCATATGTATTTTTAGCTTAAGATATATTAAGAGGAAAAAGCTTGGTATTTTTATAATAATTATCTTGTCTTCAACTTTAATTATTCATAGGACATGTTTTGTCTTTTTTCCTATGTATTGGATTGCCAATATTAATTTTACCCGTAAAAAATTCTATATACTATTAGTTCTTTCCTTGATATTTGGAATAACGTTTCAGGTCAGATGGGTTGCGGAAATTCTATCTTTTTTACCTAATATCTTCCAAAAAACAATAAATACAATAACTGATACTTCTTATTCTGATTCTTCTTTTGGACTGACAGAATGTAGAAAAATTGTTTTATCTATTTTCTTTTTTGAACTTTTATACAATAAGCATATAAGTAGTAGAGAAAAGATATTTCTCAATATGTATTTAGTAGGAGTTTTCTTATCCTTATTGCTGATTAATCATTTAACAATGAAATCAAGAGGAACATATTATTACTGTATAAGTGAAATATTTATTATACCATTGTGTATCAAATATATAAAAACGAGAATATATCGTAATGTATTTGTTTTTATATTTGTTTTGTATGGATTATTATATGTAAAAAACATTATCAGAGAACAAGAATATTATGAATGGCAAAATCTTCCATATGAACCTTATAATTCTATTATTTACAATACTAATTGATATATATCAATATTGATATAATTCCCAAAATTAAATATAATGAGGTTGGTTTTTGTTAATGGTGGTTCTCGCTTTAAGAAATCAGAGGATGGCCGTTGGTTTACGGATCCGAATTTCACAAAAGAAGTTTGGCAAAGGTATATGGATTTGTGCGATGAGTTTGTTATAATACTCAGACAAGAAAGAAGAATATATTCTATTGCAGAGGCGGAGAGTAGGTTTAATCCAGTACTTGTTAATAACAAAATAAAACTTGTCCCAGTAGAGGATATAACTCATCCAAAATGTAATATTATTAATATTTTTAAAAGAAAAAAAATAACAAAAACAATACGACATGAAGTTGCACATGCAGATAAAATAATCATCCGCTCTGCGAGTTTTTATACAAATATATGCCAGAAAGCATGTATAGATTATAACAAACCTTATATATTTGAGGTTACAGGATTCATTGTAGAAGTGATGTCTCATCATAGCCTGATGGGGAGACTTCTTGCAAATTATTTTGAACATATGACAAAGCGTATGGCTGCAAATGCAGAGTGTGCAATTTATGTCACGGATGAGGCTTTACAAAAACGTTATCCATGTAAAAAAATGTTGGGATGTTCAGATGTAGTTTTGAATGAATCAAACGAGAATATATTAAAGAAACGTTTGGTACATATTGATAATAAAATAAGGGATTTACAAGCAGGAATAGGTGTTGTTAAATTAGGAACAGCGGCTTTTCTTGATGTAAAATGGAAAGGACAGGAAAATGTGATACGTGCCATTGCCGAATTAAAGAAAAAAGGTATTACCAATATTCAATATGAAATGATTGGTATCGGGCAAGGTCTTCGCCTTATAAAGCTAAGCAAGAAATTAGGAATAGAAAATCAAGTAAAAGTTTTAGGTCCCAAACCTCACAATGAGGTGTTTTCTTGGTTAGATAGTATAGACATATATATACAACCGAGTTATCAAGAAGGACTTTGTAGGGCAATCGTAGAAGCAATAAGTCGTGCTTGTCCTGTTATTGCATCTGACACAGGTGGAAATTATGAATTAATAAATAAAGATTATATTTTTCCATGTGGTGATTATATCAAATTGTCATCTTTAATACTTACTATGAAAGAGAATTATATGGAAGAAGCGAAAAGAAATTTTCAACGTGCAGCATATTATAAAAAAAGCAGATTGGATAGTATAAGATCAAAATTCATGAAGGAATTTATGAAATAGAATTCGTCTTTAGTTATAAGGATTTCTTATACGTCAATGCGGGAAGCTATACTTATAGATTGTTATATTGAATAGATTGATGAATACGTTAAAAACAGTAAATTACAATAAGTTGCCACTTTGGCTTGTTTCCTGCATGCTTTATGTACTTTACTATTACAGGTTATTTTGATTGGTATTATCAAAAATTGTATTTTTGAGTTTTTGCTATTTTTATGTATAATCTTTGGTAAAGAGAGCGTAATACACTTGCAGTGTAAAATAATTATTGTACTGATAAAACTAACTTATATTTATTTGTAATATTGTTTGGTTGATTACTGATTACATCTCATAAATGCAGTAGACTGCAAACTTTTAACCACATAACGACATGACAGGAAACAAAAAAGTGGCCATCGTAAGCTGCTATTTTCAGCCCAACTACGGTAGTCAGCTACAGGCTTACGCCACACAAAGAATACTTGACAAGCTCGGTATCGCCAATGAAACAATATGTATAGGCGGGCTGCGGAAAGAAATCAACAGGGCTAAATACCGGTATTTCATCAGTCGTATATTCCATCTTGATACCATCAGAGACAAGATGGCGACCGTGAGAAAGGTCATTGCCATAAGGCGCTATCCCGACTATGCAAGGAATTCAGCCATACGCAAGGCTAAATTCGATGAATTTGCCGTCACTATGTTCAGGCTCTCACGGATATACGGGAGTAAAGCCGAACTGGGCCGGTGTGCCGGAGATTACAGTACTTTCATTGTAGGTAGCGACCAACTGTGGCTGCCGAGCAACATCGAGGCAGATTACTATACGCTGAACTTTGTGCCGGACAGCATTAAAAAGATTGCATACGCCACGAGCTTCGGGGTGAGTTCGCTGCCGCACAAACAGGCCGTCAAGGCAACGGCTTTCCTCGGTAGGCTCGACAGCATTGCCGTCAGGGAAAAGAGCGGGCAGGATATCGTCATGAAACTGACCGGCCGTGATGTCCCGATAGTGTGCGACCCTACACTGCTCTTCACCGCCGCTGAATGGGATGAGACGGCCGGCGCCTCACCTCATGCCGGCGAGAAATATATCTTCTGCTATTTTCTCGGTAACAATCCTCCACAACGCGAATGGGTGAAGCGTCTCAAAGAGACTACCGGATGCAGCATAATACAAATGCAACACTGCGATGAATACATAAGCTGCGACGAAGTTTTTGCCGACCATACACCATACGACATCGGTCCTAAAGAGTTTATCAGCCTGATACGCGATGCCGAATACGTGTGCACCGACTCGTTTCACTGTACTGTCTTTGCCATCCTCTACAGCAAGCGGTTCTTCACTTTCAGACGCTACGGAAAGGACTCTACCGTATCCACCAACTCACGTCTCTACTCGCTGCTGTCGCTTGCCGGACTCGAGAGCCGGATGCTCAAAGGCGATGAAGATACCACGGCATGCTCGAAGAGCGGCATTGACTACGGTCCGGTTCACAACCGTATCGACTCACTGCGCCAGAAGTCTGTCGAATGGCTTTGCAACTCACTTGCATGACGCAGCTTCATATCAATGAAACAGAACGAAACAACAACAACCGATGATACACATTGAAAACAAGCAGGACTGCTGCGGATGCTGGGCCTGCCATAACGCCTGTCCCAAGCATTGCATCGAGATGAAAGAAGACGAGGAGGGCTTCTGCTACCCGCAGATTGACACACACTCATGTATTGGATGCGGGGTGTGCGATAAAGTATGCCCTATCGTCAACGCCACTGGCGAAGACACGCCTCACCATCAGGAGGGCTTTCTCTTCCAGAATTCTGACAGCCTCATTCGGCGTGAGAGCACATCGGGAGGTGCTTTCACCGCGATAGCCGCGGAAATAATACATCGCGGAGGCATCGTATTCGGTGCCGGATACAGGCCGGGGACATTTATCGTCGAGCACCAGCCGGCAGAGACCATCGACGACTTGAGGATATTCAGAAACAGCAAATATGTGCAGAGCCGTGTCGGCACGGCATACAGCGACGTGTTGGCTCAGTTGAGAACAGGCAGACCGGTCTGCTTCAGCGGCACGCCATGCCAGGTGGAAGGGCTGCGCCACTTTCTCCGCGGTCGGGAATATATGAATTTAATATGTGTGGACTTGGTATGCCACGGCATACCAAGTCCACACATATTATCTCTCTATATAGAGAGAGCGAAACAGCAAATCGGCGGCCGATTTACCAATATCCTTTTTCGCGACAAGCACTATGGCTATCATTACAGTAGCATGTCGATATATAACAGTGAAGAGAAGAAGAACTATCACAAAGGCGTAGATTCCGATGCATACTTGAGAGCTTTCTTTTCTAATCTCAGTGACCGCCCGTCATGCTATTCATGTCGGTTCAAGAAACGCTATCGGCATTCTGACATTACATTGTGGGACTGTTTCTCGCCTGAGCAATTCACCGACAAGCTCGATGGTAACGGCACAACCCGAATATTGACACATACAGCAAAAGGTACAGAATTTATCAATGAAGTTGTGGCCAAAGCAGGAACCGTTGTGAATGTTGAACCGGACAAATTGACACACGGCGTAAGAGAGATGTTCCATTCCGTACCGATGAATCTGCAGCGGAGCGATTTTTTCAGAGACAGCAATGCCATGGCACCGGCCGTATTCTTCGACAAATGGTTTCCCACGACACTGTCCGTAAGGCTCAATACTGCCGTACGCATCACCTGCCACCGGCTCGGCATATACAACGTGGCAAAGCGCATATTCATGCTTTTCTACACACGGCGTGATGAACGCTGACGGCTGTATATATTCTCAAATTAAAGATTTAAGCTTTTAGTATAAACAAAGTAAGAACTTTCTTTTTTGTTTATTTGCAATGAACAATTTTTGATAAAAGTGTTCATTGCAAATTAATACAAGCAACAAAAATGTTAATACTTTGAATATAAAAAATGAAAAGATTTGTAATCCTAATTTATTTAGATTCAAATGTAATCAAATTAATATGACAGATTTACTTTTTATTGGAGGTGGAGGTTTTATCGGCTCTAACATTATAAGTTTTTTTGATTCAAACAAATTTCGAGTTCATGTTTTAGAACCAGAGTTTGCAAATATCTCACGACTGGATAACCTTGATGTTATAACCCATAGATGTGCGTTGTCTGATACAGAAAAAATAAAACAAATCATTGAAAATAATGATATTTGTACCATCATACATCTTGTCTCAACATTGATACCGGGAAGTACATATGAGGATTATAAAAATGAGTTTAAGAATGTGATATTCCCTTCTATTGAGCTTATGGAGATATGTGCCAACCGAAAAATAAAGTTCGTTTATTTCTCTTCTGGTGGTACCATATACGGTAATCGCAATGACATGAAGCCATTTAATGAGGATGATGACATGTCGCCGATTTCATATTATGGCTGGTCAAAACAGATGATGGAAAACAGTATTCTTTTCAAGCATCGTACAGCGGGGCTGAAATATCTTATTGTAAGACCGTCGAATCCATATGGACATGGGCAAAATATTCATGCTAAGCAGGGGTTAGTGGCTGTGGCTATAGGAAAAATTATAGACAAACTACCAGTAGAGGTATGGGGAGATGGCTCTGCTATACGTGATTATATTTACATAGACGATCTTGCGAAAATTTTTTGCATGCTAATTGAAAGGGATATAAGTAATGTCACTTTAAATTTAGGCAGCGGCCGTGGATATTCTGTGAACGATGTGTTAGCGTTCTTAAAGATAGTATCAGGTATAGACTATAAGATAGAATACAATAATCCTCGTCCTGTAGATGTTTCAAACATGGTGTTGGATGTAGAAAACCTGAAAAAATACGTAGATATCGAATTTACGTCGTTTATGGATGGCGTAAAAATTTTCTTTGATGAAGAAAAATCAAAATATGATATTAAATAATTATAAAGAAGAAAGGAATACAGAGAGAACTCATCAAAATATGATGGTAAAATATATGAATTGTAGGAATGATAGTCGCATGAATTCTCCTATTCGTTTGGCTATAAGTCTAAACAAATGTGATTCCGGTGGGCAAAAGAGCCTTATTTTTGCATATCTGAGATGTTTTGACCCAAGGCGTGTGAAATTTGATTTGATTGTAGATGCAGATTCAAATAGTATTCCACATGATGAAGTGAAAGCTCTTGGGGGAAATTTATTTGTTGTACCGCCATATCAAAATATTTTTGCACATTTGAAATCTTTGAGAAAAATATTCAATGAAAACAATTATGATGTATTATATGCTATAAATAATACAATGAACCTTTTCCCATTATATGTTGCATATAGGGCTGGAATAAAAGTTAGAATTAGTGAAAGTCTGACAATGGCATCTCCTCTTGAACGAAAAAAAACATTTATGAAAAACATTTTAAGAAAGTTTTCTCATTGTTTCTGTAATTATATGATGGCAAATGGTCGTGATTGTGGTATATATCAATTTGGGAAAAAGGCGTTTGAAAAAGGGAAAGTTAGATTGTTCCTTACTCCTGTGAATGCCCAAAAGGAAGGTTTTGACAAAGAATTACGAGAACGGACGAGAAAGAGGTTTTGTTGGAGCGATAAAGTGGTTTATGGTTTCATAGCTCGTTTTGAACAACAGAAAAACCCTTTGTTCCTGCTTGATATTTTGTATGAAATAGCGAAAAAACAAAATAATGCACATTTTGTAATTATTGGAGCAGGTTCAATGGAACAACAAATGCTTGATAAAATAAAGAGATTGGATATAAAGGACAGAATTAGTTGGTTGGGAAGAAGGGAAGACATTAAGCAGTTTTATATGGCCTTTGATGCTTTTATTTTACCAAGTTTGTATGAGGGATTACCTGTTGTCGGTATAGAATCGCAAGCAGCTGGATTACCTGTATTTTACTCGGAAAATGTAACAAAAGAGGCTGGAATTGCAGAATTGGGACATTTTATTAGTCTTAAAAAAACAGCAGACGAATGGGCTGGTATCATAATAAGTGAAACACAGAAGTTGATACCTTTGCGGCATAGTAGGGAAGATGATATAAGAAAAGCAGGCTTTGATGCCGTTACAGAAGCAGAAAGGTTAATTGAATTCTTCGAACAAGCAGTTTCAGAACAAAAACGTTAAGCAATATGAACTACATAATCACCGGCGGTACCGGCTTCATCGGTACCCATCTTACGAATTTAATCAAAGAGCGTTATCCTGATGCACAAGTGTATAATCTCGATATTGTCAGGCCCGGCACTTCCAATCCTGTGATAAAGGACTATAAGCCGGCTCTGTGCGATGGACACGAACTGCAATCCACGTATGTGGAGCATGACGTTCGCAAGCCGATGGACAACCTCCCTTTCACTCCCACGCCCGAAGATGTGATTTTCAACTTTGCAGCCGTGCATCGCACGCCGGGGCATCCAGACCATGATTACTTTGAGACAAACATCCGCGGAGCAGAAAACGTATGTGCCTTTGCTGAGAAGTGGGGAATTAGGAACATCGTGTTTACGTCTTCTATCGCCCCATACGGAGCCGCAGAGGAATTGAAGACGGAGGACACCCTGCCCACACCGAACACACCGTATGGCATATCGAAGCTTGTGGCGGAGAAGATACACATGGCCTGGCAGGCTGCTTCTGCCGGCCGACGGCTTACCATCGTCCGTCCCGGGGTGGTGTTCGGTAAGGGAGAGAACGGCAACTTCACCCGTCTGTATTGGGGTATCAGGAAGCATACCTTTGCCTATCCGGGCCGCAAAGATACGATAAAGGCCTGCGTGTATGTGAAAGAACTGGTGCGGTTTATGATGTGGAACGTAGAGGAGCGCAGGACATCGTGCGAGATATACAACTGTACTTTCGAGCCGGCATACACCATAGAACAGATTGTTGGAGCAATGAAACAGGTCACGGCACTTACCCGGGCTGTTCCATATATCCCCAATGCATTGATAATGCCGGCAGCAGCGATGGCAAAATGCGTTGGCAGTCCGATGGGTATCTGTCCCGCACGGGTTAAGAAATTGCAGATATCCACGAACATCTGTGGCAAGAAGATGGCTGCATCCGGATATAAGTTCAAGTGGACTTTTGAGGCCGCACTGCGGGATTGGTTTGCAGATAATGACGGCAAATGTCTGGAATGAAAAAAGAAAGAACGAAAGAAAAAGACATTGCCGTTTGGCAAATGTCATGATATAATCTCTTTTGATGTCGTTGGCAATGTGGATTGTGTGTGCGATGGTTATAACAGCCGTATACAGTCACTTGATGCGGTCGTCAATGTCATAAGTGATTTGCTTGACAGTCTGGAACAGATTGAAATATATGGCAAGAACTCACGTAAATTGTATGAAGAGGAATTTGATATAAAGAAACGTATCGGTATGCTTGAAGATATATATTATAATGTGTCCGGAAGGTATTAATTATACTGTATTGATTTATGTATAGCCTCCTCTTTTCTCTTCTCCGTTACTCTTTGTTTGGCCACGTTCCATCTCTATCGCTGTATGAGAACTGCGATTGGGAACGATTATTGGCTTTTGCCGAGTGCCAGACTGTGCTTGGCTTGGTTGTCGACGGGATTGAGGGGCTTCCTGCGGATGTACGGCCGGGACGTTCTTTGATGATGTCGGCGATAGGTCGTGTATGCGGCATTGAGCGGTCGAATGGGGTGGCGAAAGACGTGCTCGGCAGTTTGCTGGCAGAGTACAGAAGTGCCGGAGTCGAGCCGGTGTTGATGAAAGGGCTTGGCGTAGGCGACAGGTATCCGTGTCCCGAGCATCGTGCTTGCGGTGACATTGACCTGTTTTTTGCCCGTCCGTCCGATGCGGTCAAGGCGGGAACCGTTGCCCAAAGGCTTGCGTCGTCTGTTGATACTTTCTATGCCAAGCATGACGTGTTTTCCTATAAGGGTGTCACGGTGGAGAACCACTGCCGGCTTTGCGATTTCAGTAATGCCCGGTTTACGGCCATGTTGGACGACATCGTTTCCAGGGAGTTGTCCGGCGACCTTTCTTCCGTTTGTCCACGGCGCGATATCGACGGTATTACGGTCTGCGAGTTGCCACCAACTCTTTATGCTTTCTTCCTGCTTTGCCACAAGGCCACGCATGTCATTGAGGACGGACTCGGACTGCGTCAGGTGTGCGACTGGGCCGTCTTTTTATCAGCCGAGCACGAGCGGATAGACCGCAATAAGTTTGCCAGCTGGACATCAGACTTGCGCCTCTGGCCTCTTGCCCACGCTTTCGGCCGTATTTGTGTGGACGATTTGAGACTTCCCGAGTCATGTCTGCCGTTCCGTCTTGTCCGTGAGACCGGCAATTATGAACTTCTCCGCCGTCAGATATTGTCCGGTGGCAATTTCGGCCGTCTGTTTTACCGTTATAAAGGCCATGTAGGCAAGAAAGAAGACATGTTGCGCACGATGTGTGTCAAGATGCCACGCTATGCAAGCCTATACCGCCTTTGGCCTGATGAGGCACGCTGGTGCTATTGGGCGATGCTCAAACGTGGTGTCAGACGGCTGGCTGGCAGATAGTGAGAAGTTGTTTGATAGCTTTGGAAAACCAATGTTTTTGTCAAATAATAAAAATACATTGATATTCTCCTATTGAATGTCAATTGCGAATAACCGGCTGTAGAAAAGCCGGTTATTTTGTTTTTAGTATGCTTTCGAGGAAGTCGTTCAGATCCTTGTCGAGGTCGGCCATGAGCTCGGTGTCGATGATTACCGTATCGTCGTCCACGACATACAGTTCGGCTATGTTTTCCTTATCCTCGTTTTCGAGTACGAAAGAGTAAGGTTTGAGTATAGACATCCCTTCAACAATTTCTTTTTTACTTGCAAGGCACTTGCGGATGGCCGATGTCGCTGAGTCGTAGAAATCATCTTCATGGTTGTTTATCCATTGTTCTATTACCGAGCGGGTGATTTCCTTGTCGTCATCGTCGAACGCGACGAGTTCACCCGTCTCTTGGTTTACTCTGAAGTGTATGTCCGTTAGAACCGTCGGTTCTTCCGTTGCCGGAAATTTGTCGGCCACTTTGCCGATAAATCGCTCTGTCTGCTGCAATGTTTGTTCCGTAGCTGTCATATCCGTAAGTGTTTTTAAGACCTGCCTTTCCGGCATAAATTTATCTGTCGGCAAAAGTATAAAAAGATTTGAACAGCCGCAAACGATTACGAATAAAATTGGAAATTATTTTGATTTTTTATTTGTTTATTCAAGAGATAGTATTACCTTTGCATTGTAAAGTCCGGATTGCAATCCGGTGAGTTTCTATGCGATGAATAACAAGGACAGCAGAATAAGACATTCGGGGGTTGTGGATGCCATTGACGGGGAGTGTGTGAGAGTTCGCATACTCCAGACATCGGCATGTGCGGCGTGCAAAATTGCCGGTCATTGCAATGCATCGGAGAGCAAAGAGAAAATCATTGAAGTATTTCGTGTGGCCGACAGTGCCCGTTTTAAAGTAGGAGATACGGTTGTCGTGTCTGCTTCCGTTGGTATGGCTATGCAGGCTTTGTTTTACGGTTTCGGCCTGCCTTTTATCGTTTTGGTCGGTGTTTTATTTGCTGTTTATGCTTTCACGTCTGATGAGTCGCTGTCGGCTATTGCCGGCCTTGCGGCTCTTGTACCTTATTATGCTATCCTTTACGTTCTGAGAGACAGGATGCGTGGCAAGATGTCGTTTGAGATAGAATAAACTTAAATTAATAACTAAAACAAATAAAAAGATTATGAACTTGATTTTTATCGCGGTTATTGCGCTTGGAGCGATAGGACTGGTTGCGGCTGTCGTGCTGTATGTCTGCTCCAAGAAGTTTGCCGTGAAGGAAGATCCGCGTGTGTCGCAGGTAGCCGAGGTGTTGCCTCAGGCCAATTGCGGCGGATGTGGGTTCCCCGGGTGTGCCGGCTTTGCCGATGCCATTGTCAAAGGAGCCGACAACGGATCTATCGACGGTTTTTTCTGTCCCGTTGGCGGACAGGAGGTTATGGGAAAGGTTGCCGATTTGCTCGGTATGGCTGTTGCCAATACTGAGCCTATGGTTGCCGTGGTACGTTGCAACGGCACATGTGCCAATCGTCCGAAGATAGCAGAGTACTCCGGTCTTCGCACATGCACGGCAATGCATGCGTGCGGTGCCGGTGAGACGGCCTGCGGATTTGGGTGTCTTGGTTGTGGCGATTGTGTGGCTGCATGCCAGTTCGGTGCCATTTACATCAATGAGGAAACCGGAATTCCGGAAGTTGATGAGGATAAATGTACGTCATGCGGTGCGTGTGTGAAAGCCTGTCCGCGACATATCATAGAACTCCGCAAGAAAGGTCCGAAAGGTCGCAGGGTTTATGTAAGTTGTGTTAATAAAGACAAGGGCCCTGTGGCGATGAAAGCATGTAAGGTGGCATGTATCGGTTGCGGAAAGTGCGAGAAAGAGTGTCCGTTCGGTGCGATTACGATAGAGAACAATCTTTCTTATATAGATCCGGATAAGTGCCGCTTGTGCCGTAAGTGTGAGAAGGTATGTCCGACGCATGCAATCGTGGCTGTTAATTTCCCTGCTCCCAAGGTGCAGGTGGAGTCAGGCAAGCCGGATGCCGGTGCGGCTAATGTGGAACAAGTAAAGACGGAGGCTTGATTTTATGAACATAAGAACATTCAGAATAGGTGGTATCCACCCGGAAGAAAACAAGATAACGGCAGAGATGGCTACCAAGGTAGCCGCACTGCCGAAGCAGGCTATTTTCCCATTGTCGCAACATATCGGCGCACCGACAAAGCCGGTGGTTAAGAAAGGCGACAAGGTGAAGGTCGGAACGCTGATTGCAGAGGCCGGCGGCTTTGTGTCGGCCCCGATATATTCATCGGTGTCGGGTACGGTGTTTAAGGTCGATACGGCTATTGACGCCACGGGATATCGTGTTCCGGCAATTATAATAAATGTGGAAGGTGACGAATGGGAAGAGGCAATCGACCGCTCGGACAAGCTTGAAACACTGGCCGGACATCCAGAGTTGACGCCCGAAGAGATAGTGGAAAGGATAAAGACGGCCGGTGTCACGGGTATGGGCGGTGCCGGATTTCCTACTTTTATCAAACTTTGTCCTCCTCCCGGAGTCAAGGCCGAGTGCGTGATTATCAATGCCGTTGAGTGCGAACCTTATATCACTTCCGATTACAGACTCATGATGGAGCATGCCGATGAGATACTTGTAGGTTTGGAATTGCTCATGAAAGCGGCAAAGGTGGATAAGGCATATATAGGAATAGAGACTAATAAGCCGCAGGCGATAGACCTGCTGACAGAGAAGACAGCCGGCAATCCCAATATAGAGGTCGTACCTTTGAAGCAGCGTTATCCGCAGGGTGGAGAGAAGCAGTTGGTGGATGCGGTCATCAGGCGTCAGGTCCCGGCACCTCCGGCAATTCCTGTAAACGTTGGAGCCATCGTTCAGAATGTAGGTACTGCATTTGCGGTATATCAGGCAGTTATGAAGAATAAGCCCCTCTTTGAGCGCTATACTACCGTTACGGGAAAGAAGATTGCCAATCCCGGTAATTTCCTTGTTCGTATGGGTACGCCTATGAGAGAACTTATAGATGCTTGCGGTGGTATGCCCGAAGGTAACAATAAGTTATTGGCCGGTGGCCCGATGATGGGTAAGGCATTGACTTCTACTGAAGTACCTGTATGTAAAGGTACCAATAGTGTGACTGTCATCAGCGAGGAAGAGGCAGTGCGTAAGCCTGTACAGCCTTGTATTCGTTGTGCCAAGTGTGTGAGTGTTTGTCCGATGGGGCTCGAACCGTTCCTGCTTGCCACAGCGTCGGCCATGCACAATTGGGAAAAAGTGGAGGCGGAAGGTGTCACTTCATGTATAGAGTGCGGTTCGTGCCAGTTCACTTGTCCTTCTCATCGTCCTATACTCGACAATGTTCGTTTAGGAAAGTCTACTGTAATGGGGCTAATCAGAGCCCGCAATGCTAAAAAGTAATTAATCATGGGAAAATTAATAGTATCATTATCACCGCATGCACACGGTACCGACAGTGTGGAACGCAATATGTATGGAGTGATTGTCGCTCTTGTTCCGGCTTTGTTGGCATCATTCTATTTCTTCGGCCTCGGCTCTGCCGTTGTGTGTGCGACAAGCGTTCTTGCCTGTGTTTTCTTTGAATGGGCTATAACAAAATTCATACTTAACAGAGAACAGAATACCATTATGGACGGTTCTGCCGTGTTGACGGGTCTTTTGCTCGGTTTCAATCTGCCGTCGAACTTTCCTGTATGGATAATAATCATCGGTGCGCTTATCGCTATCGGAGTGGGTAAGATGACATTCGGAGGTCTTGGAGGCAATTTGTTTAACCCTGCGCTTGTTGGGCGTTGCTTTCTCCTTGTGTCGTTTCCGGCCCAGATGACATCATGGCCGGTTGCGGGACAGCTTGGCGCTTATACAGACGCCACAACCGGAGCGACACCTCTGAGCGTGATGAAATATGCAATAAAGTCGGGAGACGCATCGCTGCTTAATCAGCTTCCGGATTCTTTCTCGTTACTGATTGGCAACGGAACAACCGGTGCCGGAGCCGGATGTATCGGTGAGGTATGTGCCCTTGCGCTGCTCATAGGTCTGGCATATATGCTTTGGAAGAAGATTATAACATGGCACATTCCTGTCAGCATCATTGGTACGGTATTCATTGTAAGCGGCCTGATGCACCTTGTCAATCCTGCTTATGCCGATCCTTTCACAGTAATATTCAGTGGCGGTCTGATGCTCGGTGCCATTTTCATGGCGACAGACTATGTGACTTCGCCAATGAACAGCCGCGGACAGCTTATATATGGTGTGGCAATAGGCTTCCTTACTATTGTGATCCGTAACTGGGGAGCATATCCGGAGGGAATGTCTTTCGCCATTCTTATCATGAATGCGTTCACTCCGCTCATCAATACATATGTCAAACCAAAACGTTTCGGGGAGGTAGTAAAGAAATGAAGAAGTTAGAATCATCACTCGTAAATATGGTTATCGTACTCGTTGCGGTGGCCGTTGTCTCGGGAGGACTCCTCGGGTGGATAAATAAAATGACCGAAGAGCCGATAAAGAAGCAGGACGAGCTTGCCCTTGCGAACGGTATCAAGAGCGTTATGGGAGTGGAAAATCTCACGGTTACGGCCAATGATGAGATTAAAAAGAACATTGAAGGCAAGGAATATACGTTTATAATCCATAAGGTTGACGATGCTAATGGGGCTTTCCTTGGCGCTGCCATCGAGAGTACTACTATGGGATTTGGCGGTGACTTGAAAGTATTGGTGGGTTTTGATGCCGAAGGCAAGATTCTCGGTTATACCCTTCTTCAACATGCCGAGACCCCCGGTCTCGGCGCAAAGGCCGACAAATGGTTCCAGAAAGGTGAGAAAGGCGATATTATCGGTCGTCAACTTACGGCAGACAACCGCCTCGTTGTCAATAAGGACGGTGGTGATGTGGATGCCATTACAGCTTCTACGATCACTACACGCGCCTTCCTCAAAGCCATTAATCAGGCTTATGCGGCTTATGCCGGACAGGATGTGGACGGTAAAAGCGGTGCGACGGAACAGGTTACGGCTCCTTGCGGTAAAACAAACTGCTGTCAAACGGAGTGCGATCCTGTGTCATGTGATAATTCGGCGGATTGTCCGATGAATACAACAAAGGAATAATCAAAGAAATACGATATGAATTATATAAAGATATTATTCAATGGAATAATCAAGGAGAACCCCATATTTGTGCTTCTTCTCGGTATGTGCCCGACATTGGCGACAACCACTTCGGCCATGAACGGTATGTCGATGGGATTAGCCACGACGTTTGTGCTGATATGTTCGAACATAGCCATATCGCTCATAAAAAGCCTCACTCCGGATAAGGTGCGCATACCTGTGTTCGTCGTTGTCATCGCTTCGTTCGTGACGATACTTCAAATGTGTCTTAAAGCATATCTGCCGTCTGTCAATCAGTCGCTCGGTCTGTTCATACCACTTATCGTTGTGAACTGTATCATCCTTGGACGTGCGGAGGCTTTCGCATGTAAAAACAATCCGGTTTCCAGTCTTTTCGACGGTATCGGTATCGGCCTTGGTTTCACCCTTGCGCTTACTCTGCTCGGCATTGTGCGTGAAGTTCTTGGTGCCGGTTCCGTTTTCGGAGTGACTATCCTGCCTGAGGCTTACAACATATTGCTGTTCATCCTGCCTCCGGGAGCGTTTATCTCGCTCGGATATCTCATTGCGGTGGTTAACAAATTAAAGAAAGATTAGTCATATTATGGAATACATACTTATATTTATATCAGCAATATTTGTGAACAACATCGTGTTGTCGCAATTCCTTGGCATCTGTCCGTTTCTCGGAGTGTCCAAAAAGGTTGATACAGCCCTTGGAATGAGTGCCGCGGTGGCTTTTGTGCTTACATTGGCAACCATCGTCACATATCTGGTTCAGAAGTTTGTGCTTGATGTCTACGGCATACAATATCTCCAGACAATAGCTTTTATTCTTGTCATCGCGTCTTTGGTTCAGATGGTTGAGATTATCTTGAAGAAAGTTTCTCCGGCCCTTTATCAGGCTCTTGGCATCTTTTTGCCTCTTATAACGACCAACTGTGCCGTGCTCGGTGTCGCTATTTTGGTGATACAGAAAGACTATAATCTCATTCAGGGAATTGTATATGCGTTCTCTACGGCTATCGGTTTCGGCCTTGCGCTTACTGTTTTTGCAGGAATGCGAGAGCATCTTGAAATGATAAATATCCCTAAAGGTATGCGCGGAGTGGCGATAGTGCTTGTGTCCGCCGGGCTGTTGAGCCTTGCTTTCATGGGCTTCTCGGGTGTAGACGGGGGCTTGAAGCAACTATTCGGATTGGAATAACAATATGGTGAGTGGGGGAAAGGCGTGACAGCGTCTTTCCCTTTTGTTTTAAAACATTGTCATTATAGTGGTGTCGTCATTTAATTATAAATCAATTATTCATAAATAATAAGGAAATACTAATTATGAAAAAGACAATTCTGGTGACCGGAGGTACCGGCTTTATCGGTTCCCATACTACTGTTGAGTTGCAGAACGCAGGCTACAACGTTATCATTGTAGACAATCTTTCCAACTCGCAGGCGGGCGTAGTGGATGGCATAGAGGAGATTACCGGTGTTCGTCCGGCTTTTGAGTATGTGGATTGCTGCGACAAGGAAGCATTGGAAACGGTTTTCTCAAAATATCCGGATATAGACGGTATTATTCATTTTGCGGCAAGTAAGGCTGTTGGTGAGAGCGTGGAGAAACCGTTGCTTTATTACCGCAATAACATTGTCAGCCTTGTAAATCTCCTTGAACTGATGCCTAAATACGGTGTGAAAGGAATAATTTTCTCATCGAGTTGCACTGTATACGGTCAACCGGATTCAGATAATCTGCCCGTGACGGAGAATACTCCCGTGAAACCGGCGGAAAGCCCTTACGGTAATACCAAGCAGATAAACGAGGAAATAATCCGCGACTATATAAACAGCGGTGCATCGGTCAAGGCCGTTCTTCTCAGATACTTCAACCCGATAGGCTCGCATCCGTCCTGTATTATTGGCGAGATGCCAAACGGAGTGCCGATGAATCTCATTCCCTACGTCACGCAGACAGCCATGGGAATACGTGAGAGACTGAGCATATTCGGAAACGACTATAATACTCCCGATGGAACATGTATCCGCGATTATATTTATGTTGTAGATCTTGCGAAGGCACATGTGAAAGCTATGGAGAGGGTGCTTGAAACCGATAGCGACAAACTTGAAATATTTA
The DNA here is from genome assembly GCF_002933775.1 of Prevotella sp. MGM1. GTDB lineage: Bacteria > Bacteroidota > Bacteroidia > Bacteroidales > Bacteroidaceae > Prevotella. The sequence goes on from NZ_BEWV01000095.1 coordinate 63,025, forward strand.
ATGTAGGCACCGGACACGGAGTTTCGACGAAAGAGCTTGTAGATGCATTCGAGGCGGCAACAGGAGTGAAACTTAACTGGGCTTATGCCCCGCGCCGTTCGGGTGACATAGAGAAAGTTTGGGCGAATACGGACAAGGCTAACAACGTGCTTGGCTGGAAAGCCGAGACAAGTCTTGAAGATACTCTCAGGTCGGCATGGAACTGGCAGGTGAGACTGCGTGAGAAAGGAATACAATGATATTGAGGATAATAGACCGGCCATCCGGATGGTGGCCGTGTTTTATTTTGTGTTTGTGTTGTTATCCCCCGATTCACATCGGGGGATAATTTGTTTATCCGTCAAGTCGCTTTTAACAATGTTATCGTGTCGGGCCGCAAGTAGTTTTATGGGATAAAATTATTATCTTTGCAGCGGTTATGAATATATTTGATATAGTATTTCTTGCAATAGCCCTTGCTGTAGACTGTTTCACGGTATCTGTCGTTAGCGGTGTCATAATGCGCCGCTATGCCTGGGGTATTGTTTTTCGTATGAGCCTGTTGTTCGGCCTGTTCCAAGCCTTCATGCCTTTTGTCGGATGGTTGGGCACCAATCATTTCAGCGATTATCTTGTTTCTGTCGACCATTGGATAGCGTTCGGTTTGTTGGCTTTTATTGGAGGGCGAATGATCAGGGAATCTTTTGATACGGAGAAAGAAGAGCGTTTCAGTCCTGAGCGGTTTTCCACTCAGTTGTATTTGGCTATTGCCACGAGCATTGACGCCCTTGCCGTCGGAATATCGTTGTCCTGCATAGGATATGACCGCGTATCCCGACTTGTGATGCCCCTGTCTGTCATCGGGATGGTTTCGCTTATAATGGGGATAGCCGGTTTCCTGTTGGGAGTGAAATACGGTAATGCGGTTTCACGCCGATTTCATCCAGAGTTGTTCGGAGGTATAATTTTGATTATCATAGGTATAAAAGTATTGTTGAGTCATTTATATGAATAAAAAATAATTATCATTATGAAACTATCGGAACATCGGAGCAGCATGCTCCACGGAATACTTTTGATTGCGTTGTTTTCTTGTGCCGCATTTTATATCGGTGAGACAGAGTTTGTAATGAGCCTGTCTCTCAGTCCGATGATTGTCGGTATTGTCTTGGGGATGCTTTATGCAAACAGTTTGCGGAACAACCTGCCCGAGACATGGGTACCGGGAATCACGTTCTGTTCAAAGCGGATACTTCGTTTGGGAATAATACTTTACGGTTTTCGGCTCACTTTTCAGGATGTCACGGCTGTCGGTTTGCCGGCTATATGTGTGGATGCTGTCATTGTGGCTACCACCATTCTCGGTGGAATATTGATTGGCCGGCTTCTCAAAATGGATCGCGGCATAGCCCTGCTCGCTTCTGTAGGCAGCGGAATTTGCGGTGCGGCCGCGATATTGGGTGCCGAGTCGGCCATAAAGGTAAAGCCTTATAAGACAGCCGTTGCTGTTGCCACTGTGGTTATTTTCGGCACATTGGCCATGTTCATTTATCCTGTTCTTTATCGTTCGGGAATTGTCGGCCTCTCGCCTGAGGCTATGGGAGTATTCACCGGCTCTACCGTTCACGAGGTGGCGCATGTGGTAGGAGCGGGTAACGCCATGGGCAAGAGTGTTGCCGATCCGGCTATTATCGTGAAGATGATTAGAGTGATGATGCTTGTTCCCGTGCTTTTCATTATCAGCTATTCGGTGTCTCGTGCGGCGGCTGTCGGCGGTGCCGGCTCTTCACGGTCGAATGTGTCCGTTCCGTGGTTTGCAATTCTCTTTCTCGTTGTCATTGGTTTCAATTCATTTGCTCTTTTGCCGGCCTCGATTGTTGAGTCCATAAATGTTTTTGATACTTTCCTGTTGACAATGGCAATGACTGCCCTTGGAGCGGAAACGAGCATAGAGAAGTTCAAGAAAGCCGGATTCAAGCCATTCCTGCTTGCCGCAATCCTTTTCGTATGGCTGATGGTTGCCGGATATTTGATGGCAAAATATCTTGTGCCATTGTTTTGACAATATGTTGAAAACTGAATATGTCCAGCGTGGTGGAAAACAATCCGTCACGCTGTTTTTTTTGTACGTCACGGCATTGTGTATCGGCATGTATATCGTGGTGATGTTTGTTTTTCTGGCATTTGGATATTATATTTGTACTCGAAAAAAACGCAAGATATATGATAACAATAATAAAAAATTACAAACAAACCGTTGTCAACCACTGCTTCATATACCTGAAGTGCATATTTATGCACATCTTGAAGGCTTTAAAATTTGATAAACAGGGAAAATCGCGATACGGAAAACGATTTTTCCCACATTATTATTTATTATGCTTAAATGCAGACCGTAGTTTGATACGGACTTGCTGATTTTTGCGTAATGTCTGTGACTTGTATGGCCGGGTGTCCGATATTCAATATCTGACACCCGGTTTTTTATTTTTTTGCCGTTTTTTGCTTTGTATCGGGTATCTTATTGGTTCGCGTTTAGCGTCTCGTTGGCTTGCGTTTAGATACTAAACGCAGAGCGACGGGCTACCCGTTGGAGTGCAACGGCTATCCGTTTGCGAGATAATCTTTTTTTTCATTGTCTGTGATGGAAATCATGTCATTTTTCAAGGTAAAACAGATTGCCGAAAGGTGTGTTTGTGTATAAATATTCATGAGTGAGGACACAGGCTCAGGTTGTATTTTATTTTACATTTAACACGGCCTCGCTCATGGCGGCAACTTTTGTCCGTGTCTGCTTACAGCAGAGTGGTATATGCGTACATACCTTTGAATGGACTCAGGTCAGGTCGCTCCCTGAACAGACCGAACACGCTGCTTCCGCTTCCGCTCATGGCAGAATATACTGCCCCGAGGTCGTAGAGACGTTCTTTTATTCGACCTATTTCCGGATGTAGCGCAAACACGCTTTTTTCAAAATCGTTCACGAGAGTGTCGCGCCATGTTTCCATCGGCTGTGTTACTATGTCTCGGCATTTTATCACCGTGGCTTGTGGCGAAATTAACGAGAAAGCCTCTTTTGTGGATACGGGAATGTCAGGGCGTACTATCGCTATATGCCATCCGCCGAGATCGAGGGCTATGGGTTCCAGGCGTTCGCCTATTCCTTCGGCGTATGCCGGCTTGCCGAGTATGAAGAAAGGGCAGTCGGCTCCAAGCCGTGTGGCGTATTCTGTCATTTCTCTTTTAGACATGCCGAGAGAGAACGTGTCGTTGAGAAGCATTATCATGTATGCGCAGTCGCTCGAGCCGCCTCCCATGCCGGCTTGTGTAGGTATCTGCTTGTGCAGGTGTGTGTGGATGCGTGGCAGGGTGTACCGTTCGGCAATCATGTTGTATGCTTTTACCACGAGATTGCGCTGCTCGTCTCCGTCAATTGCAATGTTTGTCACTTTCAGGTCGCAGGCATGTTCCGATGGAAAATCATCGTGCATGGGATAAATTTCAAGGGTGTCTTTTATCGGGACAGGATAAAACACGGTTTCAAGATCATGATAGCCGTCTGCCCTCCGGGCCACGACATTAAGACCGAGGTTTATTTTGGCAATGGGGAAACTTATCATTTTAAAACTTTTTTCGTATTGCAATAATTCTTGTTTCACGGGCAAAATTACAAAAAAAATAGTATTTTTGCACTCTCTAATTCATAAATTCAAGATGGCAGGACAAGATAACAACAGGCGAAGGACACAGAGGGCGGTTGCCGTGGACAATACTTACGGGCATTTGCAGCCTCAGGCTCTAGATGTGGAGAAAGTTGTGCTAGGCGCTTTGATGATAGACAAGGATGCTTATGCTGTGGTGTGCGAGATTTTATATCCGGAGAGTTTCTACGAGCCTCGCAATCAGATGGTATATTCGGCCATTAGGGATCTGAGTATGGCGGAGCGTCCGGTGGACATGCTGACGGTGACTGACCAATTGGCAAAAAACGGTACGCTTGAAGAGGTCGGAGGCCCGGTTTATATCTCAGAACTCAGCTCACGTGTGGCATCGTCGGCAAATATAGAATATCATGCCCGCATAATAGCCCAGAAATATCTTGCCCGTCAACTTATATCCTTTTCGAGCGGTATACAGACCAAAGCCCTCGATGAGACGGTAGACGTGGATGAACTGATGCAGGAGGCCGAAGGCTCGCTCTTCGAGTTGTCGCAGCGCAACATGAAGAAGGACTACACTCAGATTGATCCTGTGATTAGAAATGCGGTGGACGTAATCCAGAAAGCGGCTGCCAACAAAGACGGACTTACGGGTGTGCCTACGGGATACCATAAACTTGATGACATCACGAGCGGATGGCAGCCGAGCGACCTTGTGATTATCGCCGGTCGTCCGGCGATGGGTAAGACGTCTTTCGCACTGTCGATGGCAAAAAATATCGCTGCGGATTATAAAGTTCCGATGGCTTTCTTCTCGCTTGAAATGAGCAATGTGCAGCTTGTGAACAGATTGATATCCAACTGCTGTGAAATTCAAGGTAGCAAAATTCTTAACGGACAGTTGCAACCTGACGAGTGGGAGAGGCTTGACAAGCGGATGAACGGACTGCTCGGCGCGCCTCTTTATGTCGATGATACTCCGGGTTTGTCGGTGTTTGAGCTGCGGACTAAGGCTCGAAGACTTGTGCGTGAGCATGGTGTGAAGATAATAATGATCGACTATCTTCAATTGATGAATGCCAACGGTATGCGTTTCAGCAGTCGTCAGGAGGAGGTCTCTACCATATCACGATCGCTCAAAGGACTGGCCAAAGAGCTTGATGTGCCTATATTGGCGTTGAGTCAGCTTAACCGTGGTGTCGAGTCGCGCGAAGGTCTTGAGGGGAAGCGTCCGCAGCTCAGTGATTTGCGAGAGTCGGGAGCGATCGAGCAAGATGCCGATATGGTGCTTTTTGTGCATCGTCCCGAGTATTATCATATATTCCAGGACGATCACGGGCGTGACCTGCATGGCATGGCGCAGATAATAATAGCCAAGCACCGTAAGGGTGCCACCGGTGATGTGCTGCTGACGTTCCGTGGTGAGTTCACCAGGTTTGAAAATCCGGAGGACACAAGACTGCGTGGCGGTGGTGGAACGGGCGGAGAGATTCTCGGCTCTAAGATAAACGGTGATATGGATGGTGGAATGTCTGGTGGCCTTCCTGATGATTACGATCCGTTTGGCGGTGGCATAGTGCCTCCACCCGCCATGGACGGGCCTATGCCGTTTTAGGAATTTATATGTTTTAGAAAATGATATGTTTAAGAAGAGTAGGAGAGTGTAGAGACTTTCCTACTTGATTTTTATGGGATTTATCAGCCTTTGCGCAAGCTTAAATTTACCAATCATTATGCAGAAAATGAATATCAGCAATGATATTGCGACATTTGAAAAAATGTCATTAGGTAAATAGTGGGCATCAATTAATTTACCGATAGATTGAGTGAAGAACGAATGGAATAGGTATACTACAAGTGTGCAGCCTCCATATTTAGCCAGTATTTTATTATCGGGTGTTATTTTGTATATACACAGACTAATGACAAGTGACGATATGAGCCATATCAAACGATTTATTAAGTCAAATGAAGTTGAATAAGATTTATTGCCATTGAATAATGCTTGGATACTTACATCAAAGTAGTTATTCAGTATTATGTAAACGATAAACGGAAATACACCTATAATGCAAAGATTCGTTTTCAATTCGTCAATTTTTTTTAATAACCCATTTGAGCGCAAATAACCTCCGATAACAAAAAATGGAAGAAATGAGCACGCACGTTGGAAACTGAGTATATTTGTGTTTATAAAACCGGAACATAAACTAATGATAATACTTATTGATATTATCAGGCTCAAAGAGATTTTTTTAGATGTAAAATAATAGAATATCCGCCAATAAACCAAGCAAAGTAAGTACCATAGCGTATATTGTGGATACAAAAAAGAGGATAGGTTGCTTATATTACCTGATATGCACAATCTGATAATTTGAAATGCAAGAAAGGTAGCGAAAATCTCAGTTACACGTTTAATCATGTTGCTTGTAGAACATGAAATATTACAGAAATAACCTGAGATTATAACAAATAATGGCATGTGGAATGAAAATATGAAAGTTTTTACTATCATATTTATATCATTTAAAACATTCCCCCCCCCCCTGTTTTGTAGCAGATGCCCTAATACGACACAAAATATGAGAAGTGTTTTAACCGAGTCTAATTTTGTACTTCTACACATTGGATTTGAAAAGATTTTAATCTGTGATTATTTTAAAAAAATCGGTTTTTATTTTGAATATTGGTCTATTAACGATTGTGCTTGCGGGTCACCCAATTCTTTTGCTTTTTGAAGATTGGCCGTTCCCTCTGTCTTATTGCCTTTCAGGCATTGTGCAAGTCCGAGGAAAAGATAACCGTCGCTATATTCAGCATCGAGCCTTATGCATTCTTTTGCACTTGCCATTGCTTCGTCGTACAAGCCCACCCGCACTTCAATGGATGCTTTTTCGGCATGGTAAAGTGTATTGGCTGGGTTCATTGATATTGCTTTTTTGAGGTCGTTTATAGCCTGTTGAAACATTCGTCCCTCTACCTCGGCTTGTGAGCGGATGTAGTAGAAATTATCGTTTACCGATGTTGGCATGAGGGCCTCATACTCGTTGAAGTCCATTACAGCCTGCCGGTATTTGCCAGTAGCTATTAGTGCTTGTGCCCTTACGAGTATGTAAGGTGCGGCGGCTTTCAGATAAGGCTTGTCAAATGTATTCACCGCACTGTCCAACAGAGACAGCATGGTGGCGGTGTCGCCTGCTGCTTCACGGCATTTTGCTGCCTCATAGTATATGTCTGCCGTCTTATTTCCATCGGCGATAAGCTCTTTGTAGGTATTATATGCGTCATCGTAATCCTTTTTTGCGTATAGTATCTGTCCTTTGAGTTGCTTGTATACGGGGATTGGATTGATTTTGAAAGCTGTCTCCGCCTCTTCGGCAGCCTTATCAAGACTCCATTTCGGATAACTTACCGAGTTCTTGTTTATTTCTTTTTGAAATATGATACGTGCGTAGTTGTAGTGTGCGTCGTCTTTTTTATCCGCCACTTTGATAGCCTGTTCCATGTCATGGGCGGCATCGTCAAACTTGTTTATGTTGACGTTAAGTTGTGCACGTGCGGTATATCCGTCTGTCGCATTCGGGAATTTCTTTATGAAATCGTCCACAACTTCTTTATATGCCGTTGAGTCTGCGGCGTTGGCAGCCATGAATAGCGTGAGGATTGCTTGGCTGATGTCATCTGGTAAATCTTTTTTTATTTTAATGTTTCTCAAGGCTTTGTCATTGATGCTGAGACCTTTCATCTGCATGTCTGCGGCGAATTTGGCGCTTACGGCATATGATGTGGAAGAGTGGGTCTGGGCGGGTTGCTGTAATATGCCGACAATCTCACCCTTGTCGTTGATGAACGGACAGCCTACTGTATTGTCTGGGACTTCCATGTCTATGGTATAATATGTATATTTTGACAGGAACAGTTCTGCTTTGCTCACCTTTCCTTCTATTTTTTCCGGTGTTTTCTTTGCGCTGTATGGTACAAGCCAAACTGTGCTTCCGGCTTTTGCTCCTCCCGTCAGTGTATCGGTGCTGACAGGCATGGCAGTGCTTCGCTTTGTGGCTACGCGGAATTTGATCACGTCATACATGTCGTTGGCTCCCAATATGCACTCCACAGCGTATTCCTTGCCTTGCGAATCTATTATGATGGCCTTTGATGCGCCGTTGAATGCTTCGAGATTGCTTATCGCTTCGCCGCCCGTTCCAATGAAAACGCCGTTGGTACTGCTTAGCATGTTGCCGTCGGTATCAAATGTTTTCAAGGTAAACACCGATTTTGCCGCTTTCTTCAAATCAGGTTGGGCGTATGTGTTAAGTGCGATGAGTGCCGCACATAATACCAATAATATATGTTTCATATTTTCAGTAGTTCTTTTGCATTATTAATCGCGGCTTCAGTAATATCGCTTCCGCTGAGCATCTGTGCGATTTCCTTTATCCGTTCATCGGCAGATAGTTCGTGCATTATGCTTGTTGTGCCTTCGGAGGTCTCTTCTTTGTATACCTTATAGTGTCTTATGCCGAGAGCGGCAATTTGCGGAAGGTGGGTAATACTGATGACCTGACGGTCTGATTGTCCCATTTGCTGCATGATAACAGCCATTTGCTCGGCTATCTTGCCACTCACTCCCGTGTCTATCTCATCGAAAATAATTGTGGGAAGTTTCACTGCGCCGCTTATCATGGCTTTAAGCGATAGCATAACGCGGGCTATTTCACCGCCCGAAGCTACTTGGGACACCGGTTGTGGCATGGTGCTTTTATTGGCGCTGAATAAAAAAGACACTTTATCCGAACCGTTGTTATTCAGTTCTTCATGTTCGATTATTACCTCAAATCTGACATTAGGCATTCCGAGCCTGACGAGTCGGGTGTGCATCTCACCCTCAATCTGTTTTGCCGCTTTGGTACGAACCCGGCTTAAAAGTCCGGCCTTTTGTGTGCATTCGTATTTCTTCTGTTCGCATTTCTGTTGCAGTTCGTTGAGTGCTTCATCACTGTTTTCTATGTTGTCGAGTTTTTGTTTGAGGTCACTTTGCTTTCCGATAAGCTCTTCTATCGTGTCACAGTGATATTTCTTTTCAAGTTCATATATTCTGTCGAGTCTATTGTTGACGGCATCCAGTTCGGCGGGATTGAAATCAGTATCTTCCAATAAGCCGCTCACCTCCTGCGATATATCTTTCAATTCGATATGGCACTCTGTCATTCTTTGAGCCAACTCTCCGGCTACCGGCATCACTTTACCTATGTTTTGAAGGCTGTTTATTGCTGTCTTGAGGTTTACCACAACACCGGTCATATCGGCAGATAACGCGCTGTCAGTCTCATATAGTGCGCTTTTTATTTCTTCGGCATGACTCATTGTGTCCGCCCGCTGTTCAAGCTCTTCCTGTTCACCTGATTTCAGATTCACGGCGGAAAGCTCGTCATATTGGAATTGCAGGAAATCAGCGTTTGTTTTATCACGCTCTATGCTTTCTTTAAGTTCTTGGAGTTGACGGAAAAGTCTTTTGTATTCAGAAAAAGATTTTTGATATACAGTCAGTTCCTTGTCATCTTGTGCGATGATATCCACCACATTGAGTTGGAAGTCCTGTTTTCCGACGAGCAAATTCTTATGCTGACTGTGAACATCAACCAACTGCTCGCCGAGTTCTTTGAGTATTGAGAGTGGGGCAGGGGTATCATTTATAAAAGCCCTGCTTTTTCCAGCGGCTGTTAGTTCGCGGCGTATTATACAGTCATTCGGGTCGTATTCGATGTCGTTTTCATTGAAAAATCCTTCCATTCCGTATCGGGACAGGTCGAAGTGGGCTTCGATCACGCATTTGTCAGCTCCGCTTTTTATTGTCTTTGAGTCTGCTCTTTGCCCTAAAAGCAATCCAATTGCTCCGAGAATTATACTCTTTCCTGCTCCGGTCTCTCCTGTTATGACGGAAAAACCGGGGCCAAACTCGATGTCAAGGGTATCTATGAGCGTGAAATTGCGTATATATAATTGCTTTAACATTTTGTTGTCATTCTCTTATTTTATTCCATGCATTGCTTTGCGAAGCGTTTATTCCAAGCAAAATATCGTATACGGATTCTTTTTCCTTTTGTGTGCCTTTTCCTTTGTATATATTTGCCAGTTCGTCACGTTTATAGTCTGTCCATATTTGTGGCAGAAGGCTGAGCGGTTTGTTCTCATGCGCCGTCTTCAAGCCCTCCTGCAGTGCCGTGGTGATATTTGTCCGTCCGCGTTCCGCATTGCTTGCCATCTCATCAAGGCCTTTACGGTAATAATCGTATTGTAACTGCCGGAAAGGTTTCATCGCCTCTTCCATATAGTCGTTGATAATGGCAAAGCGGTTTCTGCTGTTCTCAAAAGCTTTCCATCCTGTGAAGCTAAGGTTCTGCGTGTTGTTGACCATATAGAGGCAACGTTGCAATATCTCAGTGCCACCCATTGGTGAAAAACTGTCCAAATCAAGTCCTATTATCAAGTACGCATAGTATGCGATCAATGCTGTCAGTTGGTTGTCAACGTTCTCGTCGTTATAGTTCAATTGGTCAAACTGTGCGAACTCAAAGTTGAAATCGGCATCCTTGTTATTGTATAAAGTAGTGGTGTATTGAGAATTATATACCGGTCGGTTTGCCTGTATCATGGCTGTGCACTCAAACATGTTGCTTGTCTTGTCATATTTGGTTATCGTGATGTTGAAGTTGCATACTATTCTCTCGTTTTTTTGAAATTGAAGCTCTGTCCATTGCCGTTCGTTTATGAACTGTTCGAGTGTCTGTTGCAGGTTTTCAAACACGCTGACATCAGTAACTCCAACCTGACTGTGGTTGATGTTGACCTTTGCCAACAGTTCCTGGGCTTCGGAACGGCCTGCAATGACAGTCATGACGAGTATAAGCAATGATTTTATTATCTTCATATCGATGTGCTAACAGAGAATATATATAACTAATATGATTACATGATACCAACAAGTTCAGAAACAATATCGACCGCAACGTGTGTTTTATGCTTTTTGGGGAATTCCTTTATACCGTTTGCCGATATGATGCATATTTGGTTCTCATCTGACTGGAAACAAGTACCGGTGTTTCTGAGTGAGTTTAACACGATGAAATCAAGGTTCTTACGTGACAGTTTCTGTTTTGCGTGTTCAGCCTCGTCATTTGTTTCGAGAGCGAAGCCGACCAGCCGTTGCCCGGATTTTTTCATCTTTCCTATTTCAGCGGCGATATCGTGTGTTGGACTTAATGATATTGTCAGATTGTCTTTTCCGCGTTTGATTTTATTTTCCGCGACTGTCGCCGGTCGGAAATCAGCTACTGCTGCGCATAATATAGCCGCATCGCATCCCTTGAATTCGGTTGTTGCGGCATTGTACATCTGTTCGCAGCTTTCCACGTCAATGCGTCTGATGTTTTTATGATCGGTGTGTAATGCCACGGGCCCGGCCACCAAAATGACATCCGCTCCACGACGGGCACATTCCTCAGCAAGTGCGAATCCCATCTTGCCGCTTGAATAGTTGCCTATAAATCTCACAGGATCTATTTTCTCATAAGTAGGTCCGGCTGTAATCATGATTCGTTTGCCGCGCAGTTCATCACTGTTTCCATTGAAAAAGTCGTCTAATGCACGTACAATGCTCTCAGGTTCTTCCATGCGTCCTTTGCCTTCAAGTCCGCTTGCGAGAAATCCGCTTTGTGGTTCAATGATATGGTTGCCGAACGATCGCAGACGCTCAATATTCTGTTGTGTGGACGGATGGGCGTACATGTCAAGATCCATTGCTGGTGCTATGAAAACCGGAGCTTTCATGGACAGATATGTTGTTATCAGCATATTGTCTGCCATTCCGCCTGCCATTTTTCCTATCGTGGCGGCCGTGCATGGTGCAATCAGCATAGCATCGGCCCATAGCCCTATGTCTACATGACTGTTCCATGTACCATCACGCTGTGAGAAAAATTCGCTTATGACCGGTTTGTGTGTAAGTGCAGACAGTGTAATGGGAGTTATGAATTCCTTTCCGGCCGGTGTTATCACTACTTGCACTTCCGCACCCTGCTTTATCAGTCCGCGGATTATATAGCATGCCTTATATGCCGCTATCGATCCTGTTATACCTAAAACTATCTTTTTGCCTTTGAGCATAATTCTCTATCCTAATTTGCTTTCGCGTAGTCTGATGCGTGTGAGCACTTGTTTTGTGTTATATGTGAAGTCACCGCCAAGTATCCAACTGTAATACCCCGGATCATAGCGCAGTACTGTGGCTACGGGTTCACCTTTATGTTTTCCGAAGTTGAATACCTCAACTTTCTTAGGATTGCCGTCTTTGTCGACGACGGGTTGCCCCTTGGCATCTTTCATATCAGCCCATACAATGCGTCCGGCAAAATCCACGTTGTTATTATGGTGTGAGAAATTTGCCAGAAAGTCCATGTCGTTTTGAAGATGCCGTTCCGGATCAGGTTCGGTTTCAGGATTGTACTTGTCGAGCTGTCCCATTAGCACACGGTATGTGGCCTCTGTGTCCTGGTCGGCACGGTGAGCTTCGAAATCATCTTCCATAGCTCTGCCGCAGTAGAATTTATAGGCAGCGGCGAGATTGCGACGTTCCATTTTATGAAATATGGTTTGTGCGTCTATAAGGCGGCATTTGCTGAAATCAAAATCTATGCCTGCCCGAAGGAACTCTTCGGCAAGCATAGGTATATCGAAATAGTTTGAGTTGAAACCGGCAAAATCGCACCCCTTGAACTCTTCGCTGATTTTTGCTGCAATGGTTTTGAATGCAGGTTTGTCTTTTACATTCTCGTTAGTTATGCCTGTAAGCGCAACTACCTCCTGTGGAATGCTTTTGCCCGGATTTACAATCTCATTGCCTCTCTGCTCCCGTCCGTCGGGATATACCTTAATGTACGACAGCTGTATGATGCGGTCTTTTACCAAATCAAGTCCCGTCGTTTCGAGGTCAAATACAATTAGAGGCTTTTTAAGATTTAACTTCATATATTGTCTTTATCTTTATTCGTTGATGAGCATAGGCATCATGAGCATAAGCACGTCTTGGTTTTCCGGTTGTTCGGACGGCAATACCAGTCCGGCTCTGCTTGGATCGGCCAGTTGGATAATTATTTCGGGACAGTCGAAATTATTCAATATCTCTATGAATGACGCCCCTTTGAAACCGATGCTCATAGGTTGGCCGTTATATTCACACGACATTTTTTCCGTGGCTGTCTTTGAGAAATCGAAGTCTTCTGCATCGAGCTGAAGCATTCCGTTTTCGATGTGAAACCTTATCAGGTTGCTTGAGCCGTTGGCAAACGGCTGTACGCGGCGGAGTGCGCTGAGCAACGATGCTCGGTCGACTGTGATTTGATTTGGGTTACTCTGCGGAATTACCGAGTTGTAGTTGGGATAGCGTCCTTCTATCAGTCGGCATGTGATTATTCCGTCGCCATAATTGATTTCTGCGTTGCGCTCGTCAAATCTTATTGTCACGTCTCCGCCATCTTTGCCGAGCAGGTTTTTAAGCAGTGTCGCCGGTTTCTTGGGCATTATGAACGATGCGGGAGTGTCGCTCTTTATCGTAAGCACGTTATTGCGCACGAGTTTGTGCCCGTCGCTGGCTACGATAGACAGACAGTCGCTTTTAAGGTCGAAGTATATTCCGTTCATAACCGGGCGAAGTTCGTCTTGCGCAGTGGCAAAGAGCGAACGGTTGATATTGTCGGCCAACAAACCGTTGGATATTGTTATCGTGTGTGCTCCATGTCCTATTTCCTGCGCTTTCGGAAACTCGTCTGCGCTTTCCACCGGTAATGAGAACATACCATTCTGATAACTTATTTTTGCTATATTTTCCTGTAGGTTGACATCAAAAGTGATAGGTTGCTCTGAAAATCCTTTTACTGCTTCAAGCAGATCGTGGTTGCCTACGGCAAATGTCCCGTTCCCGTCGCTGTCTATCAGTTCCATTGTTGTCTTCATCATGTTCTCACTGTCGGATGCGGTGAGGTGTAGAATGTTATTCTCTATCTCGAAAACGAAATCGGAGAGTATGGGCAACGAGTTTTTGCTGTTTATAACCCGTGACAGGGCACCGAGTTTACTGCTGAGCGCAGTGCTTGATAATGTAAATCTCATGTGTATATTTTATATTTTGTTTTTACTTCTCATATTGACTACAAAAATACAAAATAACTATGGCAGGAACAAAAATAATTACTTAAAAGTTACCCTAATTAAAACTATTTTTGTAATTTCGCAATCTCAAAAGCATGGATTTTATAATAAAAACATAATATTAGATAAATGGAAATAACAGGAAGAATCATTGCCGTATTGCCGGCAAACAGTGGAACATCGGCACGCACTGGCAATCCTTGGATGTCGCAGGAATATGTGTTGGAAACCCACGATCAGTTTCCCCGTAAGTGCTGTTTCCGCATTTTCGGAGAAGACCGTATAAAGCAGTTCAATATTCAGGCCGGTGAGGAAATTACCGTGTCTTTCGATATAGATGCACGTGAGTATAACGGGCGCTGGTTCAACAGTATCAACGCATGGGCGGTGAACCGTAATATGCAAGGGCAGGCAGCTCCTCAGGATCCTGCTGCCGGACAGGCATTCCTGGCTCAGCAGCCGGCACAGTCGGTGCCTACTGCAACACCTTTCCCACCGGCTCAGGATAATGGTAGTGAGGGAAGTGCGGACGACCTGCCATTCTAATAGATATGTAAAAGTAAATGATATTCATAATCTCACTATTTGCATTTCAGTAAAAAAGAGCTGGTGTTTTTGACATAACAACCTTGCTTATTTGATATAAAGAGTCTGCCGGAAAACGGTTGGCTCTTTTCTTTTTGCCGTATTGACATATCAATATATTGTTTTCTACATCAGATATTGTTGTATTTGACTGGTCTGTGCATTCCAAATAGGAAAAACGTAATGACGGGTATTGCAGTCCATTTGATATATCCATTTGAAGCTACACATAGAAGTATTTTTTTTGATAACCAATGCAAATATTTAAAACGAACTTTTCCGTGCAGAAATATCTGTTGAGTTGGAAAAGTTCGTTTTCTTATGTCAATATAATTCTGAATGAAAATGCTTTTTTATTTGCTTTTAGCGGTTGGCCGAATCTTTTTACCGGGCTTGTCAGGCATCGGTGAACAACAGCCCTATTTGATATGCTGAGGCAGATATTATCCATGCCAGTACTGTTGTATATGCGGCGGCAAAAAGTGCCCACCGCCATGAGCCACTTTCATTTTTGATAGCGGCAATGGTTGCTATGCAGGGGAAATATATCAGCACGAAGAGCAGATAGCAGAATGCGATGAGCGGGGTGATTCCGTTTGCTGTCATCTTGCGGTGAAGTTCGGTATATTTGGTGCGTGTGTCTTTGCCGATATCGTCAATCATATTGTCGTCTCCACTGTAAAGCACTCCGAGCGTGGAGGCAACGATTTCTTTTGCGCCTACGCCTGCAATCAGCCCGACATCAAGCCGCCAGTCAAATCCTTGGGCACGGAAGATGGGTTCGATGGCCTTTCCGATACATCCTATATAGCTTTGTTCCTGTTGCTGTTGTTTATCAAGGTTGTTGTCATGTGGAAAATATCCAAGTGCCCATACTATAATGCTTGCCACGAGAATAATGTCTCCCATCTTTTTTAGATATTGCTTACCTTTTTCCCATGTATGACGGATGATGGCTTTTATTGTGGGAAAACGGTATGGAGGGAGTTCCATTACAAATGGAGTGTCTTCTCCTTTTATAATCTTGCTACTTAGAATACGGCTTACGATAATGGAAAGCAGTATGCCGATGGCATATAGCGAAATCATGATGAGACTCTGGTATTCCACGGCAAAGAAAGTGCCGGTAATCATGATATATATCGGCAGGCGTGCAGAACAGCTCATCATGGGCAGCACGAGCATGGTGATGAGTCGTGAACGGCGGCTTTCAATGGTTCTTGTTGCCATTATGGCAGGTACGTTGCACCCGAAGCCCATTATCAGGGGGATGAACGATTTACCGTGGAGTCCCATTTTGTGCATCAGTTTATCCATGATGAATGCGGCCCGTGCCATGTATCCAGAATCTTCCATGAACGAAATGAAGGCATAGAGTATCAGTATCTGCGGTAAGAATACAATTACGGAGCCTACGCCTCCTATGACTCCTTCAATGAGCATATCCTTGAATGCTCCGTCTGCAAGTGCGCTGCCGAGCCAATCGCTCAGTGCCGATACTCCTGTCTCGATCCAGTTCATGGGGTATTGGCCGATAGAGAATGTAGCTTGAAACATTGTGTAGAGCATGAGGAAAAACAGTGGGAAACCTATATACTTGTTTGTCACGATACTGTCAATCAGGTGGGTCTTCTGGTATGTGTCCTGCTTTTTCCCTTTCTCGTACCCGGATTCTTGAAGCGCACCATGGATAAATCCGTATTTGGCATCCATTATGGCTGTCTCCGTATCTTCTTTCGTGTCTTTTTTTATCTGTGCTGCTTGCCTGTCGCGTATTTCGATTATTTTATTTCCGTTGTGAAGAGATTGTGCGAGTTGTTCCGCTTCAGAGTCCATTTCGAGTAGTTTGATTGACAGATAGCGGGTTGAGTATTTGTGACGTATTTGCTCATCTTCCTGCAATTCGGTTTTGATGGCTTCAATTCCGTCTTCTATCAGTCGTCCGTGATTGAGATGTATGTGCCTGTATACACTGTTGTTAGGGCGGTTCCCGTGTGCGAAATCTTCGCTGTGGTTGCCGGTGGTATCTTTGCCGTATGTTTTGTGCCAATGCTGTATGTCGGCAGCGACCTCAGGATTGATATTCCCCTCTTTGTCGAGGAAGTCAACTCCCTCATACATATTTATTATTATATGGAACAGCAGGTCTATACCTCGGCCGGTTTTAAACACGGTGGGAATCATCGGCACTCCGAAAAGCCGGCTCAGAGTTTGGTAATCGAGTTTGTCGCCGCGCTGTTCAAATTCATCAAACATGTTCAGTGCGCACACCATTCTAAGGTGCATGTCTACAAGTTGTGTTGTCAGATAGAGGTTACGTTCTATATTGCTTGAATCAATTACATTAATGATTATATCGGGAGTTTGTTCTATAATTTGTTTTCTGACATACAGTTCCTCCGGGCTGTATGCCGAGAGTGAATATGTGCCTGGCAGGTCAACTAGATTGAATTCATATCCTTCAAATTTTGCATGCCCTTCCTTGGCGTCAACCGTAACGCCCGAATAGTTCCCTACACGCTCGTGTGCTCCCGAGGCGAAATTGAACAAAGATGTTTTTCCGCAGTTGGGATTTCCCACAAGAGCCACGTTTATGGTGCGTCTCTTTCGCATTGCCGCATCGCGGAGTAGTTTTTCTGTGTGAAGTAGTTTGTCGTCACAACCGTTTATTATAATATTGTTCGGCTTATTTTCGGAATGTTTCTGAGGTCTGGTGCATAATGCGTCTTCTTCTGATATTATCTCTATCATGTCGGCCTCATCGCGTCTGAGCGAGACCTCATATCCCATAATCTTATATTTGACGGGGTCTTCCAACGGAGCGTTGAGCAATACTTCGACGATTTTTCCTTTTATGAAACCCATCTCGACGATGCGTTTGCGAAAACCGCCGTGTCCCAATACTTTTACGATAACTCCCTTTTCGCCTGTTTTCAGTTCGGAAAGTTTCATGTCTTTATTTGTTGTTTTATGCAAATTTACAATAAATAAATTGCAAACCGGTGGCAAACTGTTTTAAAAAGAGTGCAAATACCTAAAAATGATGATACAGGAAAGGGGTGTATGGAGTAGTGATGAAAAATAGGTATAAGTCTTATATATAAAAATAATCGACAGGCACACAATAATATAATGATATTTCCGTGCCTGTCGATTATTTTAGTTGGTTATTCTAATATGTATGCGGCTTGTTTTTATACAAGTCCGCGGCCATGGCAGTTCTTGAATTTCTTGCCACTTCCGCATGGGCATGGGTCATTGCGGCCAGGCAGTTTGTCTTTGACGATGGGAGCTTGAGGTTGCGGCGAGCGGGTGTCGTGAGCTGCCGCTGCGGCCTGATTAGGGTCTGTAAGTTGTTCGTCAGACAGGTTGTGCTTATTCTCCGTATATTGAGGATGTTGTGCCAGCTGCTCGGGAGCCGCCTCACGCACATCTTCCTGTTGCATCTCCGGAATACCGCTGCGCATGAGTATGGCTACAATGCGGTTGTTCATAGAGTTAACCATATTGTCGAAAAGTTTTACACTTTCGAGTTTGAAGATGAGAAGTGGATCTTTTTGTTCGTAAGATGCGTTCTGCACGCTGTGTTTCAGGTCATCAAGCTCGCGCAGGTTTTCTTTCCAGCAATCATCTATGATATGCAATAGTATTGATTTCTCAAACTGTTTAATCACGCTTTTGCATTCCGTTTCATACGCTTCTTTGAGATCGCATGGTATGTTGTACATTTTGCGTCCGTCCGTGATTGGTACCATTATGCGCTCATAGATAGCTCCCTGATTTTCATATACTTGCTTTATGATGGGCCAGGCCACAGTCTGTATACGTTCTGTCTTACGTTTGAATGCGTCCATTGCGGACTGGAATGAACTTTCTGCTAGAATGTCATGTTTTGTGTTTACGAACTCATCATTGGAGAAAGGTACTTCCATTGCGAATACATGCATGAATTCCTCTTTGCAGCCTTCATAGTCATTGTTGGCGATAATGTTGACCACACGATCCCATATTATGTTCGAGATATCCATTCCTATGCGTTCGCCCATGAGTGCGTGGCGGCGTTTCTCGTAGATGACGGTACGCTGTTTATTCATCACATCATCATATTCGAGGAGACGTTTACGTATACCGAAGTTATTCTCCTCAACTTTCTTCTGCGCTCTTTCAACCGTGCTTGAAATTATCGGGGCTTCGAGTACATCGCCTTCTTTGAAACCAAGTTTGTCCATTACATTGGCGATTCGTTCAGCAGCGAACAGACGCATCAGCTTGTCTTCAAGAGAAACGAAGAAAATGGATGAACCGGGGTCGCCTTGACGACCGGCACGTCCGCGGAGCTGGCGGTCTACACGTCGACTTTCATGACGTTCTGTTCCTATGATTGCGAGTCCGCCTGCGGCTTTCACATCAGCGGACAACTTGATGTCGGTACCGCGACCGGCCATGTTGGTGGCAATTGTGACTGCTCCAAGACCGTTTACGCTCTGTCCGGCAAGAGCCACGATGTCGGCTTCTTTCTGATGCAACTTGGCATTAAGAACCTGATGAGGAATTTTGCGCATGGTGAGCATCTTGGACAACAATTCTGATATCTCTACGGAAGTGGTACCCACAAGTGTCGGACGGCCGCTGTTGCGCATCTTCTCTATCTCTTCAATCACTGCATTGTATTTTTCTCTTGCAGTTTTGTAGACACGGTCATTCATGTCTATTCTCTGTACCGGACGGTTTGTTGGAATTTCGACAACATCGAGTTTGTATATATTCCAGAACTCACCAGACTCGGTTGATGCGGTACCGGTCATTCCGGCCAACTTGTGGTACATGCGGAAATAATTCTGCAAAGTGATTGTGGCGAATGTCTGTGTGGCCGCCTCAACTTTTACATGTTCCTTGGCTTCCACAGCCTGATGCAATCCATCGCTCCAGCGGCGACCATCCATGATACGTCCGGTCTGCTCGTCGACGATTTTCACTTCACCGTCGATGACAACATATTCGTCATCTTTATTGAACATTGTATACGCTTTGAGCAACTGTTGCAATGTATGCACACGTTCACTTTGGATTGTATAATGGTTTAACAGTTCGTCTTTTCTGTTGAGACGTTCTTCATCGTTCAGGTTTTTCTCTGCTTCAAGTTCAGATAATTGTGAAGCGATATCGGGTAAAACGAACAATTCTTTATCGTTGACTTTATTTGCCAACCAGTCTGTGCCCTTATCAGTGAGATCACAGGAATTCATTTTCTCATCCACAACGAAATACAATGGCTCGACAGCTTCCGGCATGCGACGGTTATTGTTCTCCATGTATATTTCTTCGGTTTTGAGCATTCCCGATTTTATTCCTTCTTCCGACAAATATTTTATCAATGGCTTGTTTTTCGGTAATGCCTTATGTGAACGATATAGGGATAGGAAGCCTTCATCGATGAGTTTTTGATTGTTTGATTGGCGTCCTTCCGTAATCTTTTGTTTGGCATCAGCCAAATACTGTGTAGCTAATTTACGCTGAACGTCGACAATACTTTCAACGAGCGGCTGATACTCTTCGAACATCTGATCATCTCCTTTGGGTACAGGTCCAGATATGATAAGTGGGGTACGGGCATCATCGATTAATACGGAGTCAACCTCGTCGACAATGGCATAATTGTGGGCACGCTGCACAAGATCAGCGGGCGATGTCGCCATATTGTCGCGAAGGTAGTCGAAACCGAATTCATTGTTTGTACCGAATGTTATGTCGGCCTGATATGCATTGCGGCGTTCCGGTGAGTTTGGGCGATGCTTGTCTATGCAGTCGACAGATAATCCGTGGAACTCATATAACGGTCCCATCCATTCGGAGTCACGCTTTGCCAGATAATCGTTTACAGTGACTACATGTACGCCATTACCGGTAAGGGCGTTGAGGAATACTGGTAATGTGGCCACAAGGGTCTTTCCTTCACCTGTCGCCATTTCGGCGATTTTACCCTGATGAAGAACAACTCCACCGAAGAGCTGTACATCATAATGGACCATTTCCCATTTAAGGTCGTTTCCTCCAGCAGTCCAATGATTATGGTATATGGCTTTGTCGCCGTCTATGGTGATGAAATCGTTTTTAGGGTTTGAGGCCAATTCACGGTCGAAATCATTGGCGGTAACAATTGTCTCCTCGTTGTTTGCAAATCTCTTGGCTGTCTCTTTTACGATAGCGAAAACCTCGGGCATTGCTTCATCAAGCTTCTGCTCATAGATTTCGAGTATCTCTTTTTCCAACTTGTCTATTTGATTGAATATCCCTTCACGTTCATCGATAGGTGTGTCTTCTATATGTGATTTAAGTTCGGCAATCTTTTGTTTTTGCTCTTCTGCCGAATTTTGGATATGTTGCTTTATCTGGATTGTCTTATTTCGCAACTCATCGTTACTGAGTTTTTCTATCTCGGGATAAACAGCCTTTACTTTTTCTACCAAAGGCTGGATTAATTTCATATCTCGGGATGACTTATCACCGAACAGTGATTTTAGGATTTTGTTAAAGTTCATTTTGTATGACGTTTTTTATTTATTTCTTAATTTAGGATGATTGTTAATTGAAAATAGGTTATTCTCAGAATAACGGCTCAGCGGAACATGCGTTCGGTGCTCTTATTCTTATGAATTTTGCAACAGTCGGAGCGATGCGGTCTACTGTTATAGGCAAGGCTATTCTTTCGGCTCTCGTTCCCGCACCGTATATTATGACCGGAAACTGTATGAAAGATGCCCTGGAGAGGGTATTCTCCATGTTATTTTCATTAACCAATCTCCAGCCAGGTGCAACTTCTATGAGAATATCACCGTTTCTCTCATGGTGAAAACCGTTTCGTATCTTGTCTATACGTTGGTTGTTGCAGGAAAGAAGTTGTAATGAAGTATATACGTTTCTTACCCCTGACATTTGGGAGAGAAACTCTTGAGCGCGCTCGGTCGCTTCTGTAAGGCTGATGTGTTTTTGCTCCAATAGCTTGTGGTCAAGAAACATTTGCGGACCGAAACATGTCTCTACATATTTCCCTTGTCCCCAAATAGCACCGAAATACATGTTTAGCAGGTTGGCTGTGCGTGCAATATTGAATGCGCCTGATGGTATTTTGAATTTTGAATAGTCCGCATTCTCTTCATCACAATATCCAGTACTTGTAATGACGAACAATACGTTGTCGTTGCCTATTTTATGTTCTATGTCGGTTATAAGTCGACCAATTGTCCTGTCCAACCGAACGTATGTGTCTTGCAACTCCATTTGACAATCGTTTATTGTCTTGTGGTCGAAATTTCCCGCGTAGTATGTTATATTGAGCAAGTCGGTAAAACCATCGGTTCCCATGGCATTGCTTGTCATACATTGCAAGGCAATGTTTGTGATGCTTTCGTTTACAAGACCGCTTGTTTTATACTCACGGTATCGTCTCGAACTGTTGAATTTATGCTTGAATGGTTTCTGCATTCCGCCATTCATGAAATAACAGAAATTGCCGGATAAATCTGTAACCGGAGTCCATTCCGTATGGCTGATTTGTGAAAGTGATTTTAAACTGTTGTAGCCCCATATCCATCCAGGCATGGACTCATAGTAGTATGTTGATGAGCACCAACTTCCGTTCTCGTCGTCAATCCATACGGCACCATCCCCAGCATGTCCGGCCGATATTACTGCAGCATCTCTGAATGGAGATATTGAATATACAACAGCCTTGCCGTTTGTAGCCACTTTCAACTCGTCTCCAATGGTGGATGAACTGATGTTTTGGGGAGATGATTTGTCTTTTGTTTGTAGTCCCGGATATTTGTCATCGTCAACGCAGTAGGCCGGCCGCAGGGTTTCTTTATTCAACCAGCGTGCACTTATTATACTATTGTAATAAGGTGTAGTACCGCTGAAAAGCGTGGCAATGGCCGATGCCCGGTCTATTGGAGAAAAGGGGTAGGAGGCATTTGTATATAAGATACCTTTCTCAAACAATTTCTTAAATCCGTCATTTCCATATAAAGGAGTGAATGCCTCCAAATAATCGGTTCTCAATTGGTCGATGGAAATATTGACGACCAACTTTGGAACTGATTTGACTGTGCTGATTTGTGCATGTCCTTGTGCGGCAAATGCAGCTAATATTATTAATGACAGATATCTGTATTTCATTTATTCATGCGCTTTTCGTCATAATTCTAGTATGCATCCAGCTTCTAATCAGCAAAGATAATGCCACAATTGTCATTCCCTCTGCATAATCTTGAAAAACAGATCCTATTAAGAATAAAACAATCGCAGCCTCATATATATGCCAATATGAGTTTTTTTTCTTTTTAATTACCGTGGGAATAAACAGTAGTGATATTGGATTTAAAATCAATATTTGCAGATTAGTGCTTGTAGTAGGGTGTTCAGAAAAAAGAAGTGCCAGGACAACTATGCCTGCCATGCCGGTAATGAGCATGGTAAATACATCAAATACAATGCTTGTTTTGCGTCGTCTGTATTCCTTAAAAGAGATAACAAATGTTATAATAAGGAATATATAGGCGCATAATATTGGGCGAAATATGGTTACAGACGCTTCGTTTGTATTTGATTTTAATATTATTTGATTTGATTTTACGAGTGGTTTTGTCTTTCCGTCATATACAATTTGCGCATTGTCAAAATCTCTCATCAGGTTTTCAGGAAGAAACTGGCTTTCAACAAGTGTCATGGTCTTATCCGCTTTAAAGCCAAGGCACAAATCGTTGCCGAAAGACGCCCATGGATAATTTTCCGTATAATCGTGTATTTCGTCTCTAAATGATTTTTTTTCGTTATTAATTTTCTTATAAACGATGTCTCCCGTGATGCTTTTTGCTATTATATCTCTTGCCTGTGTTGTGCAATTGTTATAAAAAAAGTTGTATCGATATACTTTGTTCTCAGGACGATAATTCTCTTCCAAGGCATTGATGATTTTCATTTTTTCTTCATGTGTGATGTTCAGTACCTGTTCGTTCACTTGGCATCCGAAACGTTCATATTCTTTCTGGAAAATATGAAAAGGAACAACACCCAGTTCATAGTCCGTCTTTCCAAAGACAAATCGCAGTACAAAAAAAGGTTTTCGGAAATTAAAAACCCCATAATTGAAAACCCAGTCTCCTCCTGTTGTCAGGTCTTTGTATCTTATCGCTGTATGTCCGTAGAGACTGTATATGGCATCATGCGGTGAGCATGTTAGCAGACTTATTTCGATTGAGTCGTTGGTTCTTGTGGTACTGGTCTGTGAATAAACAGGCGTAAAACCACTCACAGCCATCAGAAAGATGGCTGAAATGATAATTCTAAAAACACTTTTTAATTGTTTCACGATGCAAAAATACTCTCTTTTTTCTACTTTCGGTGCTATTATTTCGTTTTTTTTCAATAATTTTGCACGCTGTAAGCGAAAACTGCATAAATGAATTTAACGATAGACATCGGTAATACATGTGTAAAACTCGTTGCTTTCAATGACACTACTCCTGTTGAAGAGATGAGGATGGATTGTGATGAGTTGTTTAAATTGAATGATTTCTGTGAGAAATATCATTTTGAGCATGGCATATATTCTTCTGTAATCAATCTGTCGGATGAGTTTAAAAGTGCGATAGGGAATTTGTCTTTTCCTGTTATGCGGTTGATTTCTGGTGTTACTCCAATACCTGTTATTAATAAATATTCAACTCCTGCCACATTGGGAACAGACCGATTGGCGGCGGCTGTAGGTGCTTTCTGCTCGGTGGAAAGACGTGATATATTGATAATAGATGTCGGCACATGCATTACTTATGACTTTATTAATTCCGATGGGGAATATCTTGGAGGAAATATCTCGCCAGGACCGACAGTCAGACTAAAGTCACTCCATACTTTTACTGACGCTCTCCCTCTTGTGGAACGAAAAGGGATGATGTCTGATATAGGTGAGACAACGGAAATGGCTATAAGGAATGGAGTCATGCACGGTGTGGAATATGAGATAGAGGGGTACATAAATGATTTCTCATCCAAATATCCTAACCTTTTGGTTTATTTAACAGGTGGAGTACAGCTAAATTTGCGCATTTCAGAAAAAAAGTGCATCTTTGTAGACAAATTGATAGTTCCAAAAGGACTTAATTATATACTTCTTTATAATATCAACGAATTAATCCATAATGAAAAGAATAATATTAAATAGTGTTATATTGGGATTTATGACCATACAAGCAACAGCGCAAAGCGGCACCAACTCCCCATATAGCCAATACGGATTAGGTGTTTTGTCGGATCAGTCACAAGGTTTTAACCGTGGTATGAACGGTTTGGCGTTGGGAATGAGGAATGGCGATCAGGTGAATTTCCTTAATCCGGCATCTTATTCGGCGGTAGATTCTCTCACGATGGTTTTTGACGTGGGACTTTCCGGTCAGTTGACTAATTTTAAGGAAGGCGGAAAGAGATTGAATGCGAGAAACGCTGATTTTGAATATGCAGTGGCAGCATTCAGGGTTTTGCCCAATGTCGGTTTCAGTGCAGGTGTTGTTCCGTTTACAAATATCGGCTACAACTATTCCGCTATGTCGAAAGTCGGCTTGTCTGACATGATTTCCACTGAGACATACAGTGGTTCAGGAGGCATTCATCAGGCTTATGTCGGTGCAGGCTGGAACTTTTTTGACGGTTTTTCAATAGGTGCCAATTTCTCCTATTTATGGGGGGCTTATGAAAAGAATGTATCAATAACGAATAGTGACAGCTATGTCAATACTGTAACAAAGACGTATAGCACTGATGTGAGTAGCTATAAAATAGACTTGGGATTACAGTGGCAAAAAGAGATTCTTAAAGAAAATATACTGACATTAGGTCTTACTTATGGTCTTGGTCATAATTTAGGTGCAGACGCTAAGTCTTTGATTACGAACCAGAACAGTCAGACCAATGTTTCTACTGACGCTGAGTATGTTGTCGCTGATGGTTTAAGCATTCCTGATATGTTCGGTGCAGGTCTTTCATGGGATTATAAAGGTAAATTGATTTTGGGTTTTGATTATTCGCTGCAAAAGTGGGGGAGTCTTGATATACCTGAGACAAGTGCAGAGACGGGGCTGTATCAGTTGAAAGGCGGTTTGCTTAAAGACCGTACCAAGCTTACTTTTGGAGGTGAATGGACACCTGGAGGTAAGTTTACTCCTAATAGTCGGAAAATGAAATTCCTAAGCCGTGTGAATTATCGGTTTGGAGTTTCTTATGCGACACCTTATGTGACGGTAAACGGTAAAGAGGGACCAAAGGAATACAGTGTCAGTGCGGGTTTTGGAATACCAGTAGTAAATTCAGACAGGCGTTCTGTTCTTAATATCAGTGGGCAGTGGGTTCATTCGTCTGCTAAAGAATTGATAACGGAAAATACATTTCGTATAAATGTCGGTCTTACTTTCAATGAGCCTTGGTTCATGAAGATGAAAGTGAGGTAATGCGGATTGTTATACTACTATTGGATGTTTTTATGTCTGATAATGATATAATGGACGCAGTGAGGATGAGAATGTTTCTCATCCTTGGCGCTCTTTTGTTTTTCTTGTCATGTGAGGAGGGTAAGGAACATGTGGCACCGGCTATTCATGAACGTGATTCCGTATCTGTGATGACAAGTTTTGGTGTCAATACGTTGATTTCGGATTCAGGAATTATTAAATATCGCATTGTAACAGAACGATGGGATGTCAATCAAATCAAGCAGCCAACGCGTTGGACTTTCATAAAAGGTATTTTCTTTGAGCAGTTTGATGAGAAATTTCATGTACAGGCTTATATTCAGGCAGATACGGCATGGTATTATGATCAGAAAAAGTTATGGGAACTTCGCGGCAGAGTACGCATCCGCAATGTCAATGGAATGATCTTCAATAGTGAGGAATTGTTTTGGGACGGACTTACTCATGAACTTTACTCTTATAAGTTTTCACGACTTGTGACTCCAGAGAGAACTTTGCAGGGTACATATTTCCGTAGTGATGAGAAAATGACGCATTACACAGTGTCTAATTCGAAAGGTTCTTTTGTGAAATCAGATATGGAAAGCGAGCCTATTGAAAGTGATGCGCAGGAAAAATCAGACACAGCAACGGTAGAACAGTTTGTACGTCCGGCAGCTACGCCACGGGCGGCAACCAATAAAAATATGCAATGACTCAGCAGATCATAGGATTATTGATAACGATGGTATTCTCGGCTTTCTTTTCGGGAATGGAGATAGCTTTTGTTTCAAGCAATAGGTTATTGGCAGAAATGGAGCGTGGTAAAAACGGATTGGCTCAAAAAGCGATAGGATATTTCTATCGGCATCAGAATAATTTTGTGAGTACAATGCTTGTCGGCAATAATATAGCCCTTGTCATCTATGGTATATTGTTTGCGCAGATATTCGATGCTACTTTGTTTTCTGCGCTTAGTGATGGTGAGCGTGTCACCGCAGACACAATTCTTTCAACTGTTGTGGTTTTGTTCACAGGTGAGTTTATGCCAAAGACCATATTCAAAAGCAACCCTAATACTTTGCTCACAATCTTTGCCATACCAGCATACATCTGTTATGTGATATTGTATCCTATATCCCGTTTCTCAACTTTTATTTCCCGTCTGTTGCTTCGTGTGGCAGGGGTGAAAATGCGAAAGGAGAAGGAGGGCGCAGAGTTTACTAAGATAGATCTTGATTATCTTGTTCAGAGCAGTATTGATAATGCCAAAAACGATGAGGAGATAGAAGAAGAGGTTCGTATATTTCATAATGCTCTTGATTTTTCGGATAAGAAAGTTCGCGACTGCATGGTACCTCGGACGGAGATAGAGGCTGTGGATATAGATGAATGTGGTGTCGATGATTTAAAGAATCGTTTTATCGAGAGTGGTTTCTCGAAAATTATTGTTTATAAAGATGACATAGACCATATCATAGGCTATATCCATTCGTCGGAGATGTTCCGTAATCCGCAGACATGGAAAAACCATATTCGCACTATTCCATATGTTCCGGAGATTATGGCAGCAAGAAAACTTATGCACATGCTTCTTCAACAGAAAAAGAGCCTTGGAGTTGTAGTGGATGAGTTCGGCGGTACCAGTGGAATAGTGTCACTCGAAGATATTGTGGAAGAAATATTTGGTGATATAGAAGACGAGCATGATAGTACAAACTATATTGCGACGAGGATGGATAATGATGAATACATGCTCTCTGCACGTCTTGAAATAGAAAAGGTGAATGAGATGTTCGGTCTTGATTTGCCAGCCAGTGACGATTATATGACTCTTGGTGGCTTGATATTGCACGAGTATCAAAGTTTCCCGAAACTTAATGAAATAGTGAAAGTCGGGAACTATGAATTTAAGATAGTTAAGAATACGATGACAAAAATAGAGGTGGTGAAGCTAAAAGTCCTTCAATAGACTATTTTTTTTACGTTTTATACCGCTGTTTAGTATAAATTTAGTAATTTTGTCCACTAAAGTAAATTAACAATATCTGCTTTTGCAGAGTAGAATGAAAATAAAATAATAAAACAATAAAAAAGTAATGGCAGCATTAGGAACAATCAGAAAAAGAGGCGCAATCCTTGCCGGTATTGTAGGTTTGGGTCTTTTTGCGTTCATCGCCGAGGAGGCGGTACGCTCTTGTGAGGCGACACAAAACGAGAAACGCCAGCAAGTGGGTGAGGTTTTGGGAGAAAAGATCTCGGTGCAAGACTTTCAGGCTCTTGTGGACGAATATCAGGAAGTGATCAAAATGACACAGGGGCGTGACAATTTAACGGAGGAAGAACTTAACAGCATCAAGGATCAGGTATGGGAGACATATGTGAACAACAAGTTGTTGGCAAGTGAGGCCGGTAAGTTGGGACTTACGGTTACAGATACCGAGTTGCAGAATATTCTCAAGGAGGGTAAGAATCCTCTTCTTATGCAGTCTCCTTTTGTTAATCAGCAGACAGGACGTTTTGATGCTTCCATGCTGACAAAGTTCTTGGCAGACTATAAGGGTATGGCAAACGGGCAGAACCCACAGATGGCAGACCAGTATCAGAAGATCTATAACTATTGGAGATTTATAGAGAAAACTCTACGTCAGCAGACTCTCGCCATGAAATATCAGCGTCTACTATTTACCGGTTGTCTGATTTCTAATCCGATATCAGCCAAGATGGCTTTCGAAGCACAGAACGAGGAAAGCAACATACAGTTGGCCTCTATGGCATATTCTACAATCAACGATAATAAAGTAGAGGTAAGTGAGAGCGATATCAAGAGGAAATACGATGAAAAGAAAGACATGTTCAAGCAATATGTCGAGACTCGCGACATCAAATATGTTGATGTGCAGGTATTGCCATCGGCGGCAGACCGCAAGGCTTTGATGAAGAGTATGAAAGATGCCTCTACTGAACTTCAGGGCGGTGCAGAGCCGGCAAATGTCGTTCGTAAGGCACAGTCGCAGATAGCATATACAGGGATGCCCGTTACGTCAAAAGCGTTTCCGAGCGATATTTCCGCCAAACTCGACTCAATGGTTGTAGGACAGACCACGCAGCCGTTTGAGACAACACGCGATAACACACTCAACGTAATTAAGCTCATCGCTAAGACACAGATGCCTGACTCGGTTGAGTATCGTCAGATTCAGGTTGGTGGAGCCACGGTTGAGGCAGCTCGCAAGACAGCAGACAGCGTATACAATGCTCTTCAAGGCGGTGCAGACTTTGAAGTTTTGGCAAAGAAATATAATCAGGACGGTGCTAAGCAATGGCTTACATCTGCAATGTATGAGAACAGCCAGATGATAGATCCAGATTCAAAGGCATATCTTGAGACAATCAATTCACTCGGGGTAAATGAGACAAAGAATCTCGAAATGCCTCAGGGTAATATCATTGTTCAGGTGACGGCTCGAAAGGCGATGGTTGATAAGTATACTGCAGCTGTAATTAAGCGAACTATAGATTTCTCAAAGGAGACATATTCTGCTGCTTATAATAAGTTCAGCCAGTATGTGAGTGAAAGCCGCACACTTGAGGCTCTTGAAAAGAATGCTAAGAAGAACGGTTATCAAGTTCTTGAACGCAGGGATATGGTAAATTCTGAGCACAATGTGGTTGGAGTGCGTAGCACACGTGATGCCATGAAATGGATATTTGATGCAAAAGAAAATGAAATATCTCCTCTTTATGAGTGTGGAAACAACGATCACATGCTTGTTATTGTGATGACAAAGATACATCCTGTCGGTTATCGTGATGTGGAAGATGTGAAGGATATGCTGAAAGCAGAGGTTATTCGCGACAAGAAGTTTGACATGCTTAAAGAGAAATTGGCCGGTGTAAATAATATCGCTGCCGCAAAGACAAAAGGTGCACAGGTTAACGATGTGAATCAGATTACTTTTGGAGCACCGGTGTTTGTACAGGCAACAGGTACAAGTGAACCTGCACTCAGTGGAGCTGTTGCAGCTGTAAAACAGGGACAGTTTAGTCCACGTGTAATCAAGGGTAATGGCGGCGCCTACCTGTTCAACGTGGTTAAGAAATCACAGCGTGCGGGTGCTAAGTTCGATGCGAAGACAATGGAAGCCCAACTCTCGCAGCAGGCGGCTCAGGCAGCATATCGCTTTATGAATGAGCTTTATATCACGGCTGATGTAGTGGATAACCGCTATCTGTTCTTCTGATAATCTGAAGGAATAGGTCTATTACATGATATGAGCGTCACGGACAGGGTACTACAATCCCTTTCGTGACGCTTTTTTCTTTTTTTTGGGGGGTATAAGTGTATCGTAATAATATTTTGTTTATAGATTTTTTGTGGTATATTTGCGTGCTGTTAAATGTATTTGAAATATGATTATGCGGATAAATATTTACAAAGTTAACTCGTTGGCGGAATTAATATTGCTGTTTTTGTGAGATTTAATATCATTTTGTCATTAGTTTTTCAGATTTGGAATTATACAGCTGTTATATAGCAACATATTGATAGAACAATCTGAAAAGAAGCGGCACAAGCCGAAATTCCGGTGCATTTGTTAAAACAATGAGAATAGAGTGTTAAA
>NZ_BEWV01000096.1 GCF_002933775.1 Prevotella sp. MGM1
GTGCCATCCGGTGTGCCGTACGCTCTCCGTCCTGGATATGGGGAAACATCATCCGGCTATTTATCCCTTCCACTTGCAGGGCAGGCTTTTCCGTCCGACAAAAGGTAGAGTCAATGATCGCAAATAGTTCATCATCTTCCGGGATATAATTACCGTTTCCCTTTTCCTGCTTCTTCACATGAAGTTCAACGACCGCATAATGCAACTCTTCGAAAAAGTGCTCTCTTAACCACCGGTAAGTCTGTCCTCCCTGAAAGTCCATAAGGCTTTTCTTGCGGCTTCCGGAAACATTGCCCCGGGCATCATGTACCCATACCGGGGTGCGATCTATGATGTCAAGCGCTTCCCGGCGTCCCGGCACATGATGGTCGGAGGCGATCATACGCCTAAGCTTATCCCAGGCAATCCCGCACGGATAACTGTCAATCCGGTCCGCATCAATTCCGGCATTGGACATAATGTAGTCGGCGACAGCCTGGCAACGGTCGGCACTGAGCCGTAGATTGGCTGTACTCACCCCGTCGGGCGAGGTATATGCCCGTACAACCAACCGCTCAAGATTTCCGCTGACTCCGCATCTGCGCACTTCTCGGGCAAAAACAGACAACGCATTGCCGTTTGAGCCCGGTTGTATCCGGCTGCTTCCCGGCTGAAAAAGTATCCGCACGGAATCTGCAATTATCTGCGACATTGACATGTCCACCATGCAGGCGTTCAATAACAAGAAAACAAACAACCTTTTCATCGTTTTGGAATATAAACCGCAAAATTACTGAAATGTCAGCAATTACGCAAAGAATGAAGTTGTTATATCAGTCTTAATGTAAAC
>NZ_BEWV01000097.1 GCF_002933775.1 Prevotella sp. MGM1
CTGAATATATGGAAGTTTCAATAAACAAAGACTTGAACAACGGTAGCGCCTGCGGCTCTAAATTATCATTTCCTTGATTATTGTTGAGGAAAGATGAGCTACTGTTATATGTCGAACAATACCACATGTTAATTTATGAATTTACGGTGTGAGAGTTTGACATTGTTTTGATTAACCATTGCATAGTGCATGGTAGTGTCAATCTTGACATGACCAAGCAAGCGTTGCACTTGTTCCACAGGCATACCTTTGTCAATTGCCATTGTTGCCAATGTACGGCGGAACTTGTGAGGATGAACACGTACAATCTTTGCAGTGCGCCCAATTTTACGCAAACGAGTTTCCACGCCCGAAATTTCCAAGCGTTTATGCGGTTTAGCTAAAGAGACAAAGAGAGCCTTGTTTCGGTCTTTGCGAGAAGACAAGTATTGTTGTAAATGAATCTTTGCGCGAGCATTGAAGTAAACTATACGTTCCTTGTTGCCCTTACCAAATACGATACATTCACGCTCTGTGAAGTTAATGTCTTCACGATTGAGTTTTACCAATTCACCAACACGCATACCGGTTGAAGCCAACAAGTCGATAATGGCAAGGTCACGGATTTTAGTGCAACTATCACGGAGTTGCTCGATATTCTCATCACTCAACACCTCCTTGACCTGTGTTCCTGTTTTCACCTTATGTATTCTGCGGACAGGGCTTTTGACGATGTAGTCCTCCTCTTCAAGCCAAGCAAAGAACGAAGAAAATATCCGACGAATATTATCAATGGTAACTTTGCTTGATTTGTTTTTTCGCTGAAATACAGCAAGGTAGGCTCTGATATCCTCTGTAGTATAGTCGGTGACCTTTTTAGGCATCTTCTTGAATAACTGCCGAATGGTTGAACCATAGTATTTGATTGTCGGAGTTGTGCAACCCTCCACTTGTTTTGCAGACAGGAATATGTCAAGCAGACGGTCGTTAGACGCTGCATTTTCGTGCAGCGTCTCGCCATCTTCGGTAATAGTGTATTGGCTTACGACTTGAAGCAATACGCTATTAAGGTGAGCTACTTGTTCAAAACTTAACACTTCTGCCATTGCGGTGCTGATTTCTTGAATTAATTTTTCTTTCATATTCTTCGTTATTATATGGTGAACCTAACGAAGAGTAGAAGTC
>NZ_BEWV01000098.1 GCF_002933775.1 Prevotella sp. MGM1
CTCACCGTTGGGCAGAATGACGGGAACGGCAGGCGGAGTATCGCCGCGCAACAGGCGGATGGCGGCGGCCAGGGCGGCAGCCGTGGCACAAGTGCCGGTTGTCAGTCCGCTACGTAGAGGATAAAAACCAGGAAGAAGACGCTCGACAGCGCGACGCAAGCCGTGCTCACCGTTGACAACGACAAACGACGGCGGTGTTTCCGGCCGCTTGATAGCGACCACACGTACGCCAAGGTCAATGGCAGTCGATACTTTCTCCGCGAAACCACCCGTCTCGCCGCTCTCCTTCACCAATATGGCATCGGGACGAAGACGGGCGAAAAGTCCGCTATTGGTCTCGCCCTCGCCGTAAAAACACAGTTCGTCGGCAGTGGCGCCGAGACGGCGGGCGATGATGAGAGAACTCTCACGATTGAGTATCCGGTGATAGAGACGCACGCCACGGGATTTCAACACAGCCAGACGACCTATCGACTGCACGCCCGTGGTGGCAATCACACAACGGCAACCCGATAACCTTTCAATGGCATCATCATATCCGTCGCACCATTCTATACGCTCCGTATCCCGCTCGGGAAATATCCGTTCGAAGCGCACGGCAGGAATATCGAGGGCCGAAGCCACCGTAGCCACCGTGTCATGAAGCAACGCGGCGAAAGGATGGGCGGCATCGACAATCAATCGTATGCCGTTGTCACGGCAGAAACATGTCATGCCACCGGCATCCATGGCACCGCAAAGACGCGTGCCATAGCTCATGATCACAGATTGCTCGGTACCCCGTGTTGAATAGAAATATGGGCTGCCGGCCTCTTCGAGCGCCTTGACCGCCTTCAATCCCTCGGTGGTTCCGCCGAAAACGAGAATCATTCCTTTGCCTTTCGATATAAATGTGTGAAATGACTGGAATACAGCTCGGACAGGCCGTGACGGTTGTCGATGGCCTCTCCGATGACAAGAAGCGTGTCGAGCCGCAGACCGTTGCCCCTGACAATGGCCGCAAGGTCGGCCAGCACGCCACGATATATACGCTGCCCGGG
>NZ_BEWV01000099.1 GCF_002933775.1 Prevotella sp. MGM1
CTTGTGTCCCGCTTGCGGGCCTCCACGCAGTCGGTAAAGGCAGCGCTGTACATGTATGCGTCGTCGGGCGTGTCTGTCCAGTTGTCGTACATCGTGTACCGTGTGACTTCCGCGCCGGCAAACTCAACCCGGTGACGCTCCACCGGCCATTCCTTGCGCACCATGCAGCCTTCACGGCATACGGCATAGAAATAGTCCATGTATGTTCCCGGCCGTGCGTCGGCCGTAATCTCGCACGTCCAGTGCATGCCGTCTGTGGTGCTCATGCCGTGTGCGGCCACTGTCCCGGCGTCTCCGTCGGTGATGTTCAGGGTTAGTTCCTCGCCGAACACCGTGCGGTATTCCAAGTGAAAGAGTAGTTTCATTATATCGGTTATAAGTTTATCTGTTTCTGTATCGTGGCTTGCCGCCACATTATTTATAACGTTGTTTTACGTTAAAACAATACATGGCGTTGTGATTTATTTATGTGATCGGCATGTACTCTTCACCGTGTGCGGGTGTGACAGCCTTGAATGCTCATATTTGTGACAGACTGTGTAACGGGTATGATGGTCTTGAAACCACGGTCTGACGTCTGTCGTCCCGTGGCTGCGAATAATATTTACAAAACACCTTTCAAAACTCGCCCGTTTCAAAATTAAAGTCCCGTGGCCGAAAATATCGCTGTATTTTGCCGTTTGGTGCAACCGGTTGACACTCAGTGTGATATGTTGGTATCGCATGTCTGCGGCATCAAACGGTCCGCCACCGTTTTGCAACGGGCATCCCGTTACCTTGCGTTTAGCGTCCCGTTGCGGCGCAACGAGCGTCTAAACGTCTTGCGGTTAACCGCCAAACGCATTCCAAAGAGCGCCCCGTCGCGAAAAAACGGGTGTTTTTCATTCCGCGCCGGCCGTTCTATCGTGATGTGTATAGCTCCGTATCGGATTGTTTTTCTATTTCAACGGAAAACAAAGTGTTAAATCCGTGACATTTTATTTACTTTCTTACGTCATGCTGAGAGCCGGTTTCGTGCCGTCGGGTGATGCCGCAATCCAATTATAAAGGCGTCATGGCACAATATAGCGGCCGAAAATGCGTTTTAAGTCATGAAAATATGATAGTGAGTGAAAGCATATACATACTGAAAGAAGCGCTCGTGTGGCTCAGCCGCATAGGCCGGTGCAGGGGATTTGGCGTGCAGTCGCCCACAGACTACTCGTTCATACGCTATGTGGTGAACGAGCATTATCCGTATTATGCCTATGCCGACCTTGCCGCACGTCATCCCGCCGACGGCAGGCTGCAAAGGAAGCTGGGACGCCTCTGCATGAGGATAGCCAACTTTCTGCAACCCTCCGTGATTGTGAACGGATGTGTGTCCGACAGCCTGCCCGATTATCTGCGTGCCGGTTGCCGCCGTGCCGCCGTGCGTAGTGATGCCGCTGATGCGGATACGGCAGATCTTATTGTCGTTCCGGCCACGGCCGGCGGGGAGCGGCTTTTTGCCGATGCGGTAGGGAAGACGACCGGGCGGTCTGTCCTCGTGGTCACGGGGATAAAAGACAGCCGTGCCGCGCGCCGTTTCTGGCGTGCCGTGGCGGCCGACAGGCGTGTAGGTGTCACTTTCGACCTGTATTATGCCGGAGTCGCTTTTTTCGATACGAAGAGATATAAGCATAACTATATAGTGAACTTCTGACAGTCCCCGCTGTCAGGTTTTTGGTGGCGGGGCGAGGAATTTTGGATATCAAGACGATGAAAATAACAAAGGTATATACGAAAACCGGCGACGAGGGAGCGACAAGTCTTGTCGGCGGAATAAGGATAAGCAAGGCCGACATACGCCTTGCCGCATACGGCACGGTAGACGAGCTTAACTCGCAGTTGGGGCTGCTCGCCGCCCATATTTCGCACGAGGCGGAAGCCCGCCCGGATACACGGCCCGGAGCACACGGGCCGGAGTGCGGCCCGGCCCACGATATTGAAGTGATAGAGCGCATACAGTGTTGTCTGTTTAACGTTGGCACGCATCTTGCCACAGACCGGAGCCGCACGCCTCTATATGACTCGGCGAAGCTGCCTGCGGGCGAGGTGGAGCGCATGGAGAGGGAGATAGACACCCTGATTGCCTGTGTGCCCGAGGTGTCAGGCTTCATACTGCCCGGCGGTACTGTCGCCGCGGCCACGGCACATGTATGCCGCACGGTGTGCCGGCGTGCCGAACGCGAGATTGTGGCGCTGGCCGCGCTGGCCGAAGTGGCTCCCGAGATATGCCGGTATGTCAACCGCCTGTCAGACTATTTGTTTGTTTTAGCTAAAAAAATAAACTTTATGGCAGGTAAAAGTGAAAAAATGTGGACAACTCCTTGTGATTAAGAAGAAAATTACTACTTTTGCGACGAATTCAAAACTGATAAAATTTAACCGCTATGTATTGGACACTTGAATTAGCATCAAAGCTCGAAGACGCGCCATGGCCCGCCACGAAAGATGAGCTTATCGACTACGCTACCCGTTCGGGAGCACCGCTCGAAGTATTGGAAAATCTGCAAGAAATAGAAGACGAAGGTGATGTATATGAAAGTATAGAGGACATCTGGCCCGACTATCCCACGAAAGAGGATTTTCTATTCAACGAGGACGAGTATTGAAATGTAAAGATATGTGAGCACGGCAACAGTGTTTTCACGTATAGAAGAGGCAGCCCCGTATATCCGAAAGGAGTCCGGGGCTGCTTCTTTATGCGTCTCCGGCTCTGTGGCCGGATATAGTCATGGCACGTGGGTGTTTTGGTGTTGATGCCGGTTATTAGGCCGTTATGGTTGGACAAATGTTAAATTATATATATTTTATTGGTTATTAACAATTCGGCAACTCGTTGATAATCAGTGTTTTAAAAATCGGGGGGGGTGGTTTTTAACGTTAAATAACTTTTTATCCCTTTGTTTTTCTGTTTCTGATAATTAATTTTGCACAACTTTTTAAATAGCTCCGCCTTGTGGGGCATCGGAAATCCTGTCTTGGGATGTGGATTTGTTAGACATATAAGACCGTTTCCCGGCTCGGTGTTTTCATCGTGAGGGAGGGATAACAGCGAGTTGAGGATATTTTTATATCACGATTTGGGTACTTTGTATACTTAGAAGGCAAAACAAAATTAAACGACATATATTAAAATAATTCTTTTGATATGAATGCCAGACTTAAAATAATGTTATTATCGTTGGGCATGATGTTTGTCGTATCGAAGTCGGCTGGACAAGACGTTGCTTTGAAGACAAATTTACTTTATGACATTGCGGCATATACCGCCAATGCCGGTGTGGAAGTGGGGCTTGCTCCACGCTGGACAGTGGATGTCTCCGGTAATTACAACGCATGGACACTTTCGCATGATCGTAAATGGAAGCACTGGTTGGTGCAGCCTGAGGCACGGTATTGGCTGTGCGACCGCTTCGCCGGGCATTTCTTCGGTGTCCATGCTCTTGGCGGCGAATACAATGCGGGACATATTAAAAACAGCATATCCTTTCTCGGTACGGACTTCTCGCGGCTTTCAGACAAGCGGTTTCAAGGCTGGTTTGCAGGTGCCGGCATAGCATACGGCTACGCATGGATACTCAGCCGGCACTGGAACCTTGAGGCAGAGGTCGGTATCGGCTACATATATACCAAGTACGACAGTTATCCCTGTGCCACGTGCGGCAAGAAGATAGACGAGGGTAAGTCGCATAATTATGTCGGGCCGACCAAGGCTGCGGTTAATTTGGTATACGCATTCTAATCGAAACAAACGTTTTTTATCTGATATGAAAAGTATTATAGCCAGGATATATTGCGTGTGCCTGCTGCTTGCGGCCTGTCTGGCGGATGCCGGCGCGCAGGCCATACTCGACGAGCGGGTGCGGATCTCGGATCTCTCGGTGTCTCGTTCGGACGGGAAATTGTTTGTGGCGATGAGCATCGACGTGACGGCGCTTGACGTGAAGAGCAACAACGAGATTATAATCACGCCGGTGGTGCGGGGCAAATCGGACGAAGTGAGGCTCAAGCCGGTGATGATTGCCGGCCGAAACCGTTATTACCACCATCTTCGCAATACCGGTGCGGATGCCGACAGCATGGATGTTTATCGTCATGGCAGTGTGTCGGTGGTCGAATACCGCACTGTGGCACCCTACCGGTCATGGATGGGAGGAGCCGATATGAACGCCGTATGCGAGACCCGCGGCTGCTGCTCCGAGTCGGAAAGCATGGGCGTGGACCGGCTTGCGCGGCTCGACGTCGAACCGAAAGTGTATGAGCCGAGGCTCATCTATGTCTCTCCGAAAGCGGAACCGAAGATACGTGACATGCAAGGCTCGGCATACATAGACTTCCCCGTGAACCGCACGGAGATATATCCGGGCTATCGCAATAATCCGGCCGAGTTGCAGAAGATATGGCATACGATAGACACAGTGAAGAGCGACCCCGACGTGGAGATCATTGCCCTTACCTTCAAGGGATATGCCTCGCCGGAAGGATCGTACTCTAACAATACCCGCCTGGCCAAAGGTCGCACGGCGGCGCTTAAAGAATATGTGCGCAAGCTGTATGACTTCCCCGCAGGCCTGATAGCCACGGACTATGAGCCGGAAGACTGGGAAGGACTGGAGAAATACGTGGCGGAGTCTTATATGGACAACAAGGAAGACATACTTGCCATCATCCGCGGCGGTCTCGAACCTGATGCCAAAGACCGTAAAATCAAGACGGCATATCCGAGGGAGTATGCTTTCCTGCTTAAGAACGTATATCCGGGACTACGCCACTCGGACTATGTGGTGAGATACAAGATCAGGCAATATACCGACATAGCGGAAATAAGGCGCATGTTGAAGACACAGCCGCAGAAACTGAGCCTGCAAGAGATGTATATGGCAGCCGGGGAGATGGAGCAGGGCAGCGACGAATATGCCGAGACGTTCGAGATTGCGGTGAGAATGTATCCCGATGACGCTACGGCCAACCTGAATGCCGCTTGTACCGCCCTGGCGCGCAGGGACATGAAAGCGGCCGAACGCTATCTGGCGAAAGCCGGCGATACGGCCAATGCCGTATATACGCGTGGTGTGTATGCCGCGATGAACGGCGACTACGACGCTGCCGGACGGTTGTTCGCTGAGGCTGAGCGCGGTGGATTGAAAGAAGCCGGAGCAGAAATCAGACGGCTCGAAGAGTTCAGATGAGCATGATTATAATTCGAATAACAATCAAACAGACCAAGACAATAAAAGGTAGAAACTAAAAAACAGAACAAAAAAAATGAGAGTCAAGAGCAGATTTTTATCGGGTATCCTTGCCATCGGCATGTTGACGGGATGCAGTAACGACGAGATTTTGGTAAACGACGGTAGCGACAATCCTGTTGTAAACAACGGAGAGAAGGTTTACATGGCGGTGAACGTGAAGCTGCCGACTGCGGGAGGAACACGCAGTGAGACCGAAGGCGGCGGACAGTCGACAGGCGGAAACGAGGTGGGAAAGGACTACGAGAACAATGTCTCGACGATGCTTATCGTCCTTGCTGACAAGGACAACAAGATTGTCACCTACTCAACGGTGGACAACCTCAATACCGATGACGCCGGTGTGGTGGATAAAGGAGATGGCTCGCTTGAAATAAAGAATGCCACGGTGACAGCCACGGCATCGTTCAAAAAGACGGCAATAGCCACATATTACACGGGAGACCACATGGATGCAGGTACCGGACAGTTGAAGTCGGAATATGCCGATGTCCATGTGTTCACGTTCTGTAATTATACGGAAGATTTGAGAAAAGCGGTGGAAAAGTCAAGCGGTGCCACCACAGACGCGGAGGCCACGGCATGGACAGACGCTGTTTGTACTGTCAACGAGACTAAGTCAGGTGTGGCAGGTGTCAACCCCTGGGCAAAGAATGCAGTATTGATGTCCAACAAATCTTTGGAGACAAAGGCCATACCTTCCAAACTCGACGATTGGAATGCTTATGCTTTCGTGACATCGCCTTTCAACCTGTCGGGCAGCAATGCCAATATTAACAACGGCGGGGCAATTAGCGTGGAGCGCTCGGTGGCGCGTTTCGATTTCAAGGACGGCAGTCCGGCGGCGACACCCGCCAATACTTACTATGTAGGTAAGGAAACGGATGCTACACTGATGATGGAGCTGACGAAGATGGCTCTTGTGAACATGAGCAAGAAGTTCTATTATCTCCGTAGGGTATCTGACGATGGACTGCCCGGTGGCGCCGGCTTCGGTATTTGCGGCAACGAGCATTCTGAAAACTATGTTGTCGACGTGTTCGCTCAGGACAAGTATGACCACAAGGTCGGTGATAATACTGCCGGCAATAAGTTCTCAAACTATTTTAATTTCTGCCTTGGATATGGTGAAAGCCATGCCGACTGGACTATAAATGAGTATGCCCGCAATCAGTGGTTCACATCGGAGATAAGCGAAGTGCTTGGAAATGAAGATGATAATGACGACACTTGGAACAAGCCGGACAGCAAGGGTGATTACAAGATATGGCGCTATGTGACGGAGAATACTGTCCCTGTGGCTCCCAACGGCCAGATACGTCAGAACAACGGCATAACAACGGGTGTGGTTTTCAAGGGTAAGTTTATGGCGATAGACGGTAAAACGCCTGCCCTTCTGAAGGGTGCCATAGAAAAGGCGGCCGGATATAATAGCGAGACGGAACTTAAAAACGGTGATACCCCGGTGCTATACGTGTTTGATAACACCATATATGTAGGTTGGAAAGGTGCTGCGGATGAGAAAGACCCGCAGGATGTCATAGCCAGTGCGTCTGCCGCCGCGGAAGGAACGGCTCTGTTCCGTGCCGTATTCGGAGAGGGTGCCAAGAAAGACGAGACAACCGGTGAGGTGACTCCCGTAGCGGGATCGCTTGCCGACATATATGATAAAAACGGAGGATTTAACGATGACTTCTGTGCCGCGGCGACCAAGGTTGGCTTCACTATGTATGAGGCAAGCTATGATGAGGAAGATGGCGGCGGATACTACTGCTACTATTACTACTGGAACCGCCACAACAACAATGACGACCCGACAGTGATGGGCCCGATGGAATTTGCCGTTGTACGTAACAACGTCTATAAGCTGGCGGTGACGGAGATCGGCAAGTTGGGTCATCCGCGTGTGTCGAAAAACGATCCCGATCCGGTAGACCCCGATACTCCGGATGAGAAAGGCGACCTGTATATCCGTGTTTCGGTTGAGGTCTTGCCGTGGGTTGTCCGTGTGAACGATATTGTCTTTAACTAATCGGACGATGAGAGAAAACAGACGGAATATGATTTCAAGGCTCATCGGCGCGGTTCTCGCCGCGCTGATGACAGCCTCTTTTTCTTCGTGCGAACGCATTTATGAAGACTTGGAGGCCTGTCCGCATGGCGTGTCACTGCGTTTTGTATATGACTACAACATGGAGTTTGCCAATGCTTTTCCGTCAAAGGTGGATTGCCTTACGCTTCTTGTGTATGACAGTGAGGGCAACTATGTGACGACGATAACGGAAAAAAGCGATGCTTTGGCCGACGAATCATACCGTATGAGACTCGATCTTGCCGCCGGTACCTATCGTTTTGTGGCATACGGCGGCATCGCCTGCGAGCGGAGCTCGTTCTCGATGATACCCGAGCCGGTTGCCGGCTTGCGCCATTCGGACCTACGTGTTGTCATGGATGCCGATTGCCTTACGGTGCAGGAACGTAAGAACCTGCACGGGATGTATTGGGGAGAGCTTACTCTCTCTACCGCAGACCTGTATAGAGAGGGTGTTGTCAAGATGATGAAGAACACCAATAATCTAAGGATAATGCTTCAACAGGTGGACGGTATCAAGGTTGACAATAATGATTACGACTTCTTCATCGAAGACGATAACACTCTTTTCGGACCGGACAACGATTTGATTGCCGCAGGAACGGTTACATACACGCCGTGGACGAAAGGGCAGGCGGTGGTCGGCAGACTGCCGGACGGCAGCGACGTGGAGGCTGCCTATGCCGAGTTGTCCGTTTCCAGACTGATGACGAAAAACAGTCCCAGGCTGATTGTGCGCCGTCATGCCGACGGTTCGGAAGTGATCAACATTCCGTTGAACAATTATCTGCTCGCTTTCAAGAGCGATTTGTATCCTAATATGGGCAAACAGGAATTTCTCGACCGCAAGAGTGAGTGGCCGATGGTATTCTTTCTCGGCCACGACATGGAGTGGATGAGCGCCTATATAAAGATTGAAGACTGGGTTGTGAGGATAAACGATATATCTGGAATATAGATACGAAATGTTTAAGTCCATACATATACATACTATTGTATTATGGCTTTCCACTTTCCTGTTTGCCGGATGCGGCGAGAGCACGGATGACTATGCTTTCGTCGACAAGCCTGTTTGGGTCAATCTGGCTATAAGCGTTTCGATGACCGATGTGTCTTTGCCTGTGGTAAAGACCGTTGCCGATGCCTCTTCGACCGTTGCGGGGAACGTTGCCGATAGCCCGATGCCCGGCACGAGGGCTGCCGAAGACGCTCTTCCGGCCGGCAACAACGAGAAGATCAATACGCTGCGCATCGTCATCGTGCGCCCTGACGGCATTGTGGAATACAACCGTTTTATCAGTCTTTCGTCAGCTGTCGACAGTTATGGTGATGAGAAGTTCGAGGTATTGGGTAACGAGAAGAAGAGAATTTACCTTTTTGCAAACGAGGGCACGGAGATAAAGACGGCCGAAGGCACGATGCGCAAGGTGGTCGATTACGACCTCGCTGCCATAAAGGAGGGTGAGCGGTTTCCGGCCGCCGACATATCAGGCCTGCGCATCAGGCTCGAAGACAATACCGAACAGCTTGCAGGGCCGTTGCCCATGAGCGAGTGTCATGACATCACGGTGGGCGGGACAGACAGCCGTCATGAACTGTTTGTCACCCGTGCCGCGGTCAAGTTCTCTTTCAATATCACCAATAACAGCGGCCGGAACATCGTTCTCAAAGGTCTGACGATAGCCCGGATGGCTAAGGAAGAGTATTATCTTCCGAAGAACACCATCTATAATGATGTCGTGATAGACGGTGTAGACTGCAAGGAAATCACTTCTTACGATGTACCGTCCGATGTCGGTTATTATGAGTATGGCAGCGACAAGGGGCTGAGCGAGACCCTGTCGGCGGGTAGCAAGGTGTCATTGTCACCAATATATCTTCTCGAAGGTAAGTATACGGCGGTCGATGACGAGCGCAACTATTCCATGAAGATATTTTTCGACGGCATGGAACTTGGCGACTGGTTCCCGAAACTGTCGCGCCTTCCCCGCAATACACACGTGATTGTCAACATAACGATAGGCAAGACGGCCGTCGATTGGGATGTAGACGTATTGCCTTATATACCGGTAGACCTTGATCCGGAGTTCGGTTTGTAAAATATCAAGTTCATGTTATTCAGCAAGATGAAACGAAATCTCCTTTATCTTATTATCTCAGCGTTGTTTTTCGTATCGTGTACCGATGATTTGTTTGAAGGCGGCAGCACTATTCCCGAGGGACAAAGCCTTGTCACGGCGACAGTGGAGTTCAGTCCGTTGGTGCCTGCCCTGAGCGGCAAGACCCGCTCGGAAGGAGATGC
Source organism: Prevotella sp. MGM1 (assembly GCF_002933775.1). GTDB lineage: Bacteria > Bacteroidota > Bacteroidia > Bacteroidales > Bacteroidaceae > Prevotella. Next base: position 9,671 of record NZ_BEWV01000099.1, read on the forward strand.
CGTAAAGAGCATAAACAGCCTGTGTGTGCTGTTCTACGATGCCGACGGCAATCTGGCATATCACCGTCCGCTGACAGCGGGCGGCACATCGGGTGTTCCGGATACGTATGTAGTGACCGACTCAGCCCGTGTCTCCGATACGGAGAGCGTCACTCCGCACGCCGATCTGACAATGTCTGTGCCTTACGGGCGCTATTATATATATGTGGTGGCCAATATGGGCGACCTCTCCGGCTATGCCGACAGGATAAAGACAGTATCCGGCCTGAAGAGCCTTCCGCTGCGGTGGAATTCCGACGACATATCCGCCAATGGACAGATGCTCGGTCATTTCTGTGATGATAAGACGATAGAAGATACCGCTCCGCTGCTCACTATCGACAAGAAAAACACCACTTTCCATTCATGGATACGCCGCGCGGCCTCCAAGGTGACTGTGGCTTACGACGGCTCGAAACTCGAAGAGGGTGTGTTCATCTATCTGAAGTCGGTACAGATAAAGGATATTCCGCTCAACTGTCCGCTCGGTGACAGTAATGAGCCGGGCGAGAACGATCGGCTCATTACCAATGGTGAGACCATCACGTATGGAACAGGCACTAACTACGATGAGTTCTGGCCGGCAAGAATAACCAAGGGACGTGCATACTATCCTTATGATAAGGATACATACGGGCTTAGTGCCGACGCACATACGGAGAAAGCCGAGGCACTGTATTTCTATGAGAACATGCAGGGCGAGGGCGAGAGCAAGAAACAAGACTGGAAAGATCCGGGACACATCACCTATCCTGAGGGCAACGATCCCTCAAAGCCGGGATTTAAGGATAACAAGAAGTACGGCACGTATATAGAAGTGAAGGCGTTTTACCGCTCAATTAATTCCGACCGTGTGGGCAGCGGCGACATCGTCTATCGCTTCATGCTCGGAAAAGACACCGAAAAAGATTATAATGCCGAGCGCAACCACCACTATCGCCTTACGCTTAAGTTCAACAGATACGCTAACGACGTAGACTGGCATATCGACTACGAAGAGGAAATGCCGGGAGTGGAGATACCCGATCCGTATTTCATCTCGTATCTCTATAACCACTCGATGATGTTGCCCTTTAAGATAAACACCGGCTCATATAAGGTTGATAAAATCGTGGCGCATATCGACTCGAATGCCTGGGCTCCGTATAATCCTGATAAAGATTTCGAATATTGTAAAGAAGCAGATCCCGATGTATATCCGAATTTTCCGGCCGATAGATGGAAAGGCTTTCTTTCCTTGAAGAAGACTGTGGGGCTAAATATAGACGATAACGGTGTATTTGAAAATAAAAAATTGGGCGACAGGGAATATCCTTATGTGGATAACGGTAATCTGGTCGGAAGCCTGGATTCGGGACAATACCGGGTCGTGACTGATCCGGAGGCGAAAACCGTTACATACCATATACCGTTGTTCACGCGTGAGAAACTGTTGGTGACAACTACGTCATTGACCGGTAATAATCCGTATGAGGCATACAGGCGCAAGGCTGTGCTAAATTTAGATGTCAAACTTAAAGATGCGGAGAATAATTTGCGTATCGTCAAGGCAAAGACGCATATAATGCAGGTGCGTCGTATTACAAATCCCAAAGGGGTGTGGCGCAGGCATGACAATATAAAACCGTTTCGTGTGGTTCTTAAGCACAGACTTAGTGAAACAGCAAAAGACTATTCTACATTTACTTCCGAGGGGCCGTGGAAAGCTTATGTTGTCACAGGTGACCGCCAAACCATTCATTTGGATGGAGATACCGTGAAAGGCTCTACGGGAACACCTGTAGACTTTAAAATTCGTTTTAAAGGCTGTGGAGAAAAGGAAACACGCTGTGCCATTATTCGTGTTGAGTACAATAATTATAGTTGCTACCATCTCATATTCGTATGTCAGGGCAGTGCGCCGATAGAGTTGATTAAAGGTGGGGCAAAGTGGCATCTTTGCAATATGCGTACCGGAACGGAAGAAGCAGGGCAACCTACCGAAGAAGGCTCCATGTTTAAGTTCGGAAACTGGGATACCCCTATTGACGCCAAAAGTAACGTTAATGATCTTGGTAATTGGAATACGAGAAATGTGCAACCGAAAGATTTCGCTAACCATGCAAATACAGATTTTATAATAGCGGGAAAGTCTGGGACAATGAAATGGAGTGAGATAAGAGCCGCGAACCATAGTGGAGAATTTGTCAATCCGGTTGTAAACGGAAAGGAGATACAGGTTGCTACATATGAAGATTATGCCGCACTGTTGGGTGATTCCAGTATAGCTCAAGGTTACGGAGTGCTTTACGGTGACGATGCAGACTCAACCCTGTCTGATGTGGACGAGGTATATGGATATTGTTATGACAATGAAGGCAAAGGGTATGGAATGCGCGGTTGCTTTGTCTACAACAAGTCTTTGACAGATTCTCATGGTGGCAGGAATGTATTTTTCCCTATGGGCAGGTCCGGGTACGGACATCGTAAGCATTCGGAAATAGAACTTTGGAAAAACAAAGAAAAGTTCACAGCTGTGCTTAGATATTCTGCAGGTCAGACACAAGTAATAGGAAATCCGACGGGTCGTCCTCTTTTTTATGATTTTTACAAGCGACCCGGTGCTACCTATTGGTTAGGCAAGAGGTTCGGATCAGAAACGAGAGGTACCATTGGTTGGGATATTAATTATTATACGTTGGATTTTAATATTTTGGGTATCAATAATCTGTTTGATAATCCCTTTAAACCAGGTAGTAGTACTGATAAAGAGAATTTAGAAGACGTGAGCCATGCTTGTTTTGTTCGCTGCATTGAAAAAAAACAGTCTTCTCGTTGAAAATGATTGTCAATGAAGCCAAATAATTCCGTGACGGTAAAGGCCGTGATGCTCATCCCTGTGACGCTTGCTTATGGTTTAACATGCGTTGCCGGCATGCACGGTCCGTGCGGTACAGGCTTTTTGAGTGCTGAAGTCTCCGATTCTGTTGCCGCCGTAGCCGACCTTCCGTTGCCTGCCGTTCCCGACACACTCCGTGTTCCGACGGAACGTGCCGCATACGTGGCGGCACATTTCTGGGATGCTCTCGACTTTTCCGACACGTTGCGTTGCCGCGACGAGCGGTTCATGGAGCGTAATCTCGTAAACTTCTTTTCTCTATTCCCACATGCCGATACTGCCGCCGTGGAGCGTTCGGTGGATTTGCTCATGCGCCGTGCCGGTGCCGACACCGCGGCGTATACGTCGCTTTGCCGGCTTGCCGCCAAGTATCTGTATGAAAAAGCTTCGCCCATGCGTGACGAGCGGTATTATTCCATGTTTCTGAAGAATGCCGCAAAATCGCCCGTTATCGGTGCCGCCGGCCGTGACCGTGCCTCATTTCTTCTCGATGCGATAAGCAAGAACCGTCCGGGAACCGTGGCGGCTGATTTCGCTTTTATTACCCGCGACGGCCTGCCGGCCACTCTCATGCAGATGCCCGCCCGCATCACAATCCTCATTTTATACGACCCCGACTGCGACCATTGCGCCACTGTCGTATCACGTCTTTCGGCCGAAGCCTCGCTGCGCCGTCTTGCCAAGGAGGGACAGCTCGCCGTGCTTGCCGTATATGCCGATGGCGACACCGCTACGTGGCAACGCACGAAGCATGCCATGCCCAATTGGTGGACCGTGGGGCTTGACACCGGCGACATATCACGACGTGACCTTTATTTCATGCCCGAGATGCCGTCGCTCTATCTGCTCGGGGCCGACAAGACCGTGCTTCTGAAAGACGCCTCGGCCGACGAGATAGTCAAAGCGGTAGACGATATGTTTTCAGGTGTGCGTTGATTGTGAAAATAATGTTACGGATTTTACACTGTGTTTTCTCTTGAAATAGAAAATCCTGCGCGATACCGGTGATTGTTCCGAGTCTTTTTTCGTGTCTCCGGTCTGAGGTGTGACGATTTTCATACTTATACAATAAATAAATGTATTTCACGTTATATATACGTGTTTAAACGATATATCGTAATATTATGTGTCTTTGCCCTTGCCTCGCAGTGGGCAAGAGGGCAGTATGACCCTTCCTTTTCCCACTATTGGGCGATGGAACCGTCGTTCAATCCGGCAGCTGTGGGTAAGGAGTCGAAGATTAACGTTACTGCCGCATACGCCATGGCTCTCACTGGATTTGAGAATAATCCCCGCACAATGTATGCCGGAGGCGATCTGCCTTTCTTTTTTCTCAAATCGTATCATGGAGTGGGAGTGCAGTTCATGAGCGACGATATCGGTCTTTTCTCTCACAAGAAATTTGCCTTGCAGTATGCTTTCCGGCATAAGCTGTTCGGCGGAATGCTCGGTGCCGGTATCCATTTGGGGCTGCTGAGCGAGAATTTCGATGGGTCGAAGGTGGACACGGACATGCCTGACGATCCGGCATTCCCCTCATCAGAGGTCACCGGGACGGGGCTTGACCTCGGTGCCGGCCTCTACTATACTCATCGGAACTGGTATGCCGGCCTGTCTGTCATGCACATCAACGGCCCTGAGATAGAACTCGGCGAGCGGCAAAACTTCAAGATAGACGCTGCATATTATTTGACAGGCGGATACAATATTAAGCTGAGAAATCCGTTTCTAACAATACATCCGTCACTCTTGGCGCGTACAGACGGCAATGCCTATCGGGTGGATGTGTCCGGTAGGGTGAAGTATACCAACGACAAGAAGGTGATGTATGCCGGCCTGTCTTACAGCCCAGCCAACTCTGTGACGGTGATGATAGGCGGCGACTTCCACGGAGTGAGTCTCGGTTACAGTTACGAGATATACACCTCGGCCATCAGCATAGGCAACGGCGGGCATGAGCTGTTCATGAGCTACCGTACCGACGTGAATCTGGGCAAGAAAGGACGCAACAAGCATAAAAGCGTAAGAATACTATAAACAAAAGTGTGAGAACAGCTAAATTATGAATATGAGAAAGAGCATCATACTCCTTTGTGCCATTGGCACGCTCGCGCTCGCGAGCTGTTTTGGCGGCAAGACGGCCACGGCTTCGGGCGGAGAGGTGACCGGCACCGGAGGCAGAGCCTTCACGGAGCCTACGCCATACGGCATGACCCTCGTCAAGCGCGGTCACCTCAGGATGGGAATAGAGAAGCAAGACAGCCTCTGGGGCAAGCAGACACCGGTGAAAGACATCTCGGTCGAAGGCTTCTGGATGGACGAGACGGAGATCACCAACTCACAATACCGCCAGTTTGTATACTACGTGCGCGATTCCATCATCCGCGAGCGGCTCGCCGATCCGGCCTACGGAGGCGATGAGACATACAAGATAGAGGAAGACAAGAACGGAGATCCCGTCAAGCCGTATCTCAACTGGAAGAAAGCGTTGCCACGCAAGCCCAACGAGGACGAGCAGCGGGCGATAGAGAGCGTATATGTCACAAACCCGGTGACGGGCGAGAAGATGCTCGACGCAAGCCAGATGAACTATCGCTATGAGGTATACGACTATACCGAGGCGGCCAAGCGCAAGTATCGTCTTGACCCGAGAGAGCGTAATCTCAACACCGATATAAGCGTAGATCCTGCCCGGCAGGTGTGGATATCGAAAGACACGGCATATATCGACGATGAGGGACGCATCATAAGCCAGACTATCAACAGGCCGCTCAGCGGGCCGTGGGATTTTCTCAATACATATATAGTGAACATATATCCCGACACGACGTGCTGGGTGAACGACTTCCCCAATGCCGACAACGAGACATACATGCGTCTCTATTTCAGCAATCCGGCATACAACGGCTATCCGGTGGTGGGAGTCACATGGGAGCAGGCCAACGCCTTCTGCGCATGGCGCACCGAATATCTGCTCAGAGGACTCGGCGCCGCGGCCCGCTATGTGCAGCGTTACCGCCTGCCCACAGAGGCCGAGTGGGAGTTTGCCGCGCGTGGCAAAGACCAGAACGAGTTTCCGTGGGAAGACGAGCAGGTGGTGAGCGGCAAGGGATGCTTCTTCGCCAACTTCAAGCCCGACAACGGAAACTATACGAAAGACGGCAATCTGATAACCAGCAAGGTGGGTATATACACGGCCAACAGTAACGGACTGTTTGACATGGCGGGTAATGTGGCCGAGTGGACAAGCACCGTGTATACCGAGGCGGGAGTGGAAGCGATGAACGACATCAATCCTCAGCTGAAATACAACGCCGCCAAGGAAGATCCGTACAGACTGAAAAAGAAGAGCGTGCGCGGCGGCTCGTGGAAAGATCCCGAGTCATATATCCGTTCGGCATGGCGCTCGTCTGAATATCAGAACCAGCCACGCTCGTACATCGGCTTCCGCTGTGTGCGCAGTCTGGCCAATACAACAAGTGAGAAATCTAAAAAATCGAAGAAGAGATGACAGAATACAGCAAATATAATGTAGTCTACCGGTTGCAGAAATGGCTCGACAGCGTGCCGGGACAGACATTCATGAACTATGCTTACAGTTGGGGCGCGTCTATCGTTATCCTCGGTACGATGTTCAAGCTGACCCACCTTCCGGGTGCCAACATTATGTTGTATCTCGGCATGGGCACCGAGGTGGTGGTGTTCTTCATATCGGCTTTCGACCGTCCGTTCGACAAAACGGCCGACGGCAAGGATCTGCCCACGCATGTGACGGATGAGGAAGATGACAGCATTGCCGGTGAGAACGGTACGGATACAAGCATTGCTGCGGGAACCCGGGCGGGCGGCACTATAATAATAGGTGGTGTCAGCGGTATGGCGGCCGGAGGAACAGATGCGGGAATGGCGGCAGATGGAATGCCGGTGGCCGGCGGCGACAGACAGACAGACGTTTCCGGCGGTGCGGAGGCATGGATACGGCAGCAACAGCAGGTATCGCCAGAGATGGAGGAGGCCACGAGCAACTATGTGGACGAGTTGAACAAGCTCACCGAGATGCTTGCCAAGGTGTCGGAGCAGAGCCAGCGGCTCACCCGCGACTCCGAGGAAATGGAAAACCTCAACCGCACGCTCACCGGTATATGCAAGGTATACGAAATGCAGCTTAAGGGAGCGAGCGCACAGATAGGCACTATCGACCAGATTAACGAGCAGTCGCGCCGTATGGCCGAACAGATAGCCGAATTGAACAAGATATACGCCCGCATGATAGAGGCGATGACCGTAAACATGAAGAGCGTCAACGTTTAAGACCAAAAGCTTATGGCAATAAAGAAAAGACCGGTGTCTCCGCGCCAGAAGATGATAAACCTTATGTATGTCGTCTTGATGGCAATGCTTGCGCTGAACGTGTCGACGGAAGTGCTCAACGGCTTCTCCATAGTGGAAGACAGCCTCAACCGCACCACCGCCAACTCGTCGAAGGAGAATCAGGTCGTATATGATGACTTCGAGGCGCAGATGAAGGCGAACCCCGCCAAGGTGAAGGCGTGGTTTGACAAGGCGCGTGAGGTGAAGCGCATGAGCGACTCGTTGTATAACTTTGCCGACGAACTGAAAGCCGCCATCGTGGCCGAGGCCGACGGAAAGAACTTTGACGTGAGGAACATCAGGAACAAAGAGAATCTCGAGGCGGCCAATCAGGTGATGCTGTCGCCTGGGCGTGGACGTGGAGCCGAACTTTACAAAGCTGTCAATTCGTTCAGGAACAGAATCGTGAAGATGATTACCGACCCTGCCAGACGTGCGGCAATAAACGACAATCTGGCTACGGTAATACCGAAAAACGCCACTGCAATGGGGAAGAACTGGCAGGAATACATGTTCGAGGATATGCCCGTGGCAGCGGCGGTGACGCTGCTTTCCAAGTTGCAGAGCGACATACGGTATGCCGAGGGTGAGGTACTTCACACGCTCGTGGCTAATATCGACGTGAAGGATATACGCGTTAACTCTCTTAATGCCTTTGTCATACCCAATTCGCAGACTATCGTGCGGGGAGACAAGTTCTCGGCGCAGATTGTAATGGCGGCGGTGGATACCACGCAGGTACCTGATATATACATAGGAAACAGGAAAGTAGACCTGAGCGGCGGATTGTATGAGACGGTATGCAGCCGCACCGGTGACTTCACGCTTGCCGGATATATGGAGGTTGTCAACGGCGGCGGTGAGCGGATAAGGCGTGATTTCAGCCAGAAATATACCGTAGTGGATCCGAGCGCCACGGTGTCGGCCGACCTTATGAACGTGCTCTATGCCGGATACAGCAACCCGATAAGCATCAGCGTTCCAGGCGTACCGCTCAGCAAGGTCACGGCCTCGATAAGCGGAGGGACACTCACACCGGTAGGACCGGGCAGGTACATAGCACGCCCTTCGGCGGTGGGCAAGGATGTGACGATAACGGTAATGTCTACCAATACGGGACGCGCCCAGCAGATGGGACAGTATACTTTCCGTGTGCGTAAGTTGCCCGACCCGACAGCATATATAGCCATGGCCGATGAACACGGCAACCCGACACGGTATAAGGGCGGCGCGCTAAGTAAGGCGTCGTTGCTCGGTGCTGCGGGAATAGGAGCCGCAATAGACGACGGAATACTTGACATCGGTTTCAAGGTTCTCGGTTTTGAGACGGTATTCTTCGACAATATGGGTAATGCTGTGCCGATGGTGAGCGAAGGAGACCGGTTCTCCGCACGGCAAAAGGATACATTCCGCAAACTGACCCGCAACCGGCGCTTTTACATATCGCGCGTAACAGCAGTGGGACCGGATGGAATACAGCGTAAGTTGCAGGCTTCGATGGAAGTGATAGTGAAGTGATATTGAAAACAAAAAGAATTTATATATATATGAAAAGACTATTGTTCATATTTGCCATAACGCTTGCGGTTGTGTCAGCTGCGGCACAGCCCAAGGCTCGCCGTAATGCCGAGAAGCAGGCTGCCGCAGCCCGTCAGGGTGCACCGCAGTTGTCGCAGCGTGCGCAACTGATGTTTCCAACGGCGATAGACATGCCTGAGGATGTGGTGTGGCGCCGTGACATATATCGGGAGATAGATCTCAACAAGGATGCCAATGCGGGTCTTTACTATCCCGTGGAGCCGATAGACAAGCAGTTGAACCTGTTCACATTCGTGTTCAAACTTGCCCTTAACGGATATATTCCTGTATACGAGTACAGGCTCGACGGCAGCGAGGTGTTCAGTGATGCGGCCAAGGTGAAGATAAAGACAGTGCTCGACAACTATCATATATTCTATGAGGAGAAAGACGGTAAGTTGCGGGTGGATAACAGTGATATACCTTCGGCCGAAGTAAAACTGTATTACCTGAAAGAAAGCGCATATTATGATCAGGCCAACTCGACTTTCCATCGCAAGGTGTTGGCTTTCTGTCCGGTGATGATGCGTGAAGACGATTTCGGCGGAGAGGCATCCAAATATCCGTTGTTCTGGGTTAAGTACAGTGACGTGGAACCTTTTCTCACAAGGCAGACCGTGATGACGAGCAATCTGAACAACGCCGCCACCATGACGATGGCCGACTTCTTCACGCTTACCAAGTATGAGGGCAAGATATACAAGACCAACAACATGCTCGGCCGCACGCTCGCGCAGTATTGCACCACAGACTCGGCGATGGCGAAAGAGCAGCGTAAGATAGAGGGGGAACTGACCTCGTTTGAGAAAAATATCTTCGGGGATCAGGCAAAGAAAGATTCTCTCGACAGCATAGCCAACCTCGACCCCAAAGCGGCCGCCAAAGCACGGAAGGTATCGCGCCGCAGCGGTTCGAAATCGGAAACGGAGAAAACGACGAAAGTACGCCGTCGCAGCTCATCGCCACGGTCGTCGGGCGGCTCTTCGGCAGCCCGTGTTACCGTCCGCCGCCAGAGACATTGAAAAGTCTGTATGGTGCGGTAATGAACATCAGACCGTCAATAAGTGCGTAAAAATATATCATCCAATACATATAAACTATTGTAGCATAACATTTAAACCGTTATTATATGAAAAAGATTTTTACTATTATGGCTCTTGCCGCAGCCTTGGTTTCAGCGGCTCCCGCTAAGGCACAGATTAAGTTGGGACTCAAAGGTGGTCTTAATGTGACAAGCATGAGTTTTGACAAAGAAGTTTTTAATGGCTCAAATCAAACGGGATTTTTCGTAGGTCCTACCGTGAAAGTTACTCTTCCGCTCGTAGGTCTCGGTCTTGACGCCGCCGCACTCTATGATCAGCGTGATATTGAATCGAAAGATGAAGACGGAGCAGAGACAATATCCCAGAAGAACATCAACATTCCTATCAACCTGCGTTACGGCATAGGCCTGGGAAGTATGGCAAGTATTTATTTCGCTGCCGGTCCTCAGTTCGGTTTCAATGTGGGCCAGAAGAACTTCTTTGATGGCGATTTTGAGATGAAGAAGTCAAACCTGAGCGTCAATCTTGGCGCAGGCGTTTCACTCGTCAACCATGTTGAGATTGGATTTACATATAACATCGCATGCGGTAAAACGGGTGAGTTCAATATTGGGGAATCTGTCGGTAATCAGGTCTTTCATCGTACTAAGAGCGCTCGCATGAACGCATGGCAGATTTCAGCTGCTTACTATTTCTGAAATCAATAGCTTTTAAATACCATAATGAAAGGCGCAACCCGTGAGGGCTGCGCCTTTTGCTTGATGTCGTGGTACGTAGTATCGTTTATTATTTTAATATGGTGACGGCTTTTCGGGCATTCTCGTCATTAGGATCTATGTCCAGGACTTTTTGGAAATAGGCTTTCGACATCTTTATATCCGACTTTTTCTTTCTTAGATAGTAGTTTGCCATATAGTTGTACGCAGTAACCAGACGTGCGTTGTCTGTTGTGTTCCGCTCTGCTTTAGCCAGCATCACGCTTATTAACTGTTCCGCAATCGGCCCGGCCAGTCCGGCATCAAAATCTCCTTGTTCAATCTTTGAGTTTATTACCAGTCTGTTAATCAAGGCAAAATCAATGTTGTTTGGGAACTTATCGGCCATCTCTTTATATATGGCATCGGCTTCTTTATATGCTTGCAGTTTCTCTTCACCGTTAAGCTCTTTCGATTGCTCTAAATACATTCCGGCATATTCGCTGAGATCATAGGCGGTTATAGTTCCGAGTTCGCCTTTCTTTTGCATATATGACTCGTATTCTCTCTTCGCGCTTGCCCAGTCTCCCATATCCTTCCGGCATTGTGCGATAAGCAGATATACCGGCAGTTTCTTTTCGTCGCTTATCGAATCGTTGCCGGTCAGTTGCCTTGAAACGGATATGGCCTTATCGTACTTTTGGGTATTCCGGTAGGCTCTCGCCAAATTCCAATAATCATCGAGTGATATTTTCGTGCTGTCCGATTTTAATAATGCTTCTCCGAATAATACTACGTCACTCCATCTTTGCAAGTTGAAATTTGCCATCATTGCCAGTCTGTTGAAACTTCCGTTCACTGGATGATATTTCTTAATACCGAACTTGGCAACCTCGATGGCTTTGACATAGTCTTTGCTGTTGGCATATAGCATGATACCGAATGATTCCAATTTCGCCTTTGGAATATAATCAAGATTGCACTTGCCGTAAAACTCAATACTCTTTCCGTATGCTTCCTTTTGTTCTTCGCTGTCGGCTTCCATATTGTCGCCGATTCTTTCATACATCTTTGCCAGTTCGAGGTTTACCGGATAATCAGGGTTATGCGTCAGCAACTCTTCTATTTTCCTTTGCGATTTGGCTGGATCTTTCATGCTTATGAGTTTGGCGTATGCCAGATAGCATTCGGGAGCGGCAGGATCAGTATGGATTCCCCGCTCATACCATCCGATGGCTTTGGCGGTGTCTTTTGCCGATTCCTCTATTTCACCGCCAAGCAGATATGCCGGTGAATATTTGCTGTTTATGGATAATGCGATATTCAGATACCTGTGTGCCATTGCCGTGTCGCGCTGGTTGTATAGATATGCGTCTGCAATTCCCACCGCAACCTCGGGGTTTTTCTTGAATTTATCACATAGCTCATCCATGATGGGTGCCGTATATTTGGGTGCATACTTCTTGATAACGGCTCTTGCGGCGCCGACTGTCGCCTTGGCGCTTGACTGCGCCAAGGCTGTTGAACAGCATGTTATCGCCATTGCGGTGCAGATTAATACATTATTTCTCATCTGTACATTTGTTTTGTTACGTGTGTGTTGAAGCTGTATCTTACGCCAATGTTGATGCTTTCAATGATCCTGCCTTTTTGAAAATCGATCGTTTTCATGTCGGTAGTGCCGAGCATGTAGATTACAGGCTTTGCCACAAGGGCTATTTTGTTGTTTAGCTGATAGTGAAGCTGCAGGCCGGCATGTGCGCCTATGCCGAGTTTCGTTTTCGGATTTTCGGCTATTTCAATGACGTGTCCTTTTCTTACCGGTTGTGTGCCGTCGAGTGACGATGAGTGACTGAGTGTGAATATTGCGGTAGGGCCTGCGATGATGTTGACTCCGAATTTATTGCTGCTGCTGAATCCGACGAACAGGCTTCCGAGGTCGATACCGTATCCGACGGACAGCAGTCCGAGCGAATACTCATGTCCCAACAGCCCGTTTGCCGATATGCGTGTCTTTTCCGGTTCTTCGGCCATCATGTTCAGGTCGTAATACTTGCCGAGTGTTCTACCTGATATGGTGAGATATTCGAATGATGCGTTCAACGATGAAATGGTGTTGAAGTTGTATTCTCCGAAAATCATGGCGTTCCATGGTATGGAAGAGGCACCGTCGAGGTTCGTTTTGGTATGTGTGATGTTGAAACCTCCCGCCACACCGACACTCAGACGGTTTTTCATGGTGACGGCTTTTTGCTCGTCACGACCGGTCTGCCTTCTGAATGCCTTGCCGCATGTAAGTACTGTGAGGCCGACATTGACGTTGAGACCGTCGTCGCTGAAGCTCTTGTTCCACTTCACATTGCTGTAAGGGATGTTGTAAACGTAATGTGTATATCGTGGCTCGACAAACAATTGCAGGCCGTTGCCGAGTTTTTTCCACAGATGTATGCCTGCGGTATATGCCTCGCTGTTGCAATTCAGTCTCTCTGCCTGGTATTTGACCATACGGCCGTACATGCCACCGGCTACGAGATATGCGCCCATGTCGCTGTCCCAATCGAAGTCTTTGAGGAAACCGAGCGGGTTGAACATAGCCTCGGCACGTACACCGGCATAGACATTGCTCAGGTTTTGGGTATATATATTGTCATCGGTGCCAAGTTTGACAGGCTCTTGGTTCCAACGTGTGGAAGAAAGTTCTCCGGTCAGCCGCAGGCCTACGACCGGTGAAAACCATTTGCCCACGCCCACGGCAATGTTGCTGCCCAAGGTCTGCCCGATGCCGAGAGTTGGGGAGCTTATCATGGATATGCCCGTGGAGAACTCGGCAATCCAAGGCACACGCCACGATGCGGGTTCCAAGTTTTCGGACAATATGATGTCATCGGGAACTTTACTCATGTATCTCAGGCGGGCTTGTGCCGACAGGTTGTTGTGCAGGTAGTAAACGTAGCTTATATTGGCTCCGTAGAACATGTCGGTCTTGCGCCAGTTCCTGTTTGTGTTCAAGTCCATCTTGTCTGTCGAAAAGCCGAAGTAAGGTTCGAAGTTGATATATCCCTGCGGGCCGGTGAAAAATTTAACCTGCATGCCGAGATGAACCTCGGCCGACATGCCGCTGCGTATATCCTTGCCGAGTCGTGAATGATGCACGCCCACCCCCACGAGTGTGGAGAAGTCGGCAAGGCGTGTAGGGTCATATCCTGTGAAATAAGAAGAAAGCGAGAATAGGTGGTCGACCGTCGCTCCTAACCGATTGAAGGATATATCGCGGTCTTGCTGGTATCCGAATGAGTTTTGAAGGATGACTCGCACCGAGTGATACTCGGTGAACTCTTTGCCGGCACCGAGCTGGATGGTTGTCAGTGTGTTGAAGCGATAACCTTTTTCGGGAGCGACCATCTGCGTGGTTCCAAGTCCGAAAAGGATATAAAGATGATCGTTGAGTCTTTTCGTGAATTGGTCTCCATGGCCGTGATACCGCTTGTCGAGCACGTATCTCAGTGCGTTGAAGTTGTTGGCGGTGTTCAGGCGGCTTTTGCCGACGGTATCGTTGTCGCTCTCTTCAATGTCATCGAGTGCGATGGTGTCGTTGCCAAGTTCCGTCATAGCCGGTTGCATAGTGCTTGCTTGCGCTCCGATGGCTATGCCGATGAGTGACAGCAGTAATGTTGCGGCCTTACTTTTCATTGGTGTTTGTTTCTTTTTCTTCATTTGTTTCCGGTTCGGTCTCCGTGCCGTTGTCATTTTCGTCTTTTGTGGTTTCGGGCTTTTCGCCTTTGCCGGTCGTCTGCCGTCCTGACTGTTCGTCGGTTTCACGTTGTTCCATGAGCAGCTTGAACAGTTTGCGATATGCCGGTATGTTCTTTTTCTTGTATTTGTAAATTTTTCGTGTTTCGTCGGGTACGTTACCTTCATTGAAATAGTAACGCTTGTATTTCGGCTCGATATCGAACGAGTGTTGGAAGTAAGCGAGATAGTGGGGTATGCTGTCCAATTTGATGCCGTCGTCCTCAACTTGTTGTTTCGGATTTCTGAGCGCTTCCGCTTCCTCTGGGTGTTCCTTGACATACAGATTATACTCGGCATATTTTTTCGGGTCGGTAATCATCAGGATTGACAGCTCGTCTTCCGACATTAGCCTGAAACCGTTACCAAGGTCATCACCTGTCGTATCATCATGTCTTATTTTCGGCTCTTTGCCTGCTTCCTTGCTCCAGATGATTCCTTTAAGATACCATTTCTTCGGATTGTTGTCGTCCATTTTGTCTATTATAGGCTCTACATCCTTGCGGGTCTTGCCGAGGCTCTCATGCAGTTCGGAGAAAAGTATGGCGCGGTTGTCTTTGTTTGTATTCAGCACCATATTGAATGCCTGTTCGAATTTTGCCGCATCATTTCCGTCGAGTTGGCCGCCGATGCCGAGAAATATGTTACGCACGAAAAAGAGTACTTGTGACAACTGTGCGCTTTTCACTGTCTTTGAACCTACAAAATCGATAAGCGTCTCGGCTGTGTCGAGTTTCAGTTCCTGAAAATACTGTATGGCCTGGTTTATGAGTATTTCGTGACGGTTGATGACAGAAGAAGTATAGGCGTCGATATGTCTTTCTTTGTCGACGGCCTGCACTTTCCAATCGATAAACGGGCGTAGCACTTCAAGGTCGGGCATTCCGCGGCGTATGTTGAGCAATGCCATCTTGTTGGCTATATATGGCGACATCTTCAAAACCTCGTATCCGTCTTGTCTCACCATGTGGCGATAAGCGATCATCGTGAGCGTGTCGACCTCTGCGCTGTCGGTTATTTCGTTGAAAAGATTATAGAAATCACCGTCTGACAAGTCGTCTTTCGCTCCGCTGATGAAATCTTTTTTATGAGTGTAATATGTCTCGACGGCTTCTTCGGGAGTAAGAACACGTTTGTCTATATACTGGTAGCTGCATTTCATGTTACGCATTGAGGCCAGTATCGGTTCTATATCGCTTTCATAGAAAGGTAGGTTTTTGATTTGCGGATAAGCCATGTTGGGGTCGGGCTGTCCTGATATGAGATTGTTGAGCATTGATGCTTTAGTGGTGTCTCGGGCCGCAAGCTGCGTAACAACGTTTTCCCAAGTGAAAATTTTTGTCTCAGTGCTTACGGATGCATCTTGTCCGCGTACTGCTCTTCTCAATATTCCGGCAGCGAAATTGGTACGTTCGCGGGCTAAGGCGGCGTTTCGTTCTCTGCTGCCTTCGGGTGACGATGAACCTGTTACCTTAACGCTGAATAACAGATTGCCGTATGATTTCAACTCGCGTCCCATCTTTCCGAACTCTTCCATATTGGCCGAATCAGGTGTCAGTTCACTCTTTCCCGTGACAAATTTTATATTAAGTGTTCTCGTCACGTCGTGGGCGCGTTGCTCGGCATTCTCTTTAAAATCTTCGGTGAGCGGAATATCTTCGGCTGCCATGGTGAAATCGAGAAATTTCAATGGCCTGAACGAAAGGCATGAGCCTGTTCCCTCGCCGCCGTTGTTATAGAAGACATGGTGGTAGTCTTCGAGGATAGCGTAATATACGCCTTTGTATGTCTTGTCTTTGTCGGGCTTGCGGAATACAACCTGTGTGTCTATCCGGAGGTATTGCCCGTTGAGCACGGGACTTGGATTATAGTACTGTGCGAGCGAGTCGTTTTCATCGTAATCGAAAGCCATGCGTTTGTCTTGCAGTTCGTGGTATTTGGCTCCCTCATATACAAGCGGCGTGAGATAGCTCACGGTATCTTCCGTCTGGCAGTCGATCGCCATGGGCTGTATGATAAGGCGCGAATTATCGCCCGCCCAGCCTTCGGGCAATTCGAGATTGACGTTGAGTGACACCTCAAAACCATTGTCTTGTCCGGGGACTTTCTTTATTCTCGGGCCTGTAAACTTGTTCTTGCCTCTTACCTCAACGTCGCGTAGAGATTTTTCGTCTTTCATCTCTATTTGATATTCGGTTTTTCCTTTCTCCACGTTGACGATATCCAGTAGGTGTATGACATTGTCTGTATAGTGGACGAGAATGGCCTGGCCTTCAAATGCCTCGAACTTAAACTGTCCGTTGGGCCTTGATTTGCTCCATGTGATGCCCAATTTGGTTATGGCGTTGTTCCATTCGTTTCCAGTGGCATCGGGTTGTTCCTCAGCCGTGGCGGCTGTCTTCAATATGTTACGCGCGTTTTCGGCCTGTCTTTTGTTTTTGTAGATATGGAAAGAAACAGTCTCGTGTTTCTTGTCGTTGGATTTTATTATTGTTGTCCGGCATGTGCCTATTACCACGTTTTGTGCATTGGCCGTGATGCCGAATGGCATCAACAGGCCTATTAGCACAAATCTGATATTATATATTGCTTGTGTTAGTTGCATGGAGATATTATTTGAGTATATATGTAACGGACACGCCTATTCTTGTCGGCAGTATGTAATAGCCTTTTGCATTGGTGCGTTGTTCGCCGTTGACGGAATAGTCCGTATCGTACTTATCGCCTACATAATATTCTTTGTGATTGTATGTTATCAGGCCGAAGCCTGCATGGCAATCGATATTCACCCTCTTGGTGAGCGAGAAAACATATCCGAAGGTCATGCCTACACCCAATCCGATACCTTCGTAAACCTTTCCGGACCATGTTATGTCGTATGAGGCGGCCAGTCCGCCGATACCGATAAACTCGCGGTGCATGGGCCGGCCGGAGAAATAATAGCGATATTCGGGTTGTACTCCCAATATGTGCATCGTCTTCCCCCAGGGATTACGGTTGAACAGCGCGTTCAGTCCCACCGTGGAGCGCTCGCCAACAACAAGTTCGGCACCAAGCGAAGGCGTTTGTGCCAGATCCATGAGCAGGTCTGTGTTCACAGCCACAATCTGTGCTTTGATTTGCGAACACATCGTTGCCAATGCAATGATGAGGAGTAATCGTTTCATGATTTTTATTCTTGGATAATGTTTTGTCTTTATTGTTTTTAATCTGCTTGTGTGCCCGAGAGAGGCACACAAGCAGATTGATAGTGAGATATGGTTCTGTTTGTATTAATATTGAACATCATATTCCTTGTCGTCTGTAATCCACGGCGCGAGGGTGGCATTGAGACGGATATCCTCTGGAGAATATATTGTGAGTACGACATTGTATAGTGTTCCGGCCTTTGTGAATTTACCTTCCTCGGAGGTCAATACCGCATCGGGAAACACGTCAAGCATTTTCTCTTCACCACCGGTTGCTTGAGCCAGTGTTATCCTCACTCTGTACTGCTGTTTCAGGCCGTTTGCGCCATCCGTGTTCAGTGGAGGCAGCATAATGCCTTGACCCAGTTCCTGTTTGGTTTCCGAAACCCGAACCGGTACGAATTCGCCGTCATTATCGCCACGCACGGTGTACTTGGTATCGGTAGCTTCCGTGATGCTGAGAGTGCCGTTGGCCTCTTTGTCGGTGGACGCGACGACGAGGCGTACTTTCTCCGGAACGTCACAGACCTCGACATTCTTGATGATCAGGTCTTTGGCTTTTTCATCGACAACCCCGCCTTTCATTCCTGCGATGCAATGAAACTGCACCTGGATGAGTTTATGTTCAAAAGCCATTTTGGCGGATGTGTTGATGTTTGCCGTTTCGCGGAAATACTTGGCACTGTATGCGTTTGGTGCGGTGTTGTCCGTATAACCGTGAATGACGTCTTCCTTGCCGGTGATGGGAATATCGGCATACACATTGTTGGCATCGCCTGTTATCTCTGTTGTTCTCGGATAATAGCCGTAGAACTGATATGTGAGCCAGTTTGATAGGGGATAATACTTTATTTCCTTTTCTGTCCCGTTATCGGCGTAAAACTCAATGTCCGTATATGCCGTGCCGTCTTCTGTCTTTGTCTTCTTTACGGCGTCGGCTTTTACATTGTCCAACAGTCTGTAATATTTGGCATGTTGATGCAAAGGGTCCCAGGTGATGGTTTTATCGAATTTGGTATTCTCGACAAAGCCGTTAGCCAAACAGAATATTCCCAAGTCGTTGGCTTCGAATGTATTTGTGCCGTCATCGGAGTCCAGAGCGGCACGAGTGCCGCCTGAACCTGATGAGAGTTGTATTCTAACGTCGCTGTTGCTTGGTATTACAGGTATTACCATGTCGTTCTCATTGTCGGAAGTATCGTCACTGCCGCAGCCTGTGAATGATACCAAAGCAACGCAAACTATTAAAAATATTCTATTTATCATATATATATAAACTTGGAGTTAAGGATTAATCCTGACCGATATTTATTTCACCGCCGTCTTCCCATGGAGCGAGTGTTGTTGTGACAACGATACGCTCGAAGCCGTATATCGTGATGATTACGTTATAAGACTTGCCAGCCTCA
Source organism: Prevotella sp. MGM1 (assembly GCF_002933775.1). GTDB lineage: Bacteria > Bacteroidota > Bacteroidia > Bacteroidales > Bacteroidaceae > Prevotella. The sequence goes on from NZ_BEWV01000099.1 coordinate 28,661, forward strand.
AAAGCAGCAATGCCTGTCGTCTCACCTTTCTTGACCAGGTCGGGAGTAATGTCGAGGGTATAAACTTTTGTCTTGAATCTGTAATCGTCTTCAGTGGCTTCCGAACCGTCTGCTATCGGGTTTTTCAATATTTTTTGTTTTACGGTGATTTCCAATGTATATTTATCTAGACCGGGACTTACGAGAAGGGCTTCTCCGATATTTTTAGCTGCTGATGCTCCGTCTATCCACATATTTGGAAAACCTGTTGCGGCTTCTGTCGGTAGAGACACATTGGCGTCTTCCACTTTTTTGTAATATTTTCCGTTCTCTTCTTCGTAACCGTCTTTAAGCACGCCACTTTCCTTTGCTTCCGATTCTTCCACCTCTACTTTTTTAGTGGCTGTGCGGTTTCTCAATGTTAGATAAGGAAGAAACTCTCCTTCCTCTGTCGTTATGCCTTTGACCGTTTCTGACTCTGTCTCGTTTTTAGACCATGTGATGTATTCGTCGTTCTCAGGAGCGTTTGCGGGCAGATGGGCAATGGTCAGTACGCCGTTTGTTCTTGATGAAAGTTTTATGCTCTCGACTTTTACAGCCGTTTCATCGGTATTGTTTTCATCTTTTGGACAAGAGTTCTCATTGCCGCCTTTGATCTGGAAAGTGAAGCGAGAGAGCAAGTGATTGAACAGAAGGTTGGGCTGGATGCCGTGACGGGCTGCCTTTGCAGAGTAGACATCCTCAGCTTTCACGGTGTTACTCTCACTTTCGATTATATTCCGGTCGGCGTCTGAAAGAAGTGTGGTCGCTCTCATGACGTCTTGCGTTCCGTCGATGGTGAAGTCTACCGTATAGGCCGTTTCTTCTGTGTTAAGAGCGGCCGGGCTGTTTTGTACGGCGTCATCCAGACGGTAGCCATAGAAATCGAAAGAACCTGATGGAGGATAATACTTGTATTCACTTTGCGGAAGAGTGGCTTCGCCTGTTGACTCTCCGTCGGGAGTTGTCATGATTGCATCTTTGTACAATGCTTCTGTAGGATTGTCTGTGCCGTCGGAAGTGGCTAATTTCAGAGTCCCTTTTCTGAACATAAATACATTTACGGATTGTCCGGACCATGCGTTAGGAGAAATGACGGTCTCTCCGTCCATAACGCCTCCCACGGTTCCTGTACCACGGGTCTGAACTTCCGATGCGACAGAAGCCACTCCGATTTTGATTGCCTCACGACTTTCATTGCCTGTAGCATCACCACTTGCGAAATCATCGCTTGACGAACATGCAGATAACATGCCTACGGCTGCGGCTGCATAGAAAAATAACTTTTTCATAAGGGTTAATTTAATTAATATTAAAGAATAACATTTCGTATTCCGTTATTTGTCTGAAAATCATATATAAGTTCGTATCTTCACTTTCATGCAGGGATTACTCTCCGCCTATTGAGATGTCTCCGCCGAATAGCCAACTGTCTATATTAGAGTTGACTTCTATCTTTTGCGGTCCGTATATCGCAATATTTATATTGTAAAGGTTGTTTGGCTTGAAATCTATTTTTTGGTCATCTGTCGGCAGGCTGTATTAGTAAACACGTTCTTCTTTATCGTCAAATCCGGGAAGGGAGCATGTGAAGTATATGCGTAGTGTGCATTTTCCCACTGCCGGTATGAGCAGGCCTGTTCCGGCTTCTTCCCGCTTTCGCTCTTTCCACGGCATGTTTGTGTATGAATCTTCCCACGGCAGTTTTAATCCCAAGAAATAAGGATCATTATAGTTGCCGGTGTCTTCGGTGTGGACATCTTCTTTATCTTCTGTTTTTGTGTCATTGGTAATGTCACCCGCACTGTCTGTCTTTTTCGTATCTTTTCTTATCCATAATTCTTTTCGGTCGCTTTCCTTTTTATCGTTCCAGGTCAAGGCCATGTCTTCCGCATATCTGCCGGCAACTATAAACTCGCCTTTATAAGGCAATTCAACCGATATGCGGGTGACGTTCACGTATTTGCAGTCGGCACTGCCCGGATAGAGGAAAAACTTTAATCGTGCCAGTTTGTGTTCAAGCGGTACTATCGGATAAATACCATGTCTGGCAGAGTATGTACTGAAACCGCGTGTATTCAGGATTCTACTGTATTCTGCGTCATCGAGATCGTTTTTTATATCAATGAAGTGCTTGTTGAGATATTCATCGTTCAATACGGGTGATGTACCGCACATTATGTCTTGGCTTCCGTCTATCTCAATATGATGCACAATCTTGTCGGCGGTGCGCTCGGTCATGGTCTCACTGTCGTCAATGTGGTATACAAAGAAATTGTATGCTCGATCGATATATTCCTTTTTGTTGCTGTAATTAAGTATCTTAGGATGCTCGGTGTAGTATCTGTCATATTGGAATACAAGCTCTTTGTTTCTGTTTGTATTCAATTTTGCCGGCATGCCTAATCGGTCATATCCGTCTACGAGACAGTGCCTGTGTTCTATATCCCGTTGACCGCCTGACGTTTTGAAGAATGATTGTGTCAGGTCGGTAGTCTCATCCACTCCGTTATGGAATGCGAATACATGAAAGGTGAATTTCTGCTCATCCTCTATCGGCCTTGTCTCGTTTCCATTCTCGTTTTTTTCATTTTCAAATACTCCTATTCCGCGTGTGTTGTCGTTTTTGACAGGGTTGGTCTCGAAGAATTTTTGTTCTTCAAGAAATACTTATACTTCTGTGGCATTATTGTTTTCATTATTGCTGATGTTTATCTCTTGATCGTAGTCGAGTCCCGGGTAAGACTCCGAGCCGCATGATATTAATATCGGAAGTATCATTGCCATGGTCGTAAGCAGGACCTGTATGTTTGTCTTTGCTGTCATTTATCTTTTATATTACACATTCATTAAATATATATGTATTTTGTTTGTTGGGGGTATGTCGGTGCGGATGTCATGCTTTGTGCGTGAGCGGCGTGACTTTAATCACAGTTCTATGTCAATGTCGTTGCCTTTTTTGTAAATCCACCCTTTTATACCTTCCGCCGACGGGCTTTCCAGCATTTTTTCGCCGTCTATGACTATTTCCGATTCAATGTCAATGGTGTGCTTTTTGCCTATGCGCCGTGCGTGATTTCCGTCTTCGGTGATTTCGATAAGATTTGCTTTTGTCAGTTCTTTATGTATATTCAGAATGCCTTGAATGCTTTTCTTGTGTTCCTTTCCGTTCTTGTTTATTGTACAGTATACTATGGCTTGCAGCATTCCTGGACCTATGACTGCCTCTTCATCATTGTTTTTCACAATGCTTGGCACGTTTATCTTTGCCGTGTATTGGGCATACTCGTTAGTCTTGCTGTCTTCCTCCATGCCGACAATATGGAACGGGAACATTATTTTGCTGGTTTTAGTTATGTCGATATATCCGTTTGATATGTTGATAGACTGCGGAATACCCGATACTTCTCCGAGTATACCCTCGATTTTGAAAGTGCAGTTGTCTGCCGATACTTTCCTTACCTTTATGTTTATCGTGATTGTTTGTGTGGCCTGTTGCGGACGGAATGTAATCGATTGGATATGTCCTTCAACGACGGGAGTAATGTTTACGCTGTCTATAAACAGCGGGCATGAGCTTGGCAACATGTATGACGAATATGAATTGAAGTCTGTCCACCCTTGAAATCCTTTGTCTTTCAATGGCTTGGATATCTTATCCATCTCATATGTTATCTCCCGGCTTGTTCTGTCGTATGTGTTGTATTCAAGGGCAAATCCCTCATTTGTCATGTTATTGTCGTCCGTTGAGATGAATTTGTCTATGTTTTTCATCTCCATTTTGTTTGTCGCTGTAAACGTGTAGAACTTATATTCTCCCGCTTTCACATCGAAGTCGCTGTATTTGTATACGGCCTTTTCCGTGTTCTCGCCGTTGTTCTCTTTATCGTTTTCGTCACTGTTTCCCATATTGCCTGTATCCGTATCGTCTTCTTTTTCCGTTTTGATTGCCGGAGACTCTTCGTGGGTATCTTGTAGAGGTAGCCGATTGAACACATACCGCCCTTTGCCTTCATTCGGTTCACCTTTCTTTGTATATATGGCCGCTGTCATCTTCCAATAGTTTATCACCCTGTTTGCTATTACGAACATTGAGTCCGGGCGTTCTATGTCAATGTCCGATAAATCCCAGTTGTATTCAAATCTCACTTGTGCCCTGTGTGGATGTTGTTCGGTCGGGCATATATCGACATCAGTGCATGCCGATATTAAGGTAGAGAACATAATAAGGAGAGCTGCGGTTTTTATATTTTTCATGGCCTGTCCTCCTTTCTTTCTTCTGTGGCAGATATTATTGGTTCTGTCGACGCAGATTGATTTTTATCGTTTGACGATGTCTCTGAACCGGATTTGTCTTTTTTCGTTTCTTTGTTTTTCTTGCTTTCCCGTTCTTTCGTTTTTATTCCTATTTCCGTCTTATTTTCTTTTTCAGACATTATACTGTCGTTTTTCCAGCCTGTCTGTTTCTCTTGATTTTCTTTCTTCCCGGCTTTTCCTTCATTTCCTGTTTGTTTTTTCATCTTGCGGTTTATCGCTTTTTGTGATTTAAGAAGTGCCGCTTGTGCTTTTTGTTCCCTTACTTTGATTTTGTTGAGCGAGTCAGTGTTGGCTCGTTCTATTGTCAACAACGAATCGTATACAGCCCAGAATTCCTTTCGTATCAGACCCTGAATGCTGTCGGTGTTGCGTACGTCGATATCATGCGCCACTTTAGTGAAATGTATGTTGTCATGTTTCTCCTGATATTTTGTGTCCACCTCGTATCTCCACCTGTACTTGCTTGTGCTCGGAGTTTTGCCTAGCCGGTATGTCAGGGCACATCGCAATTCGTTTATCATAGGCATTATTTGTCCGTCGGCGTGTCCTGTCGTCGGGTAGCAATTGCTTTCCCGGTCGAGTCGGTATTTGTCATAAGAAGTATATGTGACACCGATGGCTACACCAAGGTCTAAATCAAGACTGTGCCCGTTTCGGAATACATATAATGGTTTTACTATTCCGAACTGGTATCCGGCGCTTATGGCTGTTCCCTGTTTGCCGTCATTACCGAGCATCATAGAGTATTTGGTAAATGCGAGGTAGGCTCCGCGATAGAACATCGCGTTCGGGTGCTTGGATGTTTTATGGCGTGCCGAGAACGGTTTGTCCCATATATGCTTGTGTCGGTTGTATTTCCAGTTCCTGCTGTCTTTGTCGATCGTCTTTACTCTGAAATAGTTTCGGTAGTCTATTCTCGCCTCCGCTATATTATATACCGTTCCGGGATTGTAGGTGTGGCTTGTCTGCCAATTATATCTGATGTTTATGCCGAGAGTGTTTCTGTTGTAGTTCACGTTTTTAAGGTCAAATTCAATCCCAATGTTGGGTATGAGCATCAGCCAGTCTGCCGCATTGGTACGTATTCCGATGCGATCATTAAGCGTCAAGGTTTCTATACCCGATTTGCTGTCAATAAGCATCGGCTTTTCCGTTGGTATTACGGCCTCTATCGGCGGCTTCTTTGTTTGCCTTGCAGATTTCTTGTTTGTTTCTTTTGTCGTCTGGGCCTTTACCGGTATGGTTATAATAATTAGGAAGACTAATATAAGTCTTATTCTATTTGCCATTAAAAAATGATTTATGTATCAGGTACAAAATTAAGAATAATCCTTATGGGGGGGTAAAAAGAGTGTATCAGATTAATAACGTATGTGTAACAAATAAATCACGTTTTATCGGTGCTTTTATTGCGGTCTTCCTTTAGTTTGACGCAGTATGGATTAAAGAAGTTTTTGTCAAGAATAATGCTTATTCTATAAAGCATGGAGCAGTCGATGCTTTTTCTCCTGAAGATGCTGTATACGTTTGTTCTTTCACAGCATAGCATTCTCGCAAACCAAGAAACGCTGCGTTCTTGGTTTCTCAGTTCTTGTTCTATTAACTGCCCGATGTGTATTTCTTTCATATTGCCCGGTTTTTGCGTACATATCCAAATTGCATAAAAAGAAAAGTGTGAGCCTTTTTCCTCTATTATCCCCAAGAAAGGCTCTGGACTGCCTGCACAACGGACAATAGAACACAGCTCACACCTTGGGGATATATAAAACCTGATGGCATGGCATGCCGTCAAATATATAATCACACCAAGGATGAACGTTAGCGCTGTTCCGTATTGTGCATGAATTGTCCAGATTCATCTTAGAGGAACAAAGCATAAACGCTTCCTTAATATGTCTGCTGTTTACGGATAAACAGCAATGCAAAATTAAGAAAAGTTTATGAACTAACATTCTTTTGTGAGCTGTTTTTGCAAAATTACGAATATTTTTCAGGAAATAAGCAGGTAATGTCCGGAAACTGTAAAGATTTTACTTGGTTGTATAATTGTTTTCAACAACCGTCCGTATATAATCCCATGAATAATTATTTGTAAACTTTTTTACCCGTAAAATATGGTAGGGTAAAGTGTGGATGATATAATACAAAAAAAGGGTGTCCAAACCTAATGGATACCCTCTTTGACTAATGTGCGCCTGATAGGACTCGAACCTACACGTCGCAAAACACCAGATCCTAAGTCTGGCGCGTCTACCAATTTCGCCACAGGCGCATTTGCGAACTGTTGAAGACCGGCTCTCCGGTGTTGATTTCACATTTGCGGATGCAAAGATACGCAGAATTTGGGTATCGGCCAAATAAAAAAGGGATTTTTATTGCGATAGCAATACGCGGGCGTACTCTATTATCGTGTCATGTCCGCGTGCGAAGTCTCCGTCTGTAAGCGATACTTTGTGGTCGGGAGATATGCCGAATTCCGTCGATTGCTTGTTTCTGTCATACATCGGGCATGCCGAGAAGCGTACTCCCCATCCGTTTGGGAGCATGCTGCTGAATGGCAATCCGGCTCCGCCTCCCGTCCTGTCGCCTACGATAGTCGATTGTGGGGCGCATTTCATGTATTTCACGAACTCGTTGGCCGCACTGTATACTTTCCTGTTCGTAAGCACGCATACACGTTTCTGCCATCTTATATTTGAAGAGGGGCTGATGCGTTGCTCTTTCATCTCCGAGAAATCATTATGTCCCATGCCGGTCTTGTGCCTTATGTATCCCACTGTTGCCGGTTCGTTGAAGAACCGTGCCGCAAACCGCTCCGCTGTGGTCAGCGTCCCTCCGCTGTTTCCTCTTATGTCTATTATCAGTCCGCGGCAGGTCATCAGGTGCATGAACATCTCGTCGAGATTGCCTTCTCCTATGCCGTTTGTGAAGCTCTCGTATCTCACATAGCCTATGTTGTCGTCGAGCACTCGGTATTTCAATCCCGCCGCAATCTTGTAGTCTGTGCCGAGGTAGCGTCTCAACAGCGTGTCGCTGACGTTTGCCGGAAAGTTCTCGTGCCAGCTCCAGTATCGTGCGAAGTCATAGGATGTCGACAGGTTGACATGCCCGTCGCGCAGTTCGCCCAGCATGTCGGCCAGCACCTCGAAGAGTTGGTCGCTTGTCATGCCGTTGTTTATCCTCACTTTATATTTGTTGTATGTCTCGTTCCAGTCGAGGCCATACTCCTTGTTTTTGTAGTCGAAGAAACAATAATGCTCGTCTATAATCCTCCATAGTGCCTCGAAGTTGCCTTGCGGGGAGTTGTCATATTCCTCTTCGTCCACGCATGCTGTCATGGTCGCGGCGATGATAATTGCCGTCAGCATGGCGCGGCATACGTTCAGTGCGTTTTTTAACATGCTCATGGCCTGTAATGAATTAGTTTGAATTGCTTCACAAATCCTATCATGAACCTGTGCGAATAGACGTGCGATTTCAGATTGTTCACCTGTGCCTGGCGGTAATCGCCGAGGTAGCCTGCTCTCAGCGTCGTGCGCCTGCCAATGTTGACGTCTATGGAAATCATCTGTCTGAAATTGGGCATGCTGACAAGTGTTGTCGGAACGATGTTGTGATCGTAGTCACCTCGTGAAAATATTTCGTAGTACGATTGCCCGTAGTTGGGACTGAACATAATTCCGGCCAGCGGCACGTCGAGTTCGTAGCGTACGGCCAGCGGAATGTTTCCTGCCTTGAACCTGTATGTTGCTATTCCAGACGGCATAATGCCGATGCCCATTCTTGCCTGGGCCGGATTGTTTCCGTTTGATGTGTTGTAGATAAAGCCCAGTTCTGCGTTTGCCAGCGCTCCCGCCTGCAGTGTGAGCCTGTCGCCGAGCAGATCCCATCTTCGGTATTTGCCCCAGAAGAAACTATATGAGCCTTCCATTTCGTCTGCCGTGTCGCTGCGATTGTGTGTGAGTGACAGTCCGGCCTGATGCTGTATGACAGTGCTCCACCGCCTTTCCGGTTTGCGACGTTCGGTGACGGACAGGAAAGACATGCCCGTGCCGCTGAAATGTTCTTGCGAAAGATAAGTGTCGAGCAACTTGGTGGTTCCGGCTCCGATCATGTATGCAGACGTGGTTGTCCTGCCGTCTGCCACAGAGTCTGTCTGTGCCGATATTCCCGTGCAGCACAACAACAACAACAGTGCGGCGGGTATGGTTTTAATTGTTTTCATCAGGGAAAAGGCTCAACTGTCCGGTAATCTCGTCTATCACTTGCTGCTCCGACTTGCCTGCGTCGGGATCCATGTTTTCCGGTTGCGTTACCGCGCTGCCGGTGGCTTTGCCGTCGTCCGTTTTGCCGTTTCCGTCGTTTCCTTCATCCTGTTCGTTGTCACTCATGTCCTGTTCCGGCTCGGGAAATCTTATCGGTTCCAGCTCCTCTATGCTTTCTATGTGCCATGTGGTTATGCGCTTGCCTTTGGCCTTGAAGCCTTTTACGGCGATAAACTGTTCGGCATCTATCTCCAGCGGTTCCCGGAACTCGTCCGCTCCGTTGAACGTGACTTTTATCCTCGGGTAAACCTGGTCGGTGAGCAGCACCGGACGACTGTTGGCGTTGTCTCCCAGATAGCTTTGCTTGCGCCGTGTGGCCTCCATTTGGAAACGCTTTATATATGGGTATCCGTCATTGTCCGCATCGAACAGCACGGCCGTCCACACTTTGGCGGCATCGAATTTCTCTATTATCTTAATATTGTCCTCGTAGTGGTTGTTCACGTCGAAGTTGGTGAGATAGAACTCGCCGTTGGTCAGTATCACCAGTATCATGTCGTCGTCATTGAACTCTCCCAGCAGCGTGCCGTGGTCATCATAGTTCAGTCGCTTCACGTCGGCGTCGAACCAAACCTTGCGCCCGCCGAGCGTTGAGTGCCCGTGGCTCTTCAGTCCAATTCTGTTTACCTGTTTTTTTGTCAGAATGTTGCCTTTTGACGTGCGGCCTTTGATTATCACTTCCGAGAAGTCCTTTTCGAGGAATATGCTTGTCTTGCGTTTCGACTGCACCTCCATCGGGTCGAGCGTCACTTTGATAATCTCGGCCTCGCCGTTGGGATTGGCCGTGAAGTACATCACTTTCGAGCCCGGTGTGCCTGAGGTGAGGTCGTTCTCGCGGTCGCGCGATATTCCCGTCACGTTGAAGCGCTTGATGTAGCAAGGGCCTTTTCGGCCGTCTCGGTATACCACGTTGTATATAGTCCGCTTGTCGTTCTTTTTGAAAACGCCGAGATGCAGTATGTTTTTGCCCACGAATATCTTGTCGGCCACGCGCACCACCTTGTATTTTCCGTCTTTGTAGAAGATGATGATGTCGTCTATGTCGGAGCAGTTGCACACGAACTCGTCTTTTTTCAGGCTTGTACCGATAAATCCGTCCTGCCGGTTGATATACAGTTTCTCGTTGGCTTCTACCACCTTCGATGCCTCGATGGTGTCGAAGTTCCTTATCTCGGTGAGTCTCGGGTGGTCTTTTCCGTATTTGTCTTTGAGGAAAGTGAACCAGTTGGCCGTCACCTCCACCATGTTGGCCAGGTCGCGGTCGATATTGTCTATCTCGGCTTTTATGCGAGCCATGAGTTCCTCGGCTTTCTCCTTGTTGAACTTCAGTATGCGCTGCATCTTTATTTCAAGCAGTTTGAGAATGTCGTCTTTCGTCACCTCGCGCACCAGTTGGGGATAATACGGCGTGAGACGTTCGTCTATATGCTCGCACACGGTGTCCACGTCGGGCGCCTGTTCAAACTTGCGGTCTTTGTATATGCGTTCCTCGATGAATATCTTTTCGAGCGAGCTGAAATGATATTGTTCGAGCAGTTCGCCCTTGCGTATTTCCAGTTCCCGGCGGATGAGGTCTTTCGTACGGTCGACAGAGGCTCGCAGCACGTCGCTCACATTGAGGAATTTTGGCTTGTCGTCCTCTATCACACAGCAGTTGGGCGATATGTTCACCTCGCAGTCGGAGAAGGCGTAGAGTGCGTCGAGTGTCTTGTCGCTCGACACTCCCGGTGCCAGATGCACGATAATCTCCACCTGTGCCGCCGTGTTGTCTTCCACCTTGCGTGCCTTTATCTTGCCTTTCTCTATCGCCCTGAGAATGGAGTCTATGAGCGTGGCCGTGGTCTTTCCGTATGGTATCTCGCGTATCACGAGTGTCTTGCTGTCGCGCTTTTCTATCTTAGCCCTTACTTTGAGGCTTCCTCCGCGCTGTCCGTCGTTGTATTTTGATATATCTATGCTTCCGCCTGTGGGGAAGTCGGGATACAGCCGGAAGTCCTGGCCGTGCAGATAGCTCACGGCCGCATCGCAGATGTCACAGAAATTGTGCGGCAATATCTTTGAAGACAGACCCACGGCGATGCCTTCGGCACCCTGCGCCAAGAGCAGCGGGTACTTGACAGGCAGCGTGATAGGCTCTTTGTTTCGCCCGTCATATGATAACTGCCATTCAGTGGTCTTCGGGTTGAACACCGTGTCGAGAGCGAATTTGGACAATCGTGCCTCGATGTATCGCGGAGCGGCGGCCCGGTCGCCGGTAAGTATGTTTCCCCAGTTGCCCTGCGTGTCCACGAGCAGGTCTTTCTGTCCTATCTGCACGAGGGCGTCGCCGATGGAGGCGTCGCCGTGCGGGTGAAACTGCATAGTGTGTCCCACGATGTTGGCCACTTTGTTGTATCGTCCGTCGTCCATGCGTTTCATCGAGTGCAGTATTCTCCGCTGCACGGGTTTCAGCCCGTCCTCGATGTGCGGCACGGCTCTTTCGAGTATTACGTATGACGCATAGTCGAGAAACCAGCTCTGATACATGCCGCTCAGGTGGTGCACCGCCGATGCGTCGAACCTGTTTACCGGTGTGTAGTCGGAGTGTTCCCCGTTAATGTTCTCTTCGATAATCTCGTTGTCTGTAATCTCGTCGCTCATAAATATTGTTTTATCTCAAATTTGCCTCAAAGTTAATGATTTTTTTTCAGTCGGCCAAGTTTTGTGCCAAAAGCCTTTGTCGCAGGCAGTCCGTCGTCCGATTGCCATCAGGTGCCAGTAGGGTGTTTTAATTTGGCTGATGAAATCGCTGTGTTCTTTCAGTATAGGATAGTAGTTGTAAAAAAATATCCGCAAGCCGACAGCCCGTCGCTTGTGCATATTTATGCGGTTTGTGGGTGCGGTCGTAGGGAAAATCCTTTGCTTTTTGATAGAAATACGGTTGCCGGCGGCTGTTTTTGTGTCGGGATGGCCGTTGTCGTGCAACGGGCGGTCCGTTGCAATGCGTTTAGACACCCGTTGCCTTCCGTTTAGTATCCCGTTGCAAGGTAACGGGTATCCGAATGCAAGGCAATAAATGCCCTATAATCATTAATAATATGCAAAAAGCAACAGGCTCGCGACAATTAGTGTCGCGAGCCTGTTGGCAAAGCCACGGTCAAGGTGGCGTAATGGTATTAATATGTGACAGGCGGCAGCGGGGAGTGTGGCATCTCTCTTGCAGGTCAAAAATCACGGTGTCAAAATTTGCATATTTATGCGCTCGGGAGGTTCGGATATACGATCGTGTATGTCATGTTTGTAAAATTTTATCATAATCATGGGCGATAGGATGATTGTTCTTACCGGCAAATTTAGCAAAAAACGCATCGTCATGCAAGCATCATCACGATACACTTCGCTATATATCGGCGTGTAATTGGTATTGGCGGCAGGAGTGTGAATATGCGTCCTGTTGGCGTAAGACGCACATACTGATGAGTGTTTTTATCCTTTTGCCTCTCATTTTTATATGGAAAATACCCTTTACTCTCGTGAAAAAAAGGTATCTTTGCATGCAGATTTCGAAATTTACAAAATATATTATGGCACAAGAAGACGTTTTTAAGAAGATTGTATCCCATTGCAAGGAATACGGTTTCGTGTTTCCCAGCAGCGACATCTATGATGGATTGGGAGCCGTTTACGACTACGGTCAGAACGGTGTGGAACTGAAAAACAATATCAAGGAATACTGGTGGAAAAGCATGGTGCTGCTGCACGAGAACATCGTGGGCATAGACTCGGCCATATTCATGCATCCCACGATATGGAAAGCCAGCGGGCATGTGGACGCGTTTAACGACCCGCTCATCGACAACCGTGACTCGAAGAAGCGTTATCGTGCCGATGTGCTGATAGAGGACCAGATGGCCAAATACGACGAGAAGATTGAGAAAGAGGTGGCGAAAGCCCGCAAGCGTTTCGGAGACTCGTTCGACGAGGAACAGTATCTGGCAACGAGTCCGCGCGTGCTCGAGATCAAGCAGAAACGTGATGCGCTGCATGAGCGTTATGCCGAGGCAATGCAGGGTCCCGACTTGGAGGCTCTCAAACAGATAATCATCGACGAAGAGATTGTAGACCCTATATCGGGCACCAAGAACTGGACCGATGTGCGCCAGTTCAACCTTATGTTCTCCACGGAGATGGGAGCGTCTGCCGACAGCTCGAGCAAGATATACCTGCGCCCTGAGACTGCACAGGGAATATTCGTCAACTATCTCAACGTGCAGAAGACCGGCCGCATGAAGATACCTTTCGGTATAGCCCAGATAGGCAAGGCGTTCCGTAACGAGATTGTGGCGCGCCAGTTTATCTTCCGCATGCGCGAGTTTGAGCAGATGGAGATGCAGTTCTTCGTGAAGCCGAGCACCGAGCTTGACTGGTTCCCGAAATGGAAGCAGACCCGTATGGCATGGCATCAGGCTCTCGGCTTCGGAGCTGATAACTATCGTTTCCACGACCACGACAAACTGGCCCACTATGCCAACGCCGCCACGGATATCGAGTTCCGCATGCCGTTTGGTTTCAAGGAGGTTGAGGGCATACACAGCCGCACCAACTTCGACTTGTCGCAGCACGAGAAGTTCTCAGGCCGGTCAATAAAATACTTCGACCCGCAGAGCAACGAGAGCTACACTCCGTATGTGATAGAGACGTCTATCGGCGTGGACCGTATGTTCCTTTCCATCATGTGCCACTCGTTCGAGGAAGAGAAACTTGAAAACGGCGAGACACGTACCGTTCTCAAACTGCCAGCGGCCCTCGCTCCGGTGAAACTGGCCGTGATGCCGCTTGTCAAGAAAGACGGCCTGCCCGAGAAAGCCCGTGAGATAATAGACAGCCTGCGTTTCCACTTCAACTGTCAGTACGACGAGAAAGATACCATAGGCAAGCGTTATCGCCGTCAGGACGCAATAGGTACGCCATATTGCGTGACAGTGGATTACGACACGCTGAAAGACAACACCGTGACACTGCGTTTCCGTGACACGATGGAGCAGGAGAGAGTGAGCATCTCTGAGCTGAACAGCATCATCGAAGACAAGGTGAGCATTGCGAGCCTTTTGAAAAAACTGCAATAAATGAAGAAAACCAAGATATTAACGCTCGCCATGATACTGTTCTCGATAATGTTGGGAACGGCATCGTGCAGCGAGGAAGACGATACGGTAGAGGAATTTCCCGACTGGCAGGCTAAAAACAACACTTTCTTCAACCATCTGAGCGATTCGGTGAGCTCACTGCTCGCCGCTGACCCTGCACGGACGGATTGGAAAAGGATAAAAAGCTGGTCGAAGCCGTCGGATGTGGCAGGCGTCAACGCCGACTATATCATCGTTCACGTGGAAGAGGCCGCTGCGCCCGAAGTGACCGGGTCGCCCATATATACCGATACGGTTACGGTGAGCTATATGGGCAGACTGCTTCCTTCCGTATCTTATCCTTCGGGCTTTGTGTTTGACAGGACGTTCGAGGGGGAATATGACAAGGAGCTTAGCGCAAGTGTGAAATTCGCTATCGGCGACCAGAACGGAACCGGTCTTGTAGACGGTTTCGCCACGGCATTGCAGAACATGCGCCGAGGTGACCGTTGGACGGTGTACATCCCTTATCAGCTTGGCTATAAAAGTACGGCCAGTGGCGGCATTCCCGCATTCAGCACTCTCATATTCGAGATCGTGCTGCAAGACTATTGGGGAGCGAAAGAAGTTTCTTGAACAGGAGATTTTTAGGAGTTAAGGGAGTTCTTTTTTAGAGAAGTTAAGGGAGTTAAAGAAGTTGTCGCAGGCTGTCGCCTGCTTGA
>NZ_BEWV01000100.1 GCF_002933775.1 Prevotella sp. MGM1
GGGACATTCCCTTGTGTATTATATAATAATGTGTAACATATTAAAATCAATGTACTATGAAAAATGGAGTAATGATGCAATATTTCGAATGGAATTTGCCGGACAACGGAGAATTGTGGAAACAGTTGAAAGAAGATGCCCGTCATTTGCATGACATAGGAGTTACCGCTGTATGGATACCGCCGGCATACAAGGGCTGCGGAAGCGAAGACGTGGGTTACGGTACTTACGACCTGTATGACCTGGGAGAGTTCGACCAGAAAGGGACAGTGCGCACGAAATACGGTACGAAGGAGGAAATGAGAGAGATGATAGACGCTTTGCATGAATGCGGCATATCCGTATATCTGGATGCGGTGATGAACCATAAGGCGGGAGCCGATCGCGTGGAAACCTGCATGGCCCGCCTTGTTGATCCCGACGACCGTGACCAGCCGCTTTGCGAGCCGTATGAAATAGACTGTTGGACCGGATTTGATTTTCCTGGACGAGGTGAACAGTATTCCGGCTTTAAATGGCATTGGTTCCATTTTTCCGGTACCGACTATAACGAGCGGGATAAAAAGACGGGAATATACCAGATTGTTAGTTACGGCAAGGCGTGGAGCGTCGGAGTGGATTGCGAAAACGGAAATTATGATTATCTTATGTTTTCAGATATCGATCTTGACCATCCCGATGTTATAGCCGAGTTGAACCGTTGGGGAGTATGGGTGACAAAGGAGATGAAACTTGACGGAATGCGTCTTGATGCCGTGAAACACATGAACGACAGGTTTGTGAAGCGGTTTCTCGAAGCCGTGAGAGCCGAGTGTGGAAAAGACTTCTATGCCGTCGGAGAATATTGGATAGACGATATAGACACGTTGGAAGGTTATTTGGCCAATGTAGGATATGGAATAGATCTTTTCGACGTATGCCTGCATTATAATATGTGCAAGGCCTCGAAAGAGGGGGCTGACTATGATTTGCGCACCCTTCTCGACGGCACTCTCGTGTCTCGTCATCCGGAGCTGGCGGTGACATTTGTCGATAATCATGACTCGCAACCGGGCAGTTCGTTGGAATCCTGTATAGATGATTGGTTCAAGCCTTCGGCATACGCCCTGATATTGTTGATGGAAAACGGCTATCCGTGTGTATTCTATGGCGACTATTACGGAATGTCAGGAAACGCGTCGCCACATAGGGAGGTGATAGACGCACTGCTGTCGGTGCGCAGGAGGTGTGCACATGGCATGCAGACTGATTATTTTGATTATCCGTGTACGATCGGTATCACTCGCCAGGGAGTGGAGGATAAACCTGGCTCAGGCCTTGCGTTGCTGATATCTAACGGAGAGGATGGCGAGAAGCTGATGAATGTGGGAGTACAGCATGCCGGAGAGGTATGGCGTGAAGTTACAGGAAACCGGACGGAAGAAGTTACTATCGATGCCGACGGTAACGGCATGTTCCTTGTGTCTGGAGGTAAAGTGGCGGTGTGGACGCCTTGATTGTGTAATGATAATATCATAAAAAACGTGCTTTCAATTTTTGTGAAATAGAAAATCAACTGTATATACATTGCGATATGCGATACGATATCGTGGTTGTCACATTGTGCCGGGAAGATGATTTTACCTGCAACGGGATACCCGTTGGAGAGTGTTTGGCAGGTGATTGCACGCCGTTTAGCCGCCCGTTGCAATCCAACGGGCGGCTAAATGCAGGGCAACGGGCATCTAAATGCAAAAATGGCTCATGCCGGAGAATTCAAATATGACAGTGACGTAAATGCTTTTGATGTATAGTGTTGATATTCAGATTGTTGTGTGGGGATAGAAAATACGGAGATATTTCAGGCCGTCGTTTCTTTTAATTTTAAATGATTGAAATATAAAAGGCTTTTTGTAAATATTATTCATGACAACCGTTTTTATTTAGTTACGTGTATTTGCTCATGTCTTTATATGGAATACACAGCTAAGAACTTGTCTTTCCGGTATGGCTAAGGATTTTTTTGATAAATAAAAACAAGTGTTTTTAACTGGTTTTAGTTTATTATTTATAATTAAAATGCTGTTTTTGGGTTAATAAGATAAAAATTAAAGAAATGTTTTAACTAAAATATTTTGACTTGCGATAAAAACATATACCTTTGCCAACATGAAGAAATCAACGATATGGACAATAGCGATAGTGATGGGATTTTCGTTCCTCGGACTACTCTTCATGCAACTGTCATATATAGAGGATATGGCAAAGATGAAGAAGGAGCAGTTTGATGAGTCTGTAAATCGCAGTCTGTATCAGGCATCGCGAAATCTGGAACTCACAGAGACGCTGCGTTTTCTTGAGCGGGATGTCAATGATACTGAGCGCAGAACATTCCGTCGCGATTCGGCAAGGCTGAGTCGTAGCGGCAAGGCCGGTTCGGTGGTTCCGCCCCGGCAGTATACACTGACAGGCAAGACCGGTGCCGTATATCCTTCGTTTCAGTTGAAGACGATAGCGACAAGTCCATCGTCTGTTCCTAAAGCGATGATATTGCGACCAGAAAAAGACGAGCATTTCGCCGTGTCGGAATCGTTGCGTGAAGTTGTCAGAAACAGGTATGTGTACCAGAAGGCACTGCTCGATGAGGTGGTATATAATATATTGTACACGGCAAGCGAGCGTTCGCTGAAAGAGCGTGTGAACTTCAAGTTGCTCGACCGTGACATTAGAACCGAGCTGCTCAACAACGGAATAAGCATACCTTATCATTTTACGGTCTCTATGTCGGACGGGCGCGAGATATACCGTTGTCTCGACTATACGGACGAAGGCAAGGAAAACAGCTATTCGCACGTGCTTTTCCGCAATGACCCCTCGTCTAACATGGGACTTGTGACAATACACTTCCCCGGAATAAACAACTATATATTTTCGAGTGTGAGGTTCATGATACCTTCGATAGTCTTCACGGGGGTACTTTTGATAACGTTTGTGCTCACGATAGTGCTCACTTTCCGCCAGAAGCGCTATTCGGAGATAAAGAACGACTTTATAAACAATATGACGCATGAATTGAAGACACCGATAGCGAGCATTTCGCTCGCGGCGCAGATGCTGAACGACGAAAGCATATCGAAGAGTCCGAGGATGCTCAAACATTTGGGAGGAGTGATTAACGACGAGTCGAAGCGTCTGAGGTTTCTTGTCGAAAAGGTGTTGCAGATGTCGATGTTCGAGCGCAAGAAGGCGGTACTCAAAAAGAAGGAACTCGACCTGAACGAGCTGGTGGAGAGCGCTGCCCACTCATTCTCTCTGCGTGTGGAGCATACCGGAGGTAAGATATATACACAGATAGAAGCGGTCTACTCGACCATATACGTGGATGAGATGCACTTCCAGAACGTGATCTTCAACCTGATGGACAATGCCGTGAAGTATTGTGACCCCAACAGGCCGCTCGACATATATCTAAAGACATGGAACGACACCAACCGCCTTTACCTGTCGGTTCGGGATACCGGTATCGGAATAAAACGGGATAATCTGAAAAAGATATTCGATAAGTTTTATAGGGTCCACACCGGAAACAGGCATGACGTCAAGGGATTCGGCCTTGGTCTGGCCTATGTGAAAAAGATGGTGGACATGCATCAGGGAGAGATTTCGGTTGAAAGCGAGTATGGCAACGGTACAACGTTTGTAATATCGCTTCCGATAATAAAAAACGATAAATGAGAGAAAAATAATATTATCATCAAACCATTAAAAATTTTATGATTATGGATGAAAATTTGAAGATTCTTCTTTGTGAAGACGATGAGAACTTGGGAATGTTGCTTCGTGAGTATTTGGCTGCAAAGGGCTACTCGGCAGAGTTGTGTCCCGACGGAGAGGCCGGATACAAGGCATTCTTGAAGAGCAAGTTTGATATTTGCGTGCTTGACGTGATGATGCCTAAGAAAGACGGTTTCACGCTGGCGCAGGAGATACGTTCGGCCAATGCCGAGATACCGATAATATTCCTTACAGCCAAGACACTGAAAGAGGATATTCTCGAGGGATTTAAGATAGGTGCGGATGACTATATAACAAAACCGTTCTCTATGGAAGAACTGGTGTTCCGTATAGAGGCTATTCTACGTCGTGTGCGTGGAAAGAAGAACAAGGAAAGCTCGGTATATCACATCGGCCGATTCACGTTCGACACACAGAAGCAATTGCTGTGTATCGGTGACAAGCAGACAAAGCTGACAACCAAGGAGAACGAACTGCTTGCGCTTCTTTGCAGCCATGCCAATGAGATTTTGCAACGCGATTTCGCTTTGAAGACTATCTGGATCGATGACAATTATTTCAACGCACGCTCAATGGATGTGTATATCACCAAACTGCGCAAGCACTTGAAAGACGATGATCAGATAGAAATCATAAACATTCACGGCAAGGGTTATAAATTGATTACTCCGGAAGAGTAAGCGGGATGCAGCTTCATTTAAGCCGATAGAATAGATAAAATGCAATGCCGCAGGTAAGCTTGTCTGACCTGCGGCATTTTCTATGTATTCCGTTTAGCGGCAGATTTTCAGTATTTGCTGCCGTTTTTCATGAACGCTACATGTATTATTATACCTGCCGCTATTAGTGACAATGCCGCCAAAAGTATTCCATTGTCGTCTGACGAAAAGACTTTATCTTTTACGGTGAGTAATAAAACACCTGCCGACAAAAGCACTATACCTGCATGTTTTATATATTTATTCATGTAAAAAGCCGAATTTAGCGGCAAAAATAATAAAATAATTCGTAATCAGGTGCTTGTTATTCAATAATATTTAGTAACTTTGCACCGCAATTTTGCAAATTAACATTTAATTTTTTTTATTTAAACAGTATGAATCAATACGAAACCGTTTTCATTTTGACTCCCGTTTTGTCTGATGAACAGATGAAGGAAACGGTCGCTAAATTCAAGAAGGTTCTCACCGACAACGGTGCGGAAATCTTGAACGAGGAGGCTTGGGGTTTGAAGAAGATGGCTTATGCTATTCAGAAGAAATCTACCGGCTTCTATTGCTTGGTGGAGTTCAAGGCAGAGCCGACAGTAATCAAGACTCTTGATGTGGCCTATCGCCGCGATGAGAAAGTGATCCGTTACATGACGGTAAAACTCGATAAGTATGCTGCACAGTATGCTGAGAAGAGAAGAAACAAAACAGGTAAAAAAGAGGAGGCATAAGCAATGGCACAAGAATCAGAAATCAGATATTTGACTCCGCCCTCAGTGGACACAAAGAAAAAGAAGTATTGCCGTTTCAAGAAGAGCGGTATAAAGTATATCGACTATAAGGATCCTGAATTCCTGAAGAAATTTCTTAACGAGCAGGGTAAGATTCTTCCCCGTCGTATCACAGGTACTTCTTTGAAGTATCAGCGTCGTGTGGCTCAGGCTATAAAGCGTGCACGTCAGATAGCTTTGCTGCCTTATGTAACTGACTTGATGAAATAATAAGGAGGAGACAGAATGGAATTAATATTAAAAGAAGATATAATCGGACTTGGATTCAAGAACGATATCGTGGATGTAAAGCCAGGATACGGTCGTAACTACCTTATCCCCACTGGCAAGGCTATCATCGCTTCGGCATCTGCAAAGAAAGTTCTTGCTGAAAACCTCAGACAGCAGGCTCACAAGATCGCAGCTTTGAAAGCGGAAGCCGAGAAAAAAGCGGAAGCAATTAAGGATGTGGCTCTCGTGATTACCGCCAAGGTAAGTGCGACAGGTGTGACTTACGGCTCTGTAAATGCCGCTCATGTAGCAGAGGAATTGAAGAAGTTAGGACATGAGATAGACCGCAAGATTATTGTAATGCGCGATATCAAGACTGTTGGCGACTATATCGCTACTGTTCATTTCCATAAGGAAGTGGCCGTTGAGGTGCCTGTAAAGGTTGTAGCCGAGAACGCTCCCCAAGCAGAGAAAGCAGAAGAAGCTCCAGTGGCAGAGACTGTTTCTACAGAAGTTCCCGCTCAGGAAGTTGAGTCTCAGGAAGCAAAATAATTTTCGCTGTAAAGCAAAATCATTTTTATTATACGATAAAATCCCCGTCACCGTAAAGGATGGCGGGGATTTTTTTTGACTCATTTCATAATGTCTGTTTATATTGTGGCTGTGATTTTGGGGTCAGCGGATTTTTCCGGTGGGCGGGAGAGAGTATCAAGAGTATAGTG
>NZ_BEWV01000101.1 GCF_002933775.1 Prevotella sp. MGM1
CGGCGGGACGATGACTCCCGTGCTGAAAGCGGCTTATGGTGAAGCGTTGCTTACACGTGCTTTTCACCATTTCATTCTAGTCAACGTTTTCTCGCAGGCATGGAAGAACGAGGAAGCAAGTAAAGCCGATAAGGGTATACCTTATGTCACAAAGCGCGGTACAAATCTGATACAGGTTTATGAGCGTAGTACAGTTGCAGACACTTATGCCAAGATAGAACAAGACCTCGAAGAGGGACTTGCGAATATCAGTGATATTAACTTCAAGAAGCCGAAATGGCATTTTAATGTTAATGCCGCTCATGCTTTTGCCGCTCGCTTCTATCTTTACAAGCGCAACTATGAGAAAGTTATCGAGCATGCCAATGCGGTTCTTGGAGAAGATTATTCCGCACTGCCGGCAATGTTGATGGATTATTCCGGTTTTGATGACTGTACTAGTTCGACAGACTATGCCGAGATATGGCAGGGACCGAACGAGCCCAACAACTTGATGCTTATAAGCACAGTATCGACACAGTGGCGTCG
>NZ_BEWV01000102.1 GCF_002933775.1 Prevotella sp. MGM1
GGTAAAAGTTTAAGGCTGCGCCGTCAGGTTCCACAGTGTCTATAAACTCCCGGCTCTCGGCCTGTTCCTGCAAGTCCGGGTAACGCTTGTAAACCTCGGTCCGCCATTTCATCGGCAGGCTTTCAACGGCATACAGCGCAGTCCGCCCGTTGCCGCCCTTTTGGACCTGTTGCACTCTACCACGGCGCACCAGATTGTTAAGGTTGGCGGTCGTGATTATGCGCCCGGTCAGTTCGGCGTGGCTTATGCAGATTGTTCCGTTTACTGTTTCCATAGTTACAGGCTTTCAGCGTAGAGTTGCAGGTCCGTCAGTTCGGGGATTTTTTCAATTTGGCGAGTGCTAACAACTGCGCCCCTGCGGTCATACACCACAGCCGCGCCGGTCTGCTTGTCGATTTCCAACTTCACGCCGTTGTTGAAGTTCTGGACCATGAGCTGGCGCCCGTCCTCCGTTACATTGTGCATGGTCTCGCACTCCGGACAGTGGCACATGGCCACCCCGCCGAAGTTATGCACTGCCGTAAAACGGATCTTGCGGGCCGTGTCAGAGTCCCGGCGG
>NZ_BEWV01000103.1 GCF_002933775.1 Prevotella sp. MGM1
TTGTTGTATATGCGTGATTGCGTATCGGTAGCGCGACTTTACGGTCGCTTCGGGTACTTCCGTGAGTTCGGCTATCTGCCGGAAGGTAAGGTTGTCGTAGCATTTCAGCCTCACGGTCTCCGCCTGTTCGGGCGGAAGGGAGTCGAGCAGGCGGTTAATTCTCGTGAACTCATCGTGTATCTGCCGGTCGGTCTCGGTCACGGGGATGTCCCGCATGTCGTCTATCTGTATGTGGTTCTGCTTCCGCCGCCGGTGATAGTCGGTGCAGGCGTTGCTTACGCTCCTTATCATATAACGGTCGATGTCTTTGATGTCCTTGTCTTTCTTCATCTTGCAGAATATCGACATGAACACCTCCTGCACTATGTCTTCGGCGTCTTCACGCCGCCCGACGCGCATATATGCAAATCGGAACAGCCAGTCTTGCCGTTCGGCAATGAGGCTCTCGAACCTTTTCATGTGATGTTCGCTGTCGGTGCTCATCTGTTTTCGGTGTTCGTTGTTTTTTTAAGGCGCTTCTACTTTTACAGACGCAAAGAAACGAAAATAGATTTAAAAAAGGCGTATTTTTTCAAATATTTCCGAATAATCCGCAATACGGCGTGTTTGGGACTATAGAAAACACATAGCGAGCCCTGTAAATGATATGGGTCCTTTTCCTGAATCTATGATTTTTTATGCCAGTGCCTACCGTGCCAATGTGCGTGTTCATGGTGGCATGGTAGGAAACTGTAC
>NZ_BEWV01000104.1 GCF_002933775.1 Prevotella sp. MGM1
ATTTAAACTGCTAAATTCTCATTTATGGAACAGTGGAAAGAATATAAAATATCTGAAATAATAGAAGAAATCGCAATGGGGCCTTTTGGCTCAAATATCAAAGTCGATAACTTTATTGACTCTGGTATTCCTGTCCTTAATGGCTCAAATTTGCAGGGTATCAAATTAAATGAGGATTCGTTTAACTACGTTTCTGAAGAAAAAGCGGATACTCTTGGTAGAGCTAATGCCTTCAGGGGAGATGTTGTTATTACCCATAGAGGTACATTGGGGCAAATAGTGTATATACCTCTTGATTCGAAGTATGAAAGATATGTTATATCGCAAAGTCAATTTAGATTGAAACTCAATAAGGATATTATAAGACCGGATTTCTTTGTATATTTTTTTCACACACGTTTGGGGCAGCATAGATTGTTGGTGAATGCTTCTCAAGTGGGAGTACCTGCATTAGCAAGGCCAACTTCCACCTTTAAGGAAGTATTTATTCCCGTCCCACCAATGGAAATGCAAAATAAAGTAATGGGCGTACTCCATTCTATCGACTCAAAAATCGAGCTGAACCGCCGTATAAATGATAATTTAGAGCAGCAGGCACAAGCGTTGTTCAAGGCTTGGTTCGTGGAATTTGAACCATTTGGAGGCACAATGCCAAGCAATTGGGAGATTTGCGAAGCTCAAAAATACTTCAATATAAATATAGGGAAAACTCCTCCACGGAATGAAATGCGATGGTTTAGCCAAAAATCAACAGATTGTAAATGGGCCTCTATTTCAGATCTTGGCAAATGTGGACTTTTCATTAACGATACGTCTGAATATCTGACTAAGGATGCGGTAGAAACTTTTAATATAATCGTTGTGCCAAAAGGTACTATCTTGTTAAGTTTCAAACTCACGCTTGGACGAGTTTCAATAACAACTTGTCCACTTACAACAAATGAAGCTATTGCTCGATTCTTGATTAATCACGATTATGAACGAGAGTATTTGTATTTGCTTCTAAAGCAATTCGATTATACGTCTCTGGGTAATACATCATCTATTGCTACTGCTGTTAATTCTAAAATAATAAGAAGTATGCCGATAATGATGCCAACAGTTGATGTTCTACAGCGATTCCATCATATTGTTAGTCCTATTTTTACAAGAATGCGTTTTTTGTCGGATGAAATAATGCAGCTTACAGATACTCGTAACACAGTTCTCCCACAACTGATGTCGGGCGGGCTAAAAATTAACAATTTAAACTGC
Source organism: Prevotella sp. MGM1 (assembly GCF_002933775.1). GTDB lineage: Bacteria > Bacteroidota > Bacteroidia > Bacteroidales > Bacteroidaceae > Prevotella. Next base: position 1,255 of record NZ_BEWV01000104.1, read on the forward strand.
TAAATTCTCATTTATGGAACAGTGGAAAGAATATCAATTAAAGGATGTAACCACCATTTTAGGTGATGGTTTACATGGAACTCCAGAATATGACGAAAATGGAACTGTGTTTTTCATCAATGGTAATAATCTTGTTGATGGGAAAATTGAGATAAAAGATTCAACAAAGCGTGTTTCAGAAGAAGAAGCTAATAAGTATAGGAAAAATCTAACCCAGCGAACTATATTCGTTTCTATCAATGGAACAATCGGCAATGTTGCAAAATATAAAGGAGAAGCATGTATTTTGGGCAAAAGTGCTTGTTACTTTAATGTGGCTGAAAATTTCGACTTGAATTTTATATATTATGTTGTAGCCTCGCAACAATTTAAAGATGCAATAACACGTTTAGCTACAGGTACTACAATTAAAAATGTATCATTGGAAACAATGAGGAATTATTCATTTATGGCACCAAGCATAAATGAACAAAAACGCATCTCGTCTATCCTTTCTTCTCTCGACTCTAAAATTGAGCTGAACCGCCGGATAAATGATAATTTAATTCCAACCTATTATGCCTAAAACGTTCCATTTTACAGAAGATTCATACGAGCAGTCGATTATCTCCTTGTTCAAGGATATGGGCTATGAATATCATTATGGCCCGGAACTCGAATCCGATACCTGTCGAGAACTCACTGATGCTACCATACCGGGAGCATTACGCAAAGCAATGTTGATTATCAATGGAACAGACAAAACTGGAGCCGTTGACGAAGCTATCCGACAAATCCGTGAACTATTCAGCCAGCCTTTGGTTAGCGCAAACGTGACCCTTACCGACTGGTTACAAAATGGTTTGGACGTTACATTCAAAACCGGGCAAGGAACATTGCGCAGTGACCATATCAAAATAATAGACCCTGTTAATATAGACAACAACTCATTTGTAGTTGCCAATCAATGGACGGTTGTAAACGGTAACTCCACCAAACGTGCTGACATCGTGGTGTTCGTCAATGGTCTGCCTGTCTCAGTCATTGAGTTAAAATCTCCTTCCCGTGAAGTTACCAATTCGGAGGAAGCACACCAACAGTTGCAGAACTATATGCGTATCGTTCCACAACTCTTTACTGCTTGTCAAATGCTTGTGATAAGCGATATGGCTGATACTCGTGTGGGTACTATTACAGCCCCTCTTGACCGATATATGGAGTGGAAAACCACAGATGGAAGTTACGAAAGCACTGCATTTGCTGACTTTGAGACTTTTTTCAATGGCATCTTCACCAAACATCGCTTCATTGATATTATGTCAGATTTCACTCTTACAATGGGAGTGGATAAAAAAGTCCGTATACTTGCAGGCTACCATCAATATTTTGCCGTTAAGAAAGCTCTTGACTGCACAAAACAAGCCTTACAACGTAATGACGGTAAAATTGGTGTATTTTGGCACACACAAGGTTCTGGCAAGAGTCTTTCAATGGTATTCTATGCCCATCAACTTTTGAAAAATCTGCTGAGTGCCACCTTACTTGTATTGACCGACCGCCTCGATTTGAACGACCAACTGCATAACACTTTTGCGGCTTGTAGCGATTACTTACGCCAAACGCCTATAAAGGCTACTGATGGCGAACACTTGTATGAACTGCTTGAAAAGCGTAAAAGTCATGGTATCATCTTTGCCAACATCCAAAAATTCAAAGACCGTGACAAACTGATTACCAATCGTTCTGATGTAATTGTGATTAGTGATGAAGCCCATCGTACACAATCAAACACAAGAACAAAGGTAGATACAGAAACCGGTGAACTAAAACTTGGCTTTGCGGCTATCGTACGTAAACTTTTGCCTCATGCTGCGTTCATCGGTTTTACAGGTACACCTATCGAGCAAGACGATAACGATACAAGAGAAGTATTCGGCAACTATATTGACATCTACGACATGACCCAAGCCGTGGAAGACGGTGCCACTGTTCCTGTCTATTATGAAAGTCGCTTGTTAAAATTGGATTTGGATGCCGATACGCTTAAATTGCTGGATAACGAGTATGAAAAGCTTGCGGAAGAAGGAGCAGAGGAACAGGACATCAAACGCTCCAAGGATGAAAACGCACGTATTCATGCCCTACTCTCAGCACCACAAACTATCGATACCCTGTGTAAAGACATCATAGGTCACTACGAGAACAACCGTGCCGATTTGCTTACGGGCAAGGCTTTGATTGTGGCGATAGACCGTGCTACCGGAATTGATATTTACAAAAAGCTGATAGAACTTCGTCCTCAGTGGAAAGACATTATTTGTGTTGTCATGACACAAGGAAACCAAGATCCAGTGGAATGGAATGACATTATTGGCTCTGGCGCACGAAAAGAGGAACTGGCTCGTCAGTTCAAAGACAACAATTCACCATTGAAAATCGCTATTGTCGTGGATATGTGGCTCACAGGTTTTGATGTACCTTCGCTTGCCACGATGTACGTTTACAAGCCCATGAAGGGGCATAATCTGATGCAGGCTATTGCCAGGGTAAATCGTGTTTTCCCGGAAAAGAGCGGTGGTTTGGTGGTAGATTATATTGGCATAGCCAAGGCTCTTAAAAAAGCCATGCACGACTATACAGGACGTGACAAGAAACGCTTTGGTGACCCGAATATCAAGACTACCGCTTATCAGCAATTTGTTGCTGCACTAAAGCGTTGCCGTGAATGTATGGATGACTACGACTATTCAGCGTTTGCAGACTGTTCCAACTTGCAACGAGCCAATCTTATAAGAGGTGGTGTAAACGTGCTGCTTGACAAGAACAATCTTGTTTCCTCTCAACCTACCACCCAGACTGATGAAAACGGCAACATTATTTTAGTGGACTCCGTTCCTGCCGAAGCACAAAAGGTATTTATGGAAGAAAGCAAACGTCTGGCACAAGCTGCATCGCTTTGTCGTAGCCTGCTGACTCCAGCGGAACGTTATGAAGAAGCATACTTTGAAGCGGTTAGGACATTGCTTTTGCGCCTTACGGGAAACAAAAATATTACTCGAAAAATTATAGACGAGCGTATTACACAGTTGCTCAAAGTGGCTATCAAGGCTGACGGCGTGGTGGAAATACTCAGCACCAAAGGGACTGAATTTTCTCTTTTTGACGAGAATTTTTTGAAAGAGATTGCCGAGATGAAAGAGAAAAATTTTGCGCTCGAACTTCTCAAACGTTTACTTGAAGAACATATCAGGAAACATGCTAAAAAGAGAATGGTAGAAGCCGAAAAGTTTAGTGAAATGCTTGATGCCCGACTTGCCGAATACTTGCGTGGCTTGATTTCCAACGAGGAGGTGATAAAAGAGTTGCTAAAAATGGCGCAGGAGCTGAAAGCGAATGCAGAGCAAGCATCAGAATTGGGACTGACAGAAGAAGAACAAGCATTTTACGATGCTTTGACAAAACCACAAGCCGTAAGGGATTTCTACGAAAACGACCAACTTGTTGCGATGGCAAAGGAACTGACCGAAGCCTTACGCAGTAGCAAAACGATTGACTGGCGGCAGAAAGAGTCGGCTCGTGCCAAGATGCGCTCTATGGTGAAACGATTGCTCAAAAAGTACAAATACCCACCAGAAGAACAAGAAGCTGCACTTGAAACAGTTATTCGTCAGTGTGAACTCTATGCAGATTCAGACGAAGTATAATCAAAATAGAATGGTATGGAAGCTAAAGATAGAGAACAATTATATAACGATTTTCAAAAGGCATTCCCTCTAGAGAAATTGAAGGACATGACTTTGGAGCAATATACAAATTTGAACAGGGAAGATTCATTTTGCTATTGGCTTGAATCAAAGACATCCGAATTAGGGTCAATATGGGGAGGTGCCGCCTATAAATTTGGTATATTCAAGTTCGACAAATTTCCTAAGCAGGATAATGGGAAATATACACATGATGATAACTATTCTTGGAGTAGTCGTTTAGGCAGTACATCAGAAGAGGCATTTAACAATGTCAAGAATGCAATAGTGAAGATAGCTGAACACGCCAGTAATGCACAATGGAACGAAATTGAAAAGATAAACGAGTTGTGGCCTGTAACTACATGGAAGATTGCTTTCTTATATTCCAATATGTCCCTTGTCCCCATTTATAAACGGGATATGTTGGACACATTGGCAAGATATTTTAAGATAAACACCCTTAAAGGGAAAAAGACATCTGACATACAGCAGTTCTTGATGAAGCAAAAAGGAGACAAAAACCTCTTTGTCTTCTATGGGGAACTTCTGAGTATTCTGGAAGCTGAAAATAAAAAGAAAACAGAAACAAAGCAGGAAATCAAATACTGGATTTGCGCACCGGGTGACCGTGCAAGTAAATGGGATTTATGCCAACAAGATAACATCATCAGTATCGGATGGGACGAAATGGGCGATTATCGTCAATACCCATCTCTTGATGATGTAAAGAAACGTATGCAGACAATCTATGATAAGCCTGACGCATCATTTAAGAATGACAGTTTGGCCATTTGGCAATTCTGCAACGAAATGACCCCGGGAGATATAATATATGCCAAAGCCGGACAAAAGAAATTTGTCGGTCGTGGCATTGTGATGTCTGAATATATCTATAACGAAGATTATTCAGACTACATGAATGTCAGAAGGGTTAAATGGACGCATATTGGAGAATGGGAAGCTCCGCATAATACAGTTCAAAAGACCCTGACTGACGTTACTCAATACACCAATTACGTTAGAACCTTGGAGGATATGTTTGAGGGTAAAGAATCCAGACGATATTGGTGGCTTGTGGCCAGTCCCAAAATATGGAGCTTTGACAAAATGAAAGTTGGTGAAGAACAAGATTATACGCTATATAATGATAATGGCAACCAACGACGGATATTTCAAAACTTTCTGGATGCTAAAGAAGGTGATTTGATAATAGGATATGAAGCCACTCCTACAAAGAAAATTGTAGCCTTAGCAGAAGTGTCAAAGGATACGGATGACAAGTATTTCTATTTCAAAAAGACAGAAACATTGCTTTCTGCCATTGATTTCCTATCTATTAAGGAGAATCCTGTTTTTGCGGGGATGGAATTTTTCAAGAATATGAATGGTTCTTTATTCAAACTTTCCACAGATGAATACAAGGAACTGATGGATGTCATTCGGGAACAGAATCCAATTCGTACGGATGTAAAGTCGCAAAAGTATGAAAAAGAGAATTTCTTGTCTGACGTGTTCATGAACGAAGAGGAATACGACAAATTAACTATGCTTCTCAAAATGAAGAAGAATGTAATTCTTCAAGGAGCACCCGGTGTGGGCAAGACTTATTCTGCCAAACGATTGGCTTATGCCCTAATGGGAGAAAAGGATGATTCCCGAATAGAATTTGTCCAGTTTCATCAGAACTACAGTTATGAAGATTTTATCATGGGCTACAAACCAAATGCAGAAGGAGGTTTTGAGTTGCGTAATGGTATTTTCTATAACTTCTGTAAGGTTGCTCAGAACAATCCAGAAAAGCAACATTTCTTTATTATTGATGAGATTAACCGTGGTAATCTGAGTAAAATCTTCGGAGAATTACTGATGCTGATAGAAAGTGATTATCGCGATACAGAAATCAAATTGGCTTATAAGGACGAACTGTTTTCTGTCCCCAAAAATCTATACATCATCGGAATGATGAATACAGCTGATAGGAGTTTGGCTATGATAGACTACGCACTTCGTCGTCGTTTTAGCTTTTTCGAGATGAAACCCGGATTCGATTCTATAGGATTCATAAAGTACCAAAAAGAAGTTATAGGAGATACTTCTTTTGTTAAAGTCATAGATGGGATTAAGAACCTCAACGACACAATAGAAAAAGAGTTCGGAAGAGGATTCTGTATCGGGCACAGTTTTTTCTGTAAGCCTAATACAGAAACATATACCATTGCATGGCTGAAGAATGTGATAGAGTTTGACATTAAACCCATGATTCTTGAATATTGGTTCGACAATGAAAAGAAAGCCCAACAGGAGATTGACAAACTAACTCTTTTACTTCAATGAGTGTGAATAAGAACATATTCATCAAGAATATCTACTATATGTTGGCATACGCTTTCCAAGAGTTGCAACGTAATCAGTATGAAGATATTCAGAGTGAGGATTTCGACGAGATACATCAATTGCTTGCCGAAATTCTCATTCATGGTGTATCGTTTCAGTTAAAAAAAGGTCTGCACAAGGAGTACATTTCTAAAACTGAATCTATAGCATCAGTGAAAGGGAAAATAGATATACCGGGCACTGTGCAGCACCTTATGCAGAGAAAAATGCGTATATCATGCCAGTATGATGAATTGTCAGAAAATTGTCTATTTAACCAAATCATTAAAACAACATGTGAGATACTTTTATCACATCCATCTGTAAAGACTAGCCAGAAATTTACGATTAAACGTCTAATGCTTTTCTTTTCAGAAGTGAATGAAATACCCCCTCTTTCTATTAAGTGGAACTTGTTGCGTTATGATAGAAACAGTAGAACATATCAAATGTTGCATTATATCTGCTTCTTCATTATTGACAATATGATACTGACAAGCCAAGAAGGGAAATTCAAAATGAGTCGCTTTTCTGATGAGCATATGTGCAGATTATATGAAAAGTTTGTCTTAGAGTATTATCGAAAGGAACATCCCGAAACAAAAGCCCGTGCAGCTCAAATCAAATGGAATATTGACGAACAGCTATCAACAACGGATATATTACCCATACTCCAAACAGACATCTATCTTACACTAAAAGATAGAACACTTATAATTGATACGAAGTATTATAGTCAAACTATGCAGGAGCATTTTGATAAGGTAAGTATTCACAGTGCTAACCTTAACCAAATACTTGTCTATGTTTTAAATGAAGATGATAATATGCAGGGGAAAGTAGATGGAATGCTGCTATATGCAAAGACAGATGAAGATATTGTACCTGATGGTCAATTAAAATGGAAGACTGGTAGCACTATATATTTCAGGACACTTGACTTAGGTGTTGATTTTAAGTATATTCGCAAACAACTGGATGATTTTTTAATCACTAAATCATAGTTTTAGATGAAACCAACAATCCATAATGAAGAATAAAATGTCAAGAGCACCCATCTTTACCATCAGCAGGCTCCGTATGGGGACAGACGGACATGGAGTAACCACGCTTGTCGCTTTCATGGGGTGCCCACTCAAATGCAAGTATTGCCTGAATGAGAAATGCCATGAGCCGATATACGAAGATGATGGAAAGACTCTGAGGAATGGTATTATGCTGCTTACTCCAAGTGAGTTGTATGATTTGGTAAAGATTGACAACATCTATTTTCAAGCAACAGACGGAGGCATTTGTTTTGGAGGTGGAGAACCGACATTATATCCAGAGTTTATTGAGGAATTCTGTGACCTTTGTAACGAAAAATGGAAGATTACAATAGAAACTTCGTTGCGCTGTTCCGGTGAAACTATCAGGAAATTAAGCAAGGCAATAGATTACTGGATTGTGGATGTCAAATCTTTAGATTCGGATACATATTCTTCATACACACGTGTATCATCTATGATAGAACAGCATTTGACGATACTGAAACGATGCGTTACGGATAAACAAGCAACGATTAAAGTGCCTATCATTCCCGGATTCAATAACGAAAGTGAAGCAGATAGAACCGCCGAAGACATCAAAAAAAGGTTTAGGTTTACCAATGTAGTTAAGATTAGATATATAACAAAATATTGTTGTCCAACAAAAATTGATTAATGAAATAACTCCAGTTGCAACATAGGTTTACAAAATAATAGAAATATGACATCAAGAAAGAATAGCGATGAACACTATGTCATCGATTTATGCGATGAAGTTCTTGGTTTAAAAGCATCAAGGCAGCAGACTTTTGACTTTCTGCGTGGCGATGGGAATCCCGGAAAGAAACTTCCTGTTGATGCGTATTATCCCCAATTAAAACTCGTTGTAGAATATAAGGAGCGGCAACACACAGAATCGGTGGCTTTCTTCAACAAGAAAACCACTGTGAGTGGTGTATGTCGCGACGAACAGCGACGTATTTATGACCAGCGACGCAGGGACGTTCTGCCCAAGCACGGTATTAAACTGATTGAAATATCATACACTGACTTTAAGTATGACAACCATAAACGCCTCATTCGTAATCGACAAGCAGACATGGCTGAAATACGAAGAATACTTTCAAAGACTCAAAATGAAAATCAAAAAGTTGAACATAAAAATACAGATAAGCAGACAAAAAAAGATGAAAGAAACAATCTAAGGAGTAAAACACCTGTAAAAGATGGAAGACATACTTGGGTTTACTCTGCATATAGTAAGTTTGGCTGCCTGTTTATATTGGCAGTTGTCTTTTGTACACTATTGATTTCATCTTATCTCACTATATCTGTTTTCGATTTTAACGAAGGTTTATCATTAATAATTATGTTTTTCTCTTTATTTGTAGTATCATTCATTTTTCATCACTACACAACAGGGGTGGATGAAAAGTTGGATAAGGAAAAATATAAAAGAAAAGAAGTATCTTCTATTTATAGTAGTACGAACCATAATCCTGTCTGCTGTCCCCAATGTGGAAGTCATACTATAGGTCTGTCAGATAATGGAGGATTCGTCTGTATAGACTGTGGGGTGCAGTGGTATCAAACATATTAACTATCATAGAAGAACTGTTTCGGGATTGTGGAGGGAGTCCGTTCCTTATCCAATTATGCCTCAAAATCATAAATTTTCCACAAAAAAGTTTACCAGACAGCGATAATTACAGAACATTATAAAAATAAGGTCATGAGTACAGGAAAAGAAAAATGCGAAATGCTAAAAGCAATCAGAAAACAGATTGCAGAACGATACAACTTAGAGTACACACCATCAGAATGCACTCACAAAGGAAATTGCCTTGGTACATGCCCTAAATGCGATGCCGAACTCCGTGACCTTCAAGAACAGTTAGAACGAAGAGGAATAACGGATATTGATTGGAATGTGGAAATTCCCGAAGAGGAAAGTAGTGTAGATCCAGAGGATTCTGCCCGCTCTATTCTGCAAGGTGATGTTGAATCACCGAAAGAGCCTGAATTGATAAAAGTAACAATGGGGATGCCCGCTCCTCCATACCTATATAGAGATAAAAAACGCGTTCTCTACAAGGAGTGTCAGGTAGCAGGTATTACGTTCCATAACCTTGAAGAAGTTTGGGATGAGTTATATGAGGGGGCTGAACTTGCATTAGTCAGAGAAAAAGACAACAAGCACGACAAATATGCTATTGCCGTAGCCTTGGCCGATGATTATGATGGGGAACCGGATGACTTTGATTTTGACTACATCTTGGGATATGTACCTCGGTCGGATAATAAGGATTTGGCTGACATGATGGATATGGGTTGGGCAGAAGCTTTTGAATGTGAGCTTAGTCAGGTCAACGGTTCTAACCCCTATAAGGGAAGTCTGTGGATGAAGATATACATCGTCAGCAAAGACGAGGAAGAATATGAGAATACAGAACACCTGTTGCATGCCATGGAACTGGATGATGAAGCATACGAAGAGTTTACCACTTGCATAGAAAATCATGGCTGTGCTTATTTTAGGTGGGGAGGTTTCCAACCGTGTGAATACCACAATTTCCCAAAGAAAGGCGATAAAGTTGTATTCATACACAAAGGAGAAAATATCTCAGAATTATATCTAATGTATTGCATAGCTGTAGGCGATGATAATGCAGCCTACTTCGTAGAGGACAAAACCTCATTACATGCTATTGATGACAGTTGCTATTATGTGTTCACTACCATTCACGGCCCACTAAAGGTAAGCAATAATCAAATTTCTTTTCTTGAAGATGAGATTGTTTGCGATATTCAAGCTGATGAATACCTTTCAGAAAATGCTTCGACCAAACTACAACTATTATTTGATAGCAGGAAATAAATATGATAGGCACAATTATTGGTGATTTGGCGGCTTGGACGTATGAGAATGAGAGAGAAACATTTTGGAATCAACTCATATCATACAACTATGATAAAGTTGAGTTGTCCCTATATGCTCATGCTTATTTGCAAGCAGTCAGCATAAATGTACTTAGTGTACCCAATCAAAATGTCAACATAGTAAGGAATACAGAATGGTCACCCGAAGAATGGCTAAGAGTTGGCGGACAGTGGTTGATGTGGCAACTTATGTGTGCTTGGAATGACAACTTGGTTTACCCGAATGGTAACGAGAAACTTCCTTCTGTAGAAAAGGAGGAATACTATGCTCGAATGTTTATGGTAGGACTTATCAGAAAACTCCGACATGGCTACACTAAAAGCGATGCTTATCACTCTGACGAAATGTTTGTAGATTTTAGCAAACATTGGAAATGGAAACCTTGGCAAGAATCTATTTCAGAAAAAGATAATTATAGCATCCTTACCTGTGTGTTTCGTGCTTGGGACTCTTTCTATAGAGGCTTTGATTTCACCTCCTCCATTCATAACGCAATGAAATGGGAAGGAAATAGACATCTTATAGCTATGCTTACCGCTTCGTTTGCAAGTGCCATGTATGGTTGCCAATACAATCTTATCAAGAAGAAATTTGCGAAGAACGGACAAATAAGCCACTTGTTTGAATTGTATTGCTTAGGCGAACATTTTGGCTATCATCATGCCTTATGTCACGAAATGATGGACGAAAACAACGGATTCAGGACATTTTACCCCAAGAATAGAGCTTTAACAAACGTGGAACGTCATTTTTGGCAAAGTGTAGCAAACCCTTTTGACCGTCTTATATTTTCAGAATCAGATTATAAAAACATAATGAAGTGCTCACCGACGGGATGGGATAACAGATATGGCTTATATTTGGATGATGGATGGTTCTATGTATATAGGAGTGGATGCCTAATAGGACGTTTCATGTTAATAGAAGAAGATGGCTATTGGCTGATAAAGAACGTACAATTATCGGGCGAACAACCATGGAGAGAGTTTTGTAATGCCTTATTCTGTGCGTTGACAGAAAGCTGCAACTTACGTGGATTTTCAGGAAAATATGAAGATTATGCTTCAATATTCAAGTATTATCAAGGAGAACTGACCTGTCCAGAAAAGTGGAAAAATAACGTATCAGGAAAGTTTTGGCACGGAGAAATGATGTTCTGCACTAATCATATCAGCATTGAAGAGTGGACGAAAAAAGCCGAGAATGCTCTCAAAAATATGGAACCCGATAAACAGAAATACGCAAAATCCATGTCTCTTCGTCAGTTTGGTGTGATATTATTTATTGAAACCCTATATAGTAAATGGTGTTCTTACGATAATATGGATTGGATATATGAGTATTAGATTGATTCTATTCAAATAGATTTCGCTATAAATCACAAAATCACATTCTTAAAAGGCTTATATTTGCAGATTATAAGGAATTAGTTGATAGCATATGCAAAAGCTCCGTTGTGTAGTAGAACGAATCACCTACCAAAATCCCGAAAACGGGTATTCGGTGATGAGGGTCAAGGTCAAAGGATACAATGACCTTGTAACCCTTGTCGGCAATCTGTTGGAAGTGCCGGCAGGGAGTGTTCTGCTGTGCGAAGGGGATTGGAAAGTGGATAAGCGATACGGCAACCAGTTTGTAGCGGAGAGTTGGGAAGAGGTCATGCCCGCCACCATCTATGGCATAGAGAAGTACCTGGGCAGCGGACTGGTGAAAGGCATCGGCCCGAAATTCGCCCAACTTATCGTCAGTCGTTTCGGACTGGAAACCATCGATGTGATTGAAACCGATATTGAACGGCTCCACGAAGTGCCCGGCATCGGCAAGAAACGTGTGGAGAAGATTGCCGAGAGTTGGGAGAAGCAGAAGGACATCAAGAACGTGATGCTCTTCCTGCAAGGTTATGGAGTCAGTACCGCATACGCTGCCAAAATCTATCGTCAATACGGAAAAGAAAGCATTGATACCGTCAAGGCCAATCCCTATAAACTGGCAGATGACATCTGGGGCATCGGTTTCAAGACAGCCGACGGCATAGCCGCCAAGATGGGTTATGAGAAGAACGACCTTCGTCGTTGCAAGAGCGGCATCACCTACACACTCAGCCACCTTTCCGAAGAAGGACACGTCTATGCCGAAGAGGAACAACTCCTGAATGCGGCCATCGAACTCTTGAAGGCGGACGAAGAACCCATCCGTCAGGCTATGTCAGAAATGTTGCAGAGTGAAGACCTGATACAAGACGGTGACGCACTCTATATGCCACCCTTCTATTATGCAGAAGTAGGAACAGCCAACCGTCTGAGCGGATTATTGAATAATGCGGACGGAAATCTCTTCCAAAAAGCATTAGACATCGCTGCCATCTCCAAAGCCTCCGGCATAGAGTATGACGAAGTGCAGGTGGAAGCCATCCGTGAAGCAGTCGCCTCCAAGGTTATGGTGCTGACAGGTGGTCCCGGAACGGGAAAGACCACCACCACACAAGGAATCATCGCAGCCTTGAAGAGCATGGGACTGAGCATCCTGCTTGCCGCACCTACCGGACGAGCCGCCAAACGAATGAGTGAAGCGACAGGGATGGAGGCAAAGACCATCCACCGCCTATTGGAATACAATCCGAAAGACGGTTACAAACGCAATGACGAGAACCCGTTGGAAGGGGATGCCCTTATCGTGGACGAATGTTCCATGATAGACATCATTCTGATGAACAACCTGATGAAAGCCTTACCAACGAATATGCGCCTGGTATTGGTGGGCGACATCGACCAGTTGCCCAGCGTAGGTGCCGGAAACGTACTTCGTAACATCATCGACTCTGAGAGAATACCGGTCATCCGCCTGACACGCATCTTCCGACAGGCACAGACCAGCCGTATCGTCATGAGTGCCCATGCCATCAACAAGGGACAGTTCCCCGACACCAGCAACGGCAAGCAGACCGATTTCTTCTTCATGCAGATAGAAGAACCGGAACAGGTGGCGGAAACCATCGTCAAGTTGGTAAAGGAACGATTGCCCAAAGCATACAACCGCCCGGCAAGCGACATCCAAGTCCTCACACCTATGCAACGAGGGGTGGTAGGTGCAGCCAATCTGAATATAGCCCTACAAGCCGTTCTGAACACCTCCCAGTTGGTACTGACCAGAAGTGGTTATTCCTTCCGTCAAGGCGACAGAGTGATGCAACTCCGCAACAATTATGACAAGGATGTGTTCAACGGTGACCTGGGATATGTAGAGAAAGTGAACTTGGAAGATAGAACCCTGCAAGTGGACTTCGATGGCAAGTTAGTGGAATACGAAGTTTCGGAACTGGACGAGCTGACCTTAGCCTACGCAACAACCATCCACAAGTCGCAAGGCTCGGAATATCCCATCGTGGTGATGCCTGTCCTGATGACGCACTACGTGATGCTCCAACGCAACCTTATCTATACAGGTATCACCCGTGCTAAGAAGATTTGTGTACTGGTAGGAACAAAGAAAGCATTGTCTTTCGCCATCCGCAATATGTCGGTGCTGAAACGCAACACGAAATTGAAAGAACGGCTGAATCCGGCATTAACACAACCCGGCAAAGCCACGTCCCCCAAAGAATATATGCTTCCGACACAAACGGAGTACGGCATGGTAGCAGAAGAGAAAACTGAATACGGAAAGAAATAGTATCATCATATTATATTTGCCCCAAAAGTAGATTATGAAACACGCTGAATTTAAGGCTATAGCCAGACAACATCAAATAGATTTCAAGGTCAATGACCCGGAGATTAACATTGCCGCTGATAGATTTCCTATCCGTACTATTCGGAAGAACGGCAAGAAATATAAGATAGAGGTAAAAAGTTCTTTAACTTGGAAGGATTGCCGTGATGAGCATAACCTTTATCGCATTTTCTTCAGCGGATTCCGAAAAGAGATAACGGAAGAAGTTGACAAAGAAGCTTCTTTGACAAAAGGGCAAATGGTTACAAATCTTTTGCGCAGCGAACACATCCCATACAACGTATTCTTTCCCATGCGACATGACCTGGATGGGACAGCCCGCCTGTTCAATCGTATTCTCGGAGAGGAACGAATAGCTACCATCAGCCAGATACTTGTTGAGCATAACCCCGGAGGGCTTAAAGATGGCACATCCTTTGATGTTTACATCGAATATGCTCCCATGGGAGCAAATCCCGGTGAGAAGGGCGGCATTGGCATTGAGGTGAAATACACGGAAAAGGAGTATCTTATCAAGCATGGCACGAAAGAATGGGAAGAAACACATAATGCTTCCGGCATTCATCTTGCAGACAATTACAGCAACCCAAGCAATGCCTGCGGCTGGTTCAAACCGGAGTTTATAGCAGACGTACCGTTTGAAGACAAAGAGAGGATGACATCCCATGTGACAGCCAACCGTTACCGCCAGATATGGCGCAACCACATTCTTGGTGCATCCATGATACTCGGATTGTGCGAGAACCAAGATGATAAACTTACGGAGTTTACAAGTCTCACGGTTTATCCCAAAGGAAACGGGCATTTCTCGGAAATCTGGGGCGAATACGAATCCAAGCTGACTCCGGCCGGATTGCAAACATTCAAGCACATCACCTACGAAGATCTGTTCCCCTTGATGCAGGAGTGTCTGAATGAAGCCAACATTCCTAATCTCAATGAGTGGATGGATTACCTTAACAGACGATATATCATAAAATGAGAATTTTACACCTATCAGATACTCACGGTTGCCATCATCGGCTATACGACTTGCCCGAAGCGGACATTCTTGTCCATTCTGGTGATTTCACTATGTCAGGAAGCGAGAAGGAAGCCCTTGACTTCTTGAACTGGTTTTGTGACCTCCCATATCCGCACAAGATATTCATCTGTGGTAACCATGATGAATGTCTGTATGGGGCAAACATCAGTGGCCTTAACAACAATGTCCATTATCTATGCAATTCCGGTTTGGAAATTGAAGGTTTGAAGTTCTATGGTGTACCCATGTTCATGAGTGACTGCATCAGTGACCGACAAAACCGGAACTATGCCGAAATACCTTCCGATACCGATGTGTTGATAACGCATTGTCCGCCATACGGCATATTAGACTTTGATGATAACATAAACTACGGCTCGGAAGAATTGTTGCAACGGATTACACAGATTCATCCACGGCTGCACTTGTTTGGGCATATACATATACAACATGGAATTACCCATAATGGCGCAACCACATTTTCCAACGGTGCCATTATGAACGTAGATTATTCTCAACTCAATGATGCTAATCTGATAGAGCTATAACTCTCTTTATATATGTTCAAACTCCGACCCACGCCTCACGGCGGAAGTCGGAGTTTGAACATATATAAAGGAACTTATGCTGTTGCCCTTTTTGCCTCCAAGAAGCGGTGGGCATTATCATTCACCAACTTGATAATCCTATCGTGGTATTCAGTGTTGCTGTTGCAAACTCCACGACTTTGTACTACTTTCCCTTGGCTCAAACTGAACTCCACGGTCTCGATGCGGTTTCCTTGATGGTCGTGAGCCGATAGAATAACAGAGTCAGTCTTGGCATAGTATTCGCATTGGAAAACACAATGCTTCATCTTGTTACCCTCTTCCTTGTAAGCCTCCAGCGAATCCAATACGGAAATTTCTATATCTTCATCGCTGATGACAATGCCGAAGAAGCAGGACTTGTTCCTGTAAAACTCGGCTTCGTGTGCCTTGGCTTTTGCCATCCGCTCCATATCCCTACGCTTTTGCTCAATGGCATCCGCTTTCTTCAACCAATGGTCATGCCCGGTTTTCAAGTTTATCGGACAGATATACTTGACATTACGGATGTCCTTACCGCACTTGTCAAGCAAGCGGATGATGTCGCACCAAGTACCGAAGTCCTCAATCCGATAATGATGCCGTGAAGCTACTTTGTACGACTGCCAACAGTTATTAAGGTCGAAAGCGTGATAGACAAAATACTCAACCGCCTTGTAGTCTCTCGTTTTCATCATTGTTTCCATCCGGTGGTCAGATAAGAGAGATTTCATCAGTTTGAGCGGATGGCAATCGGGCAATTTGCCTTTCATTCCGTTCCGTCTCAATTCGGGAAGGGCAGAATAATAAGGATAGATATAAGTATCGGATATGACCATATAGATATCAGACAATCTCCTCAACTCTATCGGACTGGCAAAACTAAAGCGGTCTTGATAATAACCTCTGGTTTTCATTCTTGAAGTAACCGCCACTTGTCCTTTGGCATTGAGCCACAAACGGCATATTTCATAATTATAGAAATCCATCGGTTTCCCTTTGTGGTAAATGACCGTCAAAAGGAATACTCGCTGCACTTGCAATCCGTCAATCGCTTCAAGGGTAGAAAAGTAGCTCCTCTCCTGGTACTTGCGCTTCAACGTATCGGTTACTTGCAAGCGGTGTCCGCAATGAGGACAACGTACAAACTTACCTTTTCCCTCATAATCAAACTTTTCTCCGCAATCGCCACACGTACATTTACGGTTTGATGTACGGAACGCAATGTGTTTCACGACGTTTCTTATTGCCCACTCCACGGCTTTAGAGCCGATGGCGGTCAGCTTCTCATTGGAAGCTGCCACCAATTTCTCAAACTTGTTTCTTGGTTTCATACGCTTAAAAATCAAATAGTGATAACTCGGTTTGTTGGGGAACTTTGGGTTTGCTTGGCTTGGGTCGGGAGTTTCTGACTTGTATCTTGCGAAACTCCTCCTCTTGATAGCGTTTGAGGGCGATGTCCCTTTGTTCAGCCTTTTCCTCCTCTGTCAAGTCTATATGGTGGTTCACTACAACATTACAAGATAATGGCTCGCCAATTATCAATGTTGGCTCTTCTGCTGCATGGACTGCCATAGAGAACACCTCCATATCGGAAAAACCGCAACAACCTGAATGTTGAACTTCATTGAAAATATAAGTTACAATATCATCAATGCTACGTGCTGTAGCTTCATACTTGGCACGAAAAAGTTCATCCTCCTTTGCTCGGTTATCAAGGTAGTTTTTGATAATCTCTTTAAATTGCTCTGTTCCTTTCATATATGTTCGTTTTAAGTTGTTATACATTTACTATCCTATCGGCAACCTCTCTAAAAGTTCCTCCAATGGGATGGTATTGATGTCCTCACTGCGGAACAACACTTTCCACTCCGGCTTAACCAACAAGCGATGGAAACACTCAACCGAAAAGCCTTTATTATTAGAGTAGCACTCTATCAAAGCGAAGTTCTTGCCATCCTTGCGGATATGAGCATAATCGGGAGCCATACCGAAAGCGCATCTGCGGATGTCCTCTCTGTTCCACAACAAGGTCAGTTCGTAAACATTCCCTTTGAGGTTTATCTTTTCCTCTCTGTCTTTAAGTGTGATTGCCATATGTTCTAATTTTTTCCCTTTTGTTTGAAGCCTTTTGGCTTCTCGCTTCCGGGTGATTTTTACGATGCCATCACACGGAGGAACAAGGGGCGTAAGGCAAATGTGGCAAGCGGAAAGAAAGAGACGGAATACCCAATTTGGCACAAATTGCGGAAGGCTGCCGTCTGCTTTCCGTGCAGACAAGAGCAGCGGCATTTGCTGTCGGCACCGCCCTCCGTTACTTTGTATCGGGAAATAGAACCGGGAGCGCGGATGACCGAATGAAGATAACAGGCACAAAAATCCCCGACACCCTTGAACCTTGCGGTTCCCGGATGCCGGGGCAACACATTATGAAAGAGGAAAAATATATTTTCTACATCAAAGGAATCTCAAAAGACTTGATGACACAATGAGCCTCTTTGTCTAATATGAACCAGTATTCGGAATGATAAGGCTTGCCATTGGCATCAACATTTTTGTATTCAATCTTGACTTTCCAACCGGTAAATGATTTTTTGACATTATCATTTGACTGTGGAGTCATAGAACGAATTACCGACATCGCCTCCATCTGACGCTCCATCAGTCCGGCAATCTCCTTGTCGTCAGGATTGAAGTTCTCCAACCCGTCAGTCAGTATCATCACCTTCTCGTTGATTTTCATCATCGCCATAGAGAGAATCATCTTCTCGTCCATCGTAATATACTCCCTGCCAAACACGGAATCCGGCTGGCTGATACCGATAATCTTGACAGCTTTCGGATTATCCACCGAAGCCTTCAATGCCAGTTCAGCCACCTCGACGGCACGCTTCTTCGGATTATAACCACGGAAAACGAGATAACCCACAACGCCCCAAAACAGAATAATCGAAGCCAATATAATGGCTAATCTTGTACCCGGTCTCATATCTTCACAATTTGGAGTTTGTCAGGAGAGACACCCAGACGCTTGCGGTACACCGAACCGTCCTCACGATACATCTCCAGTTCATTAGAAGTGATGCCTTTCTCACAAAGTTCCTTGGCTTCAGCCAAAGTTACCTGATGCCCACCGATATTTCGCCAGATGGCAAACGAACAGGGAGATTCCTGATTGCCATAGTTGGAACAGTTGAAGGCACGACTTCCCACACGGATTTCACCGCCACAATGAGGACATTTACCGATAACCGCCTGCATATTGATGTTCCCGTCATCAGCCAGTTCAAGTACGGTAGGAAAGGCTTTTCCTTCCTTGCTGGTGAAGCCATCCAATAGAACGGAACGATTGGTAAGCAGTTCTGCTATCTCATTATCCGCCATTTTACGGTTGCCAAGAATGGCATTGATGTTCAGCACACACGAGGGATGTTCTCCCATATTATTCTCGCAGCGATAACCCTTGCAGGTCTTCACTACGTTGCCGCCACAAAAGGGGCAACGACCAATGATTTTCTTTTCTGTTGTCATTGTCATACTATTTGAATGTTGATTATACGTTATTTGATTATTATTCTAATTGAGTTCTAAATCCATTCGATTTACCATTTAAGCAAGTAGCCTTGATTCCATTCCGACACAATGCCGTCAATGATATTTTTGCCAGACATCACACTTGCCCAACCCTCCGGGTCAAGAGAGAACCAGAGGTCATTCCAGGATAAGGTACGAACCTGCCATGCCAATATGAATAAATCCGTGTTGATGGCTTCCAGTCGGGTCACCACCTCATTGGCGATATAGTACCGCTCGGAGGAGTTGAGCAAGTTCACCTTGTGCTTCTCGTTCTTCCCGTCCCCACCGGGCACGTTGTAACTGCCCGAAGTCACTAACTGTTTCATGAACGGATAGAGAGCCGCCATCTGTGTTGCCGCATCCGTCAGCTCGTCCGACACGATGGCAGCGATAGCCGTACCTTTCAGATTATGCCCGACAGATTTGGTCAACAGGCTGCAGTTCTTTGGTATCTCAGTCGTAACCAATTCCCCTGCACGTTTAATCTGGTAGAGGTTCTGCATCGCACCCTGCGCATTGGAG
Organism: Prevotella sp. MGM1; assembly: GCF_002933775.1. Classification (GTDB taxonomy): domain Bacteria; phylum Bacteroidota; class Bacteroidia; order Bacteroidales; family Bacteroidaceae; genus Prevotella. The sequence continues at coordinate 20,739 of NZ_BEWV01000104.1, forward strand.
AGGTATTCCAGCATCTTGTTCTCCACAGAGTGAATACGGTCAAGGGCCAAGGTCACGGCTGTCTCGGCAGCGATAATCTGTTCCTGTCTTTTCTTACGTTGCTTGTGGATATTCTTCAATTCCACCGTCTGGGCAATCACCGCACCCGTCAATGCCGGGTCGGTCTGCTGGGCAAATGTAGGCAAGCCGTTCATCAGGGAAACTGATAGAATGGCCAATGCCGCCACTTTTGATTTTATTCTTATCATATACTTCACATTTTAAGACCTGCATTTCTGCGTTCAGTCAAGTTGTGTTCACGTTCCTCTTTATGCGGAGAGATTATCGGCATCATCGACTTGTTCATCAGACAGTCGTTCCAATCCTTGAAAGCCTTGGGTGGTAGCCATTGACCCATCTTGTAACGAATGGATAGTTTCTCGCTGACCTGTGCCGTTAAAGAGCGTTCCGTATTCAATTCAAAGGACTTTCCTTTGGCTTCAATAGAAAGAACATCATCCTTTTTACTGATTTTCATTGGAATATCCTCCAGTATCGCCATCATACGCAATCCATAGATACGTCCGGCTAAATCATTGTCGAAACAGTCAAACGCCCTCGCATTAGGGAAACGTGCCATAGTCTCGGTTATCTGCTTGTCAGAGAACGTACCACCCAATGAGACCAAAGCCACATCCGTACCTAACAGTATCTTGTTCATTTGATAGAAAGCCATTGCATCGAAAGCTGACTCACAGAAGAACACGCTTCGTACAGCCTCACGATTGCCACCTGTCAGGTCTGCTACCCAAGCCGAAGAGGACGAATCCGTACCTGCCGCCTTTGATTTGTAACCGCCATAGCCACGAATCTCGTAGCCGTTGGCTTCGTCACTATGTCCGTTGGTATAAGGAAAACCGATGTTGTAACCGTCAAATTTTCCGTTCCGCTTATCTCTGACAAGAAAAATAAAAGATGAAAGTTCTTTCACGGTATCATCCGAAATGCCCCGTTGGGAGAATAGTACCGGTATTTTGTTGGTATCAATCGGCTTTACTTCATAGCGTGATTCATCAAATACGGCATCGTGTCTGACAGATTTGATATACTCTCTATCTTCCCGGTATTCGGGTTCGGGCATATTGGCAAAGCGTGCCATTACTTTGGCAATCTTCTGCCAATCGTCCTTACCCGATACCAAGAATGAATTGAGATTCTCACGGATGAGAGTGACCACATCACCTTTGGAGCCATCCCTGCGGAAGAAAGTCTGAGCCGCCTTGTTATGCGGATGGCTTACAATGAGGGTGTCACGTCTGTTGTTGCCTTCGCCCAATACCAGCTCGATATATTTGCCGACACCGGCTTTTCGGTCCAGACGGTAGCCCAACGTATAAGCTACGTCATCCACACCCACACGGGATTTCATGTCTTTGAAGTTTACTTTGTAATCACTCATAATCGCTAAGATTTACAGAATGATTACAAGCTAATCCCGGAACTTACCTTCTGACTTCTCCGCATAACTGTCAACTCCGGCTCGTATGTCTTACGTGCCGTCATATTCAGAAATGCCGACTTATCTTTTTGGTCAGTAAGCTGAAAGAACGTTTTTGCCGTGTCCTTGGTAACTTTCTTCAATCCCAACTCCACACCATTGTAAGAAGCACGGATGGCATAGTCACCGGAACGGGTCTTGATAATGGCGGCATTCTTGAAGGGAATTTCCTCATCAGCACCCAAGGGAGCAAAAGGGTCGTTCTTGGCAAGGTAAGGCTGTTCGCCCAATGCCAACCGTTGCTTGTCCACGTGGTCAAGTATCAAGTCTGATGCCTTGTTCACATCCGCCATGATGGAAACGATGAATTTCGGTTCCTTCTTCAGGACACCAATCCACGAATCCAGATAGGCTGCTGAGTTGTCCGTTATCTTGGAATCAAATCCCATCGAATGGCTGATCATGGCAGCCGTCAGTTCCGCCACCAATTCCTCCTTCGCATATTTCGGGTCTCCGAACTTGCCACCCATTTCTCGGTTCAGTCGTTCAGCCGTCATGGTCGAGTGCGTCATTTCGTGGAGCATGGTGGAATAATACTCCATACCTCCGCGATAGATTTCCTCCGGTGTATTACCGATGTTGAACTGCTCCTTCAAGGGAACAACAATCCGGTCTGCCAAGGGAGAATAATAAGCACCGTCCACCCGCTTGTCCGCCTGTATCGGGCAGAGCCACCCTTGGGTCTGTACCATACGGTCAAGAGCGGCATGGGCATACATACCTTCGGTATCTCGAAGCTCCGGTACTTTGAATTTATCCAGCAGCTTTTGCATACGTTCCGGCTGTACCTCTGCCAGATTGGTCTGCGCCACGTTATAAACCGGGAAAGCCTTGATAAAAGGTATCGCTTCCAAATCTTTCCGTTCCTCGCGGCTCATGGCACGGTATTCATCCGAACTGATTTTCTGTCCGTTCTTGTCCTTCACCAGCATATCCCAATAGACCACCGGAAAGGCGTGTTCTCCTTTCAGTACATGGGCTTTGAGGTTATGCGCCTGCTTGAAGGTCAGGTAAACAGGGAGGTCATAACCATTCGCTGCCGTATGAAGTTGGAGGAACAACGAGTTGGAGCCGGAATAGTTCCTGCCGCCCACGTTCTGCGGCAAGCCGGCATAACCCGATGCACCGCCAATCCAGCCTTTCTTCCAGTCGGAGGCTTTCATCTGCTCCATACGGTCAATCATCATCGCCGCAAACTTATCCAAAGCGACCTGACCGGCATTGCCCGAAGCTGATGGATTGTAATTAGTTCCAGATGCCATAGTCCTCGTCGTCCATTACCTGACGGTCCATCTGTTCGATGTCCGTCTGCTCGATATAAAACTCTGCGGATTCATCCGAGGGGTCTGTGCCGTGGGTACGGCACCACTCTAAATAATCCTGTTCGTTCTCACTCTCCATGACAAAACGGAGATAACCGATTTTACCCTCCTGAAGGAGTTCCACCAACTCCTCGTGCTTCATTTTTTCACTCATATCTTGTTTTTCTTTTATCATTAAATTGTTGTCTGATTGCGTTACCTTTTCATGGATGTAGATTTCTCCACCTTGACACTTTTTGCCGCAAGCATACCTGTGATTTCCGTATTGAGATACTTGGCTGCAATCTGTTCCCGGGTGGCGGTCTTTGCCTTGAAAAGGGAATAGCCGTCATCGAAGGAGATTTCATGCTTGGTGGTGCGGCCTTTGTCGCCCATATCCACGGACACCTTCCACTTGTTGTCACCTCGGTCTTTCGCCACACGCACACCTTTCGGGTCTATGCCTTCGGGAAGCTGGTACTTCTCGTAGGCTGATTTCAGATGCAGACGCTCACCGAAGTTCTTTTCCACCAACTGGGCCGGAGTCATTACCCGGTCGAAGTAGGCATTCAAGTCCTGTCTTGAAGCGACTGCCGACATCTTGGAATCACCGATTTGCGCGTAGAACTTATACTTGCCATAGTCGGCACGCTGCTCATCCTTCTCCTTATAAACATTGAACTTCTCCACGGAGATATTACCTTCCGGTCCGGCAATGGACTTCGGCATCTTGAAGGCTTCCTCCGAAACCTTGGGCATCAGCTTGGTGGGATAATAGCGTTCCATCAACTGAGGCACGGTCATTTCCTTCTTCTGGTAGGCGGCAAGGTCGGCAGCATCCATCCGCTGGGGCTTCAACTGCTTGCCGTCCATCTTGGCGGTGAAGTACCACTCTTCAGGATTGGCTTTGCTTTGGTAGGCATGGCCGTGGGTCACTTTCTCACCGGCGGCAGTTACCATTTGAGGCTCGCGCGGTTTGCGTTCCTGTTTCGCCTCGGCTTTCTGTTCACTCTTGGCTTCCACTTGTGTTTCCACCTTCTTTTCCTTGGCAGGTTTCTTCCCGGCTGCGTTCTTCACAGTCTTGGCAGGCTCTTCCTGCACAACCTTCTCTTTACTCTTCTTTGTCATATCGATATTGTTTGATAGGATTGGCTCCTCATTCTTCCTTATTTTCTCTACAACTTCAAGCCTGTCACAGATGGCGACACGTGCTCCGGCACGGATGAGTTTGGGCAGATAGGTGTCCAATACGGTTCTTGGAAACTCGGCGGTCTTTATCTTCTTCTCAATGCCCGAAGTCAGTTTGTCCATCGTGGCTATACCGAGAATCAAGGCGGCTTTTACGGCATCTTCTTTGTAGAGTTTATAGAAGTCACCCTCCCGAAAAAGGAGCATCGCATCTGGATGCTTTGCCTTCAGATTGCTGAACTCTTTGGGTAGTCCGGCTTCCAGCTCTTTATCTGATTGCTTTGCCATAACCGTCAGCGTTTAAATGTATGGCTTGTTTTTTCTTCACGGGAGGGTTTAAGGTGGATGGCCCGTTCCTTGGACTGGGCATCCACGACTTTTTGATATTCCCAACGGTTCTTGTCCGTCATTACCAGCCCCAGGTATTCAGGATGCTGCTCGTCATAACGGAGTTTTTGCTGCCGTTCCCACTCCTTCATATCGCCTTGGATAACTTTGAAGCCTTGTGGCTCTTTCAAGTCCACGCCCACGGAAACTTTCTCACCGCCTACATTGAGTTCGATGGGCTTGCCTTCGCGTACCTGTTGCTTCTGCTGGGTGCCCAATTCAATGTCATTGACCTTTTCCATATCTTTGAGCTTCTGCTCCAGTTGGATGTCGGTTACTTTGCGGTGGATGACCGATTGGGTTTCCGGGTCTAATTGAAGATACTGCTGCGTTTTCTCACCGTTTACTTCCACGGCTTTTTGAAGCACCTCGCCATTCCGTAACCGTGCGGCTTCCTGCTCGGTCAAGCGGAGAACCTTGTTACGTTCCACTTCAAGTTCCGCTCTGACCGGATAGGCGATAAGAGCCGGATTACCGTTCTTGTCAGCCGTAAGCTGCAACTTCACAGGCAAGGTGATGATGTCGCCATTGCGGGCATGGATAGAGACCTGCATCAGCGGAGTAACCTCGCCTGACACCAGTCGCTCCTTTACCTCTTTGGGCAACAAATCCGCTTTCTCCTTGTCGATGCCCAATACTGCCAGCTTCTCGTAAGGCAGCATTTCGGATAGATTTCTGTTGTGTAATTCCATTTGAATGATGTTGAACTGTTAATTTTGCGGTGTCGTTACCGCTTGGATGTCACAAAATTATCTACATCAAATCCCAAAGAAGAAATGCGCAACACTATTCTGACTGCAATGATTCTGATGCTGATGCCGGAAATGGCATCGGCACAATTCTATACGATAACGAAAGAAGCTGAAATAAAGCAAATTCGAGCAAACGATAATGCAAATAACATTGATATTAAGGATAATACAGCACGAACAGAGCCTAATAAAGAACTGGAAGGCACATTAAAAGCTCAACCTGATATTAGAACAAACAAGCGTCTATGCACCCGAAAAGTGGACGGTAAAACGTCCCAAAAATTCAAGCGAGTTAAAGCAAACGAGCTTCTCCCTGAATTAACCATCCCCAATCTTTATGCAGAAATCAAACGGAACGGCATCCTATATCCGAAAGTAGTATTGGCACAAGCCATTTTGGAAACGGGCTGGTTCACCTCTCCGCTGTGCAGGAATAGGCACAACCTCTTTGGATTGACCAATCCGCGTACCGGGAAGTATTATGAGTTTGACCATTGGTCGGAAAGTGTACGTGCTTATTATACCAAGGTACAGTACAAGTACAAACGAGAAGATGGGAACTATCTGCTTTGGCTCAAAAAGATTGGGTATGCGGAAGCTCCCGATTATGTTCCGGCAGTTATCAGTGTGCTAAAAATGTTATAACGCACCATATTAGCAGCAAGTGTACCGGATAGAAAGCATAAAATCCATACTTTGCGACATTGCCCTTGATAAATCCTCTTGCGCCATCGTATAAGAATATGGTCATACAAGCCAGCAAAGCACCGATGCTGCCATAGTGCATCATCAATGGAAAAGCACAAAGAAGCTGCATCATTCGACCATAGGGAAAAGGAAGATTATCGTTTTGATTTCGTAACAGATTGAAAACTAAAATCATCAATATCCCTCGCCACTCATAATCCACTCCTGACCAAGTGGCAAGATAAGCAATAGAGAGAATAGCAATCCCACAAAGGACGCTATTCTCTTTCAGTTTCTCCAGTACAGCCAAAGCCACCACACCCAAAGCCAACGTGAACATCACATTGTGCGTACCGTCCGCTCCATTCAACAGATACCAAGAGACTTCGCTGATAACGGCAAATACCAATAGCCGTGTAAAGTACCTCTTTCTGTTATGCGTATAAGCGAAGCCTTCCGCTATCAAGAAGGCAAACACCGGGAAAGCGATACGACCAACACAGCGCATGGCCTCGTAAAGTGTAGAATTGTTATCCATCAGAAAATAAGCACAATGGTCTATTACCATAGATACAATGGCGATAATCTTTAGTACACTACCGCTAAAAGTGGGTATCTTCGCAAGTCTTTCCATAATCAACTCATTCCAAGCAGTTCCTTGACCATATCCTCGACCTCCTGATTAACACGTTTGAAATTGCGGTTCAGCATTATCTCTTTCTCACGGTCATTCTTAAACTCATAGATTTTAGGGAGAACCACATAGTGGTCTTCCTCCATCTTAATCTTCTTCATATCGAAGTGGGTCTTGCAGAAATACTTCGTGGTCTTGAACTCCTCCGACTGCTCAATGTCGAAGCTGTTAAGCATCTTGTCATCGGTAGCGGTAAAGTCACGTGCCGCCTGACCTGCCAGCCAACCGGTAGCCATGTCCGCTATCTTGGCTGCCGGAACAAGGTAGTCCATCTTCTCCGAGATGGTGGTAGATACCTTTTGGTCGTTGATGGAGATTGAGCGTGAGGTCTGCTTCGCCTTGCCGAACACGTCATTCTGTGCCCATTCCAATGTTTCCTTGTTACGAGCCGCCCCCATGAAGATATTACCGCAAGTGGTGATAATCTTCTGCATACCTACCTTGCCATAGTCCGCTTCCAACTGAGGCAACTCTTGGAAACCCAATGTGACGGCTACCTTGTTGGAGCGTGCCGTACCGATAAGGCGGTCTATCTTGTGAAAATACAGAGTGGGCAGCTCGTCCACGATGATGCTTACCGGGATGTTCCCCTTAGAGTTCACTCTTGTAATCAGTCGGTTCAATACCAGAGCGTTCAGCGAACCGATTACCTGTTCCTTTTCCGGGTCGTTGGCTATGACTAAATAGCTCGGATGCTCCTTGTCAGAAATCTTCAAGTCGAAGTCATCACCCGTAAATACCCAATAGGCTTCAGGAGATACCAATCTTGCGGCATTGACACGAAGCGTACCAACCATACCTTCCAACTGGTCATTCGCCTTGTTCTCAAAAGCACTCTTGAAGGGAGCCATTAGTGAGGCTATCTTGTCATCCTGCATCAGGATGTTGAACACCTGGTCGTAAGACCTACCAAGGAAGGACAATACGTGCGGCATATCAGAAAACTCGCCCGTAATGGTGTCCGGCTCAACCTCATTGCCGTGTTCATCCTCATACCAGCAGCGTTCAATCTTAATCAACCTTTTGGTTCTGTCCTTATAAGAAAAGCCGTTCAAGTCCACAAACATCCTATCCTCATCCGTAGAAACATCATTGCCGTTCTCATCAACAAAGTCTAACACCACGTTTCCCTTATCGTCTATGGCATTGAAGTCATCCCAATTCCGAATAACAATCTCCAGTTTCTTTCCCTCCAGTAGAATATAGCGTTTCAACTTCTTTCCGTTCCTGAACCCGACAGGGTGGAAGTTTACAAAGAAATAGATAATCGCTGCCAGGAAGTTCTCTGCCGAATTGGTGAAGAAGGCTTCCGAGCCGCCTTTCTTCTCGCCACCTCCCTTGTTCAAGGATGCCAGCAAAGTAGCAGCCGTTTCAGAAGCCGCCGCCAAGTCCGGGATATACTTCCGTTGAATAGGATTGATTCGGTCTGAGTATTCCACATCCGTAAAGTTGATGGTACGGAAACCACAATTAGCTGGAAGCCTTCCGGCTTTCCGATTCTTGCAGAACTGATAGAAAAGCGTCTTTGCCAATGTCGGGTACTTGAAATCGTACACCATCATGGCAAACCCTTTTGCGGCGTGTTGTCTTATGAACGGGTCAATGATACCGAAAGACTTACCCGAACCAGGAGTACCGAGAACAATCGTGCCACGGAACGGGTTGATGATATTGATCCAACCCTTGTGCATCTTCCGTTTCCAATAGTATATCATCGGTATGTTTACCGAGTAGTCGTTATTGGCAAGCACTTCCGACTGTTGGAAGGACTCATTCTCGAAATTGAAACGGTCATCACCAACCTTATAGTTGTAATACTTGGCGATGCCATCCAATCCCTGATGCACCAGCATGGTACCTACCACAGAACATACGGCATAGAGAATACGATTGGCAGGGAATCCCATCCAACTCATTCCGAAGTCCATCTTGTGAAAGAGGAAACAAAGTCCGACAAGGGTCAATCCGACTAATACAGGGTAGATGACCATTGTCTTCACATTGAACTTCAATGCCTTCTTCGCCTTTGTGCCAATACACACCACACAGATGCAGACCAGTTCCACCATCTTGCAACCCGAAACGGACGTGAACACGGGGAATCTGCCTAACAGGTCAAGAATAAACTGCGTAATACGGTTATCTGCCGCAATGGGCAGATTCATAATTATCTCAATGATGAGAAAGATGTAGATGCAGCTACGGAAGTAGTTATACATCTGCTGCTGTTCCCTTGTTTCTTCAAATGCCATACGTTACTTTGTTTAATCTAAAATTATCACTCGGTTAAAATGGTATCTTTATGCCCAATAGCAATCCGTTACGAAAAGTGTCCCCATGCAGAAAGTTCACGTTATTTTTTTGGGTTATTACAAACTCGCATCCGTTTCTGAAAACGTAGCTGTATTCAAAGCCCGCTTCCAGTCCGAGAAAGAATTTCCTTTCCACCGCACCGAATTGAGGGCCGAAACGGAAGCGAAGCATACCGTTCTTATATCGGGCAAGCCGTTGTTTGTAAACAATACCACCATCCCAGAAGTAACCTTTCCAAAAGTCATCTTTCCTCCAGTGGTTGCCCACCTCGCCATACAACTCCACGGCATTGCCGTAGGACAGCGGATGTTCATAGCCGACCGTGGCGTTCAACGTGGAGGGGAACTGGAAGCCTGCATTTATCGTGAGTTTGGCATCTTGTGCTTGTGCGGATGTTCCTATGGTCATAACCGCACAAAGTAGAATAAATAATAGTTTTTTCATTGTACGTCAGAGTATTTAATGTAGTGATACGGATAATAATCGCAGTTCTTCAAGATGTCCGAGTCAAAGCCGTCGGCATTGAGGATGTCCTCGTATTCGATGGTCAGCACGATGACGCGGCCGCTGATTTGGTTCTCTGAAATCTCCAGTCGCAGCACTTTCTCGTCCGGGAATGTCAGCTTGGGGAGCACCAACACATTGCGATAGTTCTTCTGGAACTTCTTGGCATAGTTAAGCGAGAATACCGGAGTCAGTTCGATGGTCTGTGAGTTGGTTGCCTTGCTCTGCTTCTTGTCGGTCAGCTTCACTCGCAGTTCTTCTATGTCGTAAGGAATCTTTGTCTTGTTTTGCAACGAGTAATCAATGAAGAAGTAATCCCCGATGGCATAGATGTTATTGACTACAGCCTTCATACCGTGCGCCTTTGACACCACCTGATTGAACTTGCGGTCGCTGCCATAAACCGCCCACGCATAGCGGGCCATTTCCGACATGGGCATAGACACCTCCGGGTTGATATAAGATTGCGTATCGCTGTATGGCACTTGGAAGATGGATGCCGCCAATGTGGGGGATTGTGTATAGACAATATCATACTGCGCGATATGCCGTTCACCTATCAAAGTAAGCGTACCTAACAGTTCATCTTCCTTATAATCGCATACCGAAATGAAATCGCTCTCTTGAAAAGGTCTGATACGCACAATGTTGTCGGCACACTGGTTGCCGATAATCTTGGGAGTGGATATATCCACTAACTTGATATTCTCCGGCATGACGATGTGGGTGGTCACTCCGCTATTGACATAGATTCTTTCGTTGGCAGATGCGTTGCCCACGACAAAGAAGACACTGAGAATGAAAAGAAAAATCTTGGATTTCATACGAATTGAATTATAATTTTAATGATTCTTGTTTTAATAATCTCTACCTTGCTTCATCCGAATTTATCAGATACACAATGGTATTGTACTTGATTTTCGCCTTGTTCTTTCGGATATTGGAGGATATGGCCGACGATGCCGAGTTATACATATTCTGCAAGGTCTGCAAGGCGATGGCTTCAGCCGATATGCCGGTTTCATATCCGCTTCCCGAATCAAAGCTGATATTCTGCTGCGCCGCACTGGAACCGGCATCCTTTACGAAGTCACGGAACTGAGATTCGGGAACATAGAAGCCTTCCATACCATCATTGTCAAAAACGGACAGATTGACCTTTACGAACTTGTCCCCAACCAGGATGCTGGTGATGGCCGCACGTACACGCTGCTGCCCGAAACCTGTCACCGTTCCATAAAGGTAAGTGCCTTTCTTCAAGTTGATGTCGCTAACCGTCACATCGTCCAATAGTTTGAATCGAAGACGGGTACCTTCACGCGCCTTGGTGGTCTGGTCAATCATCGCACGGATCAGTTTGGCATCCACCGCATCGTCCGAAGAAGATACCGTGTGGAACTTGTCCGCATTGGTATCGGAGGATTTGATAACCAGCTTGGGACGGTTGTGTTCTTTCTCTTCCTGCCTGACTTTGGCTATGGAATCCGCACGTTGCCTTTGCAAAGCCTCTTCCTGCTCCGGGTTGGTTATGCCCAACCCGCTCTCGATGGCTTTCTGCCGTTCATAACTCCTGCGTTGGATTTCCTCCAAATCTTGGGCAAACTCGTCTTTAGATGAGTAACTTTCACCATTCTGTGAAGGGTCGCCATAGGCATATTCATTGATATGCTTTCGGGATTCTGCAAGGGAACGCTCCAGTTCTTCCATTTCTTTCTGCTGACGGATGCGTTCCGCCTCGGCTGCATCAAGCATATTCAGTTCTTCCTCGGTGTAACCATGTTCCAGTTCCTCGGTCTCATTCTTCTCCTCACCGATGGCACCGACTGCGGTAAAGGCATCCTCGTCACCAAATCTGCGTGACATTTCATACATCTTATCTCCAGCTTCTTCCGCACGGGCTTCGGGAAGTTCCATGTTGATGCGGTCGGTGGCTACCGACTGACCGGTATCACCATCACCGGAGAACATCTGCATCACGAAGTATATCAACGCGCATAGCGGCACGAACACCACCAGCGGAAAGATATACTTGGGTTGTTTGAAATTGATTTTAATCATTTGGTCTCGTTATTATTAAGGGATTTGACAATGTTTTCAAGCTGACGGTATCGTTGAACGATACGGGTGGAATCCATCCTTGACTTATGCGGTACGGCAATCATGGAATCCAATTCCTCACGGAGTTCCTGACCTTGGACTACCAAGTCCATCAGCGTGTTGCGCTGGATGTCCTTGTTTGCCTGTATGGTATGGAAGCCTGTGAAAAGCGGTTCCATGTTGCTTATCAGATTTTGATTTGCTTCATTCAATTCGTTAGAAGAATCTACATTGGCCCCACTAATCCAAATGTTGCCCACCAGAACAAAAGCCAATGTCCCGGTTACATAAGCGAATGTACGCTTCGGATGTTTGGTCGCCCATGCGTTGGCCAAACGTATTCTTGCCGCCAGCCGATACTTCGTACCGATTGCCCCCATCTTGGGTTGCAGCCATGCCCGAACCTGTTGGTGGGTTTTCAGACGGCTTTCATGCAATATCTTTCTGAGTGATTTCATTGTTGCTGTTTTTAATAATCCAAATCCTTGTTCTCTATGGTGCGCCAGTTGGTAATCATCAGTCCGTGGGGATTGTTCCTCGTCTTCGGCACATTCTCCAAATACCCGGTCGTTACCATCGTCCGTTTCAAGTCACGGGTGCGCCGCTTGATTAGCTGCGTACCGTAGTAGGTGAATTTCCGTTCATGTTCGTCAAACTGGATGGAATCGCACATAATGGTGCAGACTGCCGATGACGATATGATGTCGGAATAAAAACCGTTCTCGTCCATCGCCTGTTTCTGTTTCAAAGCGGTACCGTCCGCCATATACATCGCCTTGCTGACCGTCCACTTGATATAGTCGTTATCGGGTGGCAGGTTGAAGAAGTATTGATGAAAGAGCTGGATGTGCGCCTTCGCCTCCATAATAAAGTTCGCTTCCAAATTGGCACGTTCCGCCAAGAAAGGAATGTCACCGTCCAATACATATATCTGCTGCCGCTCCTTGGTGACCAAAGAGATGCAGCACCAGACCGTGAAGCCGCAGATGACGGCGCAACCTCCGATGGTTGCGAGTACCGTCATCATGGCAAGTCTGGTTTTCTGTGCTAAAGATTCTATAAGCATA
>NZ_BEWV01000105.1 GCF_002933775.1 Prevotella sp. MGM1
TTCCCGTGCCACGCACCGCCGCCGCCGCCGCGATTGTTTCGAGAATGGTGTCCACATACTTCTCGTGTTCGGGAGCGGCCACTAATACATTGATATCTTCCATCGGTCTTTTTAGAAAAAACTGTCGTCTCTTACCTTGTCGTATCGTTGTTACCGTCTGTTATTCCATGTTGGGCACGACCTTGCTCAGCGCGTCGGTCACTTCCTCTTCGCCCGCTCCCTGCCTGATGACGATGAATATGGTGTCGTCGCCGGCTATTGTGCCGATAATCTGCGGTATTTTGCTGTTGTCTATGTTGTAGGCTATGCTGCCGGCATATCCGGGGCGTGTCTTTATCACGCCCATGTTTCCCGAGAATGTTATGGATACGAAGCCTGGTACCTTCATCATCTCCTTTACCTGGTTAGGGGTGCTCACGCGTTTGTACATCGTCACGTTTGGCAGCACGTATATGTAGTTGCCGTTCATAGTGGCGGCTTTCGCCACTTTGAGCTGCTTGAGGTCACGGCTCAGCGTGGCCTGTGTCAGTTTGAAGCCCTCGTTTTGCAGTGCGTCGAGCAGTTCTTCCTGACTGCCCAGCTCCTGGCTCGAAATAATCATTCTCAGCGTTTCAAGTCTGTTCTTCTTTATCTTCATGTATGTATATTTATGCAAATACAGGGCAAAGATACGTATATTTATGCAAACGTACAAGTGTTTATGCATAAATTTGCAATAACAAACACAAAAAAGGCCGCCTACATGAGGCGACCTTTTATGTTTGTCAGGCGGTGGTTGGTTATTTGATTACAACCTTCTTGCCGCCGATGATGTACAGACCCTTGGCCAAGCCGTTGAGCGACTCGCCTGCGTTGCGTACCTTGACACCGTTTATTGAGTAAACATCGTTGTTGATGTTCTTCACGTTGTTGGTCACGCCGTTGATGCCGTCTGTCTTCTGGTAGTCGGTGATACCGATTGTGTAGATGTGGCAACCGTTGGTGTTTGTCAGTTTGACGTCTACCGTCTCGGCGTCAGACTCGGGAACAACGACACGGAATGTCTCGAATGTTGTGGGAACGCACTGGGCGAACTCGGTTCCGTCAACGCTCAGCTTCAGGCCGCGCGCGTCTGTGCTCTTGTGGGATTCGAGACCGATTTCGATTGTAGCGCCCGGCTTCACACCAGGAATTACGAACGAGAAGTCCTTGCCGCCAATCCACAGATATGCCGGACCTGCATATGTTCCGAGGGTTGTCTCGGGATAGTTGAGGGCTATCGCGATCGATCCTGCACCAACCTTGTCGAAGAGCAGACCTGCTGTCTCGGCAATCTCATGGCCGTTGGCCCAGAGCGACTGTGCCTCGGTGATTTCTGTTCCATACCAGTATGCGGCGCCGCCTCTGTCGGGTTCGGCTTCGCTCGGGCCGGCAACCTTCTCGTAGCTGCGCCACGGAGTCACTGCGGGATATTTGCCGTCAGCGTCGGGTTCTACTGTCGCTGCCTCTGCTTTCAGGTCGTTTGCGGTCTCCTCGCTCCACTTGGTGAAGTCCCAAACCACGGGTACTTCCTGCTGCTCTTCCTTGGCAACGATTTCCATCGGATAGAGTACGGTAGCGCCTTCGGCGTTCTTGTATACGAGGGCAGTCATGCTCTCGATAGCCGGCAGGTTGTAGCCCTCTCCGCTTTCGCTCATGTACTCGTCTGTCAGGAAGCTCCAGCCCGGGGTCATCATCACGTCCTCTACCGCTATTTGCTCCTCGTTCTGTGTGGCTGTGAACGTGCGCATGCCTGTGGCTTCGAGCGTGATGTCCTTGATGTCTACAATCTTGAAGAGGTTCTCTTCTTTCTTGGCGTCTGCTATGGTAGCCTCGGCATGAGCGATTTCCGTATCTTCAACGGCCGTAACCTCGTCGCCGGTAGCGCCGGTATTCTCGCTGTCGCTGAATGTCGGTACACCGTTTATCACGCTGTATATACCGGTCACCTTACCTGTCACGGCTTTGCCTTCCGACGCGCCGAGCTCCATGAGCATGCTCATCACGCCCGAACCCAGTGCCACGGCACCGCTGGCGTCTTCTATCACGCTCACTCTGCCGCTAAGGCCGCTGGCACCTCTTGATACAACGACTTTGGTATTGTTCAGTGTCAGAGTAGCCTCTGTCTCGTCGGTGAGAGCCTTCAGGGCTGCGATGTTCTCGGCAACCGCGATTGCGGGAGCGGGAGTATAGGTCGTGGTGTTCTCGTCAGCGTCTTCGATTGTTGCCTCAATCTTGTTGATTTGAGTGTTTCCTGCT
>NZ_BEWV01000106.1 GCF_002933775.1 Prevotella sp. MGM1
TTCTATAACAGTGCTGAAGAAATGGCCAAGGTAGAACAAGGCTTCTCCATAACGACAGAGGGCGGAGAGATAGAGTTGCCTTATATATATGGTGCCACGATAAACACCAACATGCTCGGATATGTGTATTATAAGGACGGCCAGGACCCGTTGACCCAACCGCACTATATCCTGATGCGTGACGGACGCCCGAAAGAGAATATTTATTGGGATTCCTGGCAGGGAACAGAGTTGCACGAGAACATGCAATTGTCTGTATGGGGCGATAAAGACAGCATAGCCGGCCATGGCCCAAGTTCTCTTTTATATGGAACGAATTATAAATTGGCATTCTTTGGTGAGAACCATGAATTGGAAACCGGAACATACGATTTCCCGGCCGGTTATCATGTGGTGTTCTTTATCCGCCCGATGGATTGCGGTTCATTTGAGAGCAAAGGCAAATACAACTATTCTTTGCCGGAACTGAACCGCCGCATAGGGCACTACTACATGAAGGGCCCGGGATGTGACTTGAGCCAGGCGGATATGACGCGTGGCAGTGTCAAGGCTGTGTCTTGGACATATAAGGGGCATCGTTTCCTCGGATTTGAGGATGGAGCGGACGAAGATCTCAACGACATAGTGTTCTGGGTAGACGGTGCTTACACTCCCGACCAGAAAGATGAGATAGAAGTGCCGAGCAAAGACCCCGATCCGGAGCCTGAGGCTCAATCGTGGATACTCGCGTGCGAGGATCTCGGCGCTATCGGCGATTTCGATTTCAACGATGTTGTGTTCGGCATAAGCTATGTGGCAGGCCGTGATTTTGTGACGGTCACTCCGCTTGCGGCCGGTGGTAATCTGCCGTCGGTGATAAAATATAACGGCATGCCCATTGCCGATAATGCGGAGATACACCACCTTGTCAGTCCGGGTGTGACTCCGGGTGACGACGGTAAGTATCCGTTCCTAAACACGAGGGGTTCGAAAGGTGTTGCCGGCGACCCGATAAAGGTAAAGGTTGGCAGTGATTTCAGTATGGAGAAACATGGTTTCACCATCACTGTCGAGAGCAACGGAGATTCGAGAACCATCACCATGGGCACCGAGACCGGCAAGGCTCCGATGATGCTCTGTCTGCCGGGTGACTGGATTTGGCCTACCGAGTGGACACGTATAGATGCCGCTTACCCGGCGTTCAAGGACTGGGTTAAAGATGTCAACGAGAATGAGTGGTACAAATCACCCGTGGAAGACAAGATTGTACAGTAAAAAAAACAAAATGAATGAAGTCGGAATCAGTTCCGACCCGAAACGAAAGATAAAGAGATGCGCCTGCGGTGCATCTCTTTTTTTTGTTGCCGTTGCATGTCGGTGCGCATTGTGTTGCGTGCCGGTCTGCTTTTTGTTGTATGTCGCAAGCATTTTATTGTGTGCCGGCGGGGTGCTTCTTGGAAAGACAGGGCGGGTAGGTGGAGTATGTTTTTGTAGGGGAATTAGGTGTATCAAATGACATAGAGGACGTTGCGAGAACCGACAAATACGTCGATATTTAGAGCTGTCGGATTTTTATTTTCAAACGAGTGGAATATGGAAGGTGTTTTGTTTTGAGTAATCAAGGGGATTTTTGAGGAGTTAAGGAGTTATCGCTCGCAAGCCCGCTAAGGAGTTAAAGACAATGGTTTTCAAGACATTAAAGTAATCATGGTTTTGTACTTATCGTCTACTCCCCGGACTGTTATCATTTTCTCTTTAATTATTTAGCGGGCTTTCGAGCGATAACTCCTTAACTCCTTAAAAGCCCCATTGTCTTCTTAAAATAACTAATACACCATGTTCTTTTCAGGATACATATACCAGTCTGTCGCCGAGTTACGGTCTCGCGCCCACTCGCCGAACGAGTGCCCGAAAGTCTGGTATGCCCCGCCCAGCATGTTGCTGTCTGTGAACGAGCCTATCGGTTTTGTCTCTCGTGCGTAGGGCGTTCCTCCAGGTAACAGCAGCGCCCAGATATACGGGTTGTCGTACGCGGCTGTGGAATAGTCGAACAGAGCGTTGTCGAGTTTGAACGGTGGCGTGTGTATCTCCCATGTTCCGCCGTTATACTGCTTTATCATGAACACGTCGAGATTGGCGGCACAGATACTGCGCGCGGTGGTCTCGCTGTCGAACATTATCGATATGGTACACTTGCGCGGAGCGATGTCTTCCGCCTCGAAGAGGTCTTCGGGTTTCATGATGCCCCTGTAAGTATTGTAGTATGGTCTCGCGACGCTTCCGTCTGTCGCTTTCACGGGCTTCATCGCCCAGTGGGCATCGTTGAACAGATATATTACGGCATCGCCGTTGTGTGCCTTGGTCACGAGCTTTCCGTTGTCTATCAGGTTGAGACTGGCCGTGGTGCGGTTGTAGAAGTCGAACCAGTCGTCGCCCTCTGTCCTCACTCCGAGCAGTTGGTCGCGGCTCGTTCCTTTCAGTCTGACGGCCGCCGCCAGTTGGTTGAGGCTCCCCACGGCATCGAGGCTTACCGTCAGTCGCATTATGTATGGGTTTGTCTCGTCTATCTCTGGTTGCAATGACACCACGATGTCGTTGAAATCGAAATCGCCCGGTTCGGGGAAGTTCTCCTCGAAACAGTACCGCAGGCTCTGCCTCTCTCCCTCTGCAGGCATCGATGATGTCTCTCCGGCAATGTCGGTTCCTCCTATTTCGGTCGTTAGCGTGCCTCCGGCAATTGTCCGGCGGTATATTCTTGTGTGTCCGTCTTCTGCCGTGAGGGCTATGTATGCGGTGTTTTCCGTCGTCATACGGTTTATTGCCGTCTCGAAGCGGCCTTGTCCCTGCGCGCGTCCCGAGGCGAGAAGCGTCGGTCTGTCGCCGCCGATAGGATTTCCGGCATATATCCGTATGGTGTATATCGACTTGTCGGCTGTTCTGAGTGTCGTTCTCACCGTGACAGGCTTAATGGTCTCCCACGTGTGCGCCCGGTCAACGTCTGTCACGGGGAAAGCTCCGCTCACAATCTCTTCGTATACCCCTTGGTCGAAGTAGTCCTTGTCTTTGCACGATGTGGCTGCGCCGGCCGTCAACGTGAGTGCAATCAGCAGTTTTGCCTTGTTGTTCATGATAGGTGTCTTTAATCTTACAAATGTATGAAAAAAATCCCTACCTTGGCGTTGTTCTCCTGTCTTTAACACTTTTGTTTACCGCTCGTTGCGAGTATTTTTGTACCTTTGCAGGAGATAGGCCGTGCCGTGCACGGAACGGATAATGACAGGGCCGGTTTCATTTTGCCCGGCCAAGCGCAGTCTTTGCACGGTATGAATATGTAATAAAAGCAGTTTGCGTACAGATGGTTCTCAATTATATTTGGATGGCTTTTTTCGTCATTGCGTTTGCCGTGGCCGCGGTACGGCTCGTGTTCATTGGAGATCTTGAAGTGTTCCCCGCCATGATGGACTCCACGTTTGCATCGTCGAAGACAGCTTTCGAAATTTCGCTCGGGCTCACGGGCGTGCTCTCCCTATGGCTCGGCATCATGAAGATAGGCGAGCGCGGCGGGGTGGTGGCGGCGCTGGCAAGAATACTAAGTCCGGTGTTTGTTCGTCTTTTCCCCGACATACCCAAGGGGCATCCCGTCACCGGGAGCATCTTCATGAATATTGCCGCCAATATGCTGAACCTCGACAACGCCGCCACGCCGCTTGGACTAAAAGCCATGGAGCAGCTGCAAGAGCTGAATCCGAAAAAAGACACGGCCACAAACCCGATGATAATGTTTCTTGTGCTCAATACGAGCGGACTGACGCTGATACCGGTGAGTATCATGGTGTACAGGGCGCAGATGGACGCCGCCAATCCTACCGATGTGTTCATACCGCTTCTTCTCGCCACGTTTTTCTCCACGTTGACAGGTATCGTTGTCACAAGCCTCTATCAGCGGATAAACCTCATCAACCGCACCATGATACTGGCGCTCGGCGGAATGTGTGCGGTCGTAGCCGCGATAGTATGGGGCTTCGGCCGTATGGATAAGGTGATGATGGACACCGTGAGTGTGAGCGTGGCCAACATATTGCTGATGACTGTCATCACGGGCTTCATAATCGCCGGGGTGAGAAAGCGGATAAACGTGTACGATACGTTTATCGAGGGAGCGAAAGACGGTTTTTCCACCGCCGTGCGCATCATACCGTATCTCGTGGCTATGCTCGTGGGAGTGGGAGTGTTCCGTGCCTCCGGGGCGATGGACATCATCACAGGCGCCGTCCGCATGGCTGTCGAGG
>NZ_BEWV01000107.1 GCF_002933775.1 Prevotella sp. MGM1
GTATGGTATGCGCTTGTTGCCGAGGAACCGGCATCCGTCCTTTGTTATGAGTATGTCGTCTTCGATGCGTATTCCTCCGAAGTCCTTGTATGTTTCGAGTATGTCGAAGTTAAGCCATTCCTTGCAGTGTCCCTTGGCACGCCATTCGTCTATGAGCGCAGGTATGAAATATATTCCCGGCTCATCGGTCATCACAAAGCCTTCTTCGAGCCGTCTGCCCATACGCAGGCAGTTTGTTCCGAACTGTGTTGAAGGTTGAGTCTCATCGTCGAAACCCACATGTTTTTGTCCCAGTCCTTCCATGTCGTGCACATCCATACCCATCATGTGGCCGAGGCCGTGCGGGAGGAACATGGCGTGGGCACCGGCTCTTACCGCCTCTTCGGTGTCACCTTTCATAAGGCCGATCTCTTTCAACCTGTCGGTCATCATCCGGCATACGTCCATGTGTACGTCATACCATCTGACACCCGGTTTTGCCACTTCAATGGTATAGTCGTGGCATGCTTCCACGATGCGGTAAATGTCGAGTTGCCGATCAGTGAACTTTCCCGACACGGGGAATGTGCGTGTATGGTCTGAGCAGTAATCGTCGAGTTCGCATCCGGCGTCGCACAGTGCCAGCCGCCCCGTTTCCAGGATATTCTCCGACGGGCAACCGTGCATGATTTCTCCATGTTGCGTGAAGATGGTGGCGCAACTCACTTTCGATGACAGCGAGCCGGCCATACCGTCAACCTGCCCTCCCACGAAACGTTCTGTCACTCCCGTGCGTGTCGTTCTCATGGCCGGGGTGGGCATCATGTAGCCGATGGCGCCTGCCTGTTCAACGGCCGCGTTTTCGTGAGGCCCTTT
>NZ_BEWV01000108.1 GCF_002933775.1 Prevotella sp. MGM1
ATAACACTATACTCTTGATACTCTCTCCCGCCCACCGGAAAAATCCGCTGACCCTATTTTTTCCTAATAATAAAGATGTCATGGCAACATTCAAGACAACAATTAAAAAAGAGAAAATGAGAGCCGATAAAACATCTATTTTACGGAACAATATCATAGAGCGTACTGTCATTGTCTTGGAATATGGTTTGCATTAGCTGTATGCCCACTTTTGCTATGCTGTCTGTATCCGTATCTATTCGGAGGCTGAGGACAGGAGCATGTGTCATATCGTGATAATCAATAGGAGTGTTTCCGTAAGTATTTTCCACAGTCGGGTAGCCGTGTTCTGAGGCAAACAGTTTGATTTTTGTAAGATACGGGAGCTGACTTTTAGTGATTGCCTCATAGTCGATATAAAACTTACCGTTCTCCTGCATGAAATAGATACATGCCACGGGGCTGGAACAAATTCCGACGAAGTCATATTCGGTTTGCCTGTTTTTCAATCTCTCCAACACAATCGGCAGCTCGTTAATCGTAATTTGTTCGGCATACATCACAGCAGGAACATCGACCACTTCATGTGACACCTCACTACGTCTTACTCCATTTCCACACCCTGTAAGCCACAATACAGAAGCCGTTGCCACAATTATTATGGTAATAAAATCCTTCGTCATACAGATGTCTGTTTATCGGTAATCTGTTTGCGAAATTACTCTTTTTTTTTGTTTATTCCGTCACTCCACAGATGAAAATATTCCAGACATATAATTATTAAAAGTTCTTTTTGTGGTATTTGTATTATGTGATGTACCGAATTGTCTTTTTATTTCATTCGTCATCAATGCTGACGTGTATAACCGGCCCAGATTTCAAAATTATCGGTAATTTGTATTTTAGTACATGATCAATATCTTTGGAGAACACAATTCTGACGTAATTGTTTTCAACATGACATTAGCAATCGTGTCTTTAGACATAGCATTCCGGGTTGGCAATTTATTGTTATTTGGTTGAAAATTCATTTTCAGTAAATTACAACAGGGATCTATTCCGTTATGCAAACATCTGGTTTGCCAGAGACTGTTGATCTCAGGCTTTTGTTTGATTATACTGTTTTTATTGATGTTTATTATAGTGTAAATATAAAGTAAGGGTCTTTTTTGTTTGGTGTTTAGCGCAAAAGAGACTATCTTTGAAGGCAAACAGATATTTTTTCCTATAATATTATTATATTTGAAATGAAACGATTTAAAAAGATAGTTGCGATAGAGCCTGTGAGCATGGTTCCTTCTGCCGAAAAGCGATTGCACGACTATGCGGATGAAGTGGAGATGTATGGCGATATACCTGCTGATGCCGATGAGATAGTAAGGCGTATAGGGGATGCCGATGCCGTCTTACTCAGCTATACCTCAACCATGACGAAGGAAGTGATTGCCAGATGCGGCAATGTGAGATATATAGGCATGTGCTGTTCGCTTTACTCCCCTGAGAGTGCCAATGTGGATATTATGTATGCCGGTGAGCATGGAATAACGGTAACCGGTATACGTGACTATGGCGATGAGGGAGTGGTGGAATATGCGGTCAGTGAACTTGTGCGTTGTATGCATGGATTTGGCGGGAAAGCATGGTTCGGTGAGCCAAGTGAGATGACGGGATTGAAAGTTGGAATCGTAGGTCTGGGTAAATCAGGCGGTATGATAGCGGATGCCATGCATTTCTTTGGTGCTGATATAGCTTATTTTGCCCGTAGCGAAAAAGCTGATGCCGGAGCCAAGGGATACCGTTTTATGCCGCTTGGCGACCTTTTGGAACGGAGTGATGTGGTGTTCTGTTGTCTTAACAAGAATACCGTTTTGCTGCATGAGGCCGAGTTTGCCAGGTTAGGACAACATAAGATTCTATTCAACACCGGTTTGTCTCCCGCATGGGACGAGGATGCTTTTGCCAGGTGGATAGACGGAGACAATATTTGTTTCTGCGATACGGAAGGAGCATTGGGTGGCCGGCGTTTCCTTTATCATCCTAATGTACGTTGCATGTGTGTTTCGACAGGCCGCACTCAACAGGCCTTTGTAAGGTTAAGTAATAAAGTTTTGGATAATATCGAAAACTATCTGAACGAGGCGTGAGGCCGGATGTCTATGAATGAGTCTGCCCTAAGACATTGATAACTATGTTTAATGTCTTAGGGCAGACTTATTTATTGCCGTGCCGACAGGATTTGCCTGCTTAGCAGAATACTATCGGTGATGTGATATTGCGTAACGTGTTTATCACAGACCATGCGGCAATCTCGGCCGTAGCGCTGTATACATCTATTACGGCATGTACTTGCTCGTTGCGTATTTCCACACGTTGTGTATCGCCTTTGAAACCAGGCGTGGAGCGTATGGTAACTTTCATGTTATCCGGTCCGACCGATGCGCGGGCAGCGGCAACGGTCACATTAACCTTGGTTGGGAATTGTATGATGGCTTCAGATGCCGTGCCGCTGAATACAGTGTGTTCTTCTTTTTGCAGAGAGTCGTCGTATACAGGTGTGCCTTTCAGTGCATCCGGTCCTTTTTCGTTGAAAAATTCAGCTTTGGCATTGCCCATAAGTGTTGCTGTTTGGAGCACGTCAAACCCTCCCGTTGCTCCCGATGCGATGTAAACCTGCGCGTTATGGTCTTTTGCCGTGTGTCTCACCTCATCATAGAATTCATCGTCCGCGAAAGCACCGATTGACAGAGTTACGATTGATATTCCGTGTTTCAGTGCCGTGACTGCCCATTGTCTCATTGCGGCCGGTGAGGCGGCCTCGACCATTATGTCGGGGTTCAGGTCAATCAGGTTATCGAAACTCTCCGCAATGCGGCATTCAATTCCTTTTTCATGAGCCTTGTTTGCTATGGCTTCAGCTTTTTTCGCTGTTCGAGAGAATACCCCTATAAGTTCATATTCGGGTAAAATTCCGTTCAGAACGGCATCCGCCACTATCGTGCCCAATTTTCCGCATCCAGCTATTACCAGTCTTTTCATTTCTTTTCCTTTGGTGTGTATTATCTGATGAACAGCAGTTCTCGGTATTTCGGTAGTGTCCACAGGCCGTCTTCTACAATCATTTCGAGGCTGTCAATCTCCTTGCGTATGGCTTGCATCTTCGGTTCCACTGTGTCGTGATATGCTATCGCACGGCTGTGTATGTTGTCGATGCGGTTTGCCACGCGGCGTGCTTCGGTCAGTTCCTCCACGAGTTGTTCTATTGTCTCGGTCCGTTGGGCAATCTCTTCAATGAGTTTCAGGTTGCGGGTGCTCAGTTTCAGTGCCTTGTTCTCCGGAAAAACGGCTTTCATGCTCTGCACGTTGCGTATAAGGGTGCTCTGGTAGTGGGTTGCTACCGGTATGATGTGGTTCATTGACATGTCGCCCATCACGCGCGCTTCTATCTGTACACGCTTCACGTATGTCTCCCATTTCACCTCGTTGCGTGCTTCGAGCTCTTTCCTTGTCATCACGTTTGTGCTCTCAAACATGTCTATGCTTGTCTCGTCGAGATAGCGTTCGAATACTATCGGACAACTCTTCTCGCAGTCGAGGCCTCTTCTCTCAGCCTCTTTCACCCACTC
This sequence comes from Prevotella sp. MGM1, assembly GCF_002933775.1. Taxonomy (GTDB): domain Bacteria; phylum Bacteroidota; class Bacteroidia; order Bacteroidales; family Bacteroidaceae; genus Prevotella. The sequence goes on from NZ_BEWV01000108.1 coordinate 3,603, forward strand.
GTCGCTGTATCCGTTGCCGTCAAACCGTATCGGTTTGCATGCCTTT
>NZ_BEWV01000109.1 GCF_002933775.1 Prevotella sp. MGM1
GGACAGAATTTCGAGGCCGAGACATTCGCCATGGCATACTCCACATACGTGAATGTAGACGGGACACTGTATGAATCCAGCAAATCCAACTCCGACGACAAGAAAGGATATTGCTTCTCAATGACATTGAGCGAGGACAACATGACCAAGAACATTGTCTTCAAGCCCACAAGCATAGAGAACGTAGTCTACTTCTCTGAGGCAGAGGACATCGAAGGCCTTACACTCACAACAAACAACAACACCAAGATACGCAGCTCCAACGGTGCTTCCGCTTATGCTGCCGAGTCAGACGTTGAGTTCACCAAACTGCCCAACGGAAAGTACACACTGACGACGGTCATCTGTGACGTTTCCAAGACACCGGCTTCCGAGTGGAACTACATCGCAGGAAAAGACACCGTATTCACATTCACCGCAACAGCCGTAAACTGGGTACAGGGAAAATCCGACGAGTTCACCTTGAACAATAAGGAGACAGGCATGTTGCTCGCAAAAGGCGGCAACAACAATATGGGAGTAGACTTTATCTACATCCAGAAGACTGGTGACGCCGAGCTGATCGAGCCGGCC
>NZ_BEWV01000110.1 GCF_002933775.1 Prevotella sp. MGM1
CCCGTTGAACACTCTGGCCGTGGGGTCGGCCGTAAACTGGTTGCGGATTATGGGGTTCTGCGCATGTGCCGCCGTGACGCACGCTGCCAGAACCAGTGCATGAAAAATTCTTTTACACATTGGATATATATAAAAAAAGAGTTTGTATGTATCGGGAAATTCGCCCGTCTATTACGGAAAGAAGCATATATGCGTATCAAAACGGGGTGTTGCCACGCTGACAAAAGCCGCAAGGCAACACCCTGTTTCTCATTCCACCGTGACCGTCGCCCTTCTCAACGCCTCCCCGGCAGACGAGTTGCCGTAGAGCAGCTCGTACGTTCCGGGCTTGACACGGATGGTATTCGTCTGCCCGTCAAACCACTCGAACGACTTGGACGTGAGGGCTATCGAGGCCGTGGCGGTCTTTCCCGCCTTGACATCGAGGCGGCAGTAACCACGCAACTGCATCACCGGACCTTCCGGATCGGCAGGGTTCCGCACATATACCTGCACCACCTCGGCACCGTCGCGAGTGCCGGTGTTCGTCACCGGTATTTCCATAGTCACGCCTCCGGTACCCACCGTGGTTGAGGACAGCCTTGCCTCGCCGATGTCGAACGTGGTATACGACAGGCCGTGACCGAACGGGAAGAGAGGCTTGAAACTACGGATGTAGCGGTATGTGCGGCCTTCCATGCGGTAATCCTCGAAGTCTCCGAGCTGGTCGGACGACGAATAGAACGTGACGGGCAATTTACCCGACGGGCACACCCTGCCATACAGCACATCGGCGACAGCCGTGCCGCCCTCCATGCCGGGATACCATGCCTGCACTATCGCCTCGCAGCTCTCCGTCTCGGGCCTCAACGCTATGGCGGAGCCGGAGCAGCACACAAACACGACCCGCTTGCCGGCCTCACGGAGAGCCTTCAAGAAGTCGCGCTGCACGGCCGGAAGCTCTATATGAGTGCGGTCGCCGCCTTTGAATCCGTCTATCTCCACGGGCATTTCCTCCCCTTCGAGACTCGGGGCGATGCCCCCTACGAACACCACCTTGTCTATGCCTTTCAGCCGTCCGATTATGTCTGAGTAGTCAATCTCCGACTCGGTGCCTATGTTTACCTTGATGCTCGCTCCGTAAGTGGGCATGTGGGCGAAGTGTATCTCTATCTTATACTCGCGCCCGGCCTCCACCTTTATAGGCGTGCGGGTGGGTGTGGTGCGCCACGTGGCGTGCCTCACCTTCACCTCGCCGTTGACAACCACGTCGAAACGACTTACCGACTCCACGTTGATAACCACCTCGCCCGACTTCGTTGGACGGAACACCGTCTCATACCGGGCACTGAAATCAGTAAGGTTCACGCCAGGGGCAAACTGGTAGTTGCCTGCCGTTGTCTTGGCAAAAGGCTGCGTGTAGTATTCCGTGGCAACGGGCTTGCCCTCGCGTGCGGTGTTGTTCCAGAACGTCCCCTTAAATCCCTTGCGCCCCTCGAAAGAGCACTCGTCGAAAAGCGGGGTCACGATGCGGCTGTCGGTAAGGTCGCAACCCTGATGGTACACCACCTTCCTGTTTTCCCGCCGTATGCCGTCGAGAATGGTGACGGTGGTCGTAGGCGTTCCGTTATAGTTTCCCCACATCATGGGCTTGTTGTCGGCATTCGGCCCTATGACGGCTATCCTCTCGCCTTTTCCAAGCGGCAGTATGCCGTTCCGGTTCTGAAGCAGCGTTATTGTCTGGCGAGCCATGTCGAGAGCGAGTTGACGGTGCTCCTTGCTTTCAAGCACCGACGATGGTATCTTGCTCCACGACACGAGCGACGGGTCGTCCATCTCGCCGAGGTCGAAGCGCCCTTCAAGCAGCCTGACTACATGCTTGTCTACCTCCGCCTCCGTTATCAGTCCGCGACGGACGGCCTCCGGAACGCTCTTGTAGGCAT
>NZ_BEWV01000111.1 GCF_002933775.1 Prevotella sp. MGM1
TAAAAACAGAATCATAAACAAAGAACAGAAAATGCGTATGAGTATATCAAGAACGAAAATGCTGCAAGTCAGCAAATGTCTGATCGGGCTGGCGGTCATGGTGCTGCAATCCTGCGAAACCGTGGACAACCGCCGCGACCTGCTTTGCGGGAACTGGGAGAGCGTGGAGGGGAAGCCCGACGTGCTTATCTACAAGGAGGGTGAAGCCTACAAGGTGACGGTGTTCAAGCGTAGCGGCATCCGCCGCAAGCTGAAGCCGGAAACCTACCTCTTGCAGGAGGAGAACGGCAACCTCTTCATGAACACCGGCTTCCGCATCGACGTGTCCTACAACGAGGCGACGGGCGTCCTGACCTTCTCGCCCAACGGGGACTACGTGCGTGTGAACCCGAAACCGGACCATCCGATAGGCGAGCAATAAATAATGAAACCCACTAAAATCCAAAGTAACATGAGAACAAGAATGACACTTATTATCTGCCTGTGCCTGTTTGCAGCCGGCAGGGCAAGCGCACAGTGGGCGGTGATAGACCCGTCCAACATCGCGCAGAGCATCGTGAACACCTCGAAGAACGTGGTGCATACCTCGACCACCGCCCAGAATATGGTGAAGAACTTTCAGGAAACGGTGAAAATCTATGAGCAGGGCAAGAAGTATTACGACGCCCTCAAATCCGTGAACAACCTCGTCAAGGATGCCCGCAAGGTACAGCAGACCATCCTGATGGTGGGCGACATCACCGACATCTACGTGACCAGCTTCCAGAAGATGCTGCGCGACGACAGCTTCACGGTGGAGGAACTGGGAGCCATCGCCTTCGGCTACACGAAGCTCTTGGAGGAGAGCAACGACGTGCTGACGGAGTTGAAAAATGTGGTGAACATCACCACGCTCTCCATGACCGACAAGGAGCGTATGGACGTGGTGGAACGCTGCCATTCCAAGATGAAGCGTTACCGCAACCTCGTGAGCTACTACACCAACAAGAACATCGGCGTGAGCTACCTGCGGGCAAAGAAGAGGAACGACCTCGACCGCATCATGGGGCTGTACGGCAGTATGGACGAAAGATACTGGTAGCCTATGGAGTTCGACAACCTTCATCAGATCCTGCGCTCGCTCTACGGGCAGATGATGCCCCTGTGCGGTGACATGGCGGGTGTGGCGAAAGGGATAGCCGGGCTGGGCGCGCTGTTCTACGTGGCATATCGTGTATGGCAATCACTGGCGAGAGCCGAACCGATAGACGTGTTCCCCATGCTCCGACCGTTCGCCATCGGTCTGTGTATCATGTTCTTCCCCACGGTGGTGCTTGGCACGGTGAACAGCGTCCTCTCGCCCGTGGTGCGGGGCACGGCGAAACTGCTGGAAACGCAGACGCTGGACATGAACCGGTACCGTGAGCAGAAGGATAGGCTGGAATACGAGGCGATGGTGCGCAACCCCGAAACCGCCTACCTCGTGTCAAACGAGGAGTACGACAAGCAGCTGGAGGAACTGGGCTGGTCGCCCGCCGACATGGTGACGATGGCGAAAATGTACCTCGACCGGAAGATGTACGAAATAAAGAAAGGCATCCGCGACTTCTTCCGCGAGATACTGGAACTGATGTTCCAAGCCGCCGCCCTCGTGATAGACACCATCCGCACCTTCTTCCTCGTGGTGCTGGCGATACTCGGTCCGATAGCCTTCGCCATCTCGGTGTGGGACGGCTTCCAAAGCACGCTCACGCAGTGGTTCTGCCGCTACATACAGGTCTATCTGTGGCTTCCCGTGTCGGACATATTCAGCACGATACTCGCCAAGATTCAGGTGTTGATGCTCCAGAGCGACATCGAGCGTATGCAGACCGACCCCAACTTCTCGCTGGATTCCAGCGACGGGGTGTACATCGTGTTCATGATAATCGGCATCATCGGCTACTTCACGATACCCACCGTTGCGGGCTGGATCATCCAAGCCGGGGGCATGGGAAGCTACGGTCGCAACGTGAACCAGACGGCAGGACGAGCCGGAAGCATGGCGGGCAGCGTGGCGGGTGCAGCCGCAGGCAACATGGTCGGACGTGCCGGCAAGCTGCTGAAATAATCAACTGACAATTAAAAACGAATAAACAACAATGGAATTCAAGTCACTCAAAAACATCGAATCATCGTTCAGGCAGATACGCCTGTTCGGTATCGTCTTCCTCTCGCTGTGCGCCGTGATAACGGTATGGAGCGTGTGGAGTTCCTACCGCTTCGCGGAGCGGCAGCGGGAGAAGATTTACGTGCTGGACAACGGCAAGTCGCTGATGCTGGCACTCTCGCAGGACCTGTCGCAGAACCGTCCGGCAGAGGCAAGGGAGCATGTGCGCCGCTTCCACGAACTGTTTTTCACGCTCTCGCCCGAAAAGAGCGCGATAGAACACAACGTGAAGCGTGCCCTGCTATTAGCGGACAAGAGCGTGTACAACTACTATTCGGACTTCGCCGAGAAGGGGTACTACAACCGCATCATCGCCGGGAACATCAACCAAGTGCTGAAGGTGGACAGCGTGGTGTGCGACTTCAACGGCTATCCTTACCGTGCCGTGACCTACGCCACGCAGAAGATCATCCGGCAGAGCAACGTCACCGAGCGCAGCCTCGTGACAACGTGCCGCCTCTTGAACTCATCCCGTTCGGACGACAACCCCAACGGGTTCACCATCGAGGGGTTCACCATCATCGAAAACAAGGATTTACAGACAATCAAAAGGTAACAAGGAATGAAGAGTATCAAAAAGACAATGTGGGGCGCGTACTGGAAGCTCCACGACAAACGGAAGCAATTAAGGACAAGGCTCAAAGGCTATCTGGACGGTTTGCCGCCGAAGACACGCAGGCGCATCGTGCTGGCAATGCTCGCCGCCTTCGCCGCGCTTGCCCTCTACACCTTCGGCAAAGCCGTCCATGACATCGGCAGGAATGACAGCAGCCGTATGGAAATCGACCATACCGGACAGGTGGAACTGTCCGTGAAGCCGGACAACAATCATAATGTAATACCTTATTTATATGGAACAGACGAAGAATGAACCTAAAAACGAGAACAAGGCGGCTCCCGACAACGGGAAACCGAAGAAGGAGCGCAAGCCGCTGACCGAAGCCCAAAGGCTGAAACGTCAGAAGATGATAGTGCTGCCCGCTATGGTGCTGGTATTCCTCGGAGCGATGTGGCTGATATTCGCCCCGTCCTCCGGCAAGGAGCAGGAGCCGGGAACGGGCGGCTACAACATCGAAATGCCCGACGCGGACAAGGCGAACCGCCGGATTATCGGCGACAAGGCGAAAGCCTACGAACAGGGGGCGATGGAGGAACGGCAGGCGGACCGCAGCCGCGCCATGCAGCAGCTGGGCGATATGTTCGACAGCGAGGTGACGGAAACGGACGGCGGCAGGGACTTCGACCTTGCCAATCCCGGCGGCACGCAAGAAGCGGTGAAGTCCGCACCAAAAACCATCCAGTCCTCCGCAGCCGCCTACCACGACCTCAATGCCACGCTCGGTAACTTCTACGAGCAGCCGGAGAACGACAACGCGGAAATGGACGAACTGCTGGAGCGTATCGCATCGCTGGAATCGGAACTGGAAAGCGAGAAAGGCAAGGCGTCCGCTATGGATGAGCAGGTGGCACTTATGGAGAAGTCCTACGAACTGGCGGCAAAGTACATGGGCGGGCAGAACGGCACACAGCCACCTGTCGAACAATCGGCTGAGCCTTACCCCGTACAGAGAGCCGGAAAGAACACGGCTGCACCTGTCAGGCAGGTAGTGCATCAAGTGGTGTCCTCGCTTGGACAACCGATGAGTAACGCCGAGTTTGTCGCCTCCTTCTCGCAGGAGCGCAACCGCAATTTCAACACGGCGGTGGGCGTCACAACCGTATCGGGCAAAAACACCATATCGGCGTGCGTCTATGGGGCGCAGAGTGTGACGGACGGGCAAGCTGTCAAACTCCGACTGCTGGAGCCGATGGCGGTGGCTGACAAAATTATTCCCCGCAACGCGGTGGTGGTCGGCACGGCAAAGATTCAGGGCGAACGGCTTGATATTGAAATTACTTCGCTGGAGTACACAGGTACGATTATCCCGGTGGAACTGGCGGTGTATGACACGGACGGGCAGCCCGGCATCTTCATCCCCAACTCGATGGAAATGAGCGCTGCCAGAGAGGTCGCCGCCAACATGGGCGGCTCGCTGGGTAGCAGCATCAATATCTCCACCAACGCGGGGGCGCAACTCGCCTCCGATTTGGGTAAAGGACTGATACAGGGCACGAGCCAGTATATCGCCAAGAAGATGCGCACCGTCAAGGTGCATCTGAAAGCCGGATACAGGGTCATGCTCTATCAGGAGAAAGACTGAAAACAGAATACAGAAAAAGTAACAACAACCAATGTTTAATTTACCACTAAAATCCAAAGTAAAATGAGAAAAGTAATCATCATGTTTGCCCTCGCTATGGGCATCGTAACTGCCAACGCGCAGGAGAACGTAACCGTTGGAACGGACAACGGAAGTGTAGAACAGCCGACGACAGAACAGCCGACCTTGACAAAGGAGGTCTATCCGCAGAAGGAGGCGGACGGCGACCTGTACCACGGTCTGACAAGAAAGCTGGGCTTTGACCGCATGGTCCCGCCGCACGGTTTGGAAGTGACCTACGACAAGACCGTCCACGTCATTTTCCCCTCGGAAGTGCGCTATGTCGATTTAGGCTCGCCCGACCTGATTGCGGGCAAAGCCGACGGAGCCGAGAACGTCATCCGTGTGAAGGCTACCGTGAGGGACTTCCCGAACGAAACCAACATGTCCGTTATCACGGAAGACGGAAATTTTTACACCTTCAACGTGAAGTACGCAGCCGAACCGCTGCTGCTCAACGTGGAGATGTGCGACTTCATCCATGACGGCTCGGCGGTGAACCGCCCGAACAACGCGCAGGAAATCTATCTGAAGGAGCTGGGCAGCGAAAGCCCGATGCTGGTGCGCCTTATCATGAAGTCCATCCACAGGCAGAACAAGCGCGAGGTGAAGCACATCGGCTGCAAGCGTTTCGGCATCCAGTACCTGCTGAAAGGCATCTACACGCATAACGGTTTGCTCTATTTCCACACGGAAATCAAGAACCAGAGCAACATTCCTTTCGACGTGGACTACATAACGTGGAAAATCGTAGACAAGAAGGTAGCGAAGCGTACCGCCGTGCAGGAGCAGATCGTCCTGCCGCTCCGCGCGCAGAACTACGCCACGCTCGTGCCGGGCAGGAAGAGCGAGCGCACGGTCTTCACGATGGCAAAGTTCACCATCCCTGACGGCAAGTGCCTCGTGGTGGAGCTGAACGAGAAGAACGGCGGTCGCCACCAGTCCTTCGTGATTGAGAACGAGGACTTGGTGCGTGCCAATACCATCAACGAACTTCAAGTGCGCTGACTATGAAGAAGTACCTTTTTATGATTATCGCGTCGCTTGCCCTGTTCACAGGGCGGGCGAACGCCCAGCGGTGCCTGCCGAAGATGCAGGGCATCGAGTTAAGGGCGAATCTGGCGGACGGCTTCAAACCCGGCGGCAATGACGGCGGGTATAGTTTCGGGGCGGCTCTCTTCACCTATACGAAGAAAGGTAACAAATGGGTGTTCGGCGGCGAGTACCTGCTGAAGAACAACCCGTACAAGGACGCAAAGATACCCGTGGCTCAGTTCACGGCAGAGGGCGGTTACTACTTCAAGATACTGTCCGACGCGCGTAAAATCGTCTTCGTCTATGCGGGTGCTTCGGCTCTCGCCGGGTATGAATCGGTGAATTGGGGCGAGAAGGTGCTGCATGACGGCTCCACGCTCCATGACCGTGACGCCTTCATCTACGGCGGTGCGCTGACGCTGGACGTGGAGTTCTACGTGGCTGACCGTATCGCCCTGTTCGCCAACCTCCGGGAGCGTTGCCTGTGGGGTGGCGACACGAGAAAGTTCCATTGCCAGTTCGGGGCGGGCATCAAGATAATCATCAACTGACGCGCGCCACATGGAACAGACGGACATCGACATGATAAGGCGGATTCCGTTGGCGGACTTCCTCGCACGGCTGGGAAATGAGCCTGTCCGCAGAAGCGGCAACGAGCTGTGGTATAGTGCGCCATACCGCAGTGAGCGCACACCCTCTTTCCGCGTGAACGTGGCGAAACAGCTCTGGTACGACTTCGGTTTGGGCAAGGGTGGCGACATCTTTACGCTTGCCGGAGAGTTTGCGCAAAGCGTGGATTTTATGGAACAGGCGAGGTTTATAGCGAAAGCCGCAAATATGGTGGTTGATAGGTCGGAAAAGCCGATCTATCAACCGAAGCCTGCCGAACCTGCCTTTGAAGGAGTGGAAGCCGTCCCTTTGCTCCGCTCACCGCTGACGGACTATCTGGCGGAACGGGGCATACCTTACGCTGTCGCATCACGTTACTGCTGCCGACTGAATTACGGAGTGCGTGGCAAGCGGTATTTCGCCGTAGGCTTCCCGAACGTGGCGGGCGGCTTTGAAATCCGCAGCCGTTTCTTCAAAGGGTGCGTGCCGCCCAAAGACGTGTCTTCGGTAAAGACGGAGAATACCACCGCTGACGTATGCAGTGTGTTTGAGGGATTCATGGACTTTCTTTCCGCTGCCACGCTCGGATTGGAAACGGGCGACTGCCTTGTGCTGAACTCCGTTTCCAACGTGGAAAAGGCGATGAAGCATCTGGACGCTTACGGACGCATCAACTGTTTCCTTGACCGTGACGAAGCCGGACGGAGGACGCTTGACGTTCTTGGCAAACGCCACAGCGGACGTATCTGTGACCGTTCAGCCCTCTATGACGGTTGCAAGGACTTGAACGAGTATCTGCAACTGACAACGAAAAAAGAAATGAACAATAACTTAAAAATCAAATTGAAATGAACATACTGAACAACAAGAACCGAAGAAAATCCATCTTCAAGGCGTTGGCACTCTGCCTGTTCGCCGCCGTGTCGCTCACGCTCGTGTCGTGTGACGACGACATGGACATCCAGCAATCCTATCCCTTCACGGTGGAAACCATGCCCGTGCCGAACAAGGTGACGAAGGGGCAGACGGTGGAAATCCGCTGTGAGCTGAAAAAGACGGGCGACTTCGCCAACACCCTCTATACCATCCGGTATTTCCAGTTTGAGGGAGAAGGTACATTGAAAATGGACAATGGAATCACGTTCCTGCCCAACGACCGCTACCTGCTCGAAAACGAAAAGTTCCGGCTGTACTACACGGCGGCGGGCGACGAGGCGCACAACTTCATCGTGGTGGTGGAGGACAATTTCAAAAATTCCTACGAATTGGAATTTGACTTCAATAATCTGAACGGTAAGGACGACATTCAGACCGTCATCCCTATGGGCAATTTCAAACCTCTGCCAAGATGATGCGTGTATTCATGATGATGCTCTGTTCGCTTATGGCGGTCTGTTCCGTGTCCGCACAGGGCAGCCGCCAAGAGGGAACGGACAGGCAGGCGGCAATCTACCGCCTGCCGCTTATGGAACGAGCATTTTTGTGTACCCGCTACTTTGAGGGCTGGCATGACCAAAGTTGCTATCCCTATATAGGCTGGGGTCATCGGTTGCAGCCGGGCGAAAGGTATTCTGCACGCACCATGACGAAACGGCAGGCGGATGCGCTCCTGCGCAAAGACCTGCGGAAGTTCATCGCCATGTTCCGCAGGTTCGGGGCGGATTCGATTTTGCTTGGTACGCTGGCTTTCAATGTCGGTCCGGCGAAACTTTTGGGCGGCAACGGATACCCCAAAAGCACGCTGATCAGAAAATTGGAAGCGGGCGACAGGAACATTTATCGGGAGTATATTGCTTTCTGCAACTACAAGGGGAAACGGCACGCCATGCTGCTCAAACGGAGGAAGGCGGAATTTGCGTTGCTGTATGTCCCGTGATATGGCAAGTGCCTGACAAAAGAAAATCCGATGAAGCCGGCAGCTTCATCGGATTTTCCGCTTTCATTTCATACATTCGGTATTGTTCCCATGTCGATTACCTCACCGTCCCTGCAATGTTCGATGATGCCGGGCGAAAATCCCATGCTTCCGATTGCGATATGACGGATATACTCCGCATACTCCCGACCTTGAAAATTCTTTCCCGTCAGGTTTTTGAAAATCATCTTCATGCCTGTTCCGTCATCGCTGTGCAAGATGAATTTTCCGTTCTGTCTGATTGCTTCCATGATTAAAACTTGTTTTTGTAAATATTATCGAAGATTGGACAAGGTTTCTTTGCTACTTTCTTTGTCCGCCATCATGCTCACCGAAAGAAAGTAGGGCGGCTTTTGCCGCCCACCCCTCAAAATCGGGTGTAAAGCCCCGTTACCATCGTGAACATTTCTTCCAGCATATCGCAATATATCCCCTTGTGCGTTTCGATGTCCTTCGTCTTGCACTCGAATGTCTTTTTGCTGAACGTCCTGCGGTAGAAACGCATATTGTAGAGGTCTAATCCTGCATCGTAGATGATGTCAAGGCGGTTTGCGCTAGTCTTGTTCCTCGCAAGGCTCATGCGTAAGCCGTTGCCCATGTCTATGAAGTCCTTGCTTCCAGTCATGGCGGCAAAGCGTCTGCCGCCTATCTGCTGTAAAATAGTCTTTGCTATCATGCTTTTCTTGGTTTTAGGTTGGCGGTGCGGACACCGCCAACTTGTTCAACATTCTGTTATCTCGGCAATGGGTGTGTTTCGTTTCAACCATTCCATCAGGCACTCCATATTGTACTCGCTTGTGATTACAGCCGTATGGCTGTCAATGGCGGTGAAACGTGAACTCTCATAAGCATTTATCCACTCGCAAAGGGTTGTTACTCCCCATGCTTCAGCATCGTCAAACATTTCGTCCAACACCTTGATAGGCTTGCTGAATTTCACTATCAGCGTTTGATAACCTGCTGCGTTCATAAGTTTCCCTCCTTTCCCTTTTTCGTGGTCAGCCACTTGTCACGTGCGGTTCGGCACTCGTCCAACGTAGGTTTGACACAAGAGAACAATTCTCCGTCTGCGGGGTGGCGGTAGTCGTACTGCACAAGTGTCCGCTTGCGTCTGCCGACACCCATTTGGAATTTTTCGTATTTCTCCGTACCTGCTTCCGTGCAGGTGCTTACTCCGTTGATAGTCATTCGTGTTGCCATAATCGTTGATTTTAGAGTTGTTAAAAATGTACTGACAAAACTCGGTTGCGCATCACCATTTCGGGGTCGCTCGTGTAGCGTTGGTGCAGGTAGAAATGGTGTGAGCCGAAGCCGTAAAGGAAGAACCTGTCAAGTTCGTGCTTCTCGGCAAAGTCCTTGACGCTTGCTCTTAACTGCTCCTCACTCGTTGCCAGAGTGAGGAGGTTCACAAATTCAAGGAACATTGTGGGGATTTTATCGTCCCACAGACAAATCATGCTTTCAATTCTTACTTCCATACTATTGGGTATTATAGGTTTATACTATGCCGCTTCCATTCGTTGGCGGATAAGGTTCACGTTGCTGTTCACAAGGTTTACAATGCGGTCGTGGTATTCGGTGTTCTCGTTGCATAAGCCACGGCACTGCACCACCTCCAAAGTTTTCAGTGATACCTCTATCGTTTCTATGCGTCTGCCGTCAATGGTCGCTGAAAGGATAAGAGAATTTTCCCGATTGTGGTAGCCACCCACGCAATGGTGCATCATACGTCCTTCCTCTATCATTTCCTCCACGCTCTCTATGACCTTGATACGGATAAGGTTGTCGGAGAACACAAGTCCGAAGAAGATACCTTTGGCTTTCAGATAGTTCTTCTCGTCCTCAATCGCCTTTTGCCGTTGCTGTTCCGTCCGCTCACGTTCCCTTTGTCGGTTACGCTTCGCCACCAACTTGTCGTGTTCGGCTTTGAGGTCGGCAGGGCAAACGTACTTCGGGCTGTTCGTGTCCTTGCCGAAATGACGCAGGAGGTCTATCGTGTCACGCCACATAGAGCCGTTGGCAATGGTGTAGCCATTTCGGATACATATCTTCACGGATGCCCAATACTCTACGATATTGAAAGAGTGGTATATATAGTAACGCAACATGGGATATTGCCCTGCCTTTAACAGCGTTTCGGCTCGGCAGTCAGAAAGTATGGCTTTGAAAAGGTCGTAAGGCAGGATGTTGTGATAATCACCCTTGAAGCCGTTGCGTTTCACTTCGGGTATGAAACGCTGTCGGGGGTAGGTGCATACCGGATTTATGTCGTATGCCCGAAATTCTCCGTTCTTGCGTACTTCCATGTCGCTGTATTCATTCCATAGGTCGTAGTAGAACAAGGACATGCCACGCAATCGGGCAACGGTCGTTGTCTTGCCGTCGGGGGCAATCCACCTCTGCACCACTTCAAAGATGGAATACTCGGCTGGCTGCCCTGCCTTGTATCGTGACTTGACGGAAAAGAAGCGTATCACTTGGTATCGCTTGCAGGTGGTGACGATGGAGAAATACTCCATATCGCTGAAAACACTCTTTCGGGTGCGCAATGCTTCCAACTCCATACCGCAATGGGAGCAGGTGCATCCGCAAACGGTATCCGCAAGGTCGTGGTCGCTTTTCCACGAATGTCCGCATTCGGTGCAGATGTTCGTGCCGTCCGCCCTTTTGACTGCGTAATGCTTGAAGCAGTGGCGGAAAGCGTATGCCCTTTGTTCTTCGGTCAATCTCGGTAGTCGCTTGCTCAAACGTGCGACTTCCTGTTGTATGCGTGTTTTCGGTTTCATAATCAGAAGTCAAATAGTGATGGTTCAACTTTGGTTTCTTTCTTCGCTGTCGGCTTGTTGCGGTTCTGCAACTTGCGGAGTTCCTCGTCTTGGTATTGTCGGATAGCGTTCTGCCGTGCTTCCGCCTTTTCCTCCGCTGTGAGTTCCACCACATGGTTCACGGCTACCTTGCATTGGATAGGTTCGCCCACCTCTATCTCGTTCTCGTCATAGTAGTGGACGGCTTGTCCGTATATCTCTCCGTCCGTGAAGCCGTTGCAACCACTTTTCTGCACATAGTTCAGAATGTAGGTCACGCAATCGTCTATGTTCTTGGCTGGGTTGCGGTAGTTCTTGGCAAAGAGCGCATCTTCCGCTGCCCGCTGTTCCAAATACATCTGTATCGTTCTCTTGAAATGGTCTGTCGTTTTCATATCGCTGTCATTTTAGATTGTCTGTTTCAGTATCTCTCTCCAATAGGTCGGCTCAACCTCGCTCAAAAGGAAGTCTGTAAAATCCCTCCGTGCGTCCTTGTTCAGTTCGTGGTAGAGGTCACGGAACACGGATATGTTTCCGTTGATATACGTTTCCACCATGTACACGAAGATGTTGTCCACCTCGTAGTATCTGCACTGCTGTGCTGCCGTCTTGCTGCTTCTCTTTGCCATTTCGGTAGGGGTTAAAGGGTGAATAACCAAAGGATGAAGCCGAAGAAGGCGATTGTGGAAAGGATAGCCACGATTACGCCTATCGCCACTCGGAACACTCCGTTTATTATCTCCGTGATGATGCCCCAAAGGATGTCCAATATCCCGAAGGCGGTGCGCACGATTAAACCGCATATCGCAAGTCCTATGTATTGCGCCACTTGTCTGAAATTTGCCGTTGCCGTCATAGCCGTATCATTTTTCAAGTTCCACAATGTTGTCTATCCTGCCGTATAGGTATCTGCGAAGTCCGGTCTTGTCCGTTGCCTTGTATTCCGTCCAACGTCCGTATTGGCATACGAGGAACGTGCGGAGAACATCGGAGAAGTCAAACCTCCAGCCTTGCAAGGGGACTGCGCTCTTGAAATAGGTGTTACTGTTCACGTTTTCGGTGAGCCAATCCTTTTCCTCTCGGTTCATCTGTCCTCCGTTGTTCAGTTTCTCACGAAGGATGTAAGCCTTACTGCCTTTCAGTGTTTCCAATGTCGGCACTTCCCAAGCCACGAATTTTGTTGCCATTGTTGTTTCCATATCCGTTTTGTTTTTGATTTTTTGTTTTTAATGCGGATTCAAGAGCTGAGGGAGTTGAGTTTCAAACTATCTTATCTGCCTCTCGTTTATCCGACATTTTTTTTAATGCGTCTTTCTGTCGCATCGGTCGTTTTCGTTTCGGGTGCTTAAAAAGGTAGGGATTAGGGAATGCAAGGTTTTTCGCGGAAATACTACCCGCAGGGCTGGAGATTTCCGCAGAAAACAGGAGGCTTGACCTTGCTTTCCCGTCCAATCCCGGAATTACCTTTGCGCCCAGAACGGAAATGACTGCCTGATGCGGCTCACTGAAAGGCGCGGAAATGGAGGTAAACGGAAGTGGAGGCAGATTGGACAGGAAAACTTCAAAAGAGAAATCCGTAAAAAAGAAGTCCACAAAAGAAAAAGGGAAACAGCCGGAAGCGTGGAACCGGGCAAACCACCGTGTGGAAAGTATGGTTTTATATGTCCGGCAGGACGTGTCCGGTCGGACATATAAAATCATTCTTTCAGGTTTGCCTGCCGTGGGTGACGGCTTGTTCCATTCATGGAGCGGGCGGTCTTGCACGGCTTTCCGCTTCCGGCTCAAATGGACAGCGAAAAAGAAAAACAGTCAGAAACCCGTAAAAGCACCTCTCTGGCATAAGCGCAAAAGAAATGGGCCTTGCATCATCAGTCTAAACTTCTGTTTAGGCGTGAGGCAAAGCCCTTTTCTCCGCTTATGCGGTAGTCGGCATACGTTCGTCCAAAATCTCTTTGGGCGATGGTGTGCCGACGGACAGAACCGCTTTTACGGAAGATATGAATACGAGTATATCAAAAAATCACACTCGAAACACCGAAAAAAAGTAAATCATTGGGGAGTTTGGATAAAAAAGTGTACCTTTGCAATAGAGTTGTTAGATGTAGCAAAGCACAGCATACCAGTGAATTTGCATTGTCGCTAAATCGTTACCATAAAATTGAAACTCTCTTATTCTATTCTGACACACAATTAGATACAGTTTTTTTGACTATCCGGTGCAAAGATACGAATTTTAAAGCAAATCACAACACGGCCTTTCGGCGTCTTCATCTCAATGAGGGTGTTTGTTATCTTGCAAAGATACGAATTTTAAAGCAAATCACAACTGGGGCGC
>NZ_BEWV01000112.1 GCF_002933775.1 Prevotella sp. MGM1
GTACAATGGTGTCTGAACATATTCAAAAACTCTATCCGCAATAACGAAAATCCATCGGGCAATAACGATTGCACCGCCAAACAACCCCCTGTCTCCGTTCAAACATCCCGAAAACACTTACTCAAACCATCCCACCAGCGTGCTCTTATAGCTTTCGATGGCAGCTTTCAGAGCTTTCACCACGCCATAATCGGTGTCGGCAGTGGCGTTGTCGAACGTCCACTTGAAGTCGCCTTTGTTCATTCTTCCGGCCCCGTAGTAACCGGTCACCGCGGCAGGAACGTCGGTGGCCGGCAGAGGAGTGTATTCGTATATCAGCTTGCTGTCGGTGTCGAAGTTGTCGTATGTCGTTCCGCCGGCAACGGTCTTGAACGAAGCGGGCACCTGCTCGTCACGTGTATCTGCCTCATAACAGTCGAAATTGGCGGCACTCGCCTTGTGTGTGACCGGCGTATAGTTGGCACCGGTTCCCTTTTCGGCATACACATTGCCGAAACTCTTTATCATTCCGCCGTTCTCGCCACTGAAAGTGCCGTCTCCTTTGGCGTCCGTTCCCTGCTTGGAGATGAGCATCGGGTTCTTGGTATGGCGGAAATAGTTGCTCTCCACGAAGACGCTCGACCCCATCATGGCTCCCACGCCATACTTGGAGCAGCCGTCATAGTAGTTGTTCCACACGTGAACGGTCATCGTGCGGACACGCGGATGGCGCGAGTCGCTATGGTCGAACCAGTTGTGATGATAGTCGATATAGTTCGGTCCGCTCTCGCCCGTCATTCCGCAGAGCGACGACTTGCCGCTGTCGAACATGTGGTTGTATGATATCGTGACATACTGCGAGTTGCCTTTTACGTCTATCGTTCCATCGCCCTTGGCCTGGTCGCTGTCTCCTCCTGTCTTTCCGTAGAAGAGGTCGAGGTGGTGGATCCAGCAGTATTTGTTGTTCGTGTCTATCGACACGCAGTCGTCCATGCAGAGCATTATGGCGAAGTTGCGCAGCTCCACGCTCACGGCGTTGCGCAGCAGGAATCCGAATCCCCACACGGTGGCATCGTCGCCCACGCCCTCTACGGTGATGTTCATCGGTATGGTGTTGTTCCGGCCCTTTATTTGCAGTCCCTCCGACTTGCTTCCGAAAGCATCCATGTCGGTATCTTTGATTTGTCCTATGAAGCGGACTGCGAGCGGGCGTGTCTCAAGTCCTTTCTGATATGCGTTGATTATGGCCTGCAACCCAGTGAAAGTCTCTTTCTTCTCGTTGCTGCCTGTGATTACGTCGAGCCGCACGGTCTTTGCCGTCTGCGCCGTGACATATATCACACGGGCATCTGTTTTCAGTGTGCCATCGTCGTTATATGCTCCCACTCCCGTGTTATTGAAGTGCGCGAAGCCCGAGCGGTCGTATGCGTTCACGGTGATGTTGGCTGCCACGCTGGCCTTGGTTGCGTCTTCGCTGCCGCCCGCCACCGGCACCACCTTCACGGCATATCCCGTTCCAGCGGTCAGTCCCGGCACGTCGGCACGTCCGTATGTGCCGTAGTTTCTCACCAGTTCGGTGTCTCTTTTCGGGTAGTCGGCATGCTTGCCGCCCTTGACG
>NZ_BEWV01000113.1 GCF_002933775.1 Prevotella sp. MGM1
TGCTACGGCCGTGACATCCCGTTGATTGCCGTGCCCACGCTTGAACTGATGTGCGTACCCGTGCTGTTGGGGCATGATGATATTGAGGACGATGCGCTTGTATGTCCGATGATAGATGCCCGCAGGATGGAAGTGTATGCCGGGATATACGACCGTGCGCTGACCGCTGTACGCCCAGTGGGAGCCGACATCGTGACTGCCGATACATACAAAGGGCTGCTCGACGGGCGACCCGTATATTTCTTCGGTGGCGGCGCATGCAAGTGCATGGAGACGATAGCTCACCCGAACGCCCGGTTGATAGAGGGCGTCAAGCCGTTGGCCAAGTGGATGTTTCCGCTTGCGGAGAAGCGCATGGCGGAGGGCAAGACGGAAGATACGGCGTATTTTGTGCCGTTCTATCTGAAAGACTTCGTGGCCAAGGAAAGTAAAAAGCTGATTTAACGTATTTATGGAAATAAAAGGATTAGACTACAACACGCAGCGCGAACCGCTGATGATGCCGGAATATGGCCGTGAGATACAGAAGATGGTAGACTATGCCGTGTCGCTGGCCGACAGGGCGGAGCGCCAGGCCTGTGCCGAGGCCATCGTGAGAATGATGGCCACCAAGGTGCCGCAAC
>NZ_BEWV01000114.1 GCF_002933775.1 Prevotella sp. MGM1
CGTGTTTTTTTAGTACTTTTGCAGCAACAGATATATACAGGACCAAACACTTACGGCAATGATAAAGACAAGAGGAATAATCACTTTGGCGGCACTGATGTTGTGTTGCATGGTACAGACGAAGGCACAGGAGAATGTGCAGGATGACGGCAAGTATACCGCCGGCCTGCTGAAAGCGGGTGATGAGGCTCCCGATTTCGTCATCGAGAACGGCGACACGCTTGCCGGAATGCATTTGAAAGACTTCCGGGGACGATACGTGGTGCTCGATTTCTGGGCCTCGTGGTGCGGCGATTGCCGCCGTGAGATACCGGCCGTGAAAGCGCTTCACAAGAGGTTCGCTTCCGATGGGGTGGTCTTCATTGGCGTGTCGGTAGACCAAAAGAAAGAAGCATGGATGAAATGTGTGCGCGACAACGGCATGGACTGGGTGCATCACAGTGAGTTGAAGCCTTGGAAAGAGACCGGGATATCGGCCGACTACAATATAAAATGGATACCTACGATGTATGTCGTAGACCCGAAAGGCCGCATCGCTCTCGCTACAATAAAGACGGAAGAAGTGGAAAAATATCTCTCTTCGGTATTCTGAAAGGCCGAAGAGAGATATTTTTAGCCGTCAGGAAGTTATACATGACGCGATAACTTCACCACTGCTGTCGGCCGGCTCCGTCGTGTGGGGCTGCCGGCCGGGTCACTCTTTTCCGCCGAAACACAGGTCGCCGGCATCTCCAAGGCCCGGCACGATATATTTATGCTCGTTGAGGCACTCGTCTATGGCGGCGCACCAAACCGTCGTCCTGTCTTCCGGAAATGTTTTTCTTACGTGGTCGATGCCTTCCGGAG
>NZ_BEWV01000115.1 GCF_002933775.1 Prevotella sp. MGM1
GCTCGTCGCCCGACGATTATGCCGAGTGCGCGTCAAGGATAGACACTCTTGAGGGCATCCCAGCCATCGAGCTGAATATATCGTGCCCCAACGTGAAAGACGGCGGCATGGCTTTCGGTGTCACATGCGAGGGCGCGGCGAGCGTGGTGCGTGCCGTGCGCAGGCGCTATGGCAAGACACTCATTGTTAAACTGTCGCCCAACGTGACGAACATCGCCGACATAGCCCGTGCCTGTGAGGCAGAGGGTGCCGACAGCGTGTCGCTGATAAATACTCTAATGGGAATGTCGATAGACATAGAGCGGCGTAGTTCACGTTTGAGCATCGGCACCGGCGGACTGAGCGGACCGGCCGTGAAGCCTGTCGCCCTGCGCATGGTGTGGCAGGTGGCGAAAGCCGTAGATATTCCGGTGATAGGTCTTGGAGGCATCAGCAACGCCACTGATGCGATAGAGTTTATCATGGCCGGTGCCACGGCTATAGAGATAGGCACGGCCAATTTCGTGGATCCTGCGGTGACGATAAAGGTGCGCGACGGTATAAACGAATGGCTCGACAATCACGGTTGTGCCTCGGTAACGGAGATTATCGGTGCGTTGAAATAGGCTGTGGCAGTGTACGGTATATTGCCGGGTGACTTTCTCTTTCCATAAATATTTGATGTAAGTCATCAATAAATGTCTGTGATAAAGTATGTATAGTCGAAAATAAGTATATTTGTAAATTGAACTATTAACATGTAAACTATTTATATAATGAAAACTAAGACAAAAATGATGTTGTGCTTGCTGCTTGCAGGAAGCACGCTGAGCGTCGACGCACAGCAGTTGGCGTTCCCCGGAGCGCAAGGATGGGGACGTTTTGCCACCGGCGGACGCAATGGCACGGTCTATCACGTGACCAATCTTAACGACAGCGGCACCGGTTCGCTCCGCGACGCTGTGAGCCAGCCGAACCGAATAATCGTGTTCGACGTTGCCGGAGTGATAAAAATCAGCAGCCGTATCGTGTTCAAGAACAATCTCTATGTTGCAGGCCAGACGGCGCCGGGCGAGGGAATTACCGTTTATGGAAACGGTGTCTCGTTCTCGGGCGCGAGCAACATAATTGTCCGCCACATGCGTTTCCGCATGGGACGCAAGGGTGACTCCGGTAAGGATGCTGCCGGAATAGCAAACGGTACGAACATGATTTTCGACCATTGCTCGTTCTCATGGGGATGCGACGAGACCTTCTCCATCAATCCCGACGGTAAGGGCGCAAACCCGGAGAACATTACAATCTCGAACTCTATCATGGGGCAGGGCCTCATGGACCACTCTGCCGGCGGACTGATGCAGAGCAACAACATCACACTCTACCGCAACCTGTATTGCGACAACGCTACACGTAATAATAAGGTGAAAGGCGTTAACCAGTATGTCAACAACCTTGTGTATAACTGGTCGAATGCAGCCTATATCATGGGAGGCGACTCTGATGGGCAGTCGTACTGCAACATCGAGAGCAACCTCTTCATGAACGGTCCGGCAAAGGGCGGGGCGGCTTTCACGGGCGGTAACTCAAATTTCCATTTCTATGGCGACGACAATTGGCAAGACCGTAATATGGACGGTGTGTTCGACCCGACAATCGTGACGGATTATTCTGCGTCCGACCGTCAGTCTAAGCCTTATGACTATCCCGAACTTGAAAAGTTCCCAGGTAATTCACTCGTCGAGAACCTCTTGCCCACGGTAGGTGCGTCTCTGCCTTACCGTGACTATGCCGACTATTACATGATAGACGAGGTGATGTCATTCGGCAAGAAAGGCGCGCTCATATCCAATGAAGAGACTCTTATATATGGCGCTCCCGACACATGGAAAGTGTGGGGCGGCGAGAAACGGGTGGACACTGACGGCGATGGAATGCCCGACGAGTGGGAGATTGCCAACGGAACAGACCCGAACAAGAACGACGCCATGGTGAAAGCGGCAAACGGATATACCAATATTGAGAACTATATCAACAGCATCACCGTAGAAGACCGCGACTATTTCCTGCGCGTTCCGATGTGCGTGGAACTGAATACAGCCACCACTACGACGTTGAAGATAGACTGGCGCGATTATACTTATGAGGAAGAAGGGTTCGCAATAGAGATAAAGCAGGGCGACAACTTCGTAGAAGTAGGTCGTACCGAGGCTAATGTTAGCTCTTATACAATCACAGGATTGGAGCCGGGTACACAGTATATTGTACGTCTGCGCGCTTTTGCCGGCGACAAGACATCAGAATATACTCCGGAGATTAAAATGACGACACGTCCTCTCGAAGTGGGTGTTATAGACATAGACACTTATGAACCTGATCTGACTTGGGACAAGAAAGTGGCTTCATGGGATTTCACTACCCAGGGATGGAACGGCGGTAACGATGTTTTTGCCGACGGTAAGACCGTGCTTTTCGATATGGCGGAAGATGCTGTGGTGACACTCGACAACTCAGTGGAACCTGCCGCGGTCGTGGTTAAAGGCGATGCGGACCTTACAATCAGCGGAACGGGCTCTATCGGTGGAGCGTCCACATCGGTGAACAAGGCCGGTAATGGCACATTGGCACTCAATACTGTCAATAACTATAAGGGTGCTACCGTGCTGCATGGCGGTGTATTGGAGTTCAACACACTGAAAAACGGCGGTGAGCCGAGCGCGATAGGCGCAAGCGTGGAGTTCGCGCAAAACTGGTTGTTCGACGGAGGTACTTATAAGTATACCGGAACATCGACCGCCACAAATCGTGCGGCCAAGATAAACCGTGAGACCGAGCTGAACATTGCAAACAAGACTGCTACTGTCACTGTCAGCGGAACGTTTGAAGGCGACGGTGATTTCGCTCTCGGCGGCGAGGGACAGTTCACTATCAGCACACCTAAATTCTTCGGTTATAAGGGTGCCACTATCCTAAATGGAGGTACAATGTATCTCAGCACAACAGAAATAACAAAGGCCGGTATCGGTTCTTCGTCCAAACTCGTGATGGCCGGCGGTCATTTGAAGACCAAAGGAGAGTCGAAAGGAGATGAGACATACTCATTCCCCATTGAAGTGAAAGAGGGAACGAAGTCTCAGTTCAGCCCCAACCGCAATTGTTATATCAAGAGCAATGTGACCGGTAGCGGCGAATTACAGCTTAATATACCGTATCTTCGCGAATATATAAGTTCGGAATGGAAAGACTTTACCGGTCGCCTGATTGCGAACGGTGTGTCATCGGAGAAAGAAGGCTCCCTGTTGCTTTACAATAAGGGTGTAGCTAATTTCTCTTATGTAGTCACATTGACTGGTAATGCACGTATAGGAAGTTGGAATACAACGGAGACAAACATGTCACTCGGCGGTCTGTCCGGTACGAGCGGAACATATCTTGGCGGTGCAGGTGGAAAGAATACGAGGAATGTAAAGACCACCTGGACAATAGGAAGCGCTAATACGCACGAGACTTTTGCCGGAAAGATAAACAACTGGTCTCCAGGCGGATCCGCATATTCAGGTACAGTGAATATAGTAAAGGTAGGAACAGGCGACTGGCGCCTTACCGGAGCTAACGACTACAAGGGAACCACGAAAGTAAACGGAGGGGCGCTTATTGTCAATGGCAACAACTCTGGTACAGGTGCTGTGTCTGTTGCGGCTGAGGCGGTATTGAAAGGTAAGGGAACTCTTGCCGGAAAAGTTACTGTTGCCGAGGGTGCGACTGTATATGCCGGTGATACCCTGATAAATAACGAGACATTGAAGCTCACGGGCGGATGCACGGTAAATGCCGGCGGTATAGTTGAGATACCGTTGTATTCGGACGGTGAGACGGCAAGGGCTAACAAGATTAAGGTCGGCAAGCAATTCGAGGTCAACGATGCCGTGCTTAATCTCAATCTGAATGAGGCAGAGGATATAGCCGATGACCAGGTGTTCACAATCTTCGACCTTACAGGAACGACCGTAAGCGGTACCGGATTTAAGACCATCCAGCCTGAGACTCCTTCCGGAACTCAGCATTGGGACACTCATGAACTTCTCGTGACAGGAAAGATTTATGTCCGCAATAACAAGACATCATCAGTTGATGGAGTGAAGGCTGACAGCGACAAAAACGCACCCAAATATGATCTTAGCGGCCGTCGCACAGGCGATGTATCCAAAGGATTATATATACAAAACGGAAAGAAGTACGTGAATAAATAAATTGTATGAGCATTTTGAAATGCCGGTAAATAAAGGCTGTAAATGACAGATAATGGTCTGAGCGGTCGCAATCGGTAGAATTACAATAAAAAGCGGAGATACAAGACGCATGGTGATGACAATCTAATCACTGGCACTTGTATCTCCGCTTTTTATTTTGTATCCTGTGTCCCCGTCACTGCTTATACGATAATGACAATACCATTTTTTTGATTATGGTTATTGTTGAAATTATGTGTTCTTGCCAATGGCTGACTGTCCACGCTACATTTATCGGGTGGACCCAATCCGGTGAGCCAAACTATATGCGTAAGCTCCCTATATTTATCGAGTGGTCACATCCGCTTCATGACTTAAGTGAGTTGAAAATCGATGGTATAAAAATGGAGGCAGTCAACCGACTGCCTCCAACCAACACAAAAACTAAACTAGACTTAACTAAAACTATTAACGATTTTCACAAACCCTCAATAGCGATACAAAGATACGCTTTTAAAATAAAAGCAGCAAAGATTTTTGCTGCTTTTTTATGTTTAAACGCTTTTTTATGATGTTTTTACCGCTTTATGAAGCAAATAGTAATCTAAAATAGTAATTGCTGCCATGGCTTCCACTATCGGTACCGCTCTCGGAAGAACACATGGGTCATGTCTGCCGCAGGCAGTCAATGTAGTGCTTTCTCCGCCGATGCTTACAGTATCTTGTTTCATCAACAGTGTGGCGACGGGTTTGAAAGCCACTCTGAAATAAATGTCTGCCCCGTTGCTTATGCCGCCCTGTATTCCTCCGCTTCGGTTGGTACCGGTCTTTATTTGGCCGTCTTCGGTTGTGAATATGTCGTTCTGTTGCGAGCCGCGCGATGCCACGCAGTCGAACCCTTCGCCATATTCGAATCCCTTGACGGCATTTATTCCGAGCATTGCCGCACCGAGAGCTGCGTGAAGCTTTCCGGCTTCCGGCTCTCCGAGTCCGGACGGGCAACCTTTAATCACGCATGTGATGATTCCTCCAATGGTGTCTCCGTCCGCCTTAACGTCCTTTATCAATCGTTCCATTCGTGCGGCGGCGTCTTTATCGGGACAACGCACCGCATTTGTCTCGGTCTTCGACAGGTCGTGTTTCCGATAGTCCTTGTCGATGGATATGTCGCCTACCTGCGAGGTATAAGCCTGAATGCTGATGCCAATCTGCGTCAAAGCGAGCTTTGCGAACGCTCCAGCCACGCAGCGACTTATTGTTACTCGTGCCGATGAGCGTCCGCCGCCGCGGTGATCACGTATCCCGTATTTATTATGATATGTATAGTCGGCGTGTGACGGCCTGAACACGTCACGCATGTTGTCGTAGTCGTGCGAGTGCTGATTGGTGTTGCGAACGATAAAGCCTATGGGGCAACCGGTCGTCTTTCCTTCGAACACACCGCTGAGAATTTCCACTTTGTCCTCTTCCTTTCGTCCTGTTGTAATGTCGCTCTGCCCCGGGCGTCTGCGGTTGAGTTCATGTTGGATGAAGTCCGTGTCGACCTCTATTCCTGCCGGCATACCGTCTATCACCCCTCCGATCGCCTCACCGTGGCTTTCGCCGAATGTGGTCAGCATGAATATCTTACCGAATGTGTTCATGTCGTTCATTATGTTTGGTTAATGGCAGTGGCCGCATCCGCAATCATGGTCGTGATGTTCCCCGCATTCACCGCCGCATCCGCCTTCACAGTCTCCGCATCCGCAACCGCATCCTTCTCCGCTCAGTCGGTTTATCATACCTTGTATCTCGCTGTTCGTTGCTTCCCGGTTCTCAAGTATGGTGCCTTTGAAGTTGAGCGATTTTCCTGCAAGAGGGTGGTTCAAATCCATTTTCACCATATTCTCGTCCACACTCATCACACGACCGTAGAATCTGTTGCCGTCTTCGTTTTGCAGGGGAACTATGGCGTCTTTGAATATGTGTTCATGGTCGAAATGCCCGTTGATGCAGAACATTTCGCGTTCGAGGTCGAGAACACGTTCCTGTTCGAAGTCGCCGTAAGCCTCTTCTTTTGTCAGTGTGAAGTCGAAGGTATCGCCCTTTGCCAGTTCTGAGATGTTTTTCTCGAATGCTTCAAGCGTGATGCCGAAGCCGCTGATAAACTGGAACGGACGTTCCTTTGTTGTCTCTTCCACCAGTTCGCTCTCTCCGTTTTCTGCCGTGTACAATTTATAATCCACGGCAATGTACTTATTTATCTGTTTTTCCATAATTCTTTTTGTATTTCTTTTCTTCCTGCAAAGATAATACTTTTTATGCTTGCAGCGGCATATAAAACTGTATTTAAGGCTGAAACACAGTGATTTTTAGCATAAGGCCGATAGTGGTAACTGGTTTAACGGCTAAAGACAGATAATCATTTTTAAAATGATTGTTTCTTTGATTTACGTCAACAAAAGCCTACTGTGTGCGCAAACAGTGGCAAAAAAGTATTGCAGGTATATTAAACCGTCGTAACTTTGCACTGTCAAAAAGACAAAAGGATAACACATTTGAATTATTGGATTTAGGTTAAAGAGAATTATTCTCAAAGTGACTTTTAAGGTAAAAAGATTGTTTAACGTAAAGAAAAGAAAGGGTAACAAAGATGAAAAGATTTTTTTTAATGGTAGTGGCTGTATTGAGTATGACAACAGTATTTGCCGAGAATGAGAACACAGAGAATGTTGCGGTTGTCAATACCTATGATATGAGTGTGAACATGCGTAAACTCGGAGGCGTGCTCGGTCTTACTACCGACCAGATGGAAACAGTAAGTAATATTCACCGCACGTTTTGCGGTGAGATGATGATAGCTTCTCAGGCTCACAATGATGACCGTAAGACTCTTGTCAAGGAGGCTGTCGCTAAGGATTTGAAGTATATGGCTTATGTGCTTACACCCGCACAGATGCACACTTACGAGCTTCTGCTCAATACTACGCTTGAAAACAGAGGCTTGAAAGACTGATATCAATATTCAAGAGACATGCTCTCTTGACAGCATATACAAGTACCGCGAATGCGGCCGATAATCACGAAGCAGTCATTTCCTTCGTGGACATCGGCGGCATTCGCGGCTTTATTTTTTGTTTTTCTCGCTTTTTTTTCTTTCTTTTGCACATTATATTAATGTATGTATGTTTCTATGACATTAAAAATGTTTTGTGCGAAAGCGATGTTTCCTGCCATAGCCTTTATGGCATGCCTGTCTTCCGTGTATGCCGGAGACCGGCAAAAGATGTCATGCCTTGTGCGTCTTGCCGCCTCACGTGCGGTTCCGCATATCCGTCATGGTCTTATAGATAACAGGCCGGGGCTTATATGTGTTTTCGTGAGGGTAGATCCCGCAGCAGCCGACAGTGTTTTCTGCGCTAACGGATGTACCGTTTACGACCGCCGGGAAGATATTTTCATAGTCGGAATACCGCTTTCAAACCTCGACTCTGTGGCTGGTGCCAAGTCTGTGAGCCGTATCGAGGCCTCATCGTCAGCATGGATTACCACAGATACAACTGCCGCAATCACTTCGGCCGACATTTCCCATTCCGGTGTTTCCCTTCCACAGGCTTTCACCGGCAGAGGCGTTGTCATGGGAATAATGGATGTTGGTTTTGACCTTACCCATCCTACATTCTATAATTCCGACTTTACTGATTATCGCATAGGGGCATTTTGGGACCAGATAGACCGTGATACTGTCGGCAGCGTGTTTCCCGTGGGGCGTGATTATCGTGGCAAGGACGAGATTTTGGGCAAACAGTGTTCTACCGATGCTGCGTTGCTTTCCCACGGAACCCATACTCTCGGCATTGCCGCAGGCTCGGGAGCGGGCGGCCGTTACCGCGGTATCGCGTTTGAAAGCGATATCTGTGCCGTGAGCAATGCCGTCACCAAGGATATCGAACTGATAGACTCCGCTGACATATACAAGTATACCACGGCTACGGACGCACTTGGTTTCAAGTATATTTTCGACTATGCCGACAGTATGGATATGCCATGCGTGATCTCGTTCAGCGAAGGATATAGTCCCGGTTTCGACTCGGAAGACAGTCTTTTCTGTGAGTATCTCAACCGTATTTGCGGTCAGGGACATATCATTGTGACTTCCGCCGGCAACGAGTCCTTATATATCAGGCACTTGCCAAAGCCAGCCGGAAAACAGTCGGCCGGCTCGTTTGTGGTCTGCGGCGACCGCATGGCCTCGTTCCGTGCTTTGTCCGACTCTCCGTTCACAATCAGTCTTGTGGGCTATGGGGTGTCGAGGGATACCGTGACGATAAGTTCCGCCGACTGCATCGAAGACTCGGTAGTGTCGTTCCATGGTGATTTTCCGTCATCGGGACAGTCTGTAGACATTGATGTGCAACGCTATCATTCGGCTGTATATGCCGGAGATACCGTATATTCGATAACCGTTCGCTCGGCCGTTCCCATCGGTTCTGATGTACCCATGGCCTTAATCATCGGCGGCTGTCAGGCCGAGGCATCCTTGCGGGCCGTATCAAATGCCGTTTTCATCAACGGGCAGGCCGACCCTTCGCTTTCCGATGCCGAGCCGGGGCACAACATTCTCGCTCCCGGGTGCTACCCTGGCCTGATAACGGTGGGAGCCACCATGCACCGTCCCGGTTTCAGGAACAGTCGCGGAGAGTGGATATACACCAACGATGCAGGACTTGCCCCGGGTGAGCGTGCGGCCTACTCGTCGATGGGACCGGTGGCCGACGGTGCGGTGAAACCCGATGTGGTGGCTCCCGGCAACAATGTGATATCGTCTTACAGCAGTTTTTATATAGAGAAAAATCCTGATGCGAGCGATATAAACTCATGCGTGGAATTTTTTGATTTCGGCGGTCGCCGCTACGCTTGGGCGGCAGATACCGGCACGTCAATGGCCGCACCCGTTGTGGCCGGTGCGGTGGCTTTGTGGCTTCAAGCCGTTCCCACGCTCACGCCCGCCGATGTGATGGACGTTATCAGGAGCACGAGCCGTCGGCGTTACGCCTCGGCTCACTATCCGGACAATGAGTACGGCTATGGCGAGATAGACGTGCATGCCGGTCTGTTGCATCTGCTCGGGCTCACTTCTGTAGACGGTCTTGGCACTGACAGTCCGAGCCGCGTCTCTGTGGAGTATTCCGCCGGTAGGCTCAGGCTTGATTTCAGCGGTCTGCGACCAGCCGAGGTGTCAGTCCGGGTGTATGCCCTTTCGGGACGGCAGGTTTTCGGCAGTGTGGTAACAACAGTTGAGGGGGCTGCCACCGACATTGCGTTGCCTCCTCTTTCGCCAGGAGTATATGCCGTGCAGATAGATTGTAGTGGCGGCGGGTCGGTTCTTATAAGGGTGTGATGAATGTTGGTAATATGGCGGATATAATCAAATTAGTATTAAATCATAACGGAAAATGAGAAAAACAAGATTTATTCTGACGGTCGTCTTTGCCGCCGTTCTGGCAAGCTGCGGTACCACGAGTACGGTGCCCATTACCGGCCGCAAGCAACATCTGCTCGTGAACGACGAGCAGGTGCTCAGTCTGAGCAACCAGCAGTATCAGGAGTACATGAAGACAGCCCGTCCGTCGGTCAACGCCGCAAATACGGCTATGGTGAAGCGGGTGGGGCAGCGCCTTGCTTCCGCCGTGGTGGCTTACCTCAATGCCAATGGGCTTGGTAGCGAGGTATCTCAGTATAAGTGGGAGTTCAATCTTGTGCAAGACAAGAACGTGAACGCTTTTTGTATGCCCGGAGGCAAAATAGTGGTCTACGAGGGATTGCTGCCCGTCACGGGCGATGAGGCTTCGCTTGCCATTGTGCTCGGTCATGAGATAGCGCACGCCGTGGCAAAGCATTCGGCCGAGCGTCTCAGCAATCAGGTGCGTCAGCAATATGGCGGTCAGATTCTCGGATCGGTGCTTTCCGGTTCGGGTGCGAGCGACGGACTTCAACAACTCGGCGCTACGGCTTTCGGTCTCGGTGCCACTCTAGGTTCGGCCGCCTATTCGCGTAAGCAGGAGAGTGAGGCCGACCGTCTCGGTATCATTTTCGCCGCCATGGCCGGTTATGATCCTCGTGTGGCTGTATCTTTCTGGCAGCGCATGTCTTCGGTTTCCGGCGGAGGTTCGTCATCGCTTTTCAGCGATCACCCGAGCGATTCGAAGCGTGTGGCAAGCATACAGGAGTGGATGCCTGAGGCGATGAACTACTATAAGGGTTGCGGTACGACGACTGACAGGCAGATACCGTCGGTCACCAAGACTATACACATATCCACGAAAAAATAGATATGTCATTGTGAACAATATTTACAAAACACCTCAGAATACTCGAAAATTTTGAAAAATCAATCCTGTATCTCGAAATTTTCGAGTATTTTGTGGCTTTAAGTAATTTATTGATAATCAACGATATAGGCTAAATGCACTTTGTGCGGCTTTTTGTCCTTTGCCGATTGATACCCCGTTGTAGTGCGTTTAGCGTCCCGTTGCTCTGCATTGGGCTACCCGTTGTCTTGTAACGGGACGCTAAACGCACTACAACGGCGTGCTAAATGCGGCGCAACGGGATGCCTAATGCAAAAACGGCCGCTTTACGAACTCTTATTCTCGTAAAGCAACCGTTGTTGTATCGCCTTGTATATATATTTCGTTTCTCTATTTCATGAAAAACGAGAGGCGTTTTTTTTGTGACTTTATTATTACAGGCATTCTATTTTATGCTGTCTATGTCCCGCCTCACGTTGCTTCTTATTTTCGTGAGATAGGCTTTGATGCCGGCAGCGTCTTTCCGGTCGATGATGCCAAGCAACTCTTTAAGTTCGTTGCGTATCTGTGCCACCTGTTCGCCGGTATAGGGGTTGAAGAGGATTTCTTGCAGCAGATAGTCGTCTTCGTTGAGCACCCCTTTGGCTATCTTCATGTGCCGCTTGAACGTGGTGCCGGGCGCATCCTGATGCTTCATCACGGCGGCGAACACGAATGTGCTCACGAACGGGATGCTCAGCGAGTAGGCCACGGTGCGGTCGTGCTCATCGAAGGTGTACTCGTAAATGTTCAGGTCGAGCCGGCTGTACAGGTCTTTGAAGAAGATGCGCCCCATGTAGTCTCCCTGACTTATGATTATCGCGTTCTCCTCGCTCAACTGTTGCAGGTTGGCGAATGTAGGGCCAAACATAGGGTGTGTCGACACGAAAGGATGGCCGCACTGCTTATAGTACTCGTGCAGTCCTGTTTTTACGGACGATATGTCGCTGACGATGCACTCGGGCGGCAGGTAGGGCATGACCTCTTCAAACGCCGTTATGGTGTATTTCAATGTCACGGCGTTGATGACAAGCTCGGGGCGGAAATCGCCCACCTCGCCGAGCGATGTCATTCGCCGGCAGTTGTAGGTGAACCGCATCCGTTTAGGATCTTTGTCGTACACGGCCGTCTCGTGGTCGAAACTGAGCAGGTCGAGGAAGAAGCTTCCCATCTTAC
>NZ_BEWV01000116.1 GCF_002933775.1 Prevotella sp. MGM1
TGTCGGCACGGCTGAAAGTGAGCCGCCGGACACTTCAGGACTATCGAAACGAAGGGCGCATAGCCTATATCCAATTAGGCGGTAAAATCCTCTACCGTGAATCCGACATCGAAAGGATGCTGGCTGACAGCTACCGCTCCGCTTACCGATTGACGGCAACCCGATTTTCTTGAAGGAGCGCAGTTTGCCGTCTGCCTTATGATTGCGTCAGCAATGGACTTTCGGCAAAAAGAGAAAGGAACGGCTTACGGACGGAGCATCAAAATCCCGCTTCGTCTGTAAGCCGTTCCTCTCTTCTTTCTTCTGATTTCCCGTCAGTCGCTTGTTTCCGTTGCCGGATGCTCTTCAAGCGTATGGCAGGCAATGGCAAGGTTTTCGGGTTGAATACGCTCCGCAGGAGGAAGATTCCGCCCGAAACGGCTCTGCCGCCCGACCTTGCCACTACCATCAAGCCATACGCTACCTTTGCATCCGTGCATCGGGAACGAGTGGCTGACGGAATGAACCTCAACTA
>NZ_BEWV01000117.1 GCF_002933775.1 Prevotella sp. MGM1
CGTCCTTGCCGGCAGTGTCGAGCGGCATCGGGTATACGAGGTTGTCGGGGTCGTCCTGAAGCGTCACACCGGGGGCGGCGGCAAGAGCCTCACGGGCCTGCTCCACCGTCACGGGACTTTCGGTCTCTATCCATACCGACTCCGAATGGGCACGGAGCGACGACACTCGCACGCACATCGCCGAGCACTTCACGTCGCTGTGCATTATCTTGCGGGTCTCGTTAAACATCTTCATCTCCTCTTTCGTGTATCCGTTGGGCTGGAACACGTCTATCTGGGGTATCACGTTATACGCCAGCTGATGCGGGAACTTGCTGACTGTCACCGGCCGGCCGGCGATAATCTCGCCATACTGCCGCTGCAACTCGGCCATGGCAGCCGCTCCGGCACCGCTGGCACTCTGGTAGCTTGCCACGTGTATGCGACGGATATGGCTGAGCCGCTCTATCGGCTGCAGTACTACCACCATCATGATTGTGGTGCAGTTGGGGTTGGCGATAATGCCACGGGGACGGTTGAGGGCGTCGGCGGCATTGCACTCGGGCACAACGAGAGGCACATCATCGTCCATACGGAACGCACTCGAATTGTCGATCATCACCGCACCGTATCTGGTTATGTCGTCGGCAAACTCTTTCGACGTGCCTGCTCCGGCAGAAGTAAAGGCTATGTCAATATCCTTGAAATCATCGCCGTGCTTCAAAAGCTTCACTTCATACTCCTTGCCGCGGAACGTGTATCTGGTACCGGCGCTGCGCCCGGATCCGAACAAGACGAGGTCGTCCATAGGGAAATCTCTCTCTGCGAGCACACGCAGGAACTCCTGTCCTACCGCTCCGCTCGCTCCAACTATTGCTACTCTCATTGGTATTTTTATATTAATATGTAAAATTTATCTCTCAATGACAGTGCAAAATTACAACTTTTGAGGTAAATCGAGCCTATATATGATATTTTTTTTGCAACTTTGCACCCGAATTGTAAACCAATGAATAACCATGCCAGATATATCCAGTTATTTCCCGATAACAGACCCGACGCTGATATTTCTTGTCGTGCTGTCTATCATACTCTTCGCACCATTCATCATGTCACGTTTCCGCATCCCGCACATCATCGGGATGGTACTCGCCGGCACGCTCGTGGGGCAGTATGGGCTGAACATTCTTGAACGGGACTCGTCGTTCGAGCTGTTCGGCAAGGTGGGATTGCTGTACATCATGTTTCTGGCCGGTCTCGAAATGAACCTCAAAGACATCATGCAGAAGAAGACGCGCTTTGTGGTTTTCGGATTGCTGACGTTTATATTGCCTTTCGTTCTCGGCTATTTCACGGGCATCTCGCTGCTGGGCTACTCGCCGATGGCATCGCTGCTGCTCTCGTGCATACTGGCATCCAACACGCTGATAGCCTATCCGATAGTGCTGAAATACGGTCTTCAAAAACATCCCGCCGTGGCGCTCAGCGTAGGCTCGTCGATGATAGCCCTGTCGCTGTCACTGCTGCTGCTTGCCGCCATAGTGGGAGTGAACGAAGGTGAGGCGGGCATCACATTCTGGATAGCGTTCGCAGCCAAGGTGGCGGTATTCTGCATCGGACTGACTTTCATAATCCCGAGAATAACACGGTGGTTTTTCCGCCGCTGCGCCGACTCGGTAATGCTGTATATATACGTGCTGCTGGTGTTGTTTTTCAGTGCCGCGATGTCTGAGTTCTGTGGTCTGGAAGGCATCTTCGGAGCTTTCCTTGCCGGACTGACGCTCAACAGGTTCATACCCGGCGTATCACCGCTGATGAACAGGATCGAGTTTATCGGCAATGCCCTGTTCATACCATATTTCCTCATCGGTGTGGGAATGCTGATCGACATAGGGGTGCTCTTTCACAGTTTAGGCACGCTGTGGGTGGTGTTCTGCATAGTGGCAGTGGGCACGCTGGGCAAGGCCGCCGCCGCATACGTGTCGTGCCTCGGCTTCAAGTTGCCGCTGCTGTCGGGACACATGATGTTCGGACTCACCGAAGCGCACGCCGCCGGCAGTATAGCCATGACGATGGTGGGAATGAACCTGAAAATGCCGGACGGTACATATCTCGTGGACTCGGGAATGCTGAACGGCGTGGTGATGATGATTCTCTTCACGTGCATCATAAGTTCGGTTATGGTGGAAGGCTCGGCACGGAGCATACTGCTGAAAGAGAAAATGCAGCCTGACGGCAACAAGGAGCAGGGAGACGACGAGAAAATACTGCTGCCGCTGCAACACGAGGAAGACGCGCAGGGACTGGTGAGCATGGCCATCATAATGCGCAACAAGAAGCTGAACCGCGGCCTGGTGGGCCTGAACGTGGTATACGATGACATATACAGCAGCCGCAACCGCAACGCCGGACGAAAAATTCTCGAAATGGCGGAAGCCACGGCCATAGCCGCCGACGTGAGGATGCAGACACAGAGCAGGCTTGCCATCAACATCGCCAACGGGATAAAGCACGCGTTCAAGGAAAACGACGCATCTGAAATAATAATGGGACTGCACAGGCTGACAAGTCCGGGAGACACTTTCTGGGGAGCGTATACACAAGGACTCATCAGCGAGATAAACAACCAGATAATGATTTGCCGGCTGACAGCCCCTATAAGCACCTTGCGGCGCATACACGTGGCCGTGCCGTCGAGAGTGGAGTTTGAACCGGGCTTCTACCGGTGGACAGAGCGGCTCGCCAGACTTACAGACGCCCTCGGTTGCCGCATCATCTTCCACGGCAGGGAGAACACCACAACGCTCATAGCTGAATATTTACGCAACAGGTATCCCGAGGTAAGGGCTGAATACATGCTTATGCAGCACTGGAAAGAGTTTACCGGACTGTCGAGAACAGTGGCCGACGATCACCTGCTTGTAGTGATAACGGCACGCCCCGGCACGGTGTCTTATAAACCGGCATTCGAGCATTTGCCTGAAGAACTGACCGACAACTTTTCCGGTTGCAGTCTGATGATTGTATATCCCGACCAAAACGGACAGCCGCAGGATGCAATGACATTCACCGCTCCGCAACGCCAGGAACAGGAAAGCGCATACTCCACTATCATGAAACTGTTTCAGAAGAAGTAGTAAAGTAAGGAGATAGGAAGTAAGGAAGAAGGAGATGAGAAAAAAACACATGCTGTTGTAATGTCACTATAACCTACCAACCCAATAACACCTACCCGACAACTGCTCCACATACCCGCCATAAGAAAATCCCTTCTACGATATTAACATCCTCTGCCACCCTATCATTAAGAAAACATTTCCATAAAAGAAATTCCCGTCCGCACATATCCCCGCATGCCACAACAATAGTTTTCAATAAAAAAAACATCATTTACAAATCAACGAAGCGCATAAAATATTATGATAACGATAAAAGGAATAAAAAAGAGTTTCGGCACGCTCGAAGTATTGAAAGGAATAGACCTTGAAATAAACAAAGGCGAAGTGGTGAGCATCGTCGGACCGAGCGGAGCCGGAAAGACCACACTTTTGCAGATAATGGGCACACTCGACAAAGCCGACAGCGGCTCGGTGATAATCGACGGTGTGGACATAGGCAGCCTCAACGCAAACAAAATGGCTGAGTTCAGAAACCTCAACATCGGCTTCGTATTCCAGTTTCATCAGCTGCTGCCCGAGTTTACGGCACTCGAAAACATAATGATTCCCGCATATATAGCAGGTAAACCGACCAAAGAGGCCAGACAAAGAGCAAAGGAACTGCTGGAATTCATGGGGCTGGCAGACCGTGCCGACCACAAGCCTGGACAGCTGTCGGGCGGAGAAAAGCAGCGGGTGGCGGTGGCACGGGCTCTTGTCAACAACCCGGCCGTGATATTGGCAGACGAGCCTTCGGGCAGTCTCGACTCTCAAAACAAAACCGAGCTGCACAGGCTTTTCTTCGAACTGCGCGACAAGTTCGGGCAGACTTTCGTCATAGTGACACACGATGAACAACTCGCGGCGACCACTGACCGAACAATAAAAATGCGCGACGGACTGCTTGACACTGACGCCGACACGGGCACGGCAGAGGAAACATCTACCAACGCCGGATCGGAAAGCCCGGCATATTCCACAGAGGACATCACTTCCACTGCCCCGACGGCATCAGCCACCATAATAAACCAAATAAAAGAAGACGACAAATGAACAGAATAAAATTAGGCGACTACAACAAACTGACCATCGTAAAATCGGTGGATTTCGGACTCTATCTCGACGGTGGAGACGAAGGAGAGATACTATTGCCGACACGTTATGTACCGAAAGGCGCCAAAACAGGCGACGAAATAGACGTATTCATCTATCTCGACCAAGACGAGCGCCTCATAGCAACCACCCAGCAGCCATTGGCCAAGGTGGGAGAATTTGCGCATCTCGAAGTGGCCTGGGTAAACGAATACGGTGCGTTTCTCAACTGGGGATTGATGAAAGACCTTTTCTGCCCGTTCCGCGAGCAGAAAAAGCGCATGGTTACAGGCTCGTCGTATATAGTATATGTGACGGTAGACGAGGACAGTTACAGACTGATGGCGACCGCAAAGGTTGACCGGTATCTGGATAATGAACGCCCGTTGTATCGACATAATGACGAGGTCGATTTACTCGTGTGGCAGAAAACAGAACTCGGATTTAAGGTTATAGTGGACAATAAGTTTTCGGGACTGGTATATGATGACCGCATCTTCCGACCGCTGACCACAGGCGACCGGCTGAAAGGCTATATCGACCACGTTCGTCAGGACGGGAAAATAGATATTGTGCTACAGCCTACCGGGCACCGGCACACAGAAGAGTTTGCCGAGACGCTGCTACGGTATCTACAAGAGAACAACGGACACTGCGAACTGGGAGACAAAAGCCCTGCAGAACTGATTGCCGACCGCTTTAAAGTGAGTAAGAAAGCATATAAAAAAGCTATCGGCGACCTGTACCGCAAAAGACTGATAAGCATCGATGAAAACGGGATCACATTGGTGTGATACCACGTACGGCATCATAACACAAATCAAGCGGCGCGAGGACTTTCGTTCTCGCGCCGCTTGATTTTATAAGATTAACCTTTTATACTATTATCCCTAATCTCCTCTTTGACATTGGTGGTTAGAACTCTGCTGTCTTCGGTGTTCTCGGGAACGGGATGACATCGCGTATGTTCTGCATTCCGGTGACGAAGAGTATCAGACGCTCGAAACCGAGACCGAAACCGCCGTGCGGGCATGTTCCATACTTACGTGTATCAAGATACCACCACATATCCTTCATCGGAATATTGCGCTCTTCTATCTCGCCGATCAGCTTGTCATAGTTCTCCTCACGCACGCTGCCGCCTATTATCTCGCCAATCTGCGGGAAAAGCACATCGGTGCCTTGAACGGTGCGCCCGTCTTCGTTTATCTTCATATAGAACGCCTTTATCTCCTTCGGATAGTCGGTCATGATTACCGGTTTCTTGAAATACTCCTCTACAAGATAACGCTCATGCTCACTCGCCAAGTCCATACCCCAGCTTACCGGGAATTCGAACTTGCGTCCATTTGCCACCGCTTCTTCAAGTATCCTGATACCCTCGGTATACGGCAGTCGCTCAAACGAGCCTGAAACGACTGATTTCAAACGCTCTATCAGCGTCTTGTCCACCATCTTGTTCAGGAAGTCAAGATCGTCGGCACAGTTGTCCAACGCCCATTGCACACAGTATTTGATAAAATCTTCTTCAAGGTCCATCAAATCTTTGAGATCTATGAAGGCAACTTCGGGTTCAATCATCCAGAACTCAGCAAGGTGACGCGGCGTGTTACTGTTCTCCGCACGGAACGTCGGGCCGAAAGTATAGATTGCTCCGAGCGCAGTTGCGCCAAGCTCACCTTCGAGCTGTCCGCTGACCGTCAGTGACGCCTGCTTGCCGAAGAAGTCATCATCATACGTTATCTTTCCCTCTTCATCCTTTTTAAGGTCATACAGGTTTTTCGTCGTCACCTGAAACATCTGCCCCGCTCCCTCGCAGTCGCTGGCAGTGATGAGCGGTGTATGGAAGTAGAAGAAACCGTGATCGTGGAAATACTTATGTATGGCAATGGCCATATTGTGACGTATTCTCATCACGGCGCCGAACGTATTGGTACGCAAACGCATGTGGGCGTGCTGCCGCATGTATTCGAAACTCTGTCCTTTCTTCTGCATCGGATAGTCGCTTCCGCAAAGTCCGTATACTTCAATCTCGGCGCACTGTATCTCTACAGTCTGTCCTGCACCCATGCTCTCCACCAGCGTACCTGTCGCACTGATGCACGAGCCGGTAGTTATCTGTTTCAAGGTCTCCTCATCAAACTTGGCGGGGTCTACCACCACCTGCACGTTCTTTATCGTCGAGCCGTCGTTGAGGGCGATGAAGTCCACCGCTTTGCTGCTGCGATGGGTACGCACCCAACCTTTCACATTGACGGTGGCACCGAAGTCGGTGAGCCTCAATACGTCAACAACTTTTGTCCTTTCCATAATTCCTTGTCTTTTACGTTTATTCGTAAGCACCCATGCGCAGGCGGTTTACCTCCTCTTCGGTAAGGTATCGCCAGTCGCCTCGGCGCAGATTCTTCTTTGTCAGTCCAGCAAATAACACCCGGTCGAGCTTCGTCACCTTATAACCGAGATGTTCGAAGATACGGCGCACGATACGGTTCTTGCCGCTGTGTATTTCTATTCCCACTTGTTTCTTGTCCACCGGATCGGCATATTCCACCGCATCAGCCTTTATATCACCGTCTTCAAGAGTGATACCGTCGCGTATCTGCTGCAAGTCATGGGCAGTGACGTTCTTGTCGAGATATACGTGATATACTTTCTTCTTCAAGAACTTGGGATGTGTGAGTTTGCTGGCCAGATCGCCGTCGTTTGTGAGCAACAGCACACCGGTGGTGTTGCGGTCCAGGCGTCCCACAGGATAAATACGTTCCGTACATGCGTCTTTCACAAGATCCATCACCGTCTTGCGCTGCTGCGGGTCATCGCTTGTGGTCACGTGATCTTTGGGCTTGTTGAGAAGCACATAAACTTTCTTCTCCAACGACACCGGCTGCTCATGAAACATGACACTATCAGTACGCATAACCTTGGTGCCCAACTCGGTCACCACCTCTCCGTTTACCTTCACCACACCGGCCTGTATGAACTCATCGGCCTCTCTACGGCTGCACACTCCTGCATTGGCAAGATATTTGTTGAGACGTATCGGCTCGTTTGGATCATAGTGTTCCTCCCTATACTCGATACGCTTCTTCATGCTGTACTTTGCATGCGGGTCGTAGTCGGCAGTGCGCTGACGATAGCCGCCACGCTGCTGCCCATAACCTCCTCGGTTGTTATATCCTCCACGGGGCTGGAAACCGCCATGCTCGCCATCACCGCCATTGTTGAAGCGGGGGCGATACGAGGGACGTTCCTGATTATAGCCGCCACGATTGCCACCGTAGTTGCTACGGGGCTGATAGCCGCCCTGTTCACCGTCGCCGCCATTATTGAAACGTGGACGATACGAGGGACGTTCCTGATTGTAGCCGACATGGTTGCCACCGTAGTTGTTACGGGGCTGATAGCCGCCCTGCTCACCGTCGCCGCCATTATTGAAACGTGGACGATACGAGGGGCGTTCCTGATTGTAGCCGCCACGACTGCCACCGTAGTTGTTACGGGGCTGACGGTATTCGCCGTCATTATTATTGTAACGCGGACGATAAGGGCGCTGCTGCGTACTTTGCAGCCCCGCTCCGAATCCTTCGGGCCGGAAACCGCCTTCATCGTTGTCGCTGTTGTTATACCTTGAATAGCCGCCGCGCCTGTCTTGGTTGTAAGGACGCGACTGATTGATGCGGGGACGCGGCGAGCGTCCTGCACTTCGATAATTCTGATAACCGTCCGAAGACTCTGATGAACGGTAACCCTCACGGCCGC
Organism: Prevotella sp. MGM1; assembly: GCF_002933775.1. Taxonomy (GTDB): domain Bacteria; phylum Bacteroidota; class Bacteroidia; order Bacteroidales; family Bacteroidaceae; genus Prevotella. Next base: position 7,989 of record NZ_BEWV01000117.1, read on the forward strand.
CGGCTTTCTGCTCTGCGGACATTTCCTCTTGTCTCTTTTCGTTTTCTAATTCCATTGTTTACTTGATTGTTAAATATAGGGTCTCACGACCCGGGTTGATTATTTGCTGTTTATATTCCTGTGTATGTATGCGGGGTGATGGCCATCAACTCGGCTTTCACGCTCTCGCTCACGTTCAGTTCCTGAATAAATCGGTGTATTGTCTCTTCTGTCATCTTCTCATTCGTGCGGGTAAGCGCTTTCAGCGCCTCATAGGGGTTCGGATAAGCCTCACGGCGCAACACAGTCTGTATGGCCTCAGCCACCACAGCCCACGTGTCGTCAAGGTCTGCGCTGATTTTCTCTTCGTTGAGAATAAGCTTGCGAAGCCCTTTCAGGGTACTTTGCATCGCTATCAGTCCATGCCCCATCGGCACACCTACATTACGCAGTACGGTAGAGTCCGTCAGGTCGCGTTGCAGACGGCTCACAGGCAACTTCTGCGCCAAGAATTGCAGAATGGCGTTCGCCATGCCGAGATTGCCCTCGCTATTCTCGAAATCTATCGGGTTTACCTTGTGGGGCATGGCGCTCGAACCAACCTCTCCCGCCTTTATCTTCTGCTTGAAATACTCCATTGAGATATACATCCATATATCCCGGTCGAGGTCTATTATAATTGTATTTATACGACGCATTGCATCGAACAGCGCGCCCATATAGTCATAATTGCTTATCTGGGTGGTATACTGCTCGCGCACAAGGCCGAGCTTGCCGCTGACAAAATCATTGCCGAACGCGCGCCAGTCATACTGCGGATATGCCACACGGTGGGCATTGTAGTTGCCCGTTGCCCCGCCGAACTTGGCCGTTACGGGCACCGCTTTCAGCTGTCCAAGCTGCTCTTCGAGACGGTATGCGAATACCATAATCTCTTTGCCGAGACGTGTTGGAGATGCCGGCTGACCGTGGGTCTTGGCAAGCATGGACACGTCTTTCCACTCCTCGGCATAGCTTCGCAATTGTGCGATAAGCTCCTCTATCACGGGACAGTACACATCATCAAGTGCCTCTTTAACAGACAAGGGGACACTTGTATTGTTGATATCCTGTGATGTGAGTCCGAAGTGTATGAACTCTTTGTATTCATCGAAACCGCCGATAGCGTCAAGCTGCTCTTTTATGAAATATTCCACAGCCTTCACATCGTGGTTTGTCACTTTCTCTATGTCTTTAACACGTTGAGCGTATGTTGTCGTAAAATTGCGGTATATATCGCGAAGACGCCCGAACAACTCATGGTCGAAACCTTCCAGTTGTGGCAATGGAAGCTCGCAGAGGGTTATGAAATATTCTATCTCCACACGAACGCGGTAGCGGATGAGGGCATATTCGGAAAAATACTCCGCCAGCGGCTCCGTCTTGCCTCTGTAACGCCCGTCGATGGGCGATACGGCTGTCAACAAATTTAAGTCCATATACTTGCTATAAATACTATTCAGACCGCAAAGTTAAGCATTAAATTCGACTTAACAGCAAAACTATCCGCCAAAATTACATATCATATATATAAAAACATCCCGCAGCCTGAAATCAGACTGCGGGATCAACGTTGTGGGCGCTGAGGGATTCGAACCCCCGACCCTCTGCTTGTAAGGCAGATGCTC
>NZ_BEWV01000118.1 GCF_002933775.1 Prevotella sp. MGM1
TAATATCTCCGCTTTCGTAGCCATGCGTTAAAAACTTTCTTTGAGCTTTTCGGAAATGAAAAGGTCGTGATAATGATTTATTGTTTTGAGCAGTTCCGGGGTAACATTGGGGTCGAAGCTCATGCGGTATTGCAGCCATTTGCTGAAAGCCATAAAAACCTCAATGACATCAACGACTGATGTTTTTTTGTCGAGGCGTTCAACGGTGGCGGCGAACTTGACCAGCTTGTCGGCACTCGCCGCAGTTTTCTCCGGGGAGGGGTCCGCGGCCAAATCCTCAAGCAGCACGTTAATGCTGTTAAGTATCTTGTTGACCAGTTCCGGGCGTGTGATGTTGGCGGCGGCGCGGGCCTGTTCCCAGCCGCCGTCTGCGACCCATTTAGTAACAGTCTGTGCGGACACGCCGACCTTTTCGGCAATGGACTTCTGCGGCTCCCCCTGCATGTAGAGCAGGCGGGCGTGTTCGCGCTGCTGCTCACGGTCTTTTTTAGTAGCCATTCATAATAAAATTACCTGAATTAGATGCAGCGCGCCCACTGCGGGCACGCTTTCACGGTGCAAAGTTGGGGGAAAATCACACTATAATAAAAAAGAGTGTAAAAGTTTTACACTCTTTTTGTTAGGGTTGTGAACTATCC
>NZ_BEWV01000119.1 GCF_002933775.1 Prevotella sp. MGM1
GCGCAAAGATATGCTGGGTTGCGATGCGTGTCAAGGCGGAAAATAGAATGGTTACAGAAAAAGCGCAAGGGCTTGGGTCTGTAATCAGAGTATCATAACAAAAAAAGGTAGCAAGTTGGTATTAAACCGATTTGATACCCTTTATATGTATAGTCATCTTTTACGACGATATTTTTGATTGGGATCACTTGGCTTATCTGGAATAGTACGTTCAAGAACCCCAATCTCAATTAATGATGTAATATATTTATGACGATTTTTAGATTGGTTGGAAATGCCCAATCTATCCATAATCTCTTGTGCCGTTCTCGGAACAGAACAAAAGTTCCTTATATCTTCTTCCTTTTTTGTCAGTTTGCGAGTAACTAAGCTTATATGGGGTTGCTTCCTTATCTCGTTACCTTGGTTACTATCATGCTCGTTGTCGCCTATAGCTTGGTTACTTTTGTTGGTAACTAAGTTACTTTCTGATTGAACTTGGTTACTTTTTCGGGGAATGACAATTACAAACTCATTGGCTGCATGTGTAATTTCTCTATCCTCTACACCATTGGAGAATACAACATCCGGGGCGTATTCAAGCGCACGGCGCACACCACTTCCGGCTCCGGTATAAGGTAGCAGGTAATTGGCATTTGTGAACAAGAACATATTGCGTGGCATCGATGTGCCGTTTTTAATATCGTCTATGGTTAACCCACTTGGCAACGCTCCGGGGCTATGAATTTCTACGCGGTTGTCAAAAATGAAAATACGAATCGGTGATTTGATGTTCAGCGATCGATGCACAAGGGCATTCACAACATATTCGGTAAGACTTTCGTAGGGAATCTCCAATTCTCCAAGAGAATTGAACTCTTTTTCAATCTGAACCTTGCGAAGGTTTCGTGTAAAGAAATTCATGATTGTACGGAACTGATGCAGTAGGTTACCCTCTATTTCCATATCGTGCATCTTGTCGCGGAATTGAGTGCCACCCACAGAATTTCCTACATAGCTGATACACTTTGCAGTCATGACAGGAAGCCACCGCTGGGTGTATTTACCAAAGAGAAGCATTGCGGCAACTGTCAGTTTTCCGTCAGGACGGATAAAGCGAAGATTGCTTAGTAGCTTTTCAATAGTCGTACCCTTGATTACAAATTCTGCCATTTGATCAAGAGTATAATCTTTCAGATTCAGTTCGTCAATTCCAATTCCTTTAAATACAGGCGCAAAGCGATTTATCAAATACAATTTGATGGTATCAACCTCCAAATCATCAATCGTGGCATTTTGCACAGCAGCTTCATCAGGGTCAAAATTACCACATTCGCTCATCATCTCGGCAAGTTCAGAATTGTCAAACACTTTGCGTTTGTCTGCCCCGTTCTTTACCCATATCACACCCTTGTTGTCGTGGTAAGGTTTATTCTTACCTTCCGGAATAGTCGCAACAACCACAGCGCCACCTGTTACAGGCACATTTTCCACATCAATCAGCACATTTGGAATGACATTTTCAGAAGCAATACTCGTAAGCAAATTGGTAGTTTCCTGCAACTCCAAATAAGATAACGCATTAACAGCCCCTGACTTGTCATTTATACCAATAACAAGTCTTCCACCGCGAGAATTGCTGAACGCCACCATCTCACAACCTATATCATAGCGGTCATTAGCTCGCTCCTTAAATTGCACTTTCCCAGCCTCAGCCAAGTCACGCATCTGAAGTATTTCCTGTTCAGTCATACAGACATTTATTAAATTAAATATCGTTCATGGCATGTAAAAGTTCTGTTTCCCTACTATCCAATATTTCTGACGGGGGAAAAACGGCAAGGCTCATTGTAAGGTACGCAATCTTTTTCCCTTTTGATGTCATAGGGAATATAGATGTGTCGCCAAAGTTTATGTCTACTAGTTTATCGATATAACGACTAAATGTATTTCGGTCAAAAGATTGGAGCGATTCTCGTTTTAAAATTTCAACAAGGAGAGATAATAAAGCCTCATATCCTACTGTTGACTGTAAAATGTTTTGCGGTTTACCTATACTATTATACTCCCAATACTGAGATAGAGTATGACTAACTGCATTAAAAAAATAGAACAAACAATCAGAAATCATGCTGTCTTGATTATTAGCATAGAATTGTCTAAAAGGCAAAAACTTATGTTTATTCTGTTTTCTTAAGTCCTTGCGCTTTCTGTATTTATCATTCTCCGATTCTCGGAGTGATTCGCTAATAAGAGCAACAATACTTTTAATCATTGTTGCTTGAGATAATGGCGGGCTCATAAGGCGATTATAATCGCCTCCATATAACTTAATCCTATGATAAAAGGGGGATTTAGGATGAGCATTTAAAGCAAGTGTTACTTCCAACGCAGTCTTATATGGTGTATCTTCAGACGAGAGTCCAAATAGGCTATAAACCAAATCCTGAGAAACCCTTTTCTGTGTTCGATTAATAGTAGAAAAAATCATCGCATGATATTCCAAACTTTTATCTATAAAACATGAAATGGCAACTTCCATATTTAATATTTTTTGAAGTTGTTTTTCTAATTTATGCCTTATAGAGTCCTCTGTAGAAGAAGCTATTTCGTCAGTTAGGCGTTGGATTGCAATTTCTATACCCCTAATTCGATGTTGTCCATCAACTATGGTAATATAAATATTAGCATCTTTATCACCATTATTTGCACGAGCTACTTCATTTATAACATCGTTTTTTATACAAATACGAACAATATCATCGTGCAATGTTTGAGATTCTATCGCTTGATATGGTATACCTAATACGATATTGGTTGGAAAAATCGCAAATGGATCATTTATAAGAAAATCAGCTATTTTATTTACTCGTGTTGACTCTACTTTGCGTTGAATATGGTCATTGTATATAGGATAGTCTTTTTCATCATATCCTACAATTAATCTTTCTGTATATTTTGTATATGTCAGAATTTGTTTAATGGTTGCTTTCCCAATAATAAATTCTTGATCATTTTGAGTGATTAATATGCCTTGTATAATCATAACCTACCAATTTTCGCTAAGTTTTGATGCTCCTTTTCTAACACTATTGTCATACGTTTCATCTTTTAGATATATGTTGTCACAATTTACGACTATCCAAAAAAAACATGCCAAAAGTGTACTAATAATTGACGCTAACAATGCACCTGAAAAATAACACCAACAAACCATAAATCCTTCAATGACTAATACTGCCACACTTATAATAATTAGACTGAGCTTCTTCTTTGAGTTTGGAAGGTCTTGAGCTAACATTGACACAAATGCAGGTACAAGTAATGCTATTGAATATGTTAGGAGATTCTGAGATGTACAAAGGTAAGTATTACTTTTATCTATAGGCTCTTGAAAGAAAAAAAGTATGACACCTAGTCCTCCAAACAAGACAACAACTATTATAAAATATAGCACAAAACTTAATTCAGTCCATGGCTTTTTGAATTTATATATCAATTCATGGAATATTGTTTTAAAATCTTCTTCCATATGACTACTTGTTTTCTTTCCAATATTGAACAACTTCAAACAAGTCTCCTTTTCGTAACTCTTTAATATTAGATACGCATTGTCCGTTATCTAATTTTTCGAGATTCCGCATAGTACGAGAGCCATCTTTTTCACTTAATCCAAGGAATTTATTGATAGCTTTCGTATTACTAAGGTCATTTATAGGTAAAAGGAATGCTGTTTCACATTCTTGTGAAAAATCGAAATACCCTTGATTATATTCCGATATTCCTTGCGAAAGAAGCACGATAGAAACACCGTATGAGCGAATTTTCCTAAGTAAGACCTCCAAAATTTCCAATGATTTTTTCTCTCGGAAAAGATCGTGAGCCTCATCAATCATTAGCACATAACGCATACTGCGATTGCCATTAACAACTTCTGTACCACCCATATTTGTAAACACATTGAAGATGTAGTTAATTATGAGAAAGATTGATGTGAAACGAACAGTACTATCCAGTTCTCCTGATAACGAAAAGTAGTAATTATTGTTGAGAAAAATGCTAGGATCGTTTACTTTTGAAGCGAAAAGTTCATATTCACTAAGACGTCCCATAATCTCTGTAAGAGTGTCACGGTTATCCCCAACAACTTCTAACACTAGGTCATAAATTTCCTTCAAAGATGGGTGTTTGCCATCTTTATGTTGAACAAATGCTTCTTTGGTAGCATCTTTTAGTATTTGTTGCTGTTTTTTACCTATATTGGAATATTTAGCGATGATGTCAACAAACTTATTTATACCCACTAATTTATTCTTTTCATTAACATTATCAATGAAAGAAATCGGATTCAACGGAAATGGCGAATGAGGTGCACTTACACACTCAGTATGAGTTCCTGTAAAAAAATCACTCATTTTAACCTTGTCGTCTTCACTCAATCCCTTAAAGTCGAGAAATAAAAAATTGACTTGACCTTGCGTCTGCTTGTATAGCTGACGAAGGAACTCAAGTGCAAATTGGGTTTTACCAGACCCCGACTTTCCGGCTACAGCTATATGCTGGTTATTGTAACGAGTGGAATCATTAAAGCAACAATATATATCATCTCCTGTTACAACATCATAGCCAACCTTTATTCGAATTGGTCCCGAAAAGACACTTTTTGTAATATGCTGATTTCGGTTTTCAACACAGTCGAATCTTTCCGGGGTATCTTCTATCGCATCAATTCCTTTACTGAAATATTCAGTTAAGAAATCAAAGAAGGTGTATTGTGGATTATGTTCAAACAGATAATTTATCTTTTCTAATCCATGATCAATGTGTAATTTTATATACTTAGGAATAAGCTCGTCATTTTTAGTTATTCCATATGCCTGACAAATTAAGGCAATGTAGAAATCCCTATACTGTCCATCAAATAAAATATGATCTTTATATTCCTTCCCTTGGGAATCATAAACAGAGAATTCCTGAGGTGTAAAACGTTTACCTGTAGACAATGAATAACCCAATGCAATACGAGCTATCACATTCTCTTTTGTCCCCCCAGTGAGTTTTCTGGTTAATTGAGTCACAACGGCTTGGTTTTCGCCTGATGTTTTGATATTAATTTGCATATTTGCTATTGTTATATTCTTCGAACAGATTTTCTGGCTTCACCTCAACGAAGTGCGAGCCTCCTTTCCCATTGTCAATTAAATATGATTTACTTACAATTGATTGAATGTATTCGTACTCTTCTTCCGTCAATTCCTTTTTGAGAAGAGGAAAAAGTATCACTTGCTTAGAAACATTCGGATAGAACTTCGTAAGGACATTTTTTGTATGCAGTGGGTCAAATTTCTGCATAGGGCTATCTATAAAAACAGGAAACTCAATTTCTGTTTCATCAACCAAAGCACTCAACAGAGCAGAGGCAAACATTTGACGTTCACCCATGGAAAGAATGCTGTTGTCTATTTTCTTATCGTCATATCCAAATAGGCTAATGTCAACATCATCCCCGTTACCATTAATATCAACAATCACTTTCTTAACTAAATCGTTTTTATGTAAATACGATTGAAGCTTTGTCTCCAATTTTTTAGCAAGAGCTTTCTTCTTTTCCTCCTTAAAGCGAATGAGGAATTTTTGTATTGTATGAATAAGACGTGTAGCTTCATTATCAACTGCACGATTTTGTTCTGAGACGTTTATCTTTTTTGAAAGTATCTCCTTTTGCTTTTTATGAGCAGTCACTTGTTCTTTAAGCGCCTCTATCTCGATGAGTTTTCTCCCTATTTCCTCTCCTATAGAGTCTATCTGACGATCAATATCTTCCTTTTTCGCCCTCAAATTTTGAACATAATCACTCTCAGCCTTTTTCTCTGCCTCACGAATATTTCTTTCGATTGTGTATAATTCAGATTTCGCTTTTGTATATTTATTCATCAGAATTTCAAAGGATGATTTACTGCTCTTTATTTTTGCAATTATATGCATGAACTCCTCTACTTGACCGTGGCTAAAGTCATGTAACATACTAAAATGCTCAAATTTACTTTCATCAGAAACATTATAAAAATGTTTTTTAATGAGTTGTCGGATTTGTGATTCGTAAAAATTCCGAACCTTTATGTCAATCGGAAAAGGCAGTTTCCTTTTAGCATCTTCAATATCGCCAAGAATAACATCTGTTTTATCATTGACTCCTTCCTGTTGAAGTTTATTCTGCTTATATGCTTTTTCTGTTTCTAACTGGGTTGAAAGTTCAGCCATAATACCACCAGCCAAACCAAATGGAATAAGACTATATAAATCTTTAAGACTGTCATCCGCTTCCCTTAACACAGTTTCAAGTTCTGCTTTTCGAGTATTTAATCTTACCAAGTCATCAGCAGACATCATATCTCCTTCTCGAATTAGTTTTGATTGGAGTTCGGCAGAATTGTGACGCTTAATTACTCGGTCTTCTTCCAAATTAGCGATTTCTTCAGTTAATCTTTCAATTTTACATTCTTTGAAATCAATATCTGCAATCAATCCGTTAAACTCGCGTTGCTCTTCTAATTTTGCAGATGCTTTTCTATAGTCATCCTGAATTCGGATCAATTCATTTTTCAAATCTTCATACTTCTGTATGCCCAAAACTTGAGAATATGCAAGACTTAAATCCTTTCGTTGTTCCGGCGTGTTAATTTGAGCAAATGAAACAATTTTTTCTGCATCAAAGAAAAAGAATTTAGCAATCTCTATTGGAAGTATATAATCACGAATAAATATTTCCTCTTCTTTCGCAATTTCTTCTTTTGAACCTGTAAACAAATCGTTTTTCCGACCATCAATCAATATCTCTAACTCGTCATCATAATTTGTAGCACTATCATACGAGCGGATAATTGTTATTTCGGTGCAGGGTGTATCAGGTATTTCTACATCCGTAAATGTTACTGCTACAGAAAATCGAGTTTCACCTTCTTTCTGCGCTTCAAAATTGAGACTGTTGCCAATATATTTACTATAGCCCCCCTTTTCGTCAATTTCTTTACGGTATAATTCATCAACTTTCCCCATATTTTTACCATATAGGCACCAAACTAACGACATAAGAAAAGTTGTTTTGCCGAAACCATTATTACCACTGACGATAATTAGATTTCGATTTCCGTTAGGGGAAAGTTCAATCTTATTTTTCCCTTTATATATTCGGAAATTATTAAGTTCAATTTCGCGTATGGTCATGATTTCTTTTTATTTACAAATTCCTCTAAACGAGACTCTATTTCTGTTTTTAAGCCACGACGCCTTTGCATAAGCGACTTACTTTTTTGGAGCATTAGAAGTTGTTCGATTAACTCACCTTCTTCTATATTTTCTTGACAAATCTCTCTCATCAAGTCTGCTTCCAATTTATTTTTTATCTTGCCCTCTTCCATATTTAATGAGGAATTATAGATTTTGTTATATATTTCTGATACCTGATGTGCGAAGTTGAAGTCTCGATACCAATTCACTTGAATTGCAATCAATTCTTGGTCGGTAATGAGTTTTATCTGTGAATTATGTTGTTGCAATTCGTATTGTACTCTTAGAAGTTCCTCTAACATTTGTGCTCTATATACAAATGTGTAGGGTCCCATATCATTCACAGCTTTTCTACCATCACGTCGCAAAGGAAACCTATTCTCAATAATATTGCGTTCATTGTCCAATCTCAATCGAAAATCATATAGCGGTTGCATCCATTCTCGACCATTTTTGATAAGTGAACGCATCGACTTATCATCTTTTATTACCGTACATGTCCAACAACCAAAACGGCTCTTGCCACAAGAGCCATGGCTTTTGTCTGTCACAACTGTTGGGCATTCGTAATCATCAGCACTTGCATCAAGATAAATATTAAATAGAATTTTATTATCAAAACCCCATGGAGAGGGTATAGCGTTGATTATATACCATACTTCTTCTAATAGTAATTCTTTAATTGGTGCATATACATAAGTATTCGCCAAAAGCGTGTGATTTGTCAGACGCTTACCGTGAATTTCATGCTTTTTTATTGAGCGAGCACGAGTTGCGCTCTCTCCTTTTCTTGTACCAATTAAAATTATCGCTTCGCCACATTCGTCAACTTGTTCTGTTATAAAACGAGCTGTTGGTTTGATTTTCATCTTCTCAGTACACCATCGAAATGCTGTATTCGGAACAGGATAGCCTTTACCAATTACATTTACCCAAAAAGAATCTTCCAATCTTGGAGTTGTTTTTCTTACAAAAATAGGCAGATCTTCTTCTCTCGCTTTTTTCTCTATTTGAGATAAAACATCATCTACATAGGTGGCAATTATTGGATTTTCAACCAACGTGTCATTGCATACGACATAAACAGGCCTGCGCAATTGAAATGGTACAGGTAGTTTCTTTAGTTTTTCTAATGCAATCCATACAAGTGTGAGTAAGACTGTAGAATCCTTCCCACCACTGAATCCTATAATCCAAGGGCGAGTAGATTCGTCAGCATAAGCATACTGGTCTAGAATCTCATCTATTATGTATTCAATACGTTTATTTCTCATTTCAATTTCTTGCTCATAAAGAAAACGTTCAACCTATTCGCTGAGAATCAATTATATTTTTATTTACCAAATCATCTAAATCTACATCTAACAAATGCGATATCTTAACCAAAGTTTCGAGGTCTGGCTGAGAACTATTCGTACACCACTTAGAAACAGTGGAAGGATTTACGTTTAATTGTTCACATAACCATTTGTTTGTCCTTTTCTTTTCAGCTAAAACTACTTTTAGACGGTTTACATCAGTTTCCATTTCGATAAAATTTATTCTTGCGATGCAAAAGTAATGAAAATTATTCACTCTAACAATAATATCAGATCATTTCGAACGCAAAATCAAATCTTGCGATATTGGAACAACTTGGCGGAGATATTTTGTCAATTCGTGAAAAAGCATTATCTTCGCATTGAGCTATTTGAAATGATTGAGAATCATGCAAAATGGTGAAGACAGATGGTTTCTAAATCATTACCTATACCTCTATTATAGGTTTGCAATTCATTGATAATCAAGATTGGTTTGATTAGAGCAACAAATGTGAAAACGCAAAACACAAAAATATCACGGATAGTTTCAAGTCGTGGTATATCAAACTTCTTGTTGATGATGGCATTGAGTTCCTCTTCCGTCAAAAAATCACGGTTACTCTGTGTCTGGTGAAAACGGATTTCGGAAAATGGGTCATCGGTAATCCATTTGTTGACCAACGCGAGCCGGGTTATTTTCTTCAAGTTCTTCAGATACTTGACAGCCGCATTTTGGGCACAGCCCTTCTGTACTTTAACAAAGTGTTCAAAGTTCAGAACGAATTCATGGTTCAGCTCCTTCAACGGAATATCTTTCAGATTGTATTGGCTTTGAAGCATTTCTTCCAAATAGCGGACAGTCCTTTCATACCTCAAAACCGTGCCTTTCACATAATCACGGTCTATAAGCTCCCTATACTTCTTGTTATGTTCACGGAATACTTCCAAGAGCATCTTAGGAGATTCGCCCTCACCATTGAACTTTTGTATAATGGTGAGGGCCGTGATAGGTTTGCCGTCTTGCAGCAGTTCACGGTGTATCTGATAAATCTTTGTCCTGACAGATTCCAGATACTGGTTCAGTTCCAAGGCTTTCCGGTCTTTTCCCGTCACACATCCTTTGGATGCGTTCCAACGCTCTTCGGCAACGCTGCGCTTGATTTGCATTTCGGCACGTTGTCCGTTTACGGTGATTCGTAGCCCGATAGGTGCTTCACCGTTCTTCAACAGTCTTGTTCTTCTGATAAAGAAGAGAATCGAAAAATAGTTTCTTTGCATGGCTTGATACTTTTTGTTTGCAAAATTAAGTTTCAAAGCCAGAAGTGCGACTATGCAAAATATTGTGTATCAACGCAAAGCAATCTTATTCGGTGGACTTTTTCGGTCGGAATCTTACTCCACCGAATTAGGGGTCAGCGGATTTTTCCGGTGGGCGGGAGAGAGTATCAAGAGTATAGTG
>NZ_BEWV01000120.1 GCF_002933775.1 Prevotella sp. MGM1
TTCTGTTTCGAAGAAAATAAAGATGCCTTTTTAATGATATTTTTATTACAAGCCGACAATAGGTTTCACGCTTAAAAACACCATACACTATCTTGGCATTATATAATCATCACCACGCCAAGAGCAAATTATCACATTCCTGGACAGCAATTGAAACATAACAACATCCTATATACCCGAATATACGAACTGCCTCATCAATATCAATTACGTAAAACCCGGCAATACCCATAAAAAGTCACAATGTCCTAATGATTTTACTCATTACTTCTCATAGAAAAACAAGCCTGATAAATATCATTTTTTATGGTTTATACATTAAATAATTGAATAGTAATAGGTGACATTATGAGATAAAAGAAACACTTATTTACCTTTTGACGGTACAAACGTCTCGTATGTAAGGTCATCGAAATAAATCTTTATCTCGGTGATTTTTCTTTGTGGCCTGTCAATATATTTTATCTCTTCACGGATAATTTCGGGACGTGTATTTCTTACACCATTCCCTAAGCTGTCCGCCTGAACCATCGGCGGGGTAGCGGCAGGACTCTCGTCATCGAAATCAAGAGTGGCTTCAATTCCTATCTCTGCCTCCTCCTTGCCAATGGCGGGAGTACTGTCACGTCCTGTAAACATCTCTCCCGAACCGAACATAAGCCAATCTGTATTTATGTTGGGAATTTTCTTTTTTATGGCTTCGACTATGTTCAGGGTGGGACGGGTACGTCCGTTGAAGATACTGCTGAGCGAAGCCGGTGACATTTCAATGAACTGGGCGAACACTTGCTGGCTCATGTGCTGAGCCTCCATTATCTGTCTTATTCTATCTTTCATTACCGTAAAATAACTGTTTGAGGGCTTTTAGCCCAAATTTTCATTGCGTTTACAAAGATAAACCTTTTTTCTTGTATACGCAACAAATGTTGATTGAATTTTAAATACTGATATTTGGATTTGCGTTTTTAAACTTGTAAACTATAAACGGGTAAGGCTTCATATCATTAGTTGTGATTTGTAAATGTGAATAATATATGTAAACAGACAATAAACATGAAATAAAGATTATTTAGTTAAAGTACTGGTTGTTAGCTAAGTATCAACATATATATTACGGGGATATGTGTTATAACAGGTGAATATTGACTAATAAAAGGACATTTAGCCGTGTTCTACTTCAATATTTATATACAAACAATTGGATTTTAGATGTTTATAGTGAATAAAAAGACCTGTATTTTTATAAATTTAAATATCCGAATAGGAGTGTTTGGATTTTAATATTTACATTTTACAACACACATATTTATCTTTATAAATGTAAATACAATACATTTTTAATTCATTTAGTGTTAATTGAGTTTTGATTTACATTTCAATATTCAAGATATTAAACCTTAATAAATGCGAACACTGAATTTCTCAAGAGCCAAAACAAGAAAATTCGAGAATACGGGGAAATTTCGAACGACGGTCCGAAATAAAAAAAATAAGCGAGTTTTGAATGGGGTAAAAACACCCGAAATGCCTGATTTATATAGGAGTTAGGCATAAAAAAAGCACTCCTTACGAGTGCTCAATCTAGAAAAAAACAGTCATTAAAAAGCCGTTTTTCAATGCAAAATGAAGAAAATAAGCTCTTTCATCAGCTCTCCTGCAGGCGTATTAGGGTTGTCAAGTCCCTTACTTTTGGCATCTGTCTCTCTAATTCGGGAAATAATCTGCATAACTTTCATTCCCGTGTAATTTCGCATGCCTGTCATATAGTCTTTGGCGGCCCACGGATTGCGTAGATCCAGCCACTTGGCAACCTGCTCCGGACTGTTCTTTTGAGGACAATAATATGCTATCAGCAAATTCTGGAAGTAATTGAAGAGCATCGGAAGAAAACCGTATATGCTTCCGGCCTTGGGATTTTCGTCAAAATATTTCATTATCTGATTTGCCTTGAATATGTTGCGGTTTACTATCGCGTCACGCAACTCAAACGAATTGAAATCCTTGCTCACCCCTATCTGCTGCTCTACCAGCGCCGGTGTAACCCTCCTGTCATTCTCTGGCATGGCAATTAGCAATTTTTCAAGCTCGCTCACAAGTCGCAACAAGTCTGTACCTATAGAGTCTGCAATTATCTGTTGCGACTTTGGATCGATAGAGGCTCCTCGTCCACGGAGGTATGTTTCGATAAAAGGAGGAAGATCCCGTTCACGAAGTTTCCTGCTCTCAAAGATTATTCCAACCTTGTCTATCGACGAAACTATTTTCTTCCGCTTATCGAGCACTCCGTTTTTATGACACATCACAAGCACAGTCGATGTCAGCGGATTTCTTAAATAAGCATCGAGAGCATCCAAGTTCCGTATGTTCTGAGCCTCTTTGACTATGACAACCTGACGTTCAGACATCATCGGATAACGCTTAGCCGCATCCACTATCTGAGCCGCCGTCACGTCTGAACCGAAAAACACAGTCTGGTTGAAGTCTTTTTCCTCATCAGCGAGCACATTTTCCGCTATATAGTCAGCAATCTTATCTATATAATAAGGTTCGTCGCCCATCAGATAATATATCGGAGCATACTTGCGGGCTTTCAAATCTCGCATTATTCCGTCATAAGTCACTGTTTTTAATTCAGCCATTTTTCTTTTCGGTTATTATTTATTACTTTTGCAAAGGCAATTGACTACGGCTAAAGCAAACGCCCGTCAAAGCCATCCGGATGACTATCCGGCTCATGCCGATACTGGTTTAGCCCCTGCAAAGTTAGCGCAAATCTAGAGCAAGGAAACTTGTTTCTTATTGCCGAGATGAAGCCTAACTTCTGCAAAGTTAGTGCAAATCGGATGGAATACAAAACAAAAGCAAACTATTTTGGTTTCTTATGACGTACAGATTAAACCTGCCACGGTTTGACGCAAGAGTGGCTAAAAACGGTGACAGATACACCATTCTCGACACTCTGCGACGCAAATACGTGGCGCTGACACCCGAGGAATGGGTCAGACAGCACTTCATACATTATCTCATAGAGCATAAAGGCTATCCGGGAGTATATCTTGCCAACGAGATCGAATTACGTATAGGCGATAAAAAGATGCGGTGTGACAGCGTTTTATACGACAGCGACCTGCGACCGCGCATAATAATGGAATATAAAGCTCCAACCGTTCAACTCACCCAAAAGGTTTTCGACCAAATAACGGCATACAACATGCTTCTCCACGTAGACTATATTATAGTGAGCAACGGAATACAACATTATTGCTGCCGCATGGATTACGAAAACAACAGCTATTCTTTCTTACCCGAAATACCAGATTACAGAAATTTATAAGGCATCAAAATGGTGATTGTTTCAATATTGAAAACAATATGTCCAATATAAAAAAGACTTGTTAAAATCCATAAGAAACAAGAATTTTAATGCGCAAAAACGCTTCGATAAAATCACAAATGCACTTAAATAAGAATAGGAATACACCTCGATTAAAACAAAAAAGAACTTCAATAAAAATTAAAAAAGAACTTCAATAAAAATACGAAAACAATATATTCAGACACCGAAATACTATAAAAAAGCAGAAAAGCCATACCGTCCAAATACAAAAACACTCCCGTCAGGATTTTCACTATTCTGACGGGAGTGTTTATTTCACTTGTATTTAAGCCTCTGTCTCGCTCTCTTCGGTCTTCGCCGTCTTGCGAATGGCACGCTTGCGGGTCTTCTTTTTATCTTCCATTGCGCTTGGCTTCTCTGTCTTCACACCGGCCAACTCAGGATCGATAAGTATTCGTCCGCAGTATTCGCACACGATAATCTTCTTGTGCATCTTGATGTCGAGCTGCCTCTGTGGCGGTATTTTGTTGAAGCATCCGCCGCAAGCGTCACGCTGTACGTATACGACGCCAAGTCCGTTGCGCGCATTTTTGCGTATACGCTTGAACGACATGAGCAGTCGTGGCTCTATCTTCGCCTCGAGTTCTTTCACCTTTATCTTCAGTCTTTCCTCCTCGGCACGTGTCTCTTCCATTATCTCGTCGAGCTCGTTCTTCTTCATTTCAAGGTCGTTACGGCGCTCTTCGATAATCTCCTCACTTGCCTTGAGGTCTGCTTCCCTGTCGCTGATACGTGCGGCAGCCTCGCGGATCTTCTTGTTGCAAAGTTCGATTTCAAGCGATTGGAACTCTATTTCCTTGCTCAAAGTGTCATACTCACGGTTGTTTTTCACATCGTTGAGCTGTGTCTTATAACGCTCCACACTTGCCTGAGCCTCAGCAATCTCCGCTTTCTTCTGGCTTACAGCCTTTTGGAACTCGTCGATCTCCGTGCGGATTTTCTCTATTCGGATGGAAAGCCCTTCTATTTCGTCTTCCAAATCCTGAACTTCAAGAGGCAACTCGCCTCTGAGCGACCTCTTCTCGTCAATTTCCGACAATGCCGATTGAAGTTGATAGAGAGCTTTCAATTTCTCTTCCACAGACAAGTCTGTAATTTCTTTCTTTGCCATGATTATATCTTAAATATAGATTATTGGGTTGGTGCATGTCCCGGCGATATGCAACGGCAATGCCGGACACGCCTCCCCGATTATTGATTTGAATATCTCGCTTGTATATTGCTCGCTCTGGTAATGGCCTGTCACGCATATCTGGATTTGCTGTTCGCGACCGAAAAACACATGATAATGCATCTCGCCGGTGATGAACGCATCCGCACCGGCAGCCACCGCGTCGTCAATAAGGAAGTCGCCGGCCCCGCCGCATATCGCAACGCGATGTATCGGGCGGTTTAACAGCTCGTTACACTGTGCACACTGCACGGCAAACTGCCTTTTCACCAACTCCACGAAGTCGCCGGCAGCCATCGGTTCGGTCAGCTCACCCACCACTCCGCTGCCTGCTTCCACGCTTCCGACAGTCTTCCCTGCCATAAACCTGACACCGGTCAGGCCAAGTTTCTCTGCTATCTTGAAGTTGACCCCGCCCCGTGCATTGTCCATATTGGTGTGCATCGAGACTACGGCAATATCGTGCTTTATCGCTTTCATCACCGTGCGTTGCACGTAGTCGGCACCGGATATGGTCTTCAAACCACGGAACAGCAACGGGTGGTGCGACACGATGATGTTGCACCCCTTGCCTATCGCCTCGTCGACGATAGCCTCGTTCACGTCAAGACACAATAAAGCCCCTGACGCTTCCGCCTCCGTCAATCCGATTTGCAGGCCGGCATTGTCCCAACCTTCCTGCAATGGCAGAGGCGCGAATGTTTCAAGGGCGCTCAACACTTCCTTTATTTTCACGCTGTAATATTGCTTTTTCCGCATGCAAAGTTAATAAAAAAGCTTGAATTGCAAGTATTTATCACGCAAATTAACCGTTTTTTATGACCGGACAGCCTATTTGTCGGTATTTTTATGTACCTTTGGCACATACGAACCGGAATAACAATACATTATTATATACATAGCATCATGACAAAGACGTATCTCATTCTTGCGGCAATCGCACTGTCGTCAATATCCGGCGCGGCCCAAACCGCCAAAAACATAACCCGCATCGAAGGCACGGCCGTGAACTATCCGAAATGCGAAACGCTTTTGGTCTCCGAGACGGGAACGGATGTCCGCGTGAACAAAAACGACACGATACAAGTGGTCAACGGACGCTTCTCTTACGACTTAATCACCGAAGGGACACCGACAGTATATGAAATTGTGCCTCTCAACGAGCATATAAGAGGTTCGCATCCCGTCACAATGTTCTTTGCGGAGACTGGAACAGTCAACATCACGTTCACCGACGATGGCAAACCGCGGGTCGTAAAGTCGGACGCGCCGCTCAACGCCGAGTACATCAGCTTCAACAAAGAATGCGAAAGACTGTTCTTTGACAATATGAGACGCCTCAGTGACAGCATAGACAGTAAAGGGCTGAGATTCACTCCAGAGGCGAACGCCCTGATAGACAAGCCTAAAAAGACGACAGACAAACACGAACTCGACTCCCTCAGACTATTACTTGGTGAGCTTGAAAAGCATAACAAAGTATACTCGCAGGCTAATTACGACCTTGAAAACGCATGGGAAAAAACTTTCCGCAAGCATATAGAGTACTCACTGGCTTACGCCGAGAACAACGTTACACCCGTAGGACTGTACGTTATGAAAGATGCCACGACGAATAAAAGGCTCTTTGACGAGCGGCTCTTATCCGTAACAGCCGACGTTTTCAATCGCATCTACGCGAAAAAATATCCCGACCACCCGATGAGCAGAAGTATACGCAACTTCATCGCCTCGCAATCCATAAAGCCGGGAGGCCGCTTTATCGACTTCACCGCACCCGACATCGAAGGCAGAGACCACACCATCTCCGGGGAGATAGCCGGCAAAGTGGCCCTGATAGACTTCTGGGGGTCGTGGTGCGGCCCGTGCCGCAGGCTGTCGAAGAGCATGATTCCCGTATACGAGGCATACAAAGACCGCGGCTTCACGATTGTGGGCATAGCCCGGGAGCGCAAGGCGGAAGAGATGACGAAAGCCATGGCAAAAGACGGTTATAAGTGGCTCAACCTCGTGGAACTGAACGACAAGGGGCGTATATGGGAGAAATACGGCATCAGCAACCGCGGCGGCACCACGGTACTGGTAGGCCGCGACGGCAAAATCCTTGCCGTCCACCCCTCGGCCGAAGAGGTAAAGGCTATACTGGAAAAGGTGTTATAGCCAGTCGTCGATATCAGCGTCGGCTTCAACGACAGTCTCTATATCATCAGGAAGTGCCGGGAAAAAGTCGTAACCGGTGATTCGTTCCACCTCATCCACGGTGTTCACGTAATCGCCTTTCGGCCTGTTTCCCGACATATTCTTATATATAAAACCGATGGCCGAAGGATTGTCGCCCAACCGCAAAACCACCTTGAAAAACGCGTCAGGCACCGCAACTTTGCTCTTCCCTATCCTCTTATGCTTCCCGTCATACAGTATCGGCCCGCAAACGATATACAGACTTCCGTATTTCTCCGCCCAACGGCGACACATTATCTCCATTTCATTCCAGTCACCGGAATTCAGTCCCTGGACCTGCGGACAGGCATTTGTAAACAGGAACGATTCCGATTGGGCCGCCTCGCACCACTTACAGTCTGCCGATGGGCACATGTGCCCTCGATCATAACCCGAGTTATAGTAATCCCTGTCTGTCGCCCGAGGTTCCGGCACGTCCACGTCTTCACGGAATTTCAGTCCGGCGCGCTTGAATGGGCCGTCTGTATGATCGGCAGTGAGGTTCCACGCCACCCAATTGGGCAGTCTTGTATCCTTATTATAAGACACCGTATACGCCGTACGTCGCAAGATCTGTTCACCCGATGCCGGCCTGAATGCAGGCAGCGCGATATCCGCCATGTCGGGTAGGGGTTCCTTTTCCAAAACGACTACGGTATCTTCCGTCTCGCCACGGCCTATGTCTCCGCCCATCAGTGGCTTGCCACCGGTAGACATGTCGCACGCCGACAGCACCGGAACTAAGGCCATGGCATATATGGCAACCACATTTCTTACAGTCATTTTCCTCTTTATCATGTTCAAGATCTCCTGCGTATGTCTTTCAACCGCCCGTATATGTCGAACGAACGGCGGTCGGCAAGATATAGCGTGACCACAAGCGACAAAGCCGAGGCCACAAAAGCAATCACTACAATCATCATCTGGTACTTTATGGCTACACCCGGAACAGAGCCGCCGAGTATCTGTCCGATCATCGTGCCCGGCATGGCTACAATCCCCATGACAGCCATGTTGGCAACACAGGGGGCGAACGACTTTTCCACCGCACGCCGCACGAAAGGCATCACAGCCTCAACATGGCTTGCACCGTTGCCCAACAGGTAATAGTACAGCCGGCGGTCGCCCTGCAATCCGTCGTAATATGTATTTAAGGCCATCACGCTCACACCGAGCATGTTGCCAACAAGAAGCCCGATGACAGGCACGAAATAACGCGCGTCAAACGGATTTGACAGTCCGAGAACGAACATCAGAAAATAAAGCCCGACAACCATTGCCGAGCCGCAAAACCCTCCAAACAGCGGAACCACGGCAAAACCGAACCGCAAGCGGGTACGCTGAGCCACAGTAAACGAGGCCACAAGCACGATCAGAGCCACCCATGCAAGATTTATCCACGGGTCGTTCCACTCGAAGAGATACTTCAAGTATAGACCTATCAAGAAAAGCTGCACCACCATACGTACAGCCGCTATCACCGTGGAACGCACGAGACGCACTCCGAGCCTATGAAAAAAATATATCGGCATGGCAAGCAGCAGCAATCCCACGCCCAGTCCTAAATATGATATATCTATCGTGTTCATCGTCTATAATCCTCTATCATGATATGTGTCGCCCATCGTTATTCTCCTGTCGCATGCCTCGGCAAAAGCAGTGTCGTGGCTCACCAGCAGCGCAGCGCATCCCCGCGAAGCCATGTCCCGGATATACCCGGCCACGAGGGCGGCCGAATGCTCATCGAGCGCAGATGTCGGCTCGTCGGCTATAAATATCGGTTTGCGCAGCAATCCGCACACCGAGAGCGCAATACGCTGGCGTTGACCGCCGCTTATCTCGGTCACCTTCTTATCGTACAACCCAGTGTCAAGCCCCAGCCGTCCCCACTCTTCCATCAGCCTGTCTTTCGAAAAGAGCAGGTTTCTGTTGGCTTTCAGTCCGAAAGGCAAAGCCACCATTTCACGGACGCTCTCCACCGGAAAAGCAAGTTCCTGCGGCAAATACGACATCTGCTTGCGAAACTCAACCGCCGAAGATGGCGTGAGTAATTCACCGTATATACTGATATGGCCTTCCGAAAGCGGCACGAAACCGAGCACGGCACGCAACAATGTCGTCTTTCCACATCCCGACCCTCCGGTGACACACACCATCTGTCCCTCACCGACAGACAACGACAAACCAGCGAAAAGCTGTCTGTCGTCCATCCTCACCGATGCTTTATTCACTTCTATCATTATTATCCGTCTGTTTATTCGGTCATGTCTGTTAAAGCGCCTTCCGGTTCCGGGCACCCGGACATGCCAATGGCCGGAAACCTTTTACGAAAGACAGACACAAAGGTAATCAAAATGAGCGGAAACAGCAAGGAACCATTCTCTTTTTGAACCTTCCGGTTTCATATCCCTCCATTCTCAAACCCGCGGCTTGTAATAAAAATATCATTAAAAAGGCATCTTTATTTTCTTCGAAACAGAA
>NZ_BEWV01000121.1 GCF_002933775.1 Prevotella sp. MGM1
GGCTCCGACACGGTGCGTATGCTGCGTGAAAAAGGCGCTACGGTATACAGTTTCTCGCGCGGCGAGACAGGCAGCGACGTGGGACGGCGCAGCGACGTGGAAGCGGCTCTGCGCAAAGTGGCGGCCCAAGAGGGGCGCATCGACTACGTGGTGAATACCGCCGGCGTGCTGAACAAGGAACCGTTGGCGGCAATGAGCGAGGAAACGATAAGCACGGCGATAGCCACGAACTATACGGGAACGGTGAACGTGGCCGTGGCGGCATATCCGTATCTCAAAGAAACGAAAGGGAAACTGATATTCTTCACATCGAGTTCGTACACAAGGGGCCGCGCGTTTTACAGCATTTACTCGTCTACCAAGGCGGCGATAGTGAACTTCGTGCAGGCGATAGCGCAGGAATGGGAATGCGACGGGATTAAAATCAACTGCATAAACCCCGAGCGCACCAAGACTCCGATGCGCGTGAAAAACTTCGGCAACGAGCCGGAAGACTCGCTACTGGCGGCCGACAAAGTAGCCGAAGCCACCCTGCGGGCACTCGCTTCCGACTATACGGGACTGGTGATAGACGTGAGAAGAAAAGGAAATGAGGAGGAATGAGAAATTGAGGAGATGAGGAGAAAGGAGTAAGGAGATAAGTAGTAGAGGGAAGAGGAAACATTATCATCTCCTCGGCAATAACAACCCGCTTCCCACCTCCTTACTCCTTTCTCCTCATCTCCTTACTACTTACCACCCAACTCCTTACTACTTACTACTCAACTCCTTACTACTTACTACTCAACTCCTAAAAAAACAACAACATGCAAAACAAATATCTGGAAGAGTTCAAAAAGGACCAACTGAGGAAGTGCCAGCTCAAACAGCTGGGCATTCTCGAAGTGATAGACGGCATCTGCCGCAGACATGGAATAGAGTATTGGCTCGACGGCGGGTCGCTGCTCGGGGCGGTGCGCCACGGCGGTTTCATCCCGTGGGACGACGATATAGACATCGCCATGCGGCTTGAAGACGTGAAACGATTCTGTGAAGTGGCACCGAAGGAACTCGGAGAGGGGCTCATGTTGCAGACAAGGAAGACGGAGCCGGACACCAAGGAACCGATAATAAAGGTGAGAGACCTCAACTCTTTCTACGTGGAGGGAGGCGATAACTTTGCCGCCACATATCAGAAAGGGGTGTATGTTGACATTTTCCCGTTCATACCATACCCCACCCTGCCACGGAAGACGGTGCGTTTCCTTACCCGAGGCATTTCAAGAAGCCGTGCCATACTGTCCAAACCCCACCGCTACTCTATACGTGCGGTGGCGGAATTCTTCTATTTCAATGCCAAATTCGCGCTCTGCCGCACCGTCTGGGCGTTGCTCTGCCTGTTCAGAAGCCGCGGCGAATATATGTCGAACACGCTCAACAACAACGGTTATGGCATCATGCACCGCACCGACAGCATCTTCCCCCTCGGCAAAATAGAGTTTGAAGGCAAGGAGTTTCCCGCCCCGGCAAACCCCGACGCATATCTCACCGACCTCTACAAGAACTACATGGAGATACCGCCCGAGGACAAACGGGTGATTCACTCGGTATTCATAATGTCCGAACTGATAAAAGAGAAGTAGTTTTTGAAAGGTAAAGAAGATGGTTGTGGAAGTTAAAGAAGATATTTGGGAAAGGTAAAGAAGATACTTTGGGAAGTTAAAGAAGTTAAGGAAGTTATCGCAGGCTGCCGCCTGCGGGAAGTTAAAGGACAATACCTAAGGATACAAGGAGGATATAATAATGAGATGAGGAGGAAACGGTTTATATATGATAAGTAAGGATTTGACGAAGAAGTAGAAATAAAACGCTTTTAAAAGAGATATACATTAATACCTGTCCTGTACGCCAATAAGCGAGAGGACAGGTATTAATTATTATAATTCCAATATTCTCAATTCATTTCCTCCTATCGACGAGGCCATGACAGAGAAGCTGCTGCCGGCCGAGCCGTATATCACGGCGGTGCGTGAGAGGGTGTACATATCCGTAAGCCCGTCTCTGATGCCGGCCACACTGTCACGGCTCGCGGGACGTTCGGATGTTATCAGCCGGTCACCGAGAGCCTCGCGCATCTCACTTTTCACGTCGTCGCTATCCGTGGCGAGGTATATCATCGTGGCGGGGAAACGCCTGAGCTCGTCTCTCGCCGCATCTACAAACAGGCTCGTGGGGCTCTTCTCTATCGACTCGGCACTGTCGGTGCGCCTTATGTGCATGCCTATCGCACGCTCGCCGAACCGCCGCTCATTGCTCTCCACCGCCTCCATGACGCTGCGCACGGGACGGAATATTTTCCCGTAAAGGCTGTTGGAGAACGTGCCGAACTCCTGATAACAACTCATGTAGCACTTCTTCCCGACAAGCCAAGACTCGAAGTCGAACCCCGCCCGCTTGCGGGGTGTCACCGTCTGCTCGTATATTCTGTCTTGATAAACTATCCGTTGCGGTAATTTCGGTATCCAGAAATTACGCTTTCGCGGTCTGTCGTTGATGAGATAATCGAGCGGGCGGGCCTCACGCAGCGAAAAAATGGAGCCGTCTACCGGCTCGAATATATCGGTGAAAGCGGCATTCAACGCCCAGTCACGGAACCAAACGACCGTCATCCGCCCCCCCACTTTCTCGCAGAGGCTGTATGCCGAGACAATGGCACGCATCCTATTGGCCAGCCCTCCCGCTGGAACGAGCAACAAACTACTTTTCAACATCATTTTATTTATATATCCTCTGCAAAGATAATAGAATTATTTTTATATATAAAACAATTACAATCAGATTACGATAGATTTTTAAATGAGACCAATAAAACAAGCAAAAACAAAACATACGACAACAAGATTATCACAGGTACTTATCTATCAGATGTGTACCTGCACTTTCTTCTTTATAAAAGAACTATCAAATTACAGAAAAAAGTAATTCTTTTCGTCAAAAATTGTTTGTCTTTTCGTATATTTGCCCTATCTAAATAATACAAACATACGAATAATTATGAAACACTTTATTTTATCATTAGTGGCATTTGCAGCCTATTCTTGTCCCGTTCTATCACAATTAAACGTGTATAGCAACGGTAATGTAGGCATAGGAAGAACCACAGGAAGCGCAAATGCCAAGTTATCAATCGGCAACGGGACGGTATATAGCAATTACAACATCGATTTGCAAACAGAAACGCCTTTAAAATCCGGATTATTCAATATAGCGATAGACGGCATCGCAAAGAATTCAACCGCTCTTAACAGCGGACGCTCCATCGGATTACGCGGCATGGCGGGAAACGCCACGACAGGATATAACTACGGAGTACTCGGTTGTCTTTGGGGTGCACAACATGGAGCAGGAGTATTCGGCACTACCTCAAATATAACAGGAGTCAGGATTCCTGGTGTTTTTGCCGGATATTTCGACGGAGATGTATGTGTCACCGGTGATCTTTCGGTCAACGGCTCTTTAACAGGAACTCTCATTACCCCAACTTCCAATAACATCAACGCCGCAAAAGCCATCAGCAACTGCGACGGAAACGAGAGTACTTCAAAAAAGATTTCCAACCTGAATGTGATATCATACTATAATCCAACACCGGCAATGCAAACGGCAGAAAAAGACGACACTATAACAACAACACGCAAACCGGCAAAAATTGAGGCACAAAGTATCACGAAAATGCACTATGGCTTATTGGCAGAAGAAATAGAATCCGTATATCCCGAACTTGTATATGAATATGAGAATGGGACAAAAGGCATTAATTACACGGAATTGATACCATTACTTATACAGTCGATAAAAGAACTGAAAACAGAAATAGACGAACTAAAACACGCATACAACACACACGGAGGACAATCTGTCACCGGGATAAAAAACACAGACGACAGTCCTGTCGCATCTCTTGGACAAAACGCTCCAAATCCATTTGATTATACGACAGACATAAAAACATTCATTCCCGTTTCCGTCAAGAATGCCAAACTTTGCATTTACGACCTTAACGGAAAACAGATAAGACAGATAACGATAGGCGAACGTGGAGAAGCCACAATAAAACTAAACGCAAACGAGTTGCAATCCGGCATATACATGTATAGCCTGATCGTGGATGACAGACTTGTAAACACGAGGAAAATGGTATTAAACAGATAACGAACAAAAACATTATGGCCATGAAAAAAAAGAAATTATCAACAATACTCGCCATTATGGCGTGCTTAATCTGCCCGCAAGTAAAATCGCAAATAAAAAAAGGCACACAGCCACCATGGAAGAATAACTACATTAAAGTACACCATAACCACAATAAAGAAGTTACAAACATTTCAATAACACATTCTACCGGACATACACGTAATGTCTTTCCAAAGGCTGCAAACGAAGTCTTATATATCCAAAATCAGACATTTACAAACACAAACAATATCAATGCGACATACGTTTTCATCGGAAGCAACGTCACATCGGAAAAAGAAAGGGGAGCTGTCATTGTCGAAAATGGGAATACAACGATAAAAGGATATAACGAAGTAAAGATAGAGGGTGAATTTGAAGTTAAAAAGGGAGCTGCGCTCATCATCAACAATAATATATAGCATTATTATATCTATCTTGTAAATATAACTTGGTTATATGGCAATAAATTCGTAATTTTGTTATTATTAAAACAATAACATATTGTGTCTTATATACACAACATATATTATTACGCCAATGAAACATCCCGCAAAGACAGACGTCGCCGTGCTGCTGATATTCTTCGCGCGCCCCGACACGTTCCGCCTCGTATTCGACGAGGTGAAAAAAGCACGGCCGTCACGACTGTTCCTATATCAGGACGGAGCGAGAGGAGAAAGAGACTGCGAGGGAATTGCCGCCTGCCGAGCCATTGCCGAGGATATAGACTGGGAGTGCGAGGTGCACAGAAAATATCAGGAGCGCAACTACGGGTGCGACCCCTCGGGCTTCATCGCCCACAGTTGGGCGTTCTCACTGGCAGACAAGTGCATCGTGCTTGAAGACGACGTGGTGCCGTCGCAATCGTTTTTCCCGTTCTGCAAAGAGATGCTCGACCGCTACGAACACGATGAGCGGATAACGATGATTGCGGGTTTCAACACCGACGAGACGACACCCGACACACCATACGACTACTTTTTCACATCCGTCTTCTCCGTATGGGGCTGGGCATCGTGGCGGCGTGTGGCCGAAAAATGGGACAGCGAATACTCGTTCATCAAAGACCGCTACGCCATGAAGCAGCTCGGCGCACTGGCAAAGCAACGCAAGTACAGGCCCGACATGATTGACATGTTCCGCGACCACTCGGAAACGGGCAAGGAATACTTCGAGACTATCTTCTGGGCCACGATGCTGTTCAACTCGGGTCTGGCCGTCATGCCCACGAAGAACATGATTAACAACGTGGGACTGACCGTTGACTCTACGCACTACTCGGCATCGTTCGACACCATGCCCCGTCGCCTGCGCCGCATATTCACCATGCGCCGCCACGAGACAGACTTTCCGCTGCGCCACCCGCGCTACGTCATCGAGGACGTGGAATACAAGGAACGGCTCTACAAGCGCAACGCATGGGGACACCCGTGGATAAAAATCCAATACTCAATCGAGGAACTTGCACGGAACTTACTGCACGGAAACTTCGGGGTAGTCGCAAAGGCGCTGACACGAAGAGTAAGGAAGTGGACTGGAAAAGAGAAGCATGTGTGAGATCCGCGTCATTCCATATTCCGATAACGCATAAACACGCAGATGAAAGAACATGTCAATCATCCCGAAAGGTTGTCCTAATCGGGATGATATTTATTTGGACTTCAAAGTCTTGGCTTCGGGATTTTACCGATAACCTTAGCAAACAGCCATGCCAGGGCCACGGCACCTATAACATAAAGCAACAGTCCCGCATACACATCGCCGCGGATAGACACGGGGATGAAAATCTTGCGTGCTATGGGGTGCGTGACAAACATGGCCGCCGACACACCGCCCACCCAAAGCAAGGGCGGCAGCACACCGGCAGGCAGCGCCTTGACGAAAAACACCGTGGCAGCCACGGCTGTCAGCGGCGCCCAAAGCCACGTATGGAAGTTAAAGCACATCAGAAGAAGCACACCCACGGTTGCAGCACAGAGCAAAGCCCACTGCCAACGACACAAGGAAGAGACTACAGCCGCATTGCGGGAACGGCCGAGCAGCACACCGGCACAGAACGGCAGCATGCCGCCTATACAGTTATAACGCAGACGACGCAGCGCCTCGTCCTCCGGTCCGCACACGGCCTGCAACAGCCAACAGACTATCACAAGGCCTACAACGACCGCAGGGCCGCGCCTATAGATCATAAGCCGATATACGATGTAAAGCTGTATCATCAGCCCGAAAAACCAGTAAGGTCCAGGCCATATACTGCGTGACGGCCAAGGCAGCAGGTTTATGTACATCAGCA
The DNA here is from genome assembly GCF_002933775.1 of Prevotella sp. MGM1. GTDB lineage: Bacteria > Bacteroidota > Bacteroidia > Bacteroidales > Bacteroidaceae > Prevotella. Next base: position 6,509 of record NZ_BEWV01000121.1, read on the forward strand.
ACTGGGCGACAATGTCACCCGCCGTGTAATGGAACGGCCGAGGAGTGGCAACATCCACGAGCGTGAAAGCGGCGAAACCGACGAAAAGCATCGTGAGCAGCTTGAGATAATGGTAACGCACGAAGCGGAATACCGGCAAATCTGGCACATGGTCGTACTTCATCACAAGGCCGTAGCCGCTGAGAAAAAGGAATACCGGCACGCCGTAATGGCCGAAATACGAAAACAGATGCACCGGCAGCAAAGCATCGGGATCGGTGAGTATTTGGATAAGTCCCTCGTTATTGGACACACGATATAGATATTCGTTCTCTTTTGCCGGTATGGCAAGCCAGTGGCAGAAGTTGTGCAGCATTATCGCCAGTATGGCAATGCCCCTCAACGCCGAGCATTCCGCCCGGCTGAGCCATGTGTTATTTTCCATAATCATTTCTCAGTTTATCGTAATCGGTGGTGTTTTTAAGTATTCTCGGATTGCCGGCATTATACTCCGCACTCAACGGATTGCAATCTGGCCGGTATGAAGGACATGATATGCCGCCGAGATAAATCAGCAGATGAGGGAGCCGGTCGGTCATAAACGGTTTGTCCGCAGCCTCCCTTATCTCCGACATAACGTCAGGATGAGCGGCCTCATACTTTTCAGAGCACCATATCCAGAACGGCACTTCGTACTCTTCGTAGGCCGTCTCGTAAGACGGACGGTCCGAATGCGTGCGTCCGAACTTGTCCCTGTCGAACCCGAAACAGCTCTCGCCATGGTCGGACAGATATACGACAACGGCCTCACGGTTTTCAAACCGCTTTATCACGGCGTCAAGTATTGAGTCGTTATATAGCGTGGCGTTGTCGTAGTCGGCCAACACCCAGCGCGCATGGTTGTTTACATTGCGGTGCTTGTAGTCTGTGGGTTTGAACACCTTGCGGTCGCGCGGATATTTGCGCCTGTACTCGGCATGCTGCCCTTTGAGGTGGAATATGGTGAGATTTCCTTTTGCCGACGGACGCCGCAAAGTGTCGTACTCGGCGAGCAACCCCTCGTCAAACTCATGTATGTTGCTGTTTCGCACATCAAAGAGTCTGGAACTCAATTCCCGATCGGTCATGAAAAAGCCTCCGCTGAAATTGCATATAGACTCGGCGGCATCTGCCACAAACTGGTTTGTGACGAACGTAACGCCGTAACCGGCCGCACGGAATACTTCCGGGAAAAGCGGATAGTCGCTCCACCCGGCGGCATCGCCTATGACCTGCAACGAAAACATGTTCTTGAACACAAAGCTCGTGAGGTTCCACGGGCTTACCACATCGCTGAAAACAACGAGCCGCCCCTCGTCGGCTCTCGCTTTCTGTCGCGGGCTTACAGCCTTTTCGTAGCCATAGAGCTGGGAGTGGTGCCGGTTATGGCTCTCTCCTATCACAAGCACTATATCGGGAGATCGGAACGAACAGCTGTCTACCCGGGAGCTGCCGACGCTCTCCGTAAGTTTCACAAGCTGACCGGACGCAAGACGATTGGCATAGACGCTGAACGCAAGACGATACACAGGGAGATAAAGCTCCGCCTTATTTTCGTCGAGAAACGCACGCTCCACCTTTCCGAGATCGCCGGCGGAGAAAAGTTTAAACAAGGCCGACTTATTGGGCAACGTGGCGGCAATGCCCCATATCAGCAACGCAGAGACTGCTATTGCCGACGGAAAACGGCAAAGACACGAGCATCTGGCGGCTATCTCCTCGTTTACACGTGGCAGATGACGCGCACGGCGCATGACAATACCGACAATGCCGGCACCCAGATGCAGGAACGCAAGAGCCAGAAGCCAACCTACATGCGATGCCAACACTTCCCATCCGACGTATGAACTGAAAAACTGTGACGCCTCGTCATAGTTCGTCTCGCCGACAAGCAACAGCATTGTGGGCGAAAGCGAGGTATTGAAACGCTCGAAACAGTATACATCGGCTATTGAAACGGCATAAAACGCCACTGCGAACAACACTCTCGGCACACAGCGCATACGGCGGGGAACAAGGCAAAGCAACGCACAGAGCGCATACAAGTCCACAAAAAGCTCCAACGGCGCATACCTATAAGAGGGCGGAATACCGTCGGGCGACTCCGTAAAGATGACACACAGCCACCCGAGGACGTACATAAAAACAAAAAAAGAGGCATTGCCGGTTATCGGGGCGAGCAACAATCCCGCCGCCTCACGACATGCCTTCGCCATATTTCTCATAACATTCTATTATCTTGTCTTTCACCACGTCGGGCACCATGCCGTCTATCGGCTCGCCACGGACTATACGCTCCCGTATATCCGTGCTGCTGACATCGAGCAACGGGACATCCGCAAGCGTCACTCCATGAGGCAGCGACGAGCGGTCGACCACACTGCCGCGACGCGGATATATCACGACGGGATACCTGTCGAGTATTCTCTCGTGATCGTGCCACTCACCGAAACGCAGCCAATTATCCGCGCCTATAAGCAAGGTGAAACGCCGGTCGGGCATATCTGCCGACATACGGCTCAAAGTATTCCACATATACGACGGGCGCGGCAAACGGAACTCGTAGTCGCATACCTCCATACCAAGTTCCCCCGCGACTGCCATGCGGGCTATGTCAAGCCGCAACGGGTCGTCGAGCAACCGCATGCCTCGCTTGAAAGGGTTCTGCGGAGATACCACGAACCATATCTCGTCAAGGCCGACAGACTCCAACAGCCGTCCGGCAATGGCTATGTGCCCGTTGTGTATCGGATTGAACGAACCGCCGAATATTCCTGTCGAGATAATGCCCATGACGCTACGGTATCACGAAATGAAATCCTTTATAATCACGAATGCCTCACGGCAGGCCGCATCGAGATTGTCATTAACCACGATACGATCGAACCTCGGCGCGAAACCAAGCTCAAACTCGGCACGGGCAATACGGCTGTCGATGACCTCGGGTGTCTCTGTGCCACGGGTCTCGAGCCGCCGACGCAACTCATCAACCGACGGCGGACGCACGAATATGCTCAACGCACGCTCGGCATAGTATTCTTTTATTGCGCAACCGCCCTTAACATCGACATCAAGCACCACGTTCTGGCCTTCTTCCAGTTGTTTCTCAACCTGCGATTTCAACGTGCCGTAATATCGTCCGGCATATACTTCCTCGTACTCCAGAAACTCGCCGGCCCCTATCTTTGCCCTGAACTCATCGGGAGTCACGAAGAAATAGTCCTTTCCATGGGTCTCTCCCGGGCGCGGACTGCGGCTCGTGCACGACGTGGAGAAAGCCATGCGAAGCTCCTCGTGCTCCATGAGCCACCTTATAATTGTACTCTTTCCCGTTCCGCTCGGAGCGGAAAATATTATCACCTTACCTTTACAACGCATTCAGAACCTGCTCTTTTATCTGCTCCAACTCGTCTTTCATCATCACTACGATATTCTGCATCTCCGCCAGGTTGCTCTTCGAACCGGTGGTATTGATCTCACGTCCCATTTCCTGTGCTATGAAACCGAGCTTCTTTCCCTGTCCGTGCCCTTCCTCCATTGTCTCACGGAAGTATTTAAGATGGTTGGCAAGACGCTGTTTTTCCTCGCTGATGTCAAGTTTCTCTATGTAGTATATCAGTTCCTGCTCAAGACGGTTCTTATCGTATTCCACGTTGGGAATAGAGCTGAGGCCGTCTACGATACGGGTACGTATCTTTTCCACACGGGCCTTCTCGTAAGGCTCTATCGAGGCGAGAAGTGCCGATATGTTGTCGAGCTTCTCGTTAAACTTGCGTTGAAGAGCCGCGCCCTCCTGATTGCGGAACGCCGTTATCTTGTCTATAGCGGCGGAAATGGCACTGCAAGCCGCGCTCCATTCCCCGTCACTGAGCTCTTCCTGCTCGGTGCGTACCATGACATCGGGCATGCGCAACAGCGTGGCAAACCAGTCATTAGGCATGGGTATGCCGGCTTTATCTGAAATGGAACATATCTGACGATAGTAATTCTCCACAAGAGCACCGTTTATCGGCGTGGCGTCCGTACCGGCTTCTTTCTCTATCCAGATGCAAAAATCCACCTTGCCACGCTCCAACGCGCCCGACAACATCTGACGTATCTCCATCTCTTTCTCCCTGTATAGCGGGGCTATACGGGTAGAAAGGTCGAGAGCCTTGCTGTTGAGTGACTTTATCTCTACATTGATTTTCTTCTCTCCATAGGCCACAACCGCCTTGCCGTAGCCCGTCATTGACTGTATCATAATATATTGTTTAAGTTTCGCTATACTCTTTTATTTTCCGCTCTTTCACGTCCAACCGTTACATATATCCGAGCCAGCGGAGTATATCGTTAAGATTTGCCACCACCATCAGCAGGATGAGTATGCCGAAACCGATGTATTCGGCTCTTATCATAAACGTCTCGCCCGGTTTGCGGCGTGTGATAATCTCGTAAAGGAGGAACAGTACGTGTCCTCCGTCGAGGGCCGGAATGGGCAGTATGTTCATGAAAGCGAGGATGATACTGAGAAATGCCGTCATCTTCCAGAACATATACCAGTCCCATGTCGGCGGGAAGAGACTTCCGATAGCCCCGAATCCGCCTATAGACTTGGCTCCGTCGGCCGTAAACACATATTTCATGTCGTCCACGTATGTCGACAACACATGAAAACCATACTTAACTCCGGCCGGGATGCTCTCGAAGAAACCGTACCGGCGTGTCACCGGCTTATAAAGTGCGGCATACGTTTTTGCGGTAATGCCGAGTTTGAGGTCGGGCGAAAGCATCACTACAGCCGTGTCGGCAACTCCTTGCCGCAACGTGACAATCGTAGCCGTGCGTGCCTTCATACTGTCGGCACTCGTCGTGGCAACGGCCATGACATCACCAAGCTTACCCATTTCGTCGATAAACGTATTGTAACTGTCTATAGCCTTGCCGTTGAACGCTATTATCCTGTCGCCTTTCCGCATCCCGGCTTTCTCCGCCGCCGTGCCCGGCACGACGCTGTCGAGCACCGCCGGCGTGAGAGGACGCACGAACGGGGGCACTGTTTTGAGCATACCGAGCAGATTTATATCGCCCGGCAGACTTATGCTCACCGGCTTTCCGCCGCGAATAAGGTCTACACGGTGTGCTTCGGATATGCCACGGAGCATGTCTGCGCTGAAATCCTTGAAATCGCCCTTGTCCGTTCCTATGAGAATATCGCCGTCACGGAAACCGAGCGCCTTTGCCTCGGTGTTGAATTTCATGCCGTATGTCATGTCCTTGGCGGGAATATAGGTGTCTCCCCACACGAAAAGTATCATAGCATAGATAAACAGCGCAAGCAGAAAATTGACCAGAACGCCGCCTATCATGACAAGCAACCGCTGCCAGGCGGGCTTCGAGCGAAACTCCCACGGTTGTACCGGCTGCTTCATTTGCTCGGTATCAAAACTCTCGTCTATCATACCGGATATCTTGCAATAGCCGCCCAGAGGCAGCCAGCCCATGCCGTATGTGGTGTCGCTGTTCTTTGGCTTGAACTGGAACAGGTGGAACCAAGGGTCGAAAAACAGGTAGAATTTCTCTACCCTGATACCGAAAAGTTTCGCAAAGAAAAAGTGACCGCCCTCATGGAGCAGTACCAAAATAGATATTGCGAGCATGAACTGCAACGCACGTATTAAGAATATTTCCATTTATGAATTATGTATTGTGATTTGATTATCGTTTATGGACTGCAAGGTTACATCCCTCCATTCAGCCGCGGCTGTCTATCAACCCGGCAGCCACACGCCTCGCCTCCTCGTCTGTTGCCACATAGGTATCGTAAGTAGGGTTTGAGTCGAACGCCACACGGCTCATTGTCTTCTCTATAACATCGCTCATCTGCAAGAATCCGCAACGATCTTCAAGAAAGCCGCGGTTCACTATCTCGTTGGCGGCATTGACAATGCAAGGCATATTGCCGCCTTTCCTTATCGCTTCGAACGCCAGGCCAAGACAGCGGAACTTCTCCGTGTCGGGCTTGAAGAACTCCAACGGATGGCTGAAAAGGTCTAACCGTTCCGATGTAAGACGCAGACGGTCAGGATAAGAGAAAGCATATTGTATTGGCATACGCATATCAGGCACGCCGAGCTGTGCCTTTACGGCTCCGTCGCAGAACTGGACCGCACTGTGAACGATAGACTGCGGGTGTACAAGCACCTCTATCTTGTCGGCATCCACACCAAAAAGCCATTTGGCCTCGATAACCTCAAAACCCTTGTTCATCATCGTGGCACTGTCTATCGTTATCTTGGCCCCCATGTCCCAGGTGGGGTGACGCAGTGCGTCTGCCTTAGTCACGGCCGCCAATTGCTCCATGGTGAAATTACGGAACGGACCTCCCGATGCCGTGAGGAGTATTTTCTCAACCTTATTGTCTCCCTCGCCGGCAAGGCATTGGAATATCGCCGAGTGCTCACTGTCTACCGGAAGTATCGGCGTGCGGTATTGCGCCGCCAGTTCGCAGATAAGCTGTCCTGCCACCACAAGCGTCTCCTTATTCGCCAGACATATCGTCTTGCGGGCCTTTATGGCATGTATCGTAGGCGAAAGACCGGCAAACCCTACCATCGCGGTAAGCACCATATCTATCGGTCCGGCCTCCACTATCTCGTCAAGAGCTTTCGCACCGGCATAAATCTTTATGTCCGGCTCGTCGGCCAACAGCGCTTTCAACCTGTCATAACGCTGTTCATTGGCAATGACAACGGCGGCAGGCTTGAACTTCCTCGCCTGTGCCGCAAGCTCCTCCACCTTGTTGTTCGCCGTGATACAATACACCTCATACAGTTCGGAGTGCTCCTCTATCACCCGAAGAGCC
>NZ_BEWV01000122.1 GCF_002933775.1 Prevotella sp. MGM1
ATACTCTTGATACTCTCTCCCGCCCACCGGAAAAATCCGCTGACCCCGAATTAGCCTGTGAAAGTTGCTGTATTCTGCGTAAAAAGGGGAGGTGGGTAGAAACTAAAAATCCCCGATAACTGTTGGTTATCAGGGATTTTCTTCGGTTCTCATCTTTAATTGGTGATCCGCTTGGGGCTCGAACCCAAGACCCCAACATTAAAAGTGTTGTGCTCTACCAGCTGAGCTAGCGGATCTAAACTTTTCTGTTTCTAAAAAGCGAGTGCAAAGGTACAATGTTTCTTTGAAACCAGCAAATTATTTTTGCATTTTTTTGTTTGACTTTGTTGTTTTTTTATTTTTAAGTCGTTTTTATTCGCATATGTTAGTTAATAAGTGCGAAATAACGAATTGACTTTAATCAGTCAGGGATGGTGTCAATAAATACAACCTCTTATAATATTTGATTTTATAAAGTGATTGTTTTGTCAAAACGTTTTTCCGTGCATACGCTTAAATCGTTTGTAATAAACTTCCCATTGTGAAATAGCGAGAATATTGTGGCAGGGGAGGGAGAGAGCTGTGCCTGTTCGGCAGTTTCCAGTTTTATGATTTTCAGAGGGATGTTTCTTGTTCCGGCAATAACTTTCAGCATACCATTTACATAATAGTCAGTAAACGGGCATCTGTTTGAGTAGTAAACGACCAATCCTTGTTTGTCAGGGCATTCCCCGTTCTTTACGCAGTCATTAAAATGCGGAAGGGTGCAATTGTCGTCAAACGTCATTGCAAGTAATGAAAATCCGTTGGACAGTTTTTCTATTTCCTTGAATCCATGTTTCCGCAACCACTTGGTATCGCTCATAAAATGGCTCTTTTTTTGTTCCTACCACCGTTGCCAATCCGTTTTTCTGTAGCTTTTTCGCATCCTCTATAACAGATTGCAGTAAATTGTATCCATGTCCGTGTCCTTTATATTGTCCGGAAACCCAGAAACAGTTAATCATAAGATAATTCGGAGCCGTCACAGGAATCCAGGCATATTCTGCCGGAACGTATTCGATAAAAACCTTGGCCCGTGCGTCGAGTCGTCTGAAAACATATCCGTTTGGAAACTCTTTTTTCAACCATTCTTTTTTGAGTTGATATCCCTCCGAGCATTTCTTGTCTGAAAATGCGCAACAGATATGTTCCTTATCTATATTCTCTGTTGTTAGGATGGTGTATTTAAGCTCGGTATTTTCCATGTCAGTTGTTATTAAAATATCTATTCATTATTGTTCCACTGCTATTTTAATTTTGTGAAGATTCCAAATAGAAACGCAACGTTTTTCGTGATGGCTTAGCTCTAAATCTATGAGAAACACTGCGTGCCCTAAGCGGTGGGGCGTATCCCCGTAAGTGTCCGACTGCAATATAAAGGAAATGGCTGGCTTATTACGCGTTTTAATTATATATGTCTATCGTAAATTGTACTCTTATCTAACTATTTTATAAATGTGAGCGCAAAGGTATTAAATAAAAATCATACCACCATAGGTTCACCCGAAATTTTGGTGGTACGATTGCGGATAATCATATTTTTTTTGTTGCCTTGACGGGTGTAACGTGTTGTCGTGTGACGGTCTTTGGCAATGGACCATATCGGTTCCGCATGGTTGACAGGATGTTCACGAGGTAGGGTGTGTAATAATAAAGTCACGGATTTAACACTTTTATTTTCATCGGAATAGAAAATAAAAACGATACCTATCGCTATACGCAGTGCGATACGCCTCTTTTGAAAAACCGGCGAAAAGCGTTGTTTTCCGCAACGGGATACCCGTTGGAGTCCGTTTGGTTGCTTATTGCGTCGCGTTTAGCGTCCCGTTGGCTTCCGTTTAGACGCTAAACGCAGGGCAACGGGACGCTAAACGTAAAAAATCTATCGGGTAGGTGAGGTGGAATCGGTCGTAAAATCGGGTGTGGCTGACGTATTGCGTTGACACACATACGTTTGTGTGTAAAGACTCAAAACTCGCGTATTTTCGGCCGCAGGATTTTAATTTCAAAACGGACGTTTTTTGAAGCGTATTTTGTCATGTTTATTCCTAATGTGTGTATGCCTGTCACGGTGTTTTTGGATGGTGCCTGTCGCGAGATGAAGAAAATAGGGACGATGTCCAACCTACCGGAAAATGCGGTGAATATTCGCGGTAGATAGTATATATATTGGAAATTGAGGGGTGGAGATTGGGAAGCGTCCCAATTGTCACTTCTCAATCTCCGAAATATACCTTCCTCACAATCCTTATCTCATCGTATGACACAGCCTGGCTTACCGCTTCTTTAATCTGTGTTACCGACGTGTCTTGCGGGTGTGTGCGGGCGTGGTTTCTGATTTCATCTATGTGCTCCTGAGGCACCAGCTGCTCTATCGGCAGAGTGCCCCGTTCCACATATTGCGCCAGGTGGTTGAATACGGTGCCCGGTGTCAGCCGGCGCTCGGCGGCAATCCTGTCGACAGCCATTCCCGATATGAACATGTCATAGCTAATCTTTGCCGTGGGCACTTTGGGTTCTTTGGGCGCTTTGGTGGGCTTGGTCTTGCGTGCGCGGCCTTTTGCGGCAGTGTCTTCCATTTCGTCGCCGAGCAGTATCTGTGCTTTGCGGCGCAGGTAGTCGCCTGTGTCGAACACCGTTTCCGTATCGCCCGCATATTCGAATAACTTTGTTTTCAGGTCAAGCTCGTCGCCGAGAGCCGCCCGCCGGTCGGCGAACCGGTCGCGCCTTGTGCACACGCTCTTGCAGCAGCGGGTGGGCGGTGTCGGGATTGATGTCGAGCAGGCATCGGTATTGCTCTCCGAATTTCGACGCCACGCCGGCTAGTTCGGCCAGTG
>NZ_BEWV01000123.1 GCF_002933775.1 Prevotella sp. MGM1
TTTTGAACCAGAACGTTAACCGCCCGACCGAATTTGACTTGCTTTCCAATGGTAAGTATAATGTTACAAGCTGGCAGGACACTCCTGATTCTGTCGCTCTCGGACAAGGGTTTATCACTCCTTACGGCTCATCGCAGGCCGGTGAGGATTGGGTAGAGTTGATAGCAAACTATATTGTTAAAGACGACAATACTTGGAGTAGGATGATAGGTGCTGCCGGATATGAATGGGAAGTGGTAGACTACGATGCCGATAAATTTGATGCGGCAGTGCGTAGGGGGGCCAACCGTGACACTCTCGGCTATTATGTGAAAGACGGTGCCACATCGGGCGGTAAAGCTACGAGTTATAAAATACAGCGTAAGAAGATATCCCGCGATGCTAATAACAGTGCGGTATTGGATGAGAACGGACAACCTACGTTCCTGGATAATGATGGGGTTAATGGCCGTGCGTTGATTTTGCAGAAACTGAATATGACGCGTGAATGGTTGAAAACAAACTTCAACTATGACCTCGACGCTATGCGTGATGGTGTGCAGAAGCGTCAGTGGGTAACCGATGAGAATGGCAATTATGTGCTTGACGCTAATGGCAACTACATCAATAAGCTCACATATCGCAGACCCGATGGCACTACCGTGATGGAAGATTTGCTCAATGGGATTGATAAATTCAAGGAATTGCAAAAGTAATCATAAGGTAACAAACACGCGAACGCAGATTATAATTTTGCATTCGCGGAAATAATAATAAAACCGTCAGAATATAAATATGAAGAAGATATTATCATTAGCATTGCTTACGGGAATGACGCTTGTTTTCACCGGTTGTGCCGGAGAAGAAGAAGACCTGTTCGCCACTTCGGCTGCGGAACGCCTCAGTTCGGCAATGGTTACATATTCCAATCGTTTGGCCGATGCAGGTGGAAAGTGGGCAATGGAGTATTATCCTACGAATGGTCTTGAGGCGCCTCAGGGACTTGGATATCTGATGCTGCTTGACTTCGGTAAAGACAACTCAGTGAAAGTGGCTATGGACAATAATTTTACCAATAATGTCTATAAAGAAGATGAGTCTATTTGGGAAATGATAGCCGATAACGGCCCCGTGCTCACTTTTAATACATATAATGAG
>NZ_BEWV01000124.1 GCF_002933775.1 Prevotella sp. MGM1
GCGCAATGAACGTGAAACAGGAAGAGCGGCGGGTAGCCGAGGGCTGTCGTCTGACGGAGCCGGGACGCAGCGTCAGCAGGCTGAGACAGAGGGGGAAATAATGGCAAAGGTGGCTTTCAGCCGGTAGCGAAACCGCCTCCCGGGCACGATTCCGGGAGGCGGTTGCATGACATGAAAAAAACTTGAGGATGATTATTTTGCCTCATTCATGATATAGTATAGTCCCATCTCATATTTAAATCCATCTTCCTCGTCAATCTCCACATCGCCCAGAAGACACGTATTGTCCAGGAACCTGACATACACTTCGCCGCTTGTCCACTCATCGTAAAAGTCGTTAGGATTCCATGAATAGCGCAGTATGCCGGCAGCCTCATTCTGCCACTTCCATGTGGATACGGCCAGCTGGTCGTCCTCATAGAGCACCATGTAGGTTCCGGTCTTGGTGAATATGAGCTGCTTGGCACCTATCACATTATACTCAGACTCCTCGAACACCCATTCAGACGGGTCAAACTCTTCGTCATGGGCCTTGGCATAGTCGCGGAGCTGGTTGAAAATGTCTCTCAGCGTCTTGCCCTTGAAGTCGATGATGGTACGCCCGTTGATTTTCTGTATGGCACGGTATCCGTTCAGAGTCCACGTGCGGCAGAGCATATTGGACTTGGCGCTGTTGATATCGGCATTCTGCTGCGTCACCCGCACATCTTTCGGCGCACCGCCGTTGACAGCGATTGTGAGCGACATGGCGCGTCCCTGTGAGTCGCGTGTGACAGTAACGGTGCCGAACCCGGCAAGGTTATAGCTGTCGGGACCCGTCTTGGTGTATTTGCCGTAAGCTATATTGGAGTAGTGGCGGGTACGTGCCTCCGACACGCAAGCCGATTTCATCAGTTCCGGAACAGGCACCTTATGGCCGCCAATGGTAATGGTCTTCGGGGTCTTGACGGTCGCCGGAGGCATACCGGCCTGTGAGTCGCGCAAAGTGACGATATAGTTGCCGGATGCCGTAAGCTCTATCGACTCCATATTCTCATCGGCGTCGTTCACGACATACTTGGCCGCGTCGGCCTCATACTTGGGCACCTCGAACGACGAGCTGCCGTTTCCGCCATCGCCTCCATCACCGTCGTCATCGCTCGAACAAGCCGTTACCGAACATACCGCCATTGCGGCAAACACGAAAAATCTGCCTGTACGGAGCAGATCTGTCACAAATGATTTACTTCTCATGATTTCCTTTAGTTTTTATTGGTTGAATTAAAATTGATATGTAAGTCCTGTCTGTTTTATATTATTGCAGTCTCGTCCGGCGCACGCCTCATGCCATATCATGGCAAAACGAGCGGCGCACGCATGTCATAGTTTATGGCAAAGGTATATAAAATAATCCTTTTTTACCGCAACCGAGTGTTAAATTGAATTAAAAAATGATGCGGGACGCACAAGAATATACCAACCCACACACCATCCCCACAGTCGGTTAAAGTATCTCCACCCTCAATATATTCCGCCAAGGCCCCGAAAAGAGCAAAAAAAATGCCGCCACTCTCATCGAGCAACGGCATCCGTTCCTATGTACAATATTTGTTTTCTAAAAACACTTTGGCCTCTTGCCAAAGCCTGCCGCCGCTGTTACACGGCCGACAGTAATAACTAATACTGATACTAACATTCTTCTGAAAGTTAAGGGAGCCTCACGGCTGCCTGTGTTACCTCTGAAACACTTTCTTTTTACCAATAACTAAAAACCTAAAACTATAAATATTACTACTAACCTAAAACAATCTATTAACCTTTTGACAATGCAAAGATACTGCGATTGGCGGTATCCTGCTATATTTTTTACCGCAAAAATGAATAAATATACATCCTTATTGACCTAAATCAACCACTGTGTGCGCAAACAGTGCTTATTTGTACGTTTTTTGAGCATTTACAGGTCAATACTCGGTCTTGTCTTCCTTGGCAATCCAAAGACGGAAAGCACGGGCGGCCTCGTCAGGCATCAGCTCCTCCATGGGCTTGCGCCTGTCTTCCGGATCAAGCTCGATCTCACGGTATATGAATTCGTCGTCGAAACCGGCCATGGCGGCATCCATGCGGTTGTTGCCATAGTATATCTTATCAAGGTGCGCCCAGTATATTGCGCCGAGACACATAGGGCAAGGCTCGCACGAGGTGAAGATCTCGCAACCGCTCAGGTCGTGGGTACCAAGACGCCCGGCAGCCTGTCTTATGGCGCTGACCTCGGCATGCGCCGTGGGGTCGTGGTCGGTGGTGACACTGTTGGACGCCTCGGCGATAATCTCACCGTCGCGCGCTATCACCGCGCCGAACGGACCGCCTCCAATGCGTACGCTCTCTTCAGACAGCTCTATGGCTCGTTTCATAAGTTCAATCCTGTTCATAATGCTTCTATTTTTTCCTGGTATGTAATTCCGTTTCCATCGTTATGTGGCAAATATACGGCTTTTATCCCGTTCACGCCAAATTCCACGGCCGATGTTCATCTTTCTTGTATTTCTTTAACGGGAGTTGGAAACAAAACACGTAATCCAGAAGTCTCTCTATTACCGGATAATGCCTTGACTTGGAAAACTTTCCGGACGTACTCCAAAAACCGTCACAAACGGCTTTTGAAATAATCTGACAAACAGCCTCTCATATTACGCCCGCTTTAAAATTAAAATCCCGTGGCCGAAAATAAGCGAGTTTCGGGCAGCTTAACGCAATCACCTGTATATCAACC
>NZ_BEWV01000125.1 GCF_002933775.1 Prevotella sp. MGM1
ATTATACTCTTGATACTCTCTCCCGCCCACCGGAAAAATCCGCTGACCCGAAAAATCCGCTGACCCCTTATTACTTGTAGCTTTTTATGTCACTTGTATAATACTTATTGCGCTTTTCCAATTATAAAGAACAAGCGGAAACCCTTTATTTATAGGATTTCCGCTTATTTACTACCGGGTGGGTGGTGGGGCTCGAACCCACGACATTCAGAACCACAATCTGACGCTCTAACCAACTGAACTACATCCACCGTGTTGTTGATTGCTCTTTTAAAGCGAGTGCAAAGGTACATGATTTATTTGAATTAACCAAATAAATCATGTACTTTTTTATCTTTTTATTACTGAGCGGGCTGTGCGGGAGCATCTTGTGATGCTGCGGGAGCCACATTCTGAGTTGTTCCTTCAGCCGGAGTCGCTGTTTCTTTGGCCGGGGCAGTCTCCTGCGTCTGGCTTGCACCGAAACCAGGCAAATTATTAGGATTTGCCGTCGGATTCTCTATATTCTCCATTACAGAACTGTTTGTTGTAGCCTGCGGAGCCACATAAGCACAAAAAATACTGATGACAACCATTGCGGCTGCCAATCCCCATGTGGTCTTCTCCACTACGTCAGTTGTTTTGCGGACACCGCCAATTTGATTGTAAGAGGCAAAATTGGAAGCAAGTCCTCCTCCTTTTGATTCCTGAATCAGCACAATGCCAATCATCAGAATGGCTGCCAATACAATAAGAATTACTAATAATGTGTACATCTTTACTTTATTTTATTATTATTTATTATTATCAATTTCTCCAAGAAACGTATTTGGTCTGCAAAGTAAGCATTTTTTTTTGGATAATTCAAACTTAATCGCTTAATAATTTCCAAAGCCTTTGAATATCTGCCTTGTTTTATGTAAATTCTGGCCAGTGTCTCTGTAAAATAGCTTTCATCTCCGTCTTTTTCCTCATTGATACCATTCGCTTCCGTCTCAGGCGTGAATTGCGGTGTTTCGCTCAGCACAATCTTGCCTTTATCGTTTTCGATAAAAGTATCTATCAGGCTTTGCCCTTTCAACAGTGGAACGTTTTCACCGTCTTTATCGCTGTCTTCCTCGCTTTCAAGAAGATACGCGACATAGTCTACCGCAGCATCAGCCGGTGTGGGACGACGTTTCTTTTTCCCTTCCTTTACCTCTTCTTTCGGTATGGAATCAAGAAAGTTGTCAATAAGATTTATGGTTCTGTTAATATCCTCTTCCGACTTTTCTTTTTCCGCTTCGTTATCTCTATGTCTCTGTGGCAACCGATAGTGCGCCGCCTCGACAAGCCGGAAGATAACTTTTCTGTCTGTGATATATATTGCCGCACGGCGCAATTCCTCATCAAACGATGGATCATGCAACAGGTATAGGTTTTGCAGCATCAGCAATCTTGCCGTCTGAAAGTATGGATACAGCGCAAGTGTGGAGCGTAGTTCGTACAGTGTCTCCCTGTCAAGTTGTTCCGGATGTTTTATAAGCTCTGTTATGTCCATTTCTTCTTACCAGTTAGCTACCGTAGCGTTGAATATCTGATCTGTTATTTCTTTTACCATTTGTGTCACAAGCTCTTCCTGGACAGAGTTCAACGACTGTGTCGTTTCGTATGTTGAAGTCGCCGTAAACTGCCTTTCAAAGTCTTCCGAGTGGTTTGCGTTATTGGTAAATCTGACATTCACGGTCATTGACAGTTCCGTCTGTGCCGAGTAGCCTTCACTCGACACGGCCTTGTTTCGCTGTTCATATCTCGTTATTTCACCTTCCACCTTCATGTCCCCGTTACGTTTAACCTGTATCAGTCGCGTATGGTTGGCATATATATCCTTTAGTTGATTATTGAAAATGCTCGCCATCGGACCCCATACATAATTCGACCGTATAGGAAAGTCGGCTATCTGTATGGTCTTTGTCTTGCTGTAATCAATGCTCGCTCCATTGAATTTATATGATATTGAACATGAGGTTACGGTAATAATAGCGATACATACCAGTAAAGACAAAAGTGCCGAGCCGGACTTTTGTCCGGTTCGGGACATCTGTTTTATGTATGATAAAATATTTGTCATCAGCTTGTCTGATATATTCTTTTGGCTTGTTTGTATTGTATTATCATATATCCTTTATTCCAGTCCGTATTGTTTGATACGCCGATACAGTGTCCTGTCCGATATACCGAGTTCCAATGCGGCTTTTTTACGGTTGCCTCCGTTCCTCTCCAATGCCTTTTCGAGCATTTGTCGCTCCACGTCACTCAGGTTGAGACTTTCAGGCTCTCTTTCCGGCTCTATATATTCTTCCGCTATTGCATCTTCCGCCACCGGCTTTTGGGGCTGTTGTATATATATTTGCGGAGTGGTGATTGTTGGTGTAGCATTATTTACGGCGATCTTCTTGTCTTCCTTTGACACTATTGCTCCGCCCTGTTTGTCATCGAGTTGTTTTTTCAACATTCCCACCTCACGTCTCAGGTCATTCACGTTTCCGCGCAGTTCGAACAGTATCTTATAGAGAATTTCCCTCTCGTTCTCAAAACTGTGATCGCTTCCTTTATTTATGGCTATGAGCTGTGTGCTCTCCTGATCCTGCGGAATAAACCTTTTCAGTATATCCGCCGTTATGGAACGCTCTGTGCTCAGGATTGAGATTTGTTCTGTGATGTTCTTCAACTGCCTCACATTTCCCGGCCATTTATATTTCATCAACATCTGTTTGGCATCTTCCGTGAGCGTCACTTTCTCCATTCTGTACTTCTCCGCCATCTGCATCGCGAACAGTCGGAAAAGCAACGCGATGTCTTCACCGCGATCACGGAGCGGAGGCATCTGTATCGGTATTGAGTTAAGGCGGTAATACAAATCTTCACGGAAACGCCCCTCGCTGATAGCTTTGCGTATGTTCACGTTCGTGGCGGCCACTATACGCACATCGGTCTTCCGCACTTCCGTGGCTCCCACGGGAATATATTCACCCGTTTCGAGCACTCTCAGCAGCCTGGCCTGTGTCGCCAAAGGCAGCTCCCCCACCTCATCAAGAAATAATGTTCCTTTGTTTGCCACTCCGAAATATCCCAGACTGTCGTTTATGGCACCAGTAAAAGAACCTTTCACATGTCCGAACAACTCGCTGTCAATAGTTCCTTCTGGTATGGATCCGCAGTTGATGGCAAAATATTTCTCGCGTTTCCTTGGCGAGTTGTCGTGTATCACCCGCGGAATTATCTCCTTTCCGACACCGCTTTCTCCCACTATAAGCACACTTAAATCTGTTGGCGAGACTTGCAGAGCCACGTCAAGCGCATGATTCAACGCTTCGCAGTTTCCCACGATGTTGTATCTTTGTTTGATATTTTGCAGTTCGGAGACTTTCATTCAGCCTACAAAATTACGAAATTTATTTGACTTCAAACCTATACTTATCGCTTTTTTACAATTTCACACATTTACGACAGTGTGCGGCAATATGCTCACCTCTTGTCGAACTTGATGAGAAGAAGCCCAATCGCGGTCCATATCAATTCCCTGATCCTTACAATCAGCGCCACGAATATACCTGCGTTTGCAGTCATTGCCAGTCCGTTTGCCGACATGAGGAACCCTCCTTCCCGTCCGCCGAGTTGCAGAGGCATGAAAAAAAGCATGTTCGCAAACAGCGATGTGAAAGCCAACGTAAGTATGCTGCTTACATAACTTGCGTCAGGCATGATAACCAACAGAATAAAATATATCTCCAATGCCGATACCACACGACAGGCAAGTTCGAGAAAAACGGCAGTCACAAATGTCCTCCTGTTTTGATTGTGCAGTGCCGCGATCTGCGTGTCTATCGCCGAGAGTTGTTCTCTATGCCGTTCGAAAAAGCCTTGCGCCTTGTGCCTGATCATCGGGAAGCGTCTCAGCACGTTCATGCACCTCACGGCTATGCCTTTCTTATAGCCTTTTAGGAAAAACCAAATAGCCAGCAGGCAGAACGCTCCAACAGCCGAAAGCATTATCCCCATGAAAAAGTTTACCCGTTGAGTAAGTATATAAAGAAATATGGATAACAGCCAAAACCAGAAATGCGAGAATATATGCGTCATGGCATACAGTATCACCGATGATGACGCTCTCTCTGTCCCTATCTTCGGTGAAAGCGACATTATACGGTAAGGCTCGCCTCCCATCAGTCCGCCCGGCGTGGCATAGTTGAGCGCAAATCCAGATACTGTGATTTTATAAAGCCACCAAAAAGCGACCTTGCTACCGCCACCATCCGCTTTTGCCTCTTCACTTCCTGCGTCATCTTTCCCATATCCGTTCTTCGCTTTATCCCTTCCACCTGACGAATTGATGATTATATACCATGCCGATGTATTGAAGATATACAGAAAAAACCACAGTGCTATCACTGCCGGAAACCAATAGCCAGCCCTCTGCAACCCAGCCCAAACCTGAGCGATGTCGAGTTGCGTGACCATTATTACAAGGACAGCGAGTCCGAAGATGAAAAATCCGTTTTGGTATTTCTTCTTCATTCCTCTTTTTGCTGTTTCTCCTCGCGTTTAAACTGTTCTCTTGCCTTAGGAATTGCAAAGCGTGTCTTCTCGCTGTCATCCCTTTTTTCGTGATATAGCTTTGGCAGTGGATTAGCCATCGGCTCATCATGGTTCTTGCGGTTGCGGAAAATATCTATCGCTGTATATACTGCCTGACGGAAAGAGTTCTCATCGGCTACACCTTTTCCGGCTATATCGTATGCCGTACCATGATCCGGAGATGTGCGGATCACCGGCAGTCCGGCCGTATAGTTCACACCGTCTTCCACCGCGAGAGCTTTAAACGGAGCCAGTCCCTGATCGTGATACATTGCCACCACGCCATCAAATCTGTTGTAAGCGCCACTACCGAAAAAGCCGTCTGCCGGATAAGGACCGAACGCCTGTATTCCCTCGGCTTCAAGCTCTTCTATTGCCGGCGCTATCACTTCCTGCTCTTCCGTGCCCAGCAGTCCATTGTCTCCGGCATGCGGATTCAGCGCAAGTACGGCGATACGCGGATTATCAATACGCAAATCGCGCTTCAGCGTCTCGTGAAATATTCTTGTTTTCTCTATTACGGCTTCCTTGGTAACAGCCTTTGCCACATCTTTTATCGGCAGATGGGTCGTCACGAGAGCCACCCTCAGATTACCGTTCATCAGTATCATCAGAGCTTTCTTACCATCGCCGATACAATGTTCGATATATTCCGTATGCCCCGGAAAACTGAACATCTCATTCTGTATCGTATTTTTATTTATCGGAGCCGTCACAAGCACGTCGTACAGTCCTGCCCGGTAGTCGGTCATTGCCCTGTCGAGAGCTTTCAGAGCGGCTTCTCCCGCCTCTATCGAAGGTTGCCCCATGTCTATTTTCACCTCTTCATCAAATGTGGTCAGCATATTTACACGCCCGTCCTGAGCCTCTTCCGCATTGCTGATGATACTGAAATTCGATTCAATGTTAAGTGCCTTGCGATGATATGCCGCCGCTTTCGGCGAACCATATATAATAGGTGTACACAATTCGAGCATGCCCGGCTCTTCAAATGTTTTAAGTATTACCTCATATCCGACGCCGTTAGTGTCGCCGTGCGTGATAGCCACGCGTATCAGTCTGTCTTCCATAAAAACGTGTTATTTTAGTGTATATAGTGCAGCTTCGAGCTGCTTTATAATGTTTCTCTTTTTCTTTCCGGGTGCATATACGAATCCTTCCGCCACGATTACCCGCCCGTTCACGCTGTCTGCCACGGCGTGCGCCACAAACGGTCCTCCCATTGCGTCTCCTTCCATCTGCCACAACCCTTTGACCACAGTCCTCACCTGTCCGTTTTCGACAATCCCGGCCGCTTGCGCTACCGCTTTCCGTTCCGTCCTCATATACATTCCATCGGTCTCTCCCGGCATGTTTACCCGCAATATGCTGTCCCGCTTTACGATTACGGTTTCCGGCGACATGTCTGTTCCTACGTAAGTATATATACAGATGTTGCGCATCGATGTGGCCGAATTGTCAGATAACCACATAAAATGCCGGCTCCGTCTCACAGGTTTCAACCCCATCGGAATATAAATGTCCACTCCGAATGACTTAGCCACCTCTTTCCCGACTTTCCTGTCGCTTGTTTTTTTAAGTTCCGATATTGCCGTCGCCGTCTCGAAACGCTCTATAAGACCGCTTACCGTCCTGCCCGTTCTTTCCAAATCGGCTTTCAGTCGCTCTACCGAGGGTGCCCCCACATATATTGTAATCTGCGGTTCGGCAAAAACGTTTCTCTCGTATCTTACCCTCGTTGCCGTATATTCGTTACCGTCTATTACGACGACTACCATGTTACGGGCGTATTTAATGACTTGCCCTATTTCACCGTTTACCGTCGAAACGTCAATTTTCGGTTCGCTCTGCGGCAGTCCTGGCACCGCATCTTTTTCTATAATGTTTTTCAACAAAGCCACGGCCGCAGGATCCTCTCCTGTGACAAGAACCTCGTATGGGTGTCCTCCGCTTTTGGGTCGAATAGATATTCCGCCATCACACCCCGCAAACGACAGGACAAGCACCAGCGACATGCTCCCCCCAAAAAATCTCATCATCCCTAATTCTGGTTCTTATGAGCCGTGGATAGCAATCCGCAGGCTGCGAAAATATCCTGCCCCCGACTTGCCCTTATGGTAGTAAACACTCCGTGCGATGTCAGATAATCGCGCAACGCTTCCATCCTCCTGTCGTCCGTAGTGCGGAGCGCCACATCAGGTATGGCGTGAAATCTGATTAGATTCATGCGGCATTCCAGACCATCGAGCAGTCTCACTATCTCACGTCCGTGTGCCTGAGTATCGTTGACACCGTCGAAGACTATATATTCAAACGATACTCTCCGTTGCCCTGTGAAATCATATTGTCTCAGAAGTTCCACCACGTCGGCTATCGGCATCTGCCGTTCCGCAGGCATGAGAGACAGCCGCAGCTCATGCAACGGCGAGTGCATGCTTATCGCCACATGGCAATCACTCTCGTCGAGAAAGCGACGCAGTTTGTTTTTCACACCCACGCTGCTCACCGTGATACGCTTAGGGCTCCATGCATAGCCGTAGGCTGACGTGAGTATCCGTGTGGCTCTCAACACGTTGTCGAGGTTATCCATCGGCTCTCCCTGCCCCATAAACACCACGTTGGTAAGCCGTTCCCTTTCGGGCAGCGAGTATATTTGGTTTATTATGTCTCCGGCTGTGAGGTTACCTTCAAATCCCTGTTTGCCAGTCTGACAGAAAAGACAATTCATCTTGCATCCCACCTGCGACGATACGCACAGCGTTCCACGTTCTTTATCGGGTATGAAAACAGTCTCCACGAACTTGCCGTCCGCCGTCGGAAACAGGTATTTCACCGTTCCGTCAACAGACCGCTGACAGTCTGCCGGCTCCATAGCCCCCACGGTGTATTCTTCGGAAAGCCGTGCCCTGTTGGCTTTCGACAGGTTTGTCATCTCGTCGATGCTTTTCACGTGCGCCGTATATAGCCAGCGTGCAATCTGCCCGGCCGTGAAACGAGGCATACCAAGAACGTCGACAACCGCTTTCAGCTCGCTGTCAGTCATTCCCATGAGTGTTTTCTTTCCGATTTTCATCGTATTTATGTCTTTCCTTTAACTTGCAAAGTTACTGCAAATCATCCGAATGACAAAATAAATCATTTGTTTTGTGTCTTTTTGCCTGTGCCTTACCATTGATGATGATTAAGTATCGAAAATTAACCGTGTTTTTTTCGCCGCATCATTACTTTTGCAATCAACCTTCAGCGAATACGGAAGGAACAACCTGGTTATACACTGGTAAAGGCCGTTTACCGACATTATCTTCCAAACTTATAAAAAACAATCCATGGAGATGCTGTGATTAGGAACTTTCACGTTTGGGCTATTATATAGAAAATTTTCATTGGGAAATATTGTAACTGCTTCTATTTCAATATTGCGGAAGCCGCACCTGACTGTTCACCGACTTCGTTGCCACGCTGTACTTTTTTGCCGTAGCCGAAAGTATAGGTAACTGATATATTTATGCGTGGATGATAATTGTTGCCATAGTTAGTGCTCGCTTCCGAATATAATGTAGTTTTGAATTCCGATGTAGAGTTTTCCCACCCCTTGTTTAAGAAATTATAGACAGAAAGTCTGATATTCCAATCCAAATCTGACCAACCTGCGGTCAAGCTGTAATAGTTACTTTTGTGATAGATGGTGTTTGTGTTAAGACTCAAACTTTTTTGCGGCGTTTCATATAATCCTTGAAAATAGAATTGATTAATGTAGTATGCAACCCTAATGCTGAGTTGGAAAGGATTATAATCCAACGGACAAGTCCCTGTTATTTTATGAAAACCCATTTCGGGATTAGCGTAAAGTTGAAGTTTCCCATTTAGCGGTTTCCAACTGAAAGCCATTCCAACCACGCCTGATAGATAATCTCCGTCATTAACCCAATTTCTGAGCAAAGCCAAGCCATCATTGTAATGAGTATAAGTCTGGAACATTCGGTCATACAAGCCGAAAAAACGTCCATAGGCACTCATGCCGAAAGAATTTGACGGCAACCATGTATAGGCAAGGTTCACCGTCATATGCCGGCTGTTTTTCAAATCAGGATTCCCAGAGATATACATCAGTTCATTTTCCTGTAATATGTCTGTCGTTTTTTCTGTTATGCCAGCGGTGTTGCTCGCATATTGAAAATAGGCCGAGAACATATTCTTGTTGTTCAAGGAATATCGCACATTTATATGGGCAAACGGATATCTGTCATCTTTCTTTTGTCCATTGATGTAACTGTTCTCCCAGGCAAATCCGGCATCACAATTTACCGCTATTTTCGGTATCTGAAAATTATACCCAACCAGACATGCGGCAAAACCATTACTGAATTTATCGTTGTAAACATTGGTTCCGGTATAATGAAGATTATTACTCCATTGTCCTCCATTTGCTCCCAACATAAGGGAGTGTTTTTGCCCGATACTCTTTCTCAGATACCCGTCTATTCTGAAATTATAGGCATCTTCCCTTGCCTGCCGTAAAATAGGAGTGGAGTTTCTTGCCGAGTACTCTGTAAAATCATCAGTATGTGTATAGTTGAATACCGGTGATACATCGAAAGAAAAGTTTTTAGGGAGAAAAAAGAAATAAGAGCCGGTATATGAACATGAATTTTTCCGTTGCGGATTATTTCGTTCAAAAGTATTATCCCCTCCACCTACCGTTTCTGGAATATAATCAAGCGTGCCCTTTCGGTAAATACATGGATTGGCAAGGTGCTGAAAACCTAAAGTGTTGCGGATCTGTATTTTATCCGAACTATATGTTGCCCGGAAAGTTATGGGATATTGATTTTGTTTGAACTTGGAACCTTCAAGGGTTTCTATCCTGTTTACAATAAACGGTTTTCCGTCTTTAAGTAATGAATAAATACCTTTGGTGGAACTCCCATCATGACTGTCGCTCCTGTTGCTCGCTCCTAAATATAAATCGTATGTCATCCGTTTGTATGTGAACTTGGAAAAGACATTAACATGACTTGACAAACCAAGCAAAAAATTCTCGTTAGCGGCCAGTTTGGTATATCCTCCGTAAACATATTCCCTGACAACGATGTTGATCACTTTATATTGCCCGCGAAAACGAGAATCTGTCGGGAATTCAAGGTATTCTACTTTCCTGACATCGGCTGTACGAAGACCATCCATTTCTTCTTTTGACGCTTGGAGATAATTGATGTATATCCCAACATCACCACCAAAGTTATCTGTCACTTTTTCGTCTATCGGATTAACTCTAATTTGAGGAATACCCATCACTTTAAGAAGATCCATGGCACTCTGTGCCGAATTTTTCTGTCTGGAAGTTGGTATATAAATTGTGCCGGTGGCAGATGTATGTTGAAGTTGTGCCTTAACCACAACTTCTTCTAATTCATGTGCTTGGATAGAATCCGTACCCTCTTTCTGCGCATTACATCCAATAAAAAAGCAAAACATCGCCGTAAAAATACATATAGTTCTGTTCATACCTGATTGATTTTTTCGGCAAAGTTATGTTTAAAAACTCACATAAGGCTTCACATTTGTTAATCCGGATATTTTTCTTTAATTTCTTTACGCAATCGACTAAGGTGCCCCGGCGTAATTCTCAGGAAAGAAGCAATGTCTTTGAGTTGGAACATTTCAAATAATCCCGGATATTTGGCGACAAGTTGCTCATACCGCTCCCTCGGCGCAATTGTATATGATTCAATCAGTCTTTCGTAAACTTGCCTGAAAAGTTTTTCGCTTGTCCTGGATACTATAAATTGAAATTCACTGTCAGCATACATGCGGTTGCGCAACATACCGGTCGAAACACAATAAATCTCACACGGAGAAATTGCCTTGATTGAAACTTTTGATGGAATGCCATAAATAGAATCAGGGAAATCGGCCACAAACTCTCCTGCAAATTCCAGATTGATGATATGCTCATTACCATCGGAATCAGTTACAATGTATTTGAGAATACCGGTCTTGACAAAACCGATAAAACGTCCTGTCTTTCCCGCTTGCAAGAAAAAATCACCTGCCCGGTAATGGCGCAGTACTCCCTCCCTGACACATAGGCCACGCCAGTAATCAATATCAATTTCTGATATGTAAGGGTTGAACTTGTCCATTCTGCTATTTGATGTTGCAAAGTTAATTAAATATTCCGGCCCAGCGATTAAGTGACTGTAATTATTTATCTTTTATTTAGACCAAACAGCTAACGGAATAAAATCCTTTCCTTATATATCGTTTTATGTCGCAAACGGCATGTTTCGCCACCCACGTTCCATTTTCGCCGGCCGAATATTCGTTTATTACACCTATTTTAATTAATTTTGCGCTACTTAGAGATTTTACGAAAGATAAAAACATAAACAATCATACAAGCATCATGACAGGAAAGATAGATTGCTTCCTCGCCTGCGGCGATTTCGCCGCATTGAAGCCTATGACAGAGGCACTGCTTGGCAGCGGTGTCGTACGCCATATCAACATAATGGCCCGCAGGGCGGATGAGGAAGACACCATACTGCCGGAAGGCTGCACTCTTATGGAGACATGCGGCATGGCAGACACCGAGACGATAAAGAGGATGGCCGCAGCAGCCACAGCCGAATACACACTGTTGCTGACCAAGCCTGTATCCGTGACCTTGGGCATGAAAGCAGTGGAGCGCATGCTCCGCGTGGCGGCGGACTCAGGGGCGGCTCTGACATACAGCGACCATTACAAGACTGTCGGCGGGGAGCGTGTCGCACATCCGGTCACAGACTACCAGGAAGGCAGCGTAAGGGATGATTTCGACTTCGGCTCGGTGCTTCTCGTCAATACGGAGCTATTGCGCAAATACGCCGACCGGCTCTCATCGTCATACCGCTATGCCGGACTTTACGACCTGCGGCTGTTTCTCAGCCGTGAGGGAACGGTGTTCCATCTCAACGAATATCTGTATACCGAAGAGGAAACGGACACGAGAGCGAGCGGCATCAAGCAGTTTGACTATGTAGACCCCGCCAACCGAGAGGTACAGATAGAAATGGAACACGCAGTGACGGCACACCTCGATGCCATCGGAGCGAGAATAGACAGCGGCACATATCCATGCCCCGACTTCGCCGAGCAGGACTTCCCCGTGGAGGCATCGGTAGTCATACCGGTGAGAAACCGTGTGGGCACAATCGGCGACGCGATTAAAAGCGCGCTGTCGCAGAAAACGGATTTCGACTACAACGTTATCGTGGTAGACAACCACTCGACCGACGGCACGACGGAACTCATCGCCAGTCATCAATCCGAACAGGCCGCCGGACGGCTCGTCGCATTACATCCGGAGCGTACGGATCTGGGCATAGGAGGGTGCTGGAACATGGCTATAAACGACTGTCGGTGCGGCCGCTTTGCCGTACAGCTCGACAGCGATGACCTTTACAGTTCCGAAAACACGCTTCAAACCATTGTCGATGCATTCCGAGAACAGAAGGCCGCCATGATAGTAGGCTCTTACAGGATGTGTGATTTCGAGCTGAACACCCTGCCTCCGGGGGTGATAGACCACCGTGAGTGGACGGACACAAACGGGCCAAACAATGCCCTGCGAATAAACGGGCTGGGTGCCCCAAGGGCGTTTTTCACCCCGTTACTACGCCAGGTGCAGTTCCCAAACACGAGCTATGGAGAGGATTACGCCCTCGGACTCATATTCTCAAGGCATTACAGGATAGGCCGCATATACAGCGAACTGTATCTATGCCGGCGATGGTCTGGCAACAGCGACGCGGCTCTCGGCATAGAGAAGATTAACGCCAACAACACTTACAAAGACCGGCTGCGCACCATAGAGATAGCGGCCCGCCGCAGGATGAACAGCGAACGGGAACACGGTAAGGAAGACTTTGCGGTGAGGCGTTTCTTCGCACGGCAGATGGAGACATGGCCGGAAGCCCGCAGACGCTACAGGGAACTCAGGGGGGCGCAGACGCGCGAACTGCCGTGCGGTGCTTTCACGCTCGTGGCTCAGTATAATCCGGCCCGCATCGTGTCTACCGGAGCAAGCATCGCCAAAAACGACATTGCCGCCCGCCCCTGTTTCCTGTGCGAGGCAAACCGCCCCGGTCTACAAATAAAACGCACCATAGACGATGATTTCGAGTTGCTTGTAAACCCGTTCCCTATATTGCCGATGCACTTCACCATACCTGCACGCACGCATCGCCCGCAACTCATAGGCTGTTGCTACGGCGAGATATATGCCATTCTCGACAAATATCCCGACATGATGGTATTCTATAACGGACCCAAGTGCGGGGCGTCGGCTCCCGACCATGCGCACTTTCAGGCCGGAACGAGCGGCGTGCTGCCTTTGCAGCGCGACTGGCAGCGGCTCTGCCGCAACCTTTCGCCTGTGATAGCGGAAGACGATACCACAGGCATTTATATGGTTACTGACTACCCCTGCACGGCATTTCTCGTGCGCAGCGGCACGGCCGAGGCCGGAACAAGGCTTTTCAACAAACTATACTCCGCACTGCCTATGGGCGCTGACGACACCGAACCGATGATGAACATCGTGAGCTGGCGGTCGGACGACGAATATATATCGGTGGTGTTCCCACGCCGCAAGCACCGTCCTGAATGCTACTCTGCGGAGGGTGACGCACGGTTTATGGTCAGCCCGGGTGCGCTCGACATGGCCGGACTCATAATAACGCCGCAAGCCGATGATTTCGACAGGCTTACTCCTGACATCGCCATAGGCATACTCAGGGAGGTGGCTATGACCGGTGAAGACGCGAAGGGCATGGCTGAACGAATGAAAGAGACTGAGAGGGCACTGCAAACGGACGACAACACCGTGTCGATATCGTTCAACGTACCAGAAGTGAACGTGGGCATAGTAAGCGGACGGAAAATATCTTTCTCGTTGAACGCCCCGTATACAGCCAAGGGCGAGACGATAGAAGGTGAGCAAACGGTAGAGTTTCTTGAAGGTACCATACTATGGAACGGAAACCAATACCACGAACTGACCTTTACGCCGCAGGCCGACGGTGCCTCATTCTCGCTGCACGACGTGACTATTGGCGTAAACTTCCACTGGGAACGAAAAGAGACACAGGTTTTCTGCGGCACCCTGCGTCTCGTGGTGGATGCCGACAATATAACGGCAATCAACATATTGCCTGTGGAAGATTACCTTGCCAGCGTGATATCAAGCGAGATGAAAGCCACGTCATCGCCCGAGTTGCTCAAAGCCCACGCCGTTATATCACGCAGCTGGCTGCTGGCTCAGATGGAGAAGCGCGGCCGATTGCAAGACGGCCATAACGGCTTTTTCTCATTCACCAAGAAAGAAGATGAGCTGATAAGGTGGTACGACCGTGAAGACCACACCATTTTCGATGTATGTGCCGACGATCACTGCCAGAGATACCAAGGCATTACGAGAGCCAACAACCGTGCGGTTGAAGAGGCGGTGAAGGCCACTCGCGGACGGATACTCACATACGGCAACGAGATTTGCGACGCAAGGTTCAGCAAGTGTTGCGGCGGAATAACGGAAGAGTTCCAGTATTGCTGGGAAGACACTCCGAAACCGTATCTCGTGGCGGTGCGTGACATTTCTCACGAAGCAAGCAAACGTGGAATGAAAGATTGCGGATGTCAAGTGAATAACGGCGACATGACGAATGCCAACGGAACATCACTATCCTCAACGCCCGATCAACAATACGCTGATATATCATCATGGCTGCGCGGTTCGCCCGACGCCTTCTGCAACACGGCGGACAAGAGCATATTGTCGCAGGTGCTGAACGACTACGACTGCGAGACACCCGACTTCTATCGCTGGCGCGTAGAGTACACGCAGGAAGAACTTTCCAAACTGATAAGCGACAAACTGAAAGACGATTTCGGAGACATTGCCGACCTCGTGCCGTTGGAACGAGGCAAGAGCGGACGCATATCAAAGTTGAAGATAGTCGGCACTAACAAGACGTTCACCATCGGTAAAGAGCTGGAAATACGCCGTACACTCAGCGATACGCATCTTTACAGCAGCGCGTTTGTCGTGGATAAGTATGATATAGTAAACGGAATACCCGGCCGTTTCACGCTAATCGGAGCCGGTTGGGGACACGGTGTCGGCCTGTGCCAAATCGGAGCGGCCGTGATGGGTGCCCGGGGATATGGCTACGACAGTATCCTGCTGCATTATTACCGTGGCGCCGAGATAAAGAAGATATATTGATTACGAAAAGAAAAAATACGGATTCCATTACAAAGAAGCGTCGATTACATTACGAAAAAGCGCAGATCTCATTGCTAAAAAGCACAAAGTCCGTTTTTTATAAAACCAAAACACCTTACGACGGGAAAACCAAATGTTTCCCGATTTAAAAAGAAAGATATAAAGATAAGCAAAGCAAATGAAGCAAACACGCAGTCCGTGGGCATGGGTTCCCACGCTATATTTCGCCGAGGGAATACCATACGTCACGGTGATGACAATATCGCTGATAATGTATAAGCGTCTCGGTATGTCAAATACCGATATCACCCTATACACATCATGGCTCTACCTGCCGTGGGTCATAAAGCCGTTTTGGAGTCCGTTCATAGACCTTGTCAAGACAAAGCGTTGGTGGATAACGGCCATGCAGCTACTCGTCGGAGCTGCGCTGGGCGGTGTGGCATTTACCGTTCCGGGACCGTGGTGGCTGCAAGGCACGCTGTTCTTCTTCTGGCTGATGGCT
The DNA here is from genome assembly GCF_002933775.1 of Prevotella sp. MGM1. GTDB lineage: Bacteria > Bacteroidota > Bacteroidia > Bacteroidales > Bacteroidaceae > Prevotella. The sequence goes on from NZ_BEWV01000125.1 coordinate 15,366, forward strand.
TTTGCGAGCGCCACTCACGACATCGCGGCCGACGGTTTCTATATGCTCGGGCTCGACCAGCACTGCCAGGCACTGTTTGTCGGCATCCGCTCCACGTTCTACCGCATAGCCACCATCGTGGGACAGGGCTTCCTCGTGATGCTGGCGGGCAACCTCGAAGTGCTCACCCGCAACGTACGCTACTCGTGGAGCCTTATGTTTTATTTCATGGCGGGAATGCTAATAGCCCTCTGGCTATATCACAACTGGGCTTTGCCGCGTCCCGACGAAGACAGCGACAGAGACGGTATGACGGGCAGCATGCTTGTCTCCGAATTGAAATACACTTTCGTCACTTTCTTCCGTAAGCCACAGGTATGGGCGGGTATATGCTTCATGCTATTCTATCGCATGCCCGAAGGCTTGCTCACAAAGGTGTCGGCCCTGTTTCTCATCGACCCCGGTCATAACGGAGGACTCGGCCTCTCGCCCGCCGAATATGGATTTGTGCAGGGCACTGTGGGCGTAGTTGGACTGACATTAGGCGGCATTCTCGGTGGGATAGCAGCCGGAAGCCACGGTCTTAAACACTGGCTCTGGCCAATGGTATGCGCCATCACGCTTCCCGATGCAGTTTATGTATATCTCAGTTATGCGATGCCTTCCGACCTGATAATAATCAATGCCTGCGTATTTGTGGAGCAGTTCGGATACGGTTTCGGCTTTTCTGCATACATGCTATACCTTATATATTATAGCAGGGGAGAGCACAAAACGTCCCATTATGCGCTGTGCACCGCCCTCATGGCTCTCTCTATGATGATACCCGGACTTTTTGCCGGCGCATTGCAGGAGGCGGTGGGCTACAGAACGTTTTTCATCATAGTCATGCTTACGTGCTCACTCACGTTCATTGTGTCGTCATTCCTGAAAATAGACCCTGAGTTTGGCAAAAAAACGAATGGCAAATAACAAACGGTTTGTCTGTCGTAAAAGCGCTCGCATATTATCGGCAAAGAGAAATCCCCTGTCAAAAGTAGGAGAAACCCTATGCCGGAATAGGATAAAAACTTTGGCGGCATGGAAAATAATTATTACTTTTGCGACATGCAAATAAATAAACACTTAATTATATGAGAAAGGTTTACAACTACACATTGACGCTTGTGATGGCTGTGTTCACGGTCTTTTCGCTTGCAAGTTGCACTGACGATGACGTGGATCAGGCATACGACATGAACGGTATCTGGCAGGGAACGATACAAGGCGAGTACTATAACGACAGATACGGACGTGACGGACAGTGGGACACTGAGATACAGTTCGTGCAAGACGGAGATTTCTCCAACGGCGGATACGGCTATGAAGAGGATTATTCATACTACTGGAACCGTGTGTACCGCTCGAAATTCTATTGGGAAGTGAGAAACGGACGGATCCTTCTCGACTACGATGACGGCTATCGGATAATAATCCGTGACTACGAGTTATACTCTGTGGGCAGAGGCATGCGTTTCAGAGGATACCTCGACGATTGGGATACCGGCGAGACACTGGCGTCGTTCAATCTGGTGAAAGTCAGCGACTGGACCGACTGGGCGAAAAAGCACAACGCCGCTTTTGACGATGCCGACGAGTAATCAGTGCCTGCGGCGCATAAAGAAAATCGGCTGAAGATGACTTCCATCTTCAGCCGATTTTCTTATATTTTCATCTTACCACCTGATTATTCTTCAGCGGCAATCCCACCGAGTGTATCACGATACTCGCTCACCAGCCGTCCTATAATCTCACCGGCGGGTATCACTTCATCCACTGCCGACGCTATCTGGCCTATCTCAAGTTCACCGTTGTCTGTATCGCCCTCGAATATTCCACGTTTTGAAGCCGCCTTGCCTATAATCTCACGCAACTCATCCGCTTCTGCCCCGCGTGCTTCCGCCTCGGCCACCTTATCATACAGGCTGTTCTTAACCAGTCTGGTCGGTGAAATCTTTTTCAGGCACAGCATGGTATCGCCTTCCGAGAGCGAGACACACTTCCGCTTGAATGCCTCCGAGGCCGAGCTTTCTGCCGCAAGGGCAAACAATGTCCCTATCTGCACGCCCTCGGCACCGAGCATCCGTGCCGCAGCAAAGGCTCTGCCGCTGCCTATTCCTCCCGCCGCTATCAGCGGCAGGTCCACAGCCTGCCTCACCTGGGGTATGAGCACCATCGTCGTAGTCTCCTCGCGGCCGTTGTGTCCTCCGGCCTCAAATCCCTCTGCAACGACAGCATCCACACCGGCCTCCTCGCATTTACGTGCAAAAAGGCTGCTCGACACCACGTGAGCGACCTTTATTCCGGCCTGGTGGAGCATCGGCGTAAACTTCTTCGGACTTCCCGCCGAAGTGAAAACTATTCTCACACCCTCCTCAACGATTATTCCCATCAGCCTGTCAATCTCAGGATACATCAGCGGAACGTTCACACCCCAAGGCTTGTCCGTGGCCGCTTTCATCTTTCTTATATGCTCCCGCAACGTTTCCGGATGCATAGACCCGGCGCCGAGCAGTCCCAGGCCGCCGGCATTGCTCACGGCAGCGGCCAGCCGCCATCCGCTGCACCACACCATACCGCCCTGTATAATAGGGTATTTGATGCCGAATAAATCACAAATTCTGTTCATAAGCTCCCTTTTTTCTTAATCTATCTTTATAATGGCAAAGATAAACTTTTTTTGTGAATACTTATCTATAAATATTTCGTTTCTCTGTCTTTCTTCCTTATTTTTGCACTGTGTCAAGACTTAAAGGCATGAACGCGAGGTCGAGCGCAACCATGATTAACACTACACTGCTTGCCCTCAGATGCCCGAAGCTGATGCATGAGATAAGTAAAAAGATTGTTTAACGCATTAAAATTTGAGAGTTATGACAGGATTAATTGGTTCGATTATTATCGGAATTTTAGCCGGTTTCTTGGCCGGTAAGATTATGAGAGGCGGCGGTTACGGCTGCTTGATCAATTTGCTTCTCGGTGTTGTCGGTGGAGCGTTTGGTGGTTGGATATTCAATGCTCTGGGGATCTATTGGGGCGGAACCATCGGTCAGCTTGCGACCGCGGTTATCGGAGCCGTTTCGTTATTGTTTATCGCATCATTATTCAAGAAAAGTTAAGGAGGTGTTCTAATACTATAATCATGGCGCGACAGGGCCGCAACCCGGTTGCGCCATGATTGTTTATCGGCGGTTTTATAAAAAAACGGGCATATCGGCCACCATACGCACACGCCATTTGGCACACTGCGGGCATGACGGCCGTTATTTGCGTAAAAATCACTATCTTTGCGGCATAGAAACCGACGCCGGCCACCGTGTGTAAAGCCTAACGATGCAGAGCGTCATCATACCAAAACGACAATGAGACAGATAAAAGAAAACACATCGTTGCTGTTCGTATGCCTCGGCAATATATGCCGGTCACCGGCCGCGGAGGGAATAATGAGACACATCGTGGAACGCAGGGGCCTGGAAGACAGGATTAAGATAGACTCGGCCGGTGTCAGCGGTTGGCATGAGGGAGAACTGCCCGACAGGCGGATGAGAAGCCACGGAGCCGACCACGGATATGATTTCAGCAGCCGTTCGAGACAGTTTTCGAGAGACGATTTCAAGCGTTTCGACCATATCGTGGTGATGGACGACGACAACTATTCCGACATTACAGCCATGGCACGCAACAAAGACGAGCGCAGCCGTGTGGTGATGATGACCGACTTTCTTCGCAATCACACCGGACACACATCCGTGCCAGACCCTTATTATGGCGGCGACAGAGGCTTCGAGCTTGTCATCGAGCTGCTCGAAGATGCATGCGAGGGGCTTCTCGAACAGGTAATAAAAGACCTTGACATCCGATGACACACGTGAACTGCACCCAAAAGTTTTTTGTCTAACTTTTGGGGTGCAGCTCACTTTTTGGGGTCACTTCACACGGCACACAGCACATGGCAGAGAAATATCTCTACGACCCAAACTCACCAATGCCCAACGAAGAACTGTATATCACTTTCCTCGAAGAAATCATGCGAAGCCCGTTGCTCGATGACACGGAAAAGACCAAACCGGCTTTCGCCCTTAAAGCGGCGAAGAAAAACCGTCTCGGAACCGTTGCGGCCGACTTCGAATACACAGACAGGCACGGCCGACGACGCTCGCTGCACGGCACAAAAGCCGAGACTACGGTACTCGTGTTCTACGACCCCGACTGCGGACACTGCACTGAAATAATGAAAGAGCTGAAAGATGATGCCGCACTGCGCAAAGCCACTCAAGAAAACAGGGTGACCGTGCTCGCTATATATTCCGACGGCGACCGCAAACTGTGGGACGAAACCAAGGACTCGCTACCGGCCGAATGGCTCGCAGGCTTCGACATTTCGGATATACAGCGGCGCGGAACTTACATTCTGAGGGCAATGCCCACCATATACATGCTCGACAGTTCGAAAACGGTGTTGGCGAAAGACGTGATGCCGACATTCATACATGCCGCACTGAGCGGAAACACCACGCAACAATAAAAAACGCGCTATAATAAAAAGCAGGAATGCCGCCATAAGCAAGACTACAGCGCAAAGCGAACGATATAGCAATACCGACACACAGTCTATATATATGAGAGCAAAAGCGCCCGACAGCCAGTAGACGGCTGTTCACAGAGGCTCCCGGAACACGTTGCCGGGAGCCTCTGTGCGCTTTACATATATGACAGAAAGCACAAAAGAAGACCGTGCACACAAGGCAAAGTCAACCGCATACAAACAGAAAAGCCCAATTGCCCCACTCCCAAAGAAAAGATACAAGAAACTTATTGCCAACTCGGCAATTGCCGGTAGGCATAATTAAGGTAAGCTATAAAATAAAAAACGGAATAAGCAATAAATAAAATGTATAAACACCCGACAAGACAATATCGAGTAAAAGAGCGTCATTTGCCTATATCCTCACCTTCACGAGGGAGTCTTTTTACGTATTTCATCTCGTGAAGTATCCTTGCTTTACGTTTTATGACATAAGGACTCGGACGAGAAGAATCAAAACGGATTGGATTAGGCAAAGTCGCGGCGATAAGCGCACATTGCCCGCTTGTAAGCTCATCGGCGCTACATCCGAAATTAGAGCGTGCCACAGCCTCAGCCCCATATATGCCGTCGCCCATCTCAATGGAATTGAGGTACACTTCCATTATGCGCTGTTTACTCCACATCAATTCGATAAGAGCGGTGAAATATACCTCAAACGCCTTTCTTGTCCACGTGCGTCCGGGCCATAAAAAAACATTTTTTGCCGTCTGCTGTGATATAGTGCTGGCACCCAACCTACGCTTGCCGTTGCTTCTGAGATTACGTCGAGCAGCGCTCTCTATAGCCTTAAAGTCAAATCCATGATGTGAAAGAAAATGTGAATCCTCGCTTGCCATGACGGCCTTGGGCAAATCGGGAGATATTTTTTCAAGCGGAACCCACGTATGACGCAAACGTATTTCCTTGCCTTCCATAACCTGTTGCCCAACCCTTATGAACATGAGCGGAGTGAAATAAACCGGCAAGAAACGTAAAGCCACAACAGAAAGAATGGTGGAGCCTAAAAAGACTACCACCATCCATCTTAAAATCTTCTTGATTTTCTTCAACAACAGCATATTATTGAAGTGTTCCGTTCTCTGCGGCCTTAACCATCTGCTCGCTTGCATACATGTAAACCTCCACGCGGCGGTTTTGCTTGCGGCCTTCAACAGTCGAGTTGTCGGCAACAGGATTTGACGAACCCTGACCCTCAACAGACTTGATCTGTGAAGCGGAAACGCCACAGCTCTTCAAGTAATTGGACACGCTGTTGGCGCGGCTTACGGAAAGCGGCTGGTTGATTGCGTCAGAACCGGTATTGTCGGTATGGCCATATATAGCCACATCACAATCCTTGTACTCGTTAAGCACCTTGGCGAAACTTGCCAGGGAATTCTTTGCCGCAGTGTTAAGGTCAGCCTTGTTTGTGGCAAAAAGGATACCGGAATCAAACGTCACCTTCACGGCAGGAAGTCCGTTAGCGTCTTTAACCTCCTGAACCTGGGCATTCTGAACAGCCTCGGCTCTCTTCTTTGCCTTGTCCATACGATTACCGATTATAGCACCCGTACCGGCACCGACAGCGGCTCCGAGAGCGGCTCCCACTCCGGTATTACCGGCTATCTTACCTACTATCGCACCCAAAACGGCTCCACCACCCGTACCGATCGCGGCACCTTTCTGAGTGTTATTACATCCTGTCAATACAATACCAAGACAGAGAACAAAAGTAAAAATCTTAAACTTTTTCATATTGCTATTAAACTATTAATTAATACTCGAATTTGATGCAAAGATAGTCTATTTATCCCAATACTGAACAGTTTACAACTTTTTTTTGTACTTTTGCAATCAAATTATGATAAAATAAGTAAGAAACATGGCTAAGGAACTAAAAGAACTAACAAAAAGAGCCGACAATTACAGTCAGTGGTACAATGATCTTATCGTAAAGGCTGAACTTGCGGAACAGTCTGCCGTCAGAGGATGTATGGTTATCAAGCCATACGGATATGCTATATGGGAAAAAATGCAACGCCAGCTTGACAACATGTTCAAGGAGACAGGCGCACAGAACGCCTATTTCCCGCTTCTTATACCCAAGTCATTCCTTTCAAGAGAGGCCGAGCACGTCGAAGGATTTGCCAAAGAGTGCGCCGTTGTCACCCATTACCGTCTCCGTGCCAAGGAAGACAAGAGCGGTGTCGAGGTAGACCCGGCCGCACGTCTCGACGAGGAGCTTATCATCCGCCCCACATCGGAAACCATCATCTGGAACACATATAAGAACTGGATTCACTCATGGCGCGACCTGCCCTTGATGTGCAACCAATGGTGCAACGTGATGCGTTGGGAAATGCGCACCCGCCCATTCCTCCGCACGAGCGAATTCCTTTGGCAGGAAGGACACACCGCCCACGCCACACGCGAGGAGGCGGAAGAGGAAGCAAAGAAAATGCTGCACGTCTATGCCGAGTTTGCCGAGCAATGGATGGCCGTGCCGGTACTGCAGGGCGTGAAAAGCGAGACCGAACGGTTTGCCGGAGCCCTCGACACATACACCATCGAGGCAATGATGCAGGACGGAAAAGCCCTTCAAAGCGGCACCAGCCACTTCCTCGGACAGAACTTCGCCAAGGCTTTTGACGTCACATACCTTAACAAAGACAACAAGCCCGAATATGTATGGGCCACATCATGGGGCGTATCGACCCGCCTTATCGGCGCCCTCATCATGACACACTCCGACGACAACGGTCTCGTACTGCCTCCGAAACTTGCTCCGATACAGGTTGTCATAGTTCCTATAACCAAGGGTGCGGAGCAATTACAAGCCATCACCGAGAAGCTCACTCCCGTGATAAGCGCCCTCAGGGCTGCCGGCATCAGTGTCAAGTATGATGATGCGGACAATAAACGCCCTGGATTCAAATTTGCCGACTATGAACTGAAAGGCGTTCCGGTACGTCTCGTCATGGGCGGACGCGACCTTGAAAACAACACCGTCGAGGTAATGCGCCGCGATACGCTTGAAAAAGAGACGGTATCATTGGACGGTATCGTGGAATATACCGGTAAGTTGCTCGATGACATACAGAAGAACATACTCGAAAAAGCGCGCAAGTATCGTGACGAGCGCGTGTATGAGTGCGACAACTACGAGGAATTCAAGGAGAAAGTGAAGAACGGCGGTTTCTTCCTTTGCCACTGGGACGGCACGGCCGAGACCGAGGCTAAAATCAAGGAAGACACCCAAGCCACGATACGCTGCGTGCCGTTTGCATACGAGCAGACTCCCGGTGTCGACATGGTAAGCGGCAAACCTGCCAAGTGCCGTGTGATAATAGCCAGAAGCTACTAATAGGACAAAATACGACAAACTTTCGGCCATCGGCCGCATGAATATACGGTGATGACAACCATCCCGTAAATAAAAGATATCCATGCGGCCGATGGCCGAAAATTTGTTTATGGCGTCGAGCCGTTTAGTACGGCAACGGAAAAAACTCAGAAATCGAGCAGTTCGCTGTATATACGCTGTACCGGCAAGCCCATTACATTAAAGTAACTGCCCTCAAGACCCGTAACACCTACATAACCTATCCACTCCTGGATACCGTATGCCCCTGCCTTATCAAACGGACGGTATTCCGATATGTAATAGTCTGTCTCCTCGTCTGTCAGAACCTTGAAGGTGACATCCGTACTGACAGAAAACGACGTTCTTCTGCCACACGTGACGATGCAGACTCCAGTGACAACCTGATGGGTTCTACCGCTGATTTTTCCCAACATCACCCTCGCCTCATCACCGTCAGCAGGCTTTCCGAGCACCTCATCGCCCACAATTACCACCGTGTCGGCCGTTATTATAAGCTCATCGCTCCCCATACGGTCAAGATAGGCTTCAGCTTTTTTCTCGGCTATATACCGGGGGATGTCGGCCGTGGCGAGTTTTCCTTCGGGATAGCTCTCGTCTATATCCGGCAATACCCGCACTTCGAAATCTATTCCAAGTCCGGCAAGCAGCTCACGCCTGCGCGGCGAGTTGCTCGCCAGCACAATCCTGTATTTCTTTAAATTATCCAACATATCACCACCCGAATGCTTTGGCACCGCTGAGCCACAGCCCTTTCGCGCGCAACACCTGTTCTATTACATCACGGCCGCAACCGTTTCCACCGGTCTTGTCGCTTACATAAACCGAAATGTCCTTTATATCGGGACAAGCGTCTGCCGGACATACCGGACAGCCCACACGCCTCATTATCTCATAGTCTGGAATGTCGTCGCCCATATATATGACCTCGTCGTCGCCAAGCCCGTACTTGGCGAGGAACTCCTCGTATGTTTTCAACTTCACGGAGCATCCCATGTATATATCCTCGACGCCAAGTCCCTCGTAACGCTTGCGTATGCTCTCAGTCTTTCCTCCCGTGAGAATAACGATGCGCAAGCCCGATTTCTGTGCCAGCTGTATCGCATAACCGTCTTTTATGTTGACGGTGCGCATAGGCTCTCCGTTCGGATGCAGCGTCACTGTCTGCATGCTCAGCACTCCGTCAACATCGAATATCACGGCACGCACTTTCTTCAAATCATAGTTTATCATTGTCCAACTCTTTTCTGTGAATACTTTTACTCATCAGTTCATATATATCTTTCATCAGCGGCCTGTCGGCAAGCATGCCGCTCTGACGGCGGATGACATTCACATCGTACCTGACGGCAGGCCCCGTCTGCGCCGATGCTGGCGACATACCGTGCACCTTGCGCGCCGTCTCGTCTATCAGCGGCAGCATAACATCAAACGGTATTCCCTCAGAGGCAAGAATGTCGGCCGACAACGCGTAGCAATGGTTCACGAAGTTGCAAGCGAATACGGCCGCGAGATGAAGCGTGCGGCGGGAAGCCGACGACAGCTTTGTGACACTACCGCCAACCGTTCCGGCCAATCCCGCTATCTCACCTGCCGTAATCTCGTCAGATGCCTCAATGAAAAACGGTATCACGCTGAAATCAGCCGTTTTCTCTTTGGAGAACGTCTGCATAGGGTAAAGCACCCCGTAGCGCTCCGCCAAGCCCTTGAACACGTCGACAGGCATGCTACCCGCCGTATGGACAAAGAGCCTGTGCTCCCGCCCGCGACATACACGGGAAGCCACATCGCGCAACGCCGAGTCGCTGACACATATTATATATATGTCGGCATCATTTATCACGGCCTCGACATCGGTAACCGAAGAGGCTCCTACCTTCTCTGCCAGTGCTGCGGCAGACTCACGGGTGCGGCTGAACACCTGCACGATATCATGTCCGGCACATAGCAACGCCTGCCCCAGATTGTGAGCCAGCCGACCGGCACCGATTAAGACGACCCTCATTGTCAGAACTTGTTTATGTGCACATTCTCCCACTTCAACTTATCCTCGTTCTGCGGTTTGCGCTCATCAGCCTTCCTGCCTACCGCCAGCACGCACAGCACGCTGTAATTGTCGGGAATGCCGAGTATGCCACGTATTATGGAGTCGGCATCCATACCGTCGCCCAGCCCCCTGCCTCGCATCTGTATCCAGCATGTGCCCAGTCCGAGTTCCTCTGCCTGATACTGCATGGATATGGCCGCTATCGAACCGTCTTCCACCCAGCAGTCGTTCCGCATGGCATCGCCAAGCACCACTATCGCCAACGGAGCGCCTTTGAGAAACTGCGACCCCATGTCCTTGGCATCGGCCAGCTTGTTTATGTCTTCCTTATCGTCGACCACTATGAAATGCCAGCCACGCTGTCCTTTTGAGGTTGGCGACATCAGTCCGGCACGGATTATTGTCTTCAAGTCATCCGCATCAATCTCGTTTCCGTCAAATTGTCTGTGACTGCGACGCAGTTTCACAAGTTCTTTAAAGTCTGTCATAACAATATATATGATTTATACACCTGTATGCAAAGATAATCGTTTTTTTTCTGTTACGTGTGTGTACCGCATTTTTTTAACGCCCGCATAATACGTCATGTAATAATATTATCATAAAAAAACGACTATGCTTTTTCTCAAACCAGAACGGCAACACGATATACATCCATATACCACACTGCGCCCAGAAACAAGTTTTTTCGCAACGAGCGGCTCGTTGCCTCACGTTTAGCACTCCGTTGCGCTGCGTTTAGCGTCCCGTCACAATACAACGGGATACCGAATGCGGGCCAACGGGACACCCGTTGCAAAATATAAATGAACAAGACAACAGAAAACCGGCATATTTCATAAGGAGAATCCGCGCCATCCACGTAACCGACTACATATCAATACTTTATAAAAACGGTTCAAAATCCGCTTATTTTCAATGCCCTGACTTTAATTTTAAAAAAAACGAAATATGAGAGGCTGTTTGTAAACATAATTCCGAATTTACGCAACCATACTCCATGTGAAGGAAAAACAATCCGAAACAGGCAGCAAACACACCGGCATAAAAACATTATCCCCACATCCGCAAACCCGCCAGGCACCCCACGGCCGTTTACAGCGCCAATCCGCATTAAATGTCTGAATAATAGCGTTTTTATCAAAAGTTTTCGTATTTTTGCACTATGAAGGATGTCGCAGTCACCATATACCGACGCAGCGAAGATCTGCCAACAATGGAATACAAGAGTTTCTTTCACGGCAAATCACTGTTCGCGCTATACGAACAGACACCCCGCCATGTGCCATACATGGCCGTAGCGACAGATGCCGACGGCAAAGTGCTATGCAACATGCTTGCCGTTGTGCGGCATAGGTTTTCAGTATTTCCTCCATACATATACCGCCACTGCCGCATACACGGAGAGGGCGACTACCACCATAATGATAAGCGCACCGAAGAGGCCGGCTATCCGAAAGGTGAACTGTTCGGCCTGGTGCTAAGCAGGCTGACAAAAGAGTTGCAGGGAAAGGTTCTTTATTTCGAGTTCAGCCACATAAGTACAAAGATGTTCGGATATAAGCAGTTCAGGACGGCCGGCTATTTCCCCGTACACTGGATGAGCATACACAACTCACTGCACAGCAAAGCACCGGAAGAACGGCTCGGCCGTAAGACAAAGCGATACATAGAAGACGGATATAAAAAGGGAGTGGAGACAAAGGAGGTAGAAGGAGACGAAGAGTTTGCCGCGTTCTCGGAACTGATGCACAGGCACAACATCCTGAAACCCAAACGCTACATACCCGGCGATATATTTTTCAGAGGTCTTAAAGACAGCGGCTCCGGCAAGCTCTTCATCACCAAATACAAAGGCATGACCATCGGATGCTGCGCCTGCGTATACTCGGACGGCAATGCTTACCTGTGGTATGCGGCTTTCAGGAGAAAGAGCTTCATCAGACTACATCCCGACACGATGACGATATGGCACGCCATCAGACATGCGTACGACAACGGGTACGGCCATATATTTTTCATGGACGTGGGACTGCCGTTCAGCAAAAACCCGTTCAGGGAGTTCATCCTGCGTTTCGGCGGCAAACCGGCAAGCACGTTCAGATGGTTCCGCATATCGGTAAGGTGGCTGAACGCCATGGCCTGCTGGATGTACCGCTAATATCCGTACCACGCAATAATAAACGAAATTATGCGTTATTTAATTTGATGGAAAAGATTTATCCGAGATATGTCATAACGCTCATCATCCTCATGGCGGCATGCACGCAAACCCTTGCAGACAACTTCACTCTTACCGGCAAGGTAGTGGACGAGGAGCACAACCCGATAGAACTGGCAACAGTGTCCTGTCTTGAACAGGGCAAGGTGACGGCAACCAATCTGAAAGGAGAGTTCAGCATAACGCTGAGCTCGGCCGACAGCGTGGTAGTCAAGTTTTCCATGATCGGCTACAACGCCCGCAAAAGAGTGTTCCGCAGGCCGAAAGGAAAACTCAACATCGAGGTGACACTACCGTCGATGGCCGCTCTCGGGGAGGTGGTAATCAGCGAGAAACGCCGCCAGACGACCGGAACCGAACGGCTGGACATAAAAGACATCAAAGGAGTGCCCACGGCTACAGGCAACGCCGTGGAGGAACTGATACAGCAGCAGGCGGGAGTGTCGACCCACAATGAGATGTCGTCGCAGTATAATGTCAGGGGCGGAAGTTTCGACGAGAACTCCGTGTACATCAACAACGTGGAGATATACCGCCCGCTTCTGATACGAAGCGGACAGCAGGAGGGTCTCAGCGTCATCAATCCGGACATGGTAGAGTCGATAGCTTTCTCGTCGGGCGGATTTGAGGCGAAGTATGGCGACAAGATGTCGTCGGCTCTCGACATAACATACAGGCGTCCGAAGAAGTTCGAAGCGAGCGTCTCGGCATCGCTGCTCGGCGCCGGGGCATACATAGGTTTCGGCAATAAGAAGTTCTCCATGAGCCACAGCGTCAGATACAAGACAAACAGGTATCTGCTCGGCTCGCTCGACACCAAAGGAGAGTATGACCCGAACTTCCTCGATTATCAGACTTACATAAGTTACAGGCCAAACCAACGGTGGACGATCGACCTGATAGGCAACATATCGGAAAACCACTACAACTTCACTCCCACAGACCGTGAGACATCGTTCGGAACGCTGGAAAACGTAAAATCGTTCCGCGTATATTTCGACGGACGCGAGAAAGACATATTCAGGACCCTGTTCGGCACGCTCAGCATATCGCGCCATTTCGGGCCGAACACATCCCTGTCGCTGCTTGCATCGGCATTTCACACAAAAGAGCAGGAAACTTATGACACGCAAGGCCAGTACTGGCTCGACGACACGCAGATGAGCACCAATCTCGGAGTAGGCACATACATGGAGCACGCGCGCAACTACCTGACAGCCGATGTACAGAACTTCAAACTGATGATGAAGCACAAGATGAAACGGCACGACCTCGAAGCAGGACTGACATACAAGATTGAAAAAGTGAAAGAGAACTCACGCGAATACGAGATGAGGGATTCCAGCGGATACTCCATCCCCCACTCTCCAGACCGGCTCGACATGATATATTCCATGAAATCACAAAACACGCTGAGCAGCAACCGTCTCGAAGGATATTTACAAGACACTTACAGATTCTCGACAGGCACGGAACGGCAGACACTGTACACACTCAACTTCGGCGTGAGGTTCAGCCACTGGTCGTTCAACAAGGAGACGGTGGTGTCGCCTCGAATGTCGCTCGCCATCATACCGGCATTCAACCAGGACATAACATTCAGGTTGGCTACCGGTATTTACTATCAGACACCGTTTTTCAAAGAACTGCGAGACACCACGACGGCAAACGGAGCCACGACGGTCACGCTCAACGAGAAAATCAAAAGCCAACGTTCGATACACTTCGTGGCGGCATTCGACTATAAATTCAAAATGAAGGAAAGACCGTACAAGTTCACGGCCGAGGCTTATTACAAGGCATTGGGAAACATAATCCCCTACAACGTGAACAACGTGAAAATAACATACTACAACGGCAACCAGTGCAGCGGATACTCGGCAGGCATAGATATCAAGCTATACGGTGAGTTTGTGCCAGGCACAGACTCATGGGTGACATTCTCACTGATGAGCACAAAACTGAAAATGAACGGTATGTGGGTTCCAATGCCTACCGACCAGAGATACGGCGTCAACCTGCACTTCACGGACTATTTCCCCGGAACGGAACGCTGGAAAATGACACTGAAACTGGCTTTCGCAGACGGTCTGCCGTTCGGAGCACCGCACAAAGGACTGGAATATCAGCATTTTCGCGCTCCGGCATACAAGCGTGCCGACGTGGGCATGAGCTACAAGGCATACGACAATGAAGACAAAAAGAAAAAAAGCGTATTCAAGAATATATGGCTCGGCATAGACTGCCTGAACCTTTTCGGCATAAGCAACGTCAACTCGTACTATTGGGTGACGGATGTCACCAACCAACAGTATGCCGTGCCCAACTATCTCACCGGCCGACAGATAAACGGAAAGGTACTGTTTGAGTTCTGACGGCTTAACAATATTTTCGTAAATACATACATAATTATTAATAATAATCATTAACTTTGCAGGAATTTAAAAGATAACATAATTAAAAATAAAGTTATGAAGATTTCACACATTGAGCACCTCGGTATCGCGGTGCAGAGCATAGAGGAGTCTCTTCCTTATTTCGAGAACGTACTTGGATTGAAGTGTTATAATATCGAAGAAGTGGCAGACCAGAAAGTGAAAACAGCCTTCCTGAAATGCGGCGAGGTCAAGCTCGAACTTCTCGAACCGACATCACCCGACAGTACTATACAGAAATGGCTTGACAAAGGCAACCACGGTGTACACCACGTGGCATTCTGCATCGAAGACGGTGTGGCAAACGCTTTGGCCGAGTGCGACGAGAAAGGAATTAAGCTAATAGACAAGGCTCCGCGCAAAGGTGCGGAAAACCTGAACATCGCGTTCCTGCATCCGAAATCTACTGTCGGCATTCTTACAGAACTTTGCGAACACTAAAAATAAAGAATAATGAGCAAACAATTAGAAAAAATCAAGCAACTCATCGAAAAGCGCGAACAGGCCCGTATCGGCGGTGGTGAGAAAGCAATAGAAAAACAGCACGCACGCGGCAAGTACACAGCACGCGAGCGTATAGACATGCTGCTCGACGAAGGCAGCTTCGAAGAGTATGACATGTTCAAACTGCACCGTTGCACCAACTTCGGAATGGAGAAGAAACTGTATCTCGGAGATGGCGTGGTGACTGGTTCGGGAACAATCGACGGTCGTCTTGTTTTCATTTTTGCCCAGGACTTTACCGTAAACGGAGGTTCGCTTTCGGAAACCATGTCGCAAAAGATCTGCAAGGTAATGGACATGGCCATGAAGATGGGCGCGCCGGTGATAGGCATCAACGACTCGGGCGGCGCACGTATCCAGGAAGGAATATGCGCCCTGGCCGGATATGGAGAGATCTTCGAGCGTAACATCCTCGCATCCGGTGTCATCCCACAGATAAGCGGTATTTTCGGCCCGTGTGCTGGCGGAGCGGTTTACTCTCCGGCACTCACAGACTTCACGCTTATGATGGAGAACACCTCATATATGTTCCTCACGGGTCCGAAAGTGGTGAAGACCGTGACAGGAGAGGATATCGACCAGGAACATCTCGGCGGCGCAAGCGTTCACGCAACCAAGAGCGGCGTGACCCATTTCACCGCGTCGACAGAGGAAGAGGGTATCCAGATGATTAAAACCCTGCTCAGCTACATACCTTCCAACAATATGGAGACGGCTCCGAGAAAGAACTGCGACGACCCGATCGACCGCCTGGAAGACACACTGAACGAGATCATTCCCGAGAGCCCCAACGAGGCATACGATATGTACAAGGTGATCGGCTCTATCGTTGACAACGGTGAGTTTTTCGAAGTACAACCCAAATTCGCCAAGAACATCATTGTCGGCTTCGCACGTTTCAACGGCCAGAGCGTCGGTATTGTCGCCAACCAGCCCTCATGCTATGCAGGTGTTCTCGATGTTAACGCAAGCCGTAAAGGCGCACGCTTCGTGAGATTCTGCGACGCATTCAATATTCCTATCGTTTCACTCGTAGACGTTCCCGGATTCCTGCCCGGCACGGGACAGGAGTACAACGCTGTCATACTGCACGGTGCGAAACTGCTTTACGCATACGGAGAAGCCACCGTTCCAAAGATTACGGTCACACTGCGCAAGAGCTATGGCGGAAGTCACATCGTGATGGGTTGCAAACAATTGCGTGCCGACCTCAACTACGCATGGCCCTCGGCCGAGATTGCCGTGATGGGAGCATCGGGAGCTGTTGCCGTCCTCTGCGCAAAAGAAGCAAAAGCAAAGAAAGACGCAGGCGAAGACGCCAACGCTTTCCTTGCGGAAAAAGAAGAAGAATACACAGAGATGTTCGCCAATCCTTATCAAGCGGCCAAGTATGGCTACATTGACGATGTGATAGAACCGCGCAACACACGTTTCCGCATCTGCCGCGCACTGGCTCAACTCGCCACAAAACGCGAGAGCCTGCCCGCCAAGAAGCACGGAAACATCCCTATGTAATTTCAGAGATTTCAGCAAGAACTGGGAGAATGCGTGTATATCGTTCTCTCAGTTCTTTTTAAAGAATAAAACAAATGAATCATGAAACAACAAAATGAAGTTTTCGCAGCCATTGCACTGGCCATTCATGAGTATCAAGGAAACAATGTGCACGATGACGAATCGGGCAAGATAACGATTTTGAAACATGATACCCAATGGAACGGACACGCCTTTTCAATGACCGAACATCCATAAAGATACATAGGAGAATGTAATATGAAAGAATATAAATATACGATAAACGGAAATAAATACGAAATAACAATAGACGAAATCGTTGACAACATAGCCAGCATAAAGGTTAACGGGGAAGACTATAAGGTAGAGATTGAACCGGAAGTGAAGCCGGAGAAGCCGAAAGTTGTCGTTCGTCCGGTTGTACAACAGCCGAGTCCGTCGGGCAACCGCAGGATAATCAACCAGGATGCCTTGAAAGCTCCGCTGCCGGGAGTGATAAAGGACGTGAAAGTGAACGTAGGGGATGAAATAAAGGAAGGAGATACCCTTGTTGTACTGGAAGCCATGAAAATGGCGAACAATCTCGACGCGGAAAAGTCCGGAAAGGTGAAAGCAATATGCGTGCAACCGGGACAAAGCGTTATGGAAGGGGATGATCTCGTGATAATGGAATAATCAATACAGCGTCATAATTGTAAATGAAAATCCCGGTAAAAGGCTCTTTTACCGGGATTTTCATTTACAATTATGATTTATCGAACATTAATCATGACTTATCGGCAAACTATCGGTTGCTATAAAAGCTATTTCCGACAATGGTTTTCAAATGGTTCCGATACTGTCTAATGACAAGGATGAAACCAATCCTTATCACAACATATTGCCCTCTTTCGGAAAGACAACTGTAGGCTTGAATGCCTTTGCCTCTTCAAAGTCCATGAGCGCATACGATATGATGATGCACACGTCACCTACCTGCACCTTACGCGCGGCGGCTCCGTTAAGACAGATGCAGCCAGAGCCTCTCTCGCCTTTTATTATATATGTTTCAAAACGCTCACCATTATTATTGTTAACTATCTGCACTTTCTCGCCAGCTATCATGCCTGCCGCATCCATCAAATCCTCATCAATGGTGATACTTCCCATATAATTAAGATTTGCCTCTGTCACAGTGACACAATGCAATTTTGACTTCAACACATTTATCATCATAGTCACTTATACTTTATATGATCTATAAGACGGATGGGAGTTTTACCGCAATATACGGTTATGCAGCCCACGACATGTTCCGATTCATCCCAAGAAAGAACATCCTGCAGAGTGTCTCCGTCAACGATTGAGAAATACTCCACCTCCAAACCATCAACGGAGTTTATCTTTTCTACCACAAAATCGTGCGTATCGGCAACAGTGTGGGTTGCCGAATATGATATGCTCTCGCTCAAAACCTTGTATATCTCAGGAGCGATCAGACGCTCATCCGGAGACAGCAACGTATTACGGCTTGAACGGGCAAGACCGTCCTCGTCACGTATTATAGGACACTCTACTATATTCACTCTTAACCCGAGACTGGAAACCATCGCCTTTATCACGGCTATCTGCTGCCAATCTTTCTCTCCGAAATATGCATTATCAGGCCTCACGATATAAAAAAGGCGGCTCACGACCTGGCAAACACCATTAAAATGGCCGGGACGATGAGCACCTTCCATCACGGTAGATACGGGAGGGAACTCAAAATAACGGTTGTCGGGCTGCGGATACATCTCCTCCACTGATGGGGCGAAAACTATATCGGCGCCACACTCGGAAAGCAAAGCACAATCGGCATCAAGTGTCCGCGGATAATTACGCAAATCATTCTTGTCGTTAAACTGTGTCGGATTGACAAACACGGAAACCACAGTCACATCGTTTTCCGCCACACTACGCCTGACAAGCGAGGCGTGCCCCTCATGGAGGGCACCCATCGTAGGCACAAGTCCCACCGTCTTTGCTTGTTTGCGATAAGCAAAAAGCTCGTTCTGGACATCAACAATCCTACTAAATACTTTCATTGCAATAACAACGCTTTTATTTAAATCGGGTGCAAAATAACAACTTTTTTGCCAAATAAAGGAAAGAATAGAGTAAAAATATGCCAAATAAAAAGCCTATTCGCTTAAAATCACATATTATATTTCGAAATTGCCAAATATTTTAGTAACTTTGCATTTGATTAAAAACAAAGTCATGACAAAGAAAGTATTATTCATTAACCAGGAGATTTCTCCTTACGTCCCGGAAAGCGGCCTTTCGACCATGGGACGTAATCTGCCCCAAGCAATACAGGAAAAAGGACACGAAATCCGCACGTTCATGCCTAAATGGGGAAACATAAACGAACGCCGCGGCCAACTGCATGAGGTCATAAGACTCTCCGGAATGAATCTTATCATCGACGACACTGATCATCCGCTGATTATAAAAGTAGCTTCGATACAGGCTTCCCGCATACAGGTTTACTTCATCGACAACGACGATTACTTCGCAAAGCGCCTCATGGCGGCCGATGAAAACGGAAATGACTATACCGACAACGGTGAAAGAGCCATATTTTTTGCACGCGGCGTATTGGAGACCGTGAAGAAACTACGCTGGGTTCCGGATATAATCCACTGCCAAGGGTGGATGAGCTCGGTAATTCCACTATACGTAAAGACGGCATACCACGACGAGCCGTCGTTTACCAACGCAAAGGTTGTTACCTCACTTTTCACAAACGAGCTGAAAAACGATTTGGGAAGCAACATCAAAAAATGTCTCGAATTCAGGGATGCAAAAGCTGATTTGTTTACCAAATACAACGACCCGTTTGATTTCAGGGAGCTTGGTAAACTTGCGATAGACTATTCAGACGGCGTGATAGAAGCTGACGGTAATGTTGACAGTGAACTGATAAAATATACGGAAAACAGCAATATACCGTTGCTTAAATACCCGGGAGAAGATTTCGCAGAGCAATATGAATCTTTCTATAACAGTATCTGCGGAGAATAAACGACAACAAATAAAGAAATTTAAATCATTAAGAATCACAAGACTTCAATAATGATGAACATAAAACAATTATTCTGTATTGCCATTGCGGCAGTATGCTTTTCCGCATGCGATGACACTACCGATACATTAGGAAACTCACTTACGAACGACGTTGACAAATTCGACATCATCCCAGACACATTCAACGTCACAACAAAATCCATAATCATCGATTCCGTTTTGTCGAGTAGCCAATACAGTTATTTGGGACACATCAAAGACCCGGAGACAAAAACATACGTCACGAGCAATTATACTACCCAATTCGCCGTATTGGAATCGTTTGACGACAGCAAACTGCTTCCGGAACAGGACAGCATAGTAAGCCGTAATGAAAACAATGACATCATAGCCGACTCTTGCAAACTGAATATATATTTCTATTCGTCTATCGGCGACTCGCTAAACCCCATGCGTCTGACCGTACACGAAATGGCACAACCGATTAAAGAAGGCATCCCCTACTATACCAATTATAATCCGGAAACGGCAGGCCTTCTCAGAACCGATGCCAACGCCATAAAGAAAAGCAAGACATATACACCGGTAGATCTTAATCTCAGCGACAGCGTACGCTACAAAATCGTGGACAAGACAAACATGGAGTCTGTGAGCATACCGCTGAACGAGCCGTATATTGACGCGGCCGGAAACCAATATGAGAACTACGGAACGTACATCATGAGGAAATATTTCGATAATCCCGATGATTTCAAAAACTCATACAACTTCATTCACAACGTATGTCCTGGCTTTTACATCAAGTCTACAGACGGATTGGGCGTGATGTCGGAAGTATATCTCACAGAACTGGCGCTATATTACAAATACTTGAATGACAGTACATATAACGGTACATTGCTATTATCAGGCACAGAAGAAGTGATGCAGACAACAAACATAGTCAACGACAGGAAAACCATAGATCGGCTTGCGGCAGACAACACATGCACATATATCAAAGCGCCGGCAGGAATATTCACGGAAGTGACCATTCCCGTGGAAGAGATAAAGCTCAACCACGATAAAGACACCATCAGCTCGGCAAAAATTGTGTTCAACGCCATGAACGACGCCACGGATGAAGACTACGCCTTCGGAAAACCGCAGAACCTGCTTATGGTACACAAAGACAGCCTGTACGAATTTTTCGAGAGAAAAGAACTGCCGAACTACAAGACATCGTTCGTGGCCTCTTACAACAGTTCATACAACACATACACTTTCAACAACATATCAACGCTTATTTCGGCAATGTATGAAGCCAGAATGAGTGGGAAAGCATCAGAAGACTGGAACAAGGTAGTACTTGTACCTATCTCGATAACACGCAATTCATCGTCAACGGCATCGTCTGTGACCAACGTATCGAACGAGATGTCGCTGAAAAGCACACGACTCGTAGGCGGAAAGGACAACCCGAGAAACCCAATAAAGATAAGCGTGATATACAACAGGTTTATAAAGGAATAATGGCAGACAACTATCTTGAAAAGCATCGGGAAGAATACGAAACCAGAAAGGCCGCATATCTGAAAAAGAAAAGATCACATCTGCCAAAGAGTAAAATATCATCTTCCGATAAATAAGGAAGATGATATTTTTTTGCATTCATCGGCCGATTATTGAGACTTTCTTATTTACACGTAAAGTTATTAATCACGGCTTTTCATAAAATCCAGGCCATGCGGTTTCTCACACAAAACTCCCATGTCTTTATGAATTCCATACTGTGATTTACCGTTTATGTGTGTTGTTTTACTTGTTTTTAATATCGTGGGCTATTATGTGTTGTTTTTATCGTTATGTGACATGTGGTTACCGTTTATGTACCGTGTGTGGTGGAGGGGGTACGGTCTATGCACCGTGGCTTCCGGGCACTGGTATATTATTGACGAAACACTCCAATACACTTCGGCTGAAACATGTGAATACACTTAACAACCAAAACACATAAACCTAAAAAACAAAGTAATAGTCACTATATAATAAAGATTTAGGACAACTTTCATTCAATGATATTATATCTTGCGAATTTCAAAAGCAACTGTTTGGTTCCTGCATTTTTGAACTCAACCGTCGCCTTTGTGTTCTCACCGGTTCCTTCTATTTTCACAATACGTCCTACTCCAAAACGCTGATGCTCTATTACAGAACCTTCGCCTACCTGCCCGAAAGGCTTTGCCGTGACAGTAGAAGAAGTGGCTGTTATCGGTTTCAATCTCGAAGGCACGGGAGAAGGCGTCGCCGGTCGTGCCTGCGGCTGTGGATGTCGAACGTCATAATTATGCCTGTGACTGTATTGAGGTACGGTATACTCGGAGTCATCAAATTTATTTCCCGAGTCTATTCGTATCAGACCGGGAGCGAAATCACGTATGAAGCGTGACGGAGAACTGAACTCCATGTGCCCATATCTGAAACGACTTTTCGCACATGTCATAACACATCTTTTCTCTGCCCTTGTCACTGCCACATAAAGTAATCTACGCTCCTCTTCAAGCTCTCTCGGATTGTCACAACTGGCAGGAGAAGGAAATATATTCTCTTCCAATCCCACTATAAAGACATTCGGAAATTCAAGTCCCTTGGCACTATGAATAGTCATGAGCGATACCTTATCGTCATTATCCCCATCATCGCTGTCAAGGTCTGTAAGCAAAGCTATCTCCTGCAAGAAGTCACCAAGCGATACATGGTCTATCATACCCTCCTCCATTCTACTCTCCACAAAATCCTGCATACCGGACAAGAACTCGTCTACATTTTCCTGTCTTGACATGTCTTCCGGCTCACGTCCGCCGTAAATATCCTTGCTTATTCCGCTGCCTTGGATTATATCGTGTCCTAAATGATATGCATCGTCTGTCGCTGACCGCTCCCTCCATTCGTCTACCAACGCACGAAAGTCCGCCAGCTTTCTCAATGTTCCATTGTTCAAACCTGTAGGATAGTTGTCCGGCTCACAGATAACCGCCCACGGACCTACTCCGGCCTCATTGGCGGCATTCATTATTTTCTTCACTGTAGTGTCGCCAATGCCACGGGTAGGATAATTGATTATCCTGCGCAACGCTTCCTCATCATCAGGATTGACAACCATACGGAAATATGCCACAATGTCTTTTATCTCTTTTCGCTGATAGAAACTTAATCCGCCGTATATCCTATACGGGATGTTCATCTTACGCATGCTCTCCTCAAAACTCCGGCTTTGGGCATTTGTGCGGTAAAGAATGACAAAAGACGAATATCCGCAGTGCGTCACCGATTTTATTCGCTGTATGTCATTGCATACAATGATAGCCTCTTCCTTGTCGCTATATGCCTGCTTGAAAACCAAACGGTCACCCTGAGCATTCTCACTGAATACATTTTTAGGTATCTGACGTGAGTTTTTCTTTATCAGACTATTGGCCGCTTCCACTATCGCCTGCGTAGAACGATAGTTTTGTTCGAGCTTAAATAATTTAGCTCCATCATAAGAGTCGGTAAAACCAAGAATATTATCAATATTTGCTCCGCGGAAACCATAGATACTTTGGGCATCGTCCCCAACAACGCATATACGGCGATGCTCTTTTGTCAACTGCATCACAATGGCCTGCTGGACATAGTTTGTGTCCTGATACTCATCCACAAGAACATACATGAAGCGCTCGACATACTTACGGCGAACGTCATCGTTGGTATCGAACAATATATAGGTGTTCACCAGCAAATCATCGAAATCCATGGCGTTGGCCTGCCTGCACCTATCGGCATAACGTATATAAATATCTTTTATGGCCGGCTGCTTCCTTTCCCTGTCTGCCGCCACTTCCAAAGTATTATTGGCATACGCCATCGGCAGCAGCAAACGGTTCTTGGCCATGCTAATCCTGTCGGCCACGGTCGAGGCTTTATACACTTTATCATCAAGTGCCATCTCTTTGATTATGGTCTTTATCAAAGAGCGGGAATCATTCTGATCGTATATGGTGAAATTCCGGTTATAGCCGATTATGTCTGCCTCCGCACGCAGTATACGAGAAAAAACGGAGTGAAACGTTCCCATGTTCAGTCGACGTGCGTCGTCCGCACCTACAAGCTTACCTATGCGCTCTTTCATCTCGCGAGCCGCTTTGTTGGTAAAAGTAAGTGCCAGTATGTTCCACGGGTGCATACCTTTCTTCAAAAGATAAGCTATTTTATATGTCAACACACGTGTCTTGCCAGAACCTGCGCCGGCAATCACAAGGGAAGCGCCATCGCAATACTCAACCGCAGCACGCTGACCGTCGTTCAACCGCTCCAATAATGTCTCTTCTGTCATTTCAATATACGTTTGAAACTACAAAATTAGCACATTTATTTGGCAAACAAGAATGTCGAAAGCAAATTAAAAGGAGAGATTTGCTTTTTGGCAAACCCCTCCTCGTAAATATCTTTACCGCACCGGGCGGCCTTGATACACAATAGTATTTATACCGTGAATGTATCTTATTTATTGACTGACCCTCCGACGATGTCGAGAAGCTCGCTCGTAATGGCTTGCTGCCTGCTCTTGTTATACTGCAAATTCAACTCTCGGAGCAATTCATCGGCATTGTCTGTAGCCGTCTGCATTGCCACCATACGGGCCGCATGCTCACTTGCGTTACTGTCGAGCAGGGCTGTGTAGAGCATCAGATGCGCCAATTTGGGGATCAGCAGGCCGAGCACTGTATTCATGTCAGGCTCCACGATAAAATTGTCATTGAGCGGTTTGGCCATCTCGGTATTGCGCACAGCCTCCTGCTGCTTCTTGCGAAGATACTCCTGAGTCTGTCGAGTAACAATATTGACAGACAGGTCACGCTCACGGTCACGAGCCAGCTCACTTGTCAAGTCTATCGGCAGGAAAGGTTTGCGGGTAAGTATCTGCGAACCGGCACTTTTGAAATGATGATATATCATCTCTACACGGTCAACCTCACCGCTCATGAATTTACGCCCAAGTTCCCTCGCCAACTCAATACATTGACCCACAT
This sequence comes from Prevotella sp. MGM1, assembly GCF_002933775.1. Taxonomy (GTDB): domain Bacteria; phylum Bacteroidota; class Bacteroidia; order Bacteroidales; family Bacteroidaceae; genus Prevotella. The sequence goes on from NZ_BEWV01000125.1 coordinate 40,157, forward strand.
TCGGACTGTCGGCCAAGCCAGTGAAATCACCTGCCGACTTCAACCCGAGCTTAGCCACCCTCTCTGCTACCTTACGCCCGATAGGATAGATTATGATGTTCTCTTTTCCCAAATCGGCATATTCATCAACAGCCTGCTGCATCATCTTCAATATATTTGCGTTAAATCCGCCACATAAACTGCTGTTCGAAGCATATACAATCAGTGCCACACGCTTGACGGGTCTCTCTATACTGAATACCGTCGTTGCATCGGCCTCTGATGCGAGGAATGTTTTAAGAATATGCTCGAGCATTGTCTCATAGGGAAGCATATTCTCTATCAGTATCTGGGCATGGTGCAACTTCGAGGACGCAACCATCTTCATCGCACTCGTAATCTTACGGGTACTGTTGACACTGGCTATACGGGTCTTTATTTCCTTCAATGACGGCATAGGCTGTTAGCTTTTATACTGACCGGCAATATCTGCCATCACAGACTTTATCACCGCAGTAATATCATCGTCTATCTTTCCTGATGCCAGAGCCTCTATTACCTCCGGATGGGTGGAACGCAACTTGTCGAGGAACGCATCCTGGCACTCACGAACATCCTCTATCGGCACATCATGCATAAGACCGTTCGTACCGCAGTAGATTATAGCGACTTGCTCCCCTACCGGCATAGGAGTGTACTGCTGCTGTATCAATAGCTGATTGTTCTTTCGGCCGCGGTCAAGCATCATCGCTGTCACAGAGTCCATATCGCTTGAGAACTTGGAGAAACTTTCAAGTTCACGGTATTGGGCCTGATCGATCTTCAATGTTCCCGCAACTTTCTTCATACTCTTTATCTGAGCCGAACCGCCCACACGGGATACTGATATACCAACATTGATGGCCGGTCGGAAACCTTGATTGAACAGGTCTGTCTCCAAATAAATCTGTCCGTCGGTGATTGAAATCACATTTGTAGGGATATAAGCCGATACATCTCCAGCCTGGGTTTCGATAATGGGTAGCGCCGTAAGCGAACCGCCTCCCCTTACATGACCTTTCATGCACTCGGGCAGATCGTTCATCTTCTCCGCCACTTCCTGCTGGTCATTAATACGCGCGGCACGCTCCAAAAGACGGCTGTGCAGATAGAACACATCACCGGGATATGCCTCACGGCCTGAAGGACGGCGCAAAATCAATGAGACCTCACGATAAGCGACAGCCTGTTTGGACAAGTCGTCATATACTACGAGCGCCGAATGGCCTCTATCGCGGAAATACTCACCGATTGCAGCTCCGGCAAACGGTGCATAATACTGCATGGCTGCCGGATCAGCAGCTGTCGCAGCCACGATTATTGTATATGGCATCGCACCATGCTCTTTAAGAGTAGATACAAGAGCCGCCACCGTACTGGCCTTCTGTCCTATTGCCACATAGATGCAATATACAGGCTTGCCCGCGTCATAAAAGCTCTTCTGGTTTATTATCGCGTCTACCGCAATGGCGGTTTTACCTGTCTGACGGTCGCCGATGATAAGCTCGCGCTGACCGCGCCCGATAGGTATCATGGAGTCAACGGCTTTCAATCCCGTTTGCAGCGGTTCCTTGACAGGCTGGCGATAGATAACACCCGGAGCCTTACGGTCAAGCGGCATTTCGAAAGACTCGGTCAGATCAATGTCACCTCTTCCGTCTATTGCCTCACCCAAAGGATTGATAACACGCCCAAGCATATTATCATTCACACGTATTGAGGCAATGCGCTTTGTACGCTTGACAACCATCCCTTCTTTAATGCCCGACGTAGTACCAAGAAGCACGCAACCGACATTGTCTTCTTCAAGGTTCATCACGATTGCCATCGTGCCATTTTCAAACTCAAGAAGCTCATTGGCCTCGGCATTGCGCAGTCCGTAAATACGAGCCACTCCGTCACTCACCTGAAGCACGGTACCTACCTCGTCAAACTTCTCGCTACCGCTGACACCATTAAGCTGCTCAAGCAACACCTGGGAAACTTCGCTTGGTTTAATTTTATCTGACATAAACTTAAAATCTTTATTACACTTCATGACGCATGCAGGCACACATCATGGTTTGGTTTTATTTCTTTAATGCTGTGAGAATGGCGTTAAGCTTTGATTTCACACTCGCATCCATTCTAAACGTGTCATATTCCAAGATAAATCCGCCGATTATATCCGGATCCACGTCTGTCTCAAACTCCACAGCTCCTTTAGCCTTACTTTCCACCATGGCGCGCATCTTATTCTCTGTTTCTGAGGATACCGGCACAGCGGTCGTAAGTTTTCCACGAATGATATTCTTCTGTCTCCTGTAAAGGGTTATATAAGAGTTCGCCATTAACTGCATCACATTCTCACGGTCATTCCTTAACACTAAACGTATGAACGACTTTGTCAATGCTGTAGGATTATCGCCTACGGCCGTAACCAGCAACGCCTCCTTGGTCTCTTGCGGAAGCATCGGATTCTCGATCGTAAGTCTCAATTCCGGTACCTTAACATAACTATCGGACAAAGTAAGCATTTCCGAATATACCTTATCCTCCTGTTTTGCGTCTGTGGCACTTTTGAGCAGTGCACGCGCATATCTTACCGATATTACTCCCATATCAATCAGTCTTTACTTAATTATCAGAATAGGAAGAAGATACACCATCCAACATGCGATCTATCAAATCCATCTGTGCCTTGTTGTTGCCAAGATTTTCACGCAACACCCTCTCGGCAATCTCTACACTGAGAGTAGCCACTTGATTACGAATGTCGTTGATTGCAACCTGTTTCTCATTCTCAATCTCGAGCCTTGCATCGTTAATAAGGCGCACACCCTCCTCGCGTGCTTTCTCCTGGGCTTTCTCCACGATAGCATCACGCGTCTCAGCAGCTTCTTTCAATATCTGCGCCTGCTTTTCACGGGCCTCGCGCAATATCGATTCGGCTTCTTTTTGAATATTAGCTAATTTCTCGTTCGCCTCATGTGCTTTCTGAAGACTTTCGTCTATATATCTCTTTCGATTTTCCACCATATTGACAATGGCCGGAAATCCAAACTTTGCAAGCACTATAAAGACCACTAAAAACGCTACGGACATCCAAAATAACAACCCGATGTCGGGTGTTAGTATTGATGGCAAATTAAGTGATCCCATTTATTTTTGTTATATTTATATTTATGGTTCTGCTATTATATAAGGAATGCGCAAGCCGCAATGGCAAAAAGAGCACAACCCTCGACAAAAGCAGATGTAAGAATCATGTTTGTCTGGATCTTACCGGTTGCCTCCGGCTGACGTGCAATAGCATCCATTGCGCTACCGCCAATCTTACCAATACCCAAACCTGCTCCAATTGTAGCGATACCTGCTCCGAGACCGCAGCCCAGCTGTGCCAGACCTTCCGCAGCCAATAATGTTGAAATAATCATAATCTAATCTTTTAATTTATTAATCTATACTGTTTATATTCTCTATCTGTCCTTTAATAATTAGAGTTCTGTACCCTGTCTTTTTTAACCGTTGACACCTTGCCTAACAGTCGGGTCCGCTTCGAATCCCCCATTGCCTCACCTTAAAACAGGCGGTGACACACCATTAACAAGCTATAACATTGCCCCGACAAGCCAAACCATGCGTTTACAAATCCTTTATTCTCGTCAATGACTATGCTCCTGGTGCGCCAATCCGATAAAGACGGCGCTCAGCAACGTGAAGACGTATGCCTGGACAAACGCCACCAGCAGTTCAAGACAGTTCATGAAAAGAAGCATCACGACACTGAACGTATTCAATCCGACACCATAACCAACTCCCATTGACCACCCGAGGAATATCACGCACGTGAAACTGAGTATCACAGCATGACCTGCCATCATATTGGCAAACAGACGTACCATCAGCGCAAAAGGCTTTGTAAACAAGCCGAAGAACTCTATCACAGGTATCAATGGTACGGGATACGCTTTCAAAAACAACGGCACTTCCGGCCAGAAAATCTCCTTCCAATACTCCTTATTGCCAAACAGGTTGACAACGAGCATAGTACATACTGCCAGAAACAACGTCACGTTTATATTTCCTGTAACGTTCGCACCTCCCGGGAATACAGGGATAAGCCCCACAAGATTGGATGTGAATATAAAAAAGAATACTGTCAGCAAGTAAGGAGCATAGGGCTTGTAATGCTTCTCTCCTATTGACGACTTTACCAAATCATCGTGAATGGTCATCACGAGCATTTCCATCATTCCGACAAAACCGGAAGGAGCCGCACTCTTCTCGTCATGCCTCTTATACCAACGGGCACATGACAAAAATACAATAACCAGCACGGCCACAACGATCCAGATCTGGGCAACAGCCTTGGTTATACTCAAATCTATCGGCCTGACAACACTTCCGTCCGCCAGCCTTTCATAAATCTTACCGTGATGCTCCTCGTTGAAGAAGAAACGCTCCGGCAAGTTATGAGCAGTACCGCAATACCACTCACCGGTATTATCGCTGCGCACGATTACCGGAAGAGGTATGCCAATGTGCTTGCCCTCATAAGTGGCTATATGCCATTCGTAAGAATCCGAAAGGTGTTCAAGCACAATGTGAGGAATGTCTATCTTCCCGCCATCGCTCTTTGTTTCTTCCGCATTTGACAATACCGGAAAGAGCATTAACAGAACCAATAGTATAGTTACCTTTAACTGCTTCATTATTCTTTTTTATTTATTTTATCTTGTGCGTATTCCACTAAGACTTATTAGACACTTTAGCAAAGAAAACCGCATGATGTATCAATGATGCCAAATAAAATACCATGAAAGTCAAGAAGAAGACAAGCATCGCGCCACGTCCCGCTATAAGATAATAGACAAACATTGCCGCCAAGGCCAGCAACATCCTGAAAGCAGACACTGACGTGTAGAAAGTAGGAAGATACGATGGCGCTCTTTTGGCAATCAACCGCCATACCGCCACATCCGCCATGTCTACCACAAGCATGAATACGGCACTGACAATCAGAGGTGCCATCATTCCGGGAATGTCACAAATATTCATCAGCAACACTCCCACCGGAAACAACACACAAAAAATGGCCGCACTCCCAAACGCGTAATTTCTGCTTAACCTGTCTATATCACCCATACTTCAAGATAACATTGCGATACTATGATGCCTCTAACCTGCCGCGATCTCCACACAGATATTCACGTTGTTCTTCTGCACCTCTATAAATCCTCCGGATATATTCAGTTGATATGTACCGGAGAGGGTCTTGTATTCCACCATACCGTCCAAAAGTGAAGATATTATGGGAGCATGATTGGATAACACCTCAAACCGTCCCAACTGTCCGGGCACGGTAACACTCTCCACATCTCCGTCAAACTCCACTTTTTCCGGTGATACGATTTTCAGTCTCAAACTCATATCCTTGCGCTATTAAGATTATCCTTGTGCCGCTTCCAACAGAACCTTGGCCTTAGCCTTGGCGTCTTCTATCGTACCCACGTTAAGGAAAGCCTGCTCAGGCAGGTCGTCCACCTCACCGTCGAGGATTGCGTTGAAACCTTTGATTGTGTCTTCTATCGGTACCATCACGCCGGGAAGACCGGTAAACTGCTCGGCAACGGCAAACGGCTGGGAAAGGAAGCGCTGTACACGACGCGCGCGGTTTACGGTCAGCTTATCCTCATCCGAAAGTTCGTCCATGCCCAAAATAGCAATAATATCCTGCAATTCCTTGTACCGTTGCAATATCTCTTTCACTCGCTGTGCACACTCATAATGCTCCTTGCCCACAATCAGAGGGTCAAGAATACGCGAAGTACTGCCCAGTGGGTCTACCGCAGGATAGATACCCAGCTCGGCTATCTTACGGCTAAGCTCTGTCGTGGCGTCAAGGTGGGTGAATGTCGTCGCCGGAGCCGGGTCTGTCAGGTCATCGGCCGGCACATAGACTGCCTGCACGGACGTGATTGAACCGCGCTTCGTGGACGTTATTCGCTCCTGCATCGTTCCCATCTCACTGGCCAGAGTAGGCTGATAACCCACAGCCGAAGGCATACGACCGAGCAGCGCCGACACTTCCGAACCGGCCTGCGTGAAACGGAATATATTGTCGATGAAGAACATGATGTCCGCCGCCTCACCGTCTTTTCCTCCATGGTCACGGAATTCCTCGGCCACGGTCAGCCCCGACAACGCCACCGACGCACGCGCTCCCGGCGGTTCGTTCATCTGTCCGTATACCAGTGTAGCCTGCGATTTCTTCAATTCTTCCGGGTCGATGAGAGACAAGTCCCATTTTCCTTCATCCATGGCCTTCCTGAACTTATCGCCATATCGGATAACGCCAGACTCTATCATATCTCGTATCAGGTCGTTACCTTCACGGGTGCGCTCTCCCACTCCCGCAAAAACCGAATATCCGTTATGTCCCTTGGCTATATTGTTTATAAGCTCCATGATAAGCACTGTCTTGCCCACGCCGGCACCTCCGAACAGTCCGATCTTGCCGCCTTTCATGTAAGGCTCGAGCAGGTCGATAACCTTGATACCCGTAGCGAGCATCTCTTTCCTTGTCGAGAGTTCCTCAAACTTAGGCGGCTCACGGTGAATGGGGTATGCTCCGTCCATGCTTAGGGGAGCCATACCGTCTATCGGTTCTCCGATTACGTTCATCATGCGTCCCTTGATTTGCTCTCCGGCCGGCATCACGATAGGCGATCCGGTAGGCACGGCGTCAAGCCCGCGCTGCAAACCGTCCGTATTGTCCATTGCCACACAGCGCACGGTATCCTCACCTATATGCTGCTGTACCTCAACTATAAGGTCACGTCCGTCGGGACGCTTTACTTTCAATGCCTCGTGAATTTTAGGTAACACTTTCTCCGCGTCCAGACCTTTCGTATCGAAATAAACGTCGATAACCGGTCCTATTATCTGAGAAATATGTCCGATAATTTGTGACATAAGCTTAATTATATTTAGATATTTGTTTTCTCTCCAGTAACATTATGGCAAAGGTAGCTATTTTTTTTCACAACCAAGCACATTTTACTCTTTTTATAAAATCGATAAATACACGCAAGGTAAATACGGCATTTTCCGCAAATCAGAACAAAACGGAAATACCCTTTCCATAAGGCGGCACACACCATGTACGCCCTCTGTCAGATACTCAACTCGTCAAGAACTTTTATCAGTTTCATGTCGAGCGGCTTGTCTGTCCTGACAGCGTCGGCAAAAGGCACGTAAACCACCTCATTGTTGCGCACGCCTACCATAACATTGCGCTGCCCCTGCAATATGGCCTCTATCGCGCCCACACCGGTGCGACTGGCCAGTATACGGTCGTGGGCGGTTGGACGCCCGCCTCGTTGGAGGTGTCCGAGAATAGACACGCGCACATCATAATCGGGATATTCGTTTCGCACACGATCGGCATAATACAAAGCACCGCACTTGGGACTTTCAGAAACAATCACTATGCAGCTTTTCTTTGACTTGCGTATGCCCCGCTCCATAAATCTTACCAACTGGTCCACGTCTGTCGAGTCTTCGGGAATGATGGCTGCCTCGGCCCCGCTGGCTATGGCACTGTTCTGCGCAAGAAAGCCCGCGTCCCGTCCCATGACCTCAACGAAGAATATCCGCTCATGGCTCTGCGCCGTGTCACGTATCCTGTCCACACAGTCCACGATGGTGTTCATCGTCGTATCGTATCCTATTGTAGAATCCGTGCCGTAAAGGTCATTGTCTATCGTGCCTGGCAGGCCGACGCAACACACATCATACTCGGCCGCAAAAATTCTCGCTCCGGTGAGCGAGCCGTTTCCTCCGATTACCACAAGAGCGTCTATCTCCTCCCTTTTCATCGTCTCATAGGCCTTTGCCATGCCCTCTGGAGTCATGAACTCCTTGCTGCGGGCAGTCTTCAATATCGTGCCGCCGTGCATGATTATCCCGCTCACGTTTTCAGTCGTGAACGGCTTGATCTCTCCATGTATCAGCCCTTCATATCCGCGATATATTCCTTTGATGTTAAACCCGTTGCATATACCGGCACGTGTGACGGCTCTGATTGCGGCGTTCATTCCCGGAGCGTCGCCTCCCGAGGTGAGCACACCTATTGTCTTTATCTTTGCCATATACTTAATCTTTTTACTAAAAAAAACTCACATCTACCGCATAAAAGTGATCTCAGCCCATAATATGGCCAACCCGGCAAGCCATCCAACCATGATCTTGGCCGTGCAGTGCTTGACATACCATCCGATCCGCATACGCTCGATCTTCATAAGTGCCAGACCGCTCACATTGGCAAAGCATACAAGGCATCCTCCAACGGCTGTCGAGTAGGCAATGATCTTCCAGTAGGCACCGTTGACCACAAAGTCGGACATATAAGCGGCATCGCTCCACATGCCGATATTGCCGCCATCGAGCACCGGATACATCGATATGCCGGTCATGGCGATGGTAAACATGTCTACCATTCCGCTCAACAGACCGGCCACCACCCCATAGAACCACACATTATGCACATTGTAGTCTATCCATCCGGACAGAGTGCTGAACACTCCCGTCTCAGAGGCAGCTCCCATTCCAAGCATTATGCCGATGATAAAAAGTATGGACTGTATATTGTCGTACCGCAATGCCTGCGGCATGCGGCGCTGTATCATCCTGTCGGCATCAAGAAGCTTACGGTTGATAACCTCGTCTACGACCCACAACACAGACAGGACGCAAAGCGCCCCGAGAAAAGGACTGAGCTTGGTGATGTTATGGAATGTTGGAATAAACCACAGTCCGCCTATGCCCACCACCAGCATCACAAGCCGCTGCCACCGCGTGAGGTTGGTGTCATCGCCCCGGTACCGGGCCGCCGGCCACTCCACATCGAGACGTTCGGGAAGACCGCGGCTAAGCAGATACGTGGGCAGCCCCCAGGCCGCCATTGCCGGCAACACAAGATATGCCGAGAAGTTGGTCGCCGTGACGGCTCCGTTTGTCCAAAGGGCAACACCGGCGGGGTCGCCGATTACCGTGAAACACCCTCCCGTATTCGCCGCAAGCACAATGGCGCAGCCTATTATGAGGCGCTGACGCCTGCCCTGCACGATGTTGTGCATGATGGTAAGCATCATGGTCGATGTGGTCAGATTGTCGAGATTGGCGGAAATCACGAATGTGAACAATGTTATCGTCCATATGAAACGCCTGGAGTTTCTCGTGCGCACCCATTCGCTTATGAAATCGAAACAGCCGTTGTTGTTCAATATCTCTATTATGGACATCGTGGCAAGCAGAAACAATACGATAGACGCAGTCTTGCCAAGATACATCAAAAATATATGGTCATAGATATAATACTTGACGGTCTCGCTTGATGGCGACCTACCCGCCAGAAACTCCATATATTCATGCGGATGACGCTCCATGACAAAATCCGTGCCATAGGAGATGTAGAGTATCCACCCGACCGTGCCGACAAACATGGCTATTGCCGCCTTGTTTATATTTGTCAGGTGCCCCGTGGCTATCAGGAAGTAGCCCAACAACAGTATTATTACTATCACCAACGTCATACACCGTACATTTTTATCGACAAAGATACTAATCTTTGGCCGAAAGACAATATTATTTTAACAACCTTTAATCTGTTTGCCGGTTTTTATCCGAACGGCAATGTTTGTTGTGAAATAATATTACAAAAGTGTTTCCATATTCCGATTATTCCGGAAATTAAAGTCACAAGACCGAAAATATCGTCGTATTTCACTGTTTTCGTAAAGACCTGCCTGCCAGCCAAATACATCGGTGTGCCTTGAAGCACGCAGCATCCACAATTCCATAAGCGTCTCTTTTCTCACAATAAGATACTCGTTGGGACGCGTTTAGATGCCCGTTGGGACGCAACGGGTGTCTAAACGCAGACCAATTAGCTGCCGAACGCACTCCAACGAGCGTCCCGTTGCAAGAAAAATGTAAAAATTCCATGTCACGACAGTCCTGCCGCCGCATTGTATATAGCGATGTATATCGTGTAGCCGACGTGGAACGAGAAAAAACAAAGTGTTAAATTCATGACTTTATTATTACTTTCCGCACAATAGAGGGGCTGTAATCCCAAAACAGCATACCATTACCGCCCGAACGGGGGCAAAGCCGCTGAATTTCAGCGGCTTTGCCCCCGTTCGGGCGGTATGTATGGCGGTCAGCCATTATCCTCCGAAATTATCATACATTATGGCCTCGCCATCCACTCCGAGACTGTCGAGCATCCCGACAACGGCATTTGACATCGGACACGGACCGCACATGTAGTACTCGATATCTTCCGGGGCATCATGATTTTTCAAATACGTATCATACATCACCTGATGCACAAATCCGGCCGTATACTTCACTCCGGCCTCGTCGGCCACAGGGTCGGGACGGTCAAGAGCAAGGTGGAAATGGAAATTGGAATACTCTTTTTCCAGTTCAAGGAAATCATTGAGATAGAACACTTCACACAGCGAACGGGCACCATAGAAATAATGCATCTCCCGGTCGCGCACATGCAGCGTCTTGGTCATGTGCATTATCTGGGCACGCAACGGAGCCATTCCAGCTCCTCCGCCGACCCAGACCATCTCTTTCTTCGAGTCGAATATCGGGTGGAAATCACCGTAAGGACCGCTCATTATAACCTTGTCTCCCGGTTTACGACTGAAAATATATGACGACGCTATACCCGTGGGCACATCCTGAAAGCCTACCTGCGGGCGTGGCTTGAACGGAGTTGTGGCGATGCGGACGGTAAGCATTATACGATCACCCTCTGCCGGATAGTTGGCCATTGAATATGCCCGCACGGTATCTTCGGGGTTATGAGCCTTCAATGAGAATATATTGAAATTCTCCCATGCCGGCAGATATTGGTCTCCGATATCGGTTTTGTCAAAATCCTTGTCATAATCGATACAGTCGTAAGCCGGAATTTTAATCTGGGCATACGAACCGGGCACAAAATCCATGTGCTCTCCCGGAGGAAGCGCCACGATAAACTCCTTGATGAAACTGGACACATTCTTATTCGATATAACGGTACACTCCCACTCTTTGACACCCATCACGCTCTCCGGTACCTTAATCTTCAAGTCTCCCTTGACCTTGCACTGGCATCCAAGCCTCCAGTGGTCTTTAATCTCCTTTCTTGTGAAATGGGATTTCTCCGAGTCGAGTATCTCTCCGCCGCCTTCAAGAACCTGTACCTTGCACTGTCCGCAAGACGCCTTGCCTCCGCAGGCCGACGAAAGGAATATCCCGTTGTTGTTCAATACGGACATCAGACTGTCGCCCTGCCCGGTCGTTATTGTCTTGTCTCCGTTCACAGTAATCGTCACATTACCGCCCGGTGACAGATATTTTTTTGCAATAAGGAGCAGAGCCACCAAAAGGAGAGTGGTGACGAGAAGAGCTCCAATGCTTAATAATATGAATTGTATCATTTAGAATTATCTTTTATTAAATGTTCAGACCCGAGAAACACATCATTGCCATAGCCATAAGGCCTACTGTTATAAAAGTAATGCCAAGGCCTTGCAACGGCTTAGGCACATCGCTATACTGCATCTTCTCACGTATGGCACCCATAGACACGATGGCAATCGTCCAGCCAATTCCGCTACCTACGGCGTAAACGACCGAATCGAGCACACTGCCTATATACTGTGAAGAGGCCGGATCGAGATTGATGCGCTGCTGCATGAACAGCGACGCTCCCATTATGGCACAGTTTACGGCTATCAAGGGCAGGAAAATTCCAAGCGAGGCATAAAGCGACGGAGAAAAACGCTCTACCATCATCTCCACCAACTGCACGATACCCGCTATGACCGCTATATACAGAATGAACCCGAGATAAGATAAATCCACACCCGGCAAAAGACAGTCGGGGCCGAGAACACGTGTCTGCAAGAGATAGTTTACAGGGACGGTGATGAGCAGCACGAACGTAACCGCACAACCAAGCCCCAACGATGTCTTCACATTCTTTGACACGGCAAGGTAAGAACACATGCCGAGGAAAAACGCGAATATCATATTGTCCACGAAAATGGACCTGAAAAACAAACTTACCAAATGTTCCATATTCATTTCTCCTTATAAAAATAAGCCCTGTGTATCCATATCACACATCCCACAAGTATGAGCGCCATGGCAGGCATTGTCATCATACCGTTGTTTATATAGCCGGCATCATACGCGCATTGTGGTATAATCTGAATGCCCCCGAGGCTGCCTCGGCCGAAAAACTCCCTGCATGCACCCACTATAATCAGAATCATGGCATATCCGAGACCATTTCCTATGCCGTCGAGAAAACTGGGCCAAGGCTTGTTCATCATCGCAAAGGCCTCAAGACGCCCCATCAGAATACAGTTTGTTATTATAAGGCCTACATATACGGACAACTGCACGCTGATATCATAAGAATATGCTTTGAGAACCTGACTGACAACAGTGACAAGTGTCGCCACCACGACAAGCTGCACTATGATGCGTATCCGTGTGGGAATAGTATTGCGTATCAGTGATATTATGACATTGGAAAAAGCCGTAATCACAGTAACGGCAAGTCCCATGACTATCGAAGGCTTCAACTGTGCGGTCACGGCCAACGCGGAACATATGCCCAACACCTGCACCAGCACGGGATTATCCGGATTTAAGGGGTTTGCGAGAACTTCTCTGTTCTTCTTTGAAAACAACTTGCTCATATTTCTTTCTGCTTCGTTTTACCTTTCATTCAAAAACTTCATATATTTTCCAAGACAGTCGGCAAACATGTTGCTGACGCCGTCTGAGGTGAGGGTGGCACCGGTAATGGCATCCACTTCCGACTCCGCGTTCTTTAAATCCGACGGTTTTCTCACCGCAAGCGCAATCCTCTGCCTGTCATTTTCCGCGTCAGCGAAGAGCTTCTTACCACGGAACTTATCACGCCACGCCTTATTGTCCTTTATCTCGGCACCAAGTCCCGCTGTCTCACTCTCATGATTGAAATAAGCTCCGTACACGGTCGACTTGTCACTGTCTATGGCGATATATCCCCATATAGGCCCCCACAGTCCCATACCGTATACGGGAATGACATATTTCGTCTTGCCATTCACGTCGCAAACAAAAAGTCCGAGACGCCCGGCCTTATAGTCGGAACTGTTCAACATGAAAGCGGCTTGCTCTCCACCTCTACTGCCTTCATCGGTCGTATGCCCTTCCTTGTCTATTATCTTGTCGGCAAGTACTATGCGGGAATATTCAGAAGACACGTCATCATTGCTTATGTTGTCGATGTTAAGAGCCGCGAGTATCTGCCTTTTCTTATCAAGAGCCACATTGACATCCTGTACCGGCTTCAATGTCTGAAAGACAAAAGCCAGCAGAAAAGCCACCATGACAACCATCACGGTACTGTATAATATAATGTATATGTTGGATTCTTTATTGAATCCCTTTCTATTCTGTTCTGCCATCGTGCGTTATTTTTTAGTCTTTAAACGTTTCATTCTCTTCGATATGTTTCTCTCAACGACGCAATAATCTATCAACGGAGCAAACATATTGGCAAAAAGAACGGCCAGCATCATTCCCTCCGGATAACCGGGATTCATCACGCGGATAATGACAGCCAGCGTGCCGATAATGAATCCGAATACCCATTTGCCGGCCTCGGTACGCGCACCAGTCACCGGATCCGTCGCCATGAACACCGCTCCGAAAGCAAAACCGCCAAGCACAAGATGCTCGTACCATAGCAACGGCGTCATTCCTGACGCGCTGAACAAAAATGCGGTAAGACCGCCGCCAACAAACACACTCAGCATCGTTTTCCAGCTGGCAATACCTGTCCATAGCAACACAACCGCTCCCGCCGCTATTGCTATAACGCTCGTCTCGCCTATGCTGCCGGGAATAAATCCCAAAACCATATCGCACAGTGAATATTGAGCGGCGCTGCCACTGCCTATCGCACCAAGCGGTGTGGCACAAGTGAAAGCATCGGGCAACTGATTGCCGAAACCGAAGATGCTGTCTTTAGCCACCCACACGGTATCGCCGCTCATCTCCGTAGGATAAGAGAAGAAGAGAAAGGCCCTGGCAACCAACGCCACATTAAAGATATTCATGCCGGTACCGCCAAAAATCTCTTTGGCAAACACCACGGCAAAAGCAACCGCAACGGCAAGTGCCCACAAAGGACAGTTCACCGGAACGATAAGCGGTATCAGTATTCCCGATACGAGAAAGCCCTCCTGTATCTCTTCACCCTTCCACTGCGCCCAAGCGAACTCTATGCCAAGACCTACCGCATAGCTTACGATTATCTTAGGCAATACGGCAAGAAAACCGAACAAAAACACCTCGGCGAAAGTTGCCGAAGATAATGTGCCTGCCGCGAGGTAGTTCTGATAGCCAACATTATACATTCCGAAAAGCATCGCCGGAACAAGGGCGATGACAACCATGCTCATTATACGCTTTGAATCGATGGAGTCATGAATATTGGTCCCGCTCTTTGACGTGGCATTGGGCACATACAGGAACGTGTCCATACCGTCATATATGCTTTTGAAAGCGTGTAACCTGCCGCTTTCTTCAAAGTGTGGTCTTATCTTATCAAGATAATTTCTCAATATACTCATAGTAACATTTATTTTATTCATTCTCCTTACGCAACATATCCAAGCCACTACGGACTATTCGCTGCAATTCCAACTTAGAACTGTCGACAAACTCCGCCAAGGCAAAATCTTCGGGAGAAACCTCGTAAATGCCGAGTTGTTCCATTTTATCTATATCTCCGGCTATTATGGCCTTTATCAAATACTCGGCGTAAATATCCATAGGCAGCACACGGTCGTACTCCCCACTCATTATGATATGACGCTCACCGCCCTTGATACGGGCATCGAGCGCATATTTCCTTTCACGAAAAAGCCATGAGAAATAGCTTCTACTGGACGAGTACTGGTTTAGCCGCGGCATTATCCATCCGGCAAACTCATCGGCATCATCCCCCTCCGGTATCACGGTTATTTCCGAACTATGAGCACCGAGAAAGCCGTCTTTGGATGTCTGCTTACCGGTAAGGACGTTGCCGTCTATTATCCTTACTTTCTTTTCCGTCTTAATGCTGTTGCTGAGCAGTGTAGACAGTTCTTCACCAACAAGCATATCCACATAAGCCGGCTTCTCTACCTCGCTTCCCACAAAAGCTATGGTGCGACGCAAATCCACTTTTCCCGTATTGAACAGACGCCCGAAAAACAATACGGCGGAAGGTTCTACCGTCCAAACGGTCTCTCCTTTGTTCACCGGATCCACATGATTGACATGTACACCCACATTCCCGGCCGGACAAGGACCGTCAAAAACATTGATCTCGACATTCCGCGCTTTTGTCAACGCATCGGCAGATTGGCCGACTCCTATTCCGAGGTAAGTCTTGGCCATTTTGGAAAGGGCAGTCAAACCTGTTTGAAAATCATCTTCCTGCCCTTGCAACTCAAACTCAAAATCGGCCGCCAAAGGCATATCCCTAAGCGCAGATACGAAAATTGCCTTAGGCATTGTATCAGGATCAGCCGATACCGCATAAGGCAACATGTTGATATAACCGAACAGTCCAGCCTCAAGCAAGGCATCCTTCACATCCCGGCCGCTGAGATTTGCCACATCTTTCTTTCCGAAACAAACATACTCCTGAGCATCATCAGCATCTACACGAATGCCAAGCACCTTACGCCGGTCTCCACGGACAACTTGCCTGACAATCCCGCTTACCGGCGAGGAGAACTTCACTGATGGATGGTTCTTATCAAAGAACAAAGCCTCACCGGCCTTAATCCTGTCACCTTCTTTAACAATAACTTTGGGAATCACGCCTGTAAAACTATCCGGCTGTAACGAATATTTACCATTAGAGCGTAAACGGATTTTCGTCATCTCCGCCTTGCCCGCAAGGTTAATATTCAAGCCTTTGCGTAATTTAATTACATTTGTCATATTCTGGTTTCAAATGGTTTTGTTGCAAAATTATACAAAAAAGCATATTGAATAAAAGAAAAAAACTATTAAAATTCCATGAAGACAAGTTTTTAGTGTAATTTTGTACCAGAAAATACGATTTTAGAATGAATTGTAATCTCAATTTTACGATTTAACAGGTATAAACGTACAATATTTTCATAAGAATTGAAAGTGTTAAAGCATATAATCAGCATCTTTATATGGACCGCAATCGGCCTGTATCTGCTTTTGGTCATATTGCTCCACATACCTTACATACAAAAAAATCTCGGCTCACAGGTCGCCTCTGCCATATCACACAAACTTGACGCAAAAGTGAGCATCGGCAGAGTGGATTTTGGATTTCTGAACAGATTTATCATCGATGATGTCATAATATACGACAGAAAAGGCAAAGAGATGATAAAAGCCGCAAGAATTTCCGCAAGGATAGAACTTATACCGCTAACGGAGGGAAAAGTATTAATATCGTCGGCACAGATATTCAGCTCGTATTTTTCCCTATACCGTGAAACGGAAAATGCGAAACCAAACTTTCAATTCGTATTAGACGCACTCGCATCGAAAGACACCACATCGCACACCCCTTTGGATTTAAGGATAAACACTTTCATAATACAAAGAGGCAACATAAAGTATGACAGATATGACAAGCCACATACGAGTGGCATGATAAACCCGAACCATCTTGACATAAGGAATATCAGCGCACATATATCCTTGAAAGCATTGAAAGAAGACTCTGTAAACATCGCTATAAAGAAACTTGCCTTCAATGAGCAGTCCGGATTTAAACTCAACAAGCTGTCCCTTAAAATGGAAGGCAACAGAAAAAAATGCAAGCTTAAAGAGTTTAACCTCAAATTACCCGGTACCGAGCTCACAATCGACAGCATTAAAGCAAGCTATGAGTTCAAGGGAGACAGCATCTGGCTGCCTACAATCAAATTTGCCGGAGAAATTAAAAAATCAACCGTTTCCCCATCAGACTTCGCATACTTCCTGCCCGCATTAAAATCATTTAACCACAAGCTACACATATCATCCCTATTTAATGGAAGAGATTGCGGCATTGACATTCCCAGACTTACCATAAACTCCGACGACAACAGCCTGGCCCTATCCGCCGGAGGATATATAAAAAAGAACACGGAAGGAGTCGCATGGTATGCAGATATAAAGGAGTCTCGCTGCTCACAGGAAGCCCTGCAGTCATTATTAAACTCCACACGAAACACAAATGAGGATATAAATAGAATTATCTCCAAACTCGGTGATATAAGTTTGTCCGGACGCATAAAGTCCCAAAACAAACAGAACGGAAAAGCACAATGCCAAATCGGAACCGGGGCCGGCAGCTTGAATATTTCAGCCAGTCTGGCAAACGGCCGTTTATTCAACGGAGACGTCAAGGCAAACGGCATTGACCTCAAAGAGATATTTGAAAACGACGAGTTCGGAATAATAACTGCCGACGCGGTATTCGACGGAATAATGAATGACAACAAACCAACTTTTGTAAACACAAAAGGCAACATTTCCGAACTCGACTACAAAGGATACAGATACAGCAACATCACGATTGACGGGCAATATGCCGATAACGGAATACAAGGAGTGTTAAATATAAACGACCCTAACATTGCACTGAACATAGAGGGGGCTGTCAACAACATATCCCAAACACCGGATGTCAACTTAAATGTGTCTGTCAGAAACTTTTCTCCACAAGCCGTCAGACTGACAAGGAAATGGGGAGACGCATCTTTTTCTGCCGACATCACCGCACAACTCAAGGGAATAGACATAAAAGATGCGGTAGGAAAAATCAGTATTGATGATTTTATCATGTCCAAGCCTGACGAACAATTCACGATTGGCAGCATCCGTTTGCAATATGGCTACGACAATAGCAACCGCTTTCTTACTGTCAACAGCGATTTCGGAACAGCAGAGATCATCGGCAGATTCGATTACAATACATTGGGAGACAGTTTCAAGCATTTCATAAAAAGCAAACTACCATCCATTCCAGGCATAAGAAATACTAATAAAAAGGCAAGCAATGACTTTCTGTTAAGAGCCGACATAAAAAACACAGACTGGCTCGAGAAACTGTTTTACATACCTTTCAGGCTCTTGGCACCCATGAGTCTGGATGGCGACATAAACGACTTGTCACACGATATTTTCCTTAACTGCCGTATTCCGCATTTTACATACAACGGAAAAGAATACAAAAACGCTTCCGTTTCCATTTCTTCTCCGGATGAAGCACTGCACGGAAATATCAGAATAGCTAAAATAATGGATAATGGCGATGTTTTTGACCTTGATGTTACGGCCGATGCCATCGACGACAGACTTGCCACCTCACTGACATGGAGCAACAACGCAAAAAGAAAGCAAAGCGGAACAATAAATGCCATAACCATGTTTGCACTCGATGATGAGAACAAACCGACGGCCAATATTGCCGTGAAACCGTCACATGCGAATATCAATGATACGATATGGAATATCCCATCTTCAAACATAACATACAGAAACAACAAAATAGAAGTTGACCGTTTCTCTATACAAAACAACAAACAACACATCATCATAGACGGTACGGCATCACGATCGGCGACAGACTCGATTAAAGTAGAACTGAACGATATAGACATTGAGTATATACTCGATCTTGTAAACTTCCACTCTGTCGATTTCAGCGGGCAGGCAACAGGCCATGCTTACATATCATCCGCACTGAACGACATGTCCGCAAACGCAAAAATCACAGTGGACAATTTCCTTTTTGAGCATGGCAGAATGGGTATATTGAATGCCTATGTGGACTGGAACAAGAAAGAAAAGCAGATAGACATAAAAGCCGTTGCCAATGACGGACCGACAAAAAGTACTCTGATAAACGGATACGTATCGCCGGAACGAAATTATATAGACCTTGAAATACAGGCAATAGGCACCCGCATAGAGTTCATAAAATCTTTCACAAGCAGTTTTATCAGCGACATCAACGGAGAAGCGAGAGGTGCCGTAAGACTTTACGGGCCGTTAAGCACGATTAATCTTACAGGCATGCTCGTGCTGAACGGAGACGCGACCATCAGCCCGCTAAACTGTAAATACCACCTCAAAGAAGACACGGTCACGCTCATACCCGATGAGATAGAGTTGCGAAATATACCAATATTCGACAAGTATGGCAACAGGGGGGAAATATCCGGAGGCATCCATCACAAACATCTCACACGCTTGTCATACGATCTGTCCGTAAAAGCCGACAATCTGTTGGCTTACGACTTCCAGGATTTCGGCAATGAAACTTTTTACGGGACTGTTTTCGGTACCGGCGAAGTGGACATACACGGAAGAAGCGGCGAGGTACTCATCAACATCAACATAACCCCTCAAAAGAACTCACAATTCGTATACAACGTATCGAATCCCGATGCAATTGTCAATCAGGAGTTTATTCAATGGGGCAGCGCAACAGCCGGCAACGACACGATTGCAGCCGAAAGAAAACAGGACGAGGAAAAGGACATACGAAAATTAAGTTCGGACATGCACATAAACTTCCTTATAAACTGTACGCCGGACGCGACAATAAAACTGCTGATGGACAGCAAGACCAATGACTATATAACACTGAACGGCAACGGAGTACTCAGAGCATCGTATTATAATAAGGGTGCTTTCAATATGTTCGGAACATACCGTGTGACAAACGGCACATATGGTATAACGATACAAGACATTATCAAAAAAAGTTTTGTTTTTAACGACGGCGGTACAATACAGTTTGGAGGAAACCCGTTCGATGCCGGCCTCAATCTACAAGCGATACACACAGTCAACGGAGTATCCTTATCCGATCTAAACATAGGAAACAGCTTCTCAAACAACACTGTACGTGTGAACTGCCTTATGAATATAAGCGGAACGCCTGGCGAGCCCCAAATCAGTTTCGACCTTGACGTTCCGACAGTAAGCACAGATGAGAAACAGATGATACGAAGCGTTATCAACAGCGAAGACGAAATGAGCCAGCAAGTACTTTATCTTCTCGGAGTAGGACGGTTCTATCCGAAGGAGAACAATAATGCCGGCTCACAAAAAGAGAACCAAAAAAGCAACACGTCACTGGCTATGCAGGGGTTGTTATCGGGAACGATATCGAGCCATATCAACAGTGTTTTAAACACAGTGATAAACAGCAAGAACTGGAATTTCGGAGCAAACATTTCCACCGGAAACGACGGTTGGGACAACGCCGAATACGAAGGGCTGCTCAGCGGAAGACTGCTGAATAACCGCCTGCTCATCAACGGACAGTTCGGTTACAGGGATAACGCAAGCACCGCAAACACCAGTTTCATTGGTGATTTCGATATCCGATACCTTCTTTTCCCCAACGGCAACCTTTCCGTAAATGTATACAACAAGACTAATGACAGATATTTCACCAAATCAAGCCTCAACACACAAGGTATAGGCATTATCATGAAAAAAGATTTCAGTAACCTGAAAGACCTTTTCGGCATTAACAAGAAGAAAAAGAAGAAAAGTAAACGTCAAAAGGATAAACCATTGATTGATAAAGAATAAAATGTGAGCGACCGTGCCGATGTTAAATATTCATAAAAAGCAAAATAATTGAGTATCCGACAAGCACTACTATAATTAAAATAAGTACCTTTGCAGCCGATTTTTAATTATTAACATAAAGTCAAACTTTATTAATTAAACAAACATTTATTAATTATTATGTCAGATTTAACCAAAAACATTCAGCCGTTATCAGACTTCAACTGGGACGAGTTTGAGAATGGCTCACATGTAAATGTCAGCAAAGAAGAGCTTGACAAGGCTTACAACGAGACCTTGAACAAGGTAAGTGAGCATCAGGTTGTCGAGGGAACAGTTATTTCCGCAGACAAAAAAGAAGTTATCGTAAACATCGGTTACAAGAGTGACGGTATCATTCCGGCAAGCGAGTTCCGCTACAATCCCGATTTGAAAATCGGCGACAAGGTAGAAGTTTACGTTGAGAACCAGGAAGACAAGAAAGGTCAACTGATCCTTTCTCACAAGAAAGCCCGCCTCAGCAAGAGCTGGGAGCGTGTCAACGCCGCGCTTGACAATCAGGATATTATCCAAGGTTACATCAAGTGTCGTACCAAAGGTGGCATGATTGTAGACGTATTCGGCATCGAGGCATTCTTGCCCGGCAGCCAGATTGACGTCCATCCTATACGCGACTACGACCAGTTCGTAGGCAAGACAATGGAATTCAAGGTTGTTAAAATCAATCAGGAGTTCCGCAATGTTGTCGTTTCCCACAAAGCTCTCATCGAGGCTGAGTTGGAAGCACAGAAGAAAGAAATCATTTCTAAGCTCGAAAAAGGCCAGATCCTTGAAGGAACAGTCAAGAACATCACTTCTTACGGTGTATTCGTTGACCTCGGAGGTGTTGACGGACTCATCCACATCACTGACCTGTCTTGGGGCCGCGTAGACGATCCTCACAAGGTTGTAGAGCTTGACCAGAAGATCAACGTCGTTATTCTCGACTTCGATGACGAGAAGAAACGCATCGCTCTCGGTCTGAAACAACTTACTCCGCACCCATGGGATGCTCTCGACGCAGAACTGAAAGTCGGTGACCACGTTAACGGTAAGGTTGTGGTAATCGCCGATTACGGTGCATTCGTTGAAATACAGCCCGGTGTTGAGGGTCTGATCCACGTTTCTGAAATGTCTTGGAGCCAGCACCTGCGCTCTGCACAGGAGTTCCTCAAAGTAGGAGACGAGGTTGAGGCTGTAATCCTTACACTCGACCGCGACGAGCGCAAGATGAGCCTTGGCATCAAACAGCTTAAAGAAGATCCGTGGGAAGCAATCGAGGTTAAATATCCAGTTGAAAGCAAGCATACAGCAAAAGTTCGCAATTTCACAAACTTCGGTGTATTCGTTGAGCTTGAAGAGGGTGTTGACGGCCTTATCCACATCAGCGACCTGTCTTGGACCAAGAAGGTTAAGCATCCGTCAGAGTTCACACAGGTTGGTACAACAATAGATGTTGTCGTTCTTGACATTGACAAGGACAACCGCCGTCTGAGCCTCGGCCACAAGCAACTCGAAGAGAATCCATGGAACGTATTTGAGGCTGAATATACAGTAGGCAGCATACATCAGGGCAAAATAACCGAACTCCTTGAGAAAGGTGCCGTTATCTCTCTCGAAAAAGGCGTTGAAGGATTTGCCACTCCGAAGCATCTCGTTAAGGAAGACGGCACACAGGCAGCTCTGAACGAGGAACTTCCGTTCAAGGTTATCGAGTTCAATAAGGACAGCAAGCGCATCATCCTTTCTCACAGCCGCACATTCGAGGATGTACAGCGTGAGGAGCGCAAGGCAGCCAAGAAGCCGCGCGCAAAGAAAGAAGACTCAGTGAAGATTGACAATCAGCCTGCAGCTACAACACTCGGCGATATTGATATCCTCGCACAGTTGAAAGAGAAAATGGAAAAAGGTGAATAATCACCATTCTATAGATGATAAATAAAAAAATCGGATCCGGTAGTTATTCCTACCGGATCCGATTTTCTTATTATGCACTCGACATCAAATATATCATTACCGAAAAAAGTGGCAGTCCCCAAAAAATATAGGCACTATTCTTTTGTCTACAAAAAACAGTGCCTGATATACCTGAATGCCGCTTATTTGTTGCAGCCAAATATCATATAAATACCGATATTGCCATATTATGATTGATGATAATGTCCCGGACAAATCA
This sequence comes from Prevotella sp. MGM1, assembly GCF_002933775.1. Classification (GTDB taxonomy): domain Bacteria; phylum Bacteroidota; class Bacteroidia; order Bacteroidales; family Bacteroidaceae; genus Prevotella. Next base: position 63,057 of record NZ_BEWV01000125.1, read on the forward strand.
ACGCAAGATGTTACGATGCTTTGAGATCTTACGCAAAGCCTTGTCACGGATCTGACGCACACGCTCCCGCTTAAGCCCCATCTCCATTCCAATCTCGGCAAATGTAAGTTTCTCACGGCCTATTCCGAAAAACATCATTACGACCATCCGTTCACGATCACTAAGTTCTTTCATCGCCTCACTCACGGCCTCATTGAAAGATTGATCGCCGAGCATTCCGTCTGCCGACGGTGAGTCTGGATTTTCAAGAACACTGAGCAGGCTCACATTGGCTCTTCCGCCAAGCGGGGCATCGGCAGACAAGGCCCTGCTACGTTTCCGTTCCAAAGGCGTACGCTCATCCAATGGAACATTATACAGGCCAGTCTGCAAAGCGATGGCCTGCTCCATAGCCTTTCTCACAAATGGAGAGGCATAAGAAACGAATCTGCTTCCACGCCCGGCCTCGAACCTCTCGGCAGCACGCATAAGGGCTATGTTTCCCTCTGCCACGAGATCTGACAGGTCGATTCCCCTTCCCTGATATTTCGATGCCATGGACACGACAAAACGCAAATTGGCCGTCACCAATTTCTCAACAGCCTTGCTGTCACCGGCACATATCCTTTCTGCCAAAGCGGCCTCTTGTTCCTCTGTCAATACAGAGGTCTTTTTTATTTCTTCCAAATACTTATCCAACATAGCTTTCCTTATTTACACGTTATTTTATATATCCGCAAAAATACAAATAATAATCCGATTACACAACACTTTCAAATTTATTAAGGTACAGGAAAAAAAATCTGGCACACAACACAGACATACCACATAAACAGCTGTCCATACAGTATTAATACACCTCAAGATATTGTTTCAACTTCATGTAAACAACATCAATATAAAATACAACTTACACTGATCGCCATATACCCGAAAATTATCCGGCCAGAGATTTTTAAATTTCAAAACAATCGGAAAACGGAAAGATGCTTGCTGTATATCAGCTACCGACACTCAAAACCAAGCTGTCATTCCTACTGACTTTTAATGCTCCCAAACCAAATGCCCGAACTATTTTCTTTGCCAATTCATCAAAACTAAGTATATTTGCATTTAGATTTGTTCTTTTACAAAAAATATAAACATTATCCATGCTCAATATTTGTATTTTCGCGGGTGCACGCCCGAACTTCATAAAGGTGGCTCCCATAATCAGAGCCATAAAAAAAGCGGAAAGTGAAAAAGCCGGAATAGCCCATACACTCGTATATGCCGGAACAGAGAGCGACGCCACACTCGAACAATCTCTTTTTGAAGATTTGCAGATAGCCCGTCCTGATGTCTATTTAGGTGTAGACAGCATTAACCTGAACGAGATTACCGGACGTGTCATGGGTGAATTCGAGCGTTATCTCGATTCAAACACCACCGATGCGGTTATCGTTGTCGATGACCTCGCCTCTACTATGGCTGCCGCCATAGTAACCAAAAAACGCGGAATAAAACTTGCTCACCTTGTGGCCGGCACACGCTCTTTTGACATAAACATGCCGAAAGAAATAAATCGTCTGGTAATAGACTCCCTGAGCGATCTGCTGTTCACGGCAGGCGAAGGAGCAAACACTATTGCGGCACGCGAAGGAGCAGACATATCGAATATATATATGGTTGGCAACATACTTATGGACACCCTCAGGGCAAGTCGCGACAGACTGCGCAGACCGGCCATATTCGATGATTTTAGACTGGAAGACAAGCGCTATATAGTGTTCACTCTCAACCGCAGAGCATTGCTTGCCGACACAGAAAATATGCGTGCCATGGTCGACGCAATGCTCGTTGCCGCCAATGGAGTGCCCGTGGTGGCTCCTCTTAGAGGTGCCGCACGGGATGCAGTGTCAGCTATATATTCAGACACAGACGGCCTGCTGATAACAGAACCGTTGCCATATCTTGAATTCGGCTATCTGGCAGCACACTCCATGGGAGTCATCACCGACTCAGGAAATGTTGCGGAAGAAGCCACCTTCAACGGCGTGCCATGCGCTACACTGAACAGCTACACGGAGCATATCGAGACAGTAAAATACGGTTCGAGCGTGCTCGTGGGAGAGGATGCCCATAAGTTGGGAAACGCCGTGACAGACATGGTTGCCGGTAAATGGAAAAAATGCTCGCTCCCCGACAGGTGGGACGGACGAACGGCAGAGCGCATCGTAAGAATCATAGCAGCATTATAGTATATACCCGGCATTACGGCAATAAGAATTATAACTACCCTGTTTACAAAATAACTAACTACTGAATATGAAAAGAATAACATCGTTACTTTTGGTCGTACTGGCAATCATTCCTGCTGCGGCCCAAGAAAAAGCACGTATAGTGCAAAGTCTTAATTTCGGATGGCGATTCCATGCAGGAGACGTGACAAACGGTGAAAACGTGAAGTTTGACGACAGCGCATGGCAGACAGTGAACGTTCCTCACGATTTCCAGATATCACAACCGTGGATAGCTCCTGAAAAAGGCGAGAAAGCCGACAAAAGCGATGCGGCAAGCAACGTCAAGAGCCGACTGAGTTCACGCGGATTCAAGGAAATGGGCATCGGATGGTATCGCAAGACCGTCACTCCCGACGCGTCATGGCGCGGAAAACGTGTAGTGATAGACTTCGAGGGCATTATGCTTGTTGGAGACGTATATTTGAACGGACGACGCATAGGTGGCACGGAATACGGTTATCTCGGATTTGAAGCCGACATATCAAAACTGTTGAAATACGGTGAGGAGAATGTGATCGCCGTGAAGGCAGACACACGCAAGCCGGAAAACTCCCGCTGGTATACCGGAGGAGGACTGTATCGCGATGTAACACTCGTGATTACCGACCCGCAGCAGTATTTCACACGCCACTCCCTATATATCACCACACCGGAAGTAAGCTCAGCGGAAGCTTCGGTAAACATACAGGCGGAGATTGCCTGCTATCTGAAAACAAAGGATTTGCGGATAAACACCCAAATCATTGACCAGGACAATAACATAGTGTATAATGAGACAAAAGACATACCGTTCAACCGCGGCCAGAAAATCAACGAGCACAGGATAGACAGTGTCACACTCGAAAACCCGAAACTATGGAGTTGCGAGACGCCGCACCTATACAAAGCCATACTCACATTATACAGACCTGACGGCACTGTGGCTGACAGAACATCGGAAACTTTCGGTATACGCAAAATCGAGTATTCACCGGCATTCGGTTTTAAACTGAACGGAAAGAAAGTGGTTTTCAAGGGAATAGCCAATCACCACACTCTCGGAGCACTTGGTGCCGCCGCATACCCGAAAGCCATGGAGAAAAGAATACGGCTGTTAAAGCAGTTCGGCTTCAACCATGTGCGCACATCCCACAATCCATACAGCAAGTCGTTCCTAGACCTTTGCGATAAATATGGAATGCTTGTGGTAGACGAACTATACGACAAGTGGCTGACACAGTTTGCAGGCGGCCGCACGGAGTGGCTCAACCTGTGGCAACACGACATTCCTGAATTTATCCGCCGCGACCGGAACCATCCGTCGGTGGTGATGTGGAGTCTCGGAAACGAATTGCAGACATACTGGTCGCTGCCGTTTGCCGACTGGGGAGTGACACCCTTCCGCATGCAGCGCGAACTGTTACGACGCTACGACAAGACACGCCCAGTCACTGTAGCCATGCACCCACGCGGACGCAACCAGAAGACCGACTCGCTGCCGGCACCGCTTGTGCATGAGACGGATATCGCATCATACAATTACAGATACATGTATTTCCCTGGCGACGGGCGACGTTTTCCAAACCTGATTTTCTACCAAAGCGAAGCCAACACCGCCATGATGGGTCCGAACTACTATGAGATGGATCTCGACAAAGTGGTGGGTCTGGCATACTGGGGCATGATAGACTATCTCGGTGAGTCCAACGGATGGCCGGCAAAAGGCTGGTCGCAGGGAATATTTGACATATCGCTCGAACCTAAACCAATAGCCTACTTCCTCAAGAGTATCTTTGTTCCGGAAGAACCTGTGGTACATATCGGCATAATAGACAGTGACGACAATACAGTGTGGAACGATGTGAAGGTTGGTACGCAACGCATGTCAGACCACTGGAACAGGAAAGCCGGCAGCTCGATGTCACTTTATACATACACCAATGCCGACGAGGTGGAACTGTTGGTAAACGGCAAGAGTATCGGAACAAAGCAGAACACAAAGAATCCAAAGAACAGGAACAAAATAAAATGGGATAACGTGAAATACGAAGCCGGCAACATAGAAGCTGTAGCCAAAACGGGAGGTAAGGTTGTTGCACGCCATAAAATAGAGACAACCTCAGAGGCCGTAACGCTGAAAGCAGCATCGGACAATCCCGAATGGAAAGCCGACGGAATGGACCTCCAACACATCCGCATTGAAGCGGTAGACAAAAAAGGCCGCCGAGTGAAAGGAGCCTCAAGCAAGGTGACATTCACTGTTGACGGCCCGGCCGAGCTCGCAGGAGTAATCAACGGAGACATAACAAGCGAGGAACTGACCGTAGGCAACACAAGAAGACTGTACAACGGAACCGCGACCGCCATATTACGCTCGACTGGAGCTGCAGGCAAAGTGACACTGACGGCTACAGCCGACGGACTGAGACCGGTAAAATTGATATTGAAAACCAACTGACACCGACAGTAATCCACAAAAGCGGAGTGTGAATATATCAATAATATCATACTCCGCTTTTTTGTTGAATATAATTCCAACATATTTTAAGTCAGCATATTTGGTTATTTCATGTTTAAATAATAACTTTGCAAACGACACAATTAAATCCTTAAAATGGGCCGAAATACGAAAACAAACAAGTTTATAAAGAATATTGTAATATTGGGTGACTTTATCATTCTCAATATTCTATTCCTGATTTGCCATTATGTGTATGGCGGATGTATATACAACAACGACATTGACCCTATAAGATCGTTATTCATTGTCAACATGGCAATGGCTGTGGCCCAGTATTTCTTCTCAACCATTGTGCATTTAAGACGCTCTGCTCCCGAACAGGTTCTCCGTCAGGTCACATTATTGGTGCTTGCACAAGGCATCGTTGAGTACTTCATTGCTGAAGTTGTATATCTCTATAACGGATATACGTTACCTAACATCATGCTCATCATACGTTTCACGTTCATACTGTACTGCGGAATAATATTGTCCCGTTATGTCGAGAGGTGGGTGATAAAGCATTACAGACGCTCGGGGCGCAATATTCGTAAAGTGCTGTTCATCGGATCCGACGAATCCGTATTGTCTATATATTCCTATCTCGTGGATGACCCGTCGATGGGTTACCGCATAGTTGGATATTATTCGGACAAAACAATAGAGAATTGCCCTGACAGGCTAAATCATATAGGAACCACAAAAGATCTGGACACCATCATAACATCAAAAACCTCCAAACCCATCGCAGACGACATTTATTGCTGCCTGCCTGTCGAAGACAATGAAAAGATAAGAAAAGTGATGCGCTATTGCAATAGCAACGTGGCACATTTCTATTATATTCCGGTCATTTCGCAAGTGTTTGGAAGTACATTCAGATTAGAATCTGTAGGTGAGACGATGGTTTTCGCAAATCATCTCGAGCCACTTATGAAGCCTATGAACAAGTTTATAAAACGGCTTTTCGACATTGTAATGTCGTTGATTGTCCTGTTCTTTGTGGCGCTTTTGATTCCATTTGTTGCACTGATAATAAAAATCCAAAGTCCCGGACCTGTATTTTTCAGCCAGGTACGCACAGGATTAAACGGCCATAACTTCAATTGTTACAAGTTCCGCTCCATGCATGTCAACAAAGACGCGGATCTTGTCCAGGCTACTGAAAATGATCCAAGAAAGTTTGCTTTCGGAAATTTCATGCGTAAATCCAACATCGACGAGCTGCCGCAGTTTTTCAATGTGCTTATCGGTAATATGAGCATAGTAGGCCCCCGCCCCCACATGCTTCATCACACAAAGGTATACAGAGAGCTTATAGACACATACATGATACGCCATTTCGTAAAGCCCGGCATCACAGGATGGGCACAAGTAACAGGTTTCAGAGGCGAAACAAAGGAACTTTGGCAGATGAAAGGTCGCGTAAAGCGTGATATATGGTACATTGAGAATTGGACTATATGGCTTGATTTGCGAATAATATGGAAGACAGCAAAACAAATGATCGTGCATGACAAAAAGGCATATTAAGTACGTATCTCGGTGAAAAGCGTGTGCATATATCTATACAGTCTCCATAAACACACGGATTCAGATGGCCGTCATTAAATATGTAATCAAATCCAACTATTTATTTCATCGGATGTTGCCAGGTTGAAACTTCATTTATTTCATGGGATAGTGATTAATGCAAAATAACAATGAATATATTTTGATATCTCATAAATATTTTATACCTTTGCACCCGATTTAAGGGTTCCGTAGCTCAGTTGGATTAGAGCAACGCCCTTCTAAGGCGTGGGTCTAGGGTTCGAATCCCTACGGAATCACGGAAAGAGACACAGTTTTTGTGTCTCTTTTTCTTTTGGCTATCAAATAGTTATAGAATTATTAATTATATGGTATCACCTAAACATTCTGACTGCTGACTGATATTTTAAACCCCGTTTTGCACTGTTTTACATCATTATATGATACTTTTGTGATACCAATTTGTGATACTAAAAGAAACGTCATACTTAATATTCGATGACAGAATTGTGTTTGACAGAAAGAAAAGAGACCAAAGCACGCATATCACCATGCCGACATCACCGTATCGGACAGACCACAACGAACGATTATCAAGGCCATAAATTGTTTTTAACGCACAAACAGCCTGTTTCTCATTATTTATATGTAAATTTGTGGCAAACATTTGTTTATAATTAATATGGACATTACCGAAAGATTCTTAAACTACACTAAATTCGACACGCAGTCGGCAGAAGACAGCACGAGCGTGCCAAGTACATCGAAACAACTTGTTTTTGCCGAGTATCTAAAAAAAGAACTCGAAAACGAAGGGCTTGACGATGTCGAACTCGACGACAAAGGCTATATATATGCCACCCTTAAATCAAACATAAAGGGCAAAGTGCCTACAATAGGATTTATCAGCCACTACGACACAAGCCCCGATTGCAGCGGCGCAGACATAAAACCAAGAATAGTCAAAGACTACGACGGAGGCGACATCATGCTCTCGGAAGGCATAATCTCATCGCCGAATAAATTTCCCGAACTGCTCGCACACGTTGGAGAAGACCTTATCGTGACCGACGGGCACACATTGCTCGGCGCTGACGACAAGGCCGGTATCGCTGAGATTATACAGGCCATGTGCTATCTCAGAGACCACAAGGAAATAAAGCACGGCGACATCCGGGTCGCATTCAATCCTGATGAGGAGATTGGCATGGGTGCCCACCATTTCGATGTGGAGAAGTTCGGCTGTGAATGGGCATATACCATGGACGGTGGAGACATTGGAGACCTCGAATTCGAAAATTTCAATGCCGCATCGGCAAAAGTGAGCATAAAGGGCGTAAGCGTGCATCCCGGCTACGCCAAGGGCAAAATGATAAACGCCAACATGCTCGCCGCAGAGTTTGCGGCCATGCTTCCGGCCGACGAGACCCCTGAAACAACCGAGGGCTACCAGGGATTCTATCATCTGCTGGGCATCAAGAGCAACATTGAGAGTGCCACGATGTCATATATCATACGTGACCACGACCGCCGGAAATTCGAGGCCCGCAAGGATTTCATAATGGAATGCGTGGAGAAAATCAACGGAAAATACGGCGAAGGCACGGCAACGGCTGAGGTGAAAGACCAGTATTACAACATGAAGGAGAAGATAGATCCCAGCATGCACGTGATAGATCTTGTACTGAAAGCCATGCAGGAATGCGGAGTGGCTCCGAAAGTAGAACCGATAAGGGGCGGAACAGACGGTGCCCAGCTGTCATTCAAAGGTCTGCCATGCCCCAACATCTTTGCCGGAGGCGTCAACTTCCACGGTCCTTACGAGTTCGTGAGCATACAGTCCATGGAAAAAGCCATGGAGGTAATAGTCAAAATATGCGAGCTTACGGCCGGATATAACGACTGATTATGTACACGAGCATGTGAGTTCTGACTTAATATAACGACAGATTACGCATCAGGCTTAATATCACCGAACTAAAACGAGCGTGCGGAAAACCATTTCCACACGCCCGTTGTTTTTTATCTTGACTTGAACTGAAAAAAGTTGACACTTTTGAGAGCAAAACTCAGAAGAGCCAATGAAAACCAATGTAAAGAAGAAGTTAGTCTCCTATAGAAGACCCCCAGACGGGACACTGGGGACGACAAGAGATAGAGCAGACTACATATCGCCACGATGATCAGGAAAAGATTTCCATCGTAAATGACTTTCTCCATGAGTGCCGTGATGCACAGGCGATTGTTGATAAATATCACATCAGTAGCGTCATGACCTTATATTCGTGGATGGGAAGGGTAATGACTCAGACAGAAACGTTATCGTTGCAAGAACAAACCGAGGAAGATATGGCCGGGAAAAGCAAAGATGACCAGATCCGGGAACTCAAGGCACAGCTCAAGCAGGCACATAAGGAAGCCGAACTTGAGAAACTTCGTGCCCATGCCTACGACACGATGATCAATCTTGCCGAGGAGACTTTCAACATTACCATAAGAAAAAAAAAAATCTGGCGCCAAACAGCAAGTCTGCTCCGTGAAGAGTCTCCGGAGCCTGCGCTGAAGACTCTACGCGGACTGTTTCGTTACAGCAGACAGTCATTCTATAACAGAATGGATGACAACGAATTTGCGGAAAACGCCATAGAGCCGTTGATTGTAGAGAAGGCTGAGGATTACCGCCAAGACAATCCCGGACTTGGATGCGCAAAGCTGTATCTGATTATCCGACGGATGTTTGGGTCGACGGGGTGTATGCCAGGACGTGACGCATTCATCGAACCGCTTCGTAAGAAAGGTCTCATGGTGCAGATAAAACGTCGTCGTCATTATAAAACCATCACTACCGCAAGTATGACAATCCCATAAAGGAGATAGTACCTGTACGTCCCAACGAGATATGGGGCAGTGATATAACATACGTCGAGACCGATGAGAGTGTATGTTACATGTCGTTGATTACAGATGCGTACTCACATAAGATCGTAGGCTGGGCAATCGGCCCGACACTTGAGACAATATATCCGTTGCAGGCACCGGGAGTGAGCACAAGACTTCCGACATGCGCAGCCGATGACATGCGTACACGCCCCTCGGCAAGCACAAGTGCGGCGTCTGACGGTGAATAGGCACATGCAGAGAATGACGTGCCGAGAACGGACACGGAATAGTAATCGGTAGTGACGATGAACGGATGACGGCTGTCTTTCGCCACATCGAAATAGGCCTCACAGCTGAGCCGCACCTTGCGCCGTGCGCCGATAAAGCGGTTTGGAAATTCAAGGACACTCTCACCATTGAGCCACACACGGGTGCCGTCGGCCAGAGTAACATCCGCACACTCACCGCGCGGGGTCTTCATAGCCATCATCATATAGTCTGCAGAAGACGGCAAGGCTTTCATGAACGACACGCTGTTGCCTTTCACCTCGTACTTATCGCCGTCGGCATCTGTCAGCTCCATGCTTCCGGTATTCTCTTCGTGCCTGATGACCTCAGCATACCTATGCCCATCGTTGCGGTTTCCGAGCACCAACACAAAGGCAAGGACACACGCCGCCACGGCCACCGCCGACCATATAAAGTATGAGGACAGCCCCGTACGCCGCTTTTTCGCCCGTACCGCTCATCACGGCATGCATACTGCCCCACTCCTCACCGTCATCAGACTCCAAGGTGTCGAGGACTCCGGCGGCCACCGTGTTGCCGGCTGTTTTAATGCGCCTGAGTTCTGACAAGGCCTTGTTACGCACGCAAGTATATAGATAGCAGCGGGCTTTCAATGCGTCTATACATCTGCGGTTGCTCCATACGGAAGCGAATCCATCGCTCACCGTGTCGCGGCATAAATCGTCTTCATCGAGCATCCGGCGCGCAAAGAAATAGCACCGCAAATACTCTTCACGGAACATCGTCTCAAATTCCTTTGCCCCAGTGTGTCCATCGCCTATGCTTCAGTCAACTCATTGAGCGATATCTCCTCACCGACAACCCATATTATGTCGCCCTTTCCAAACCTATATCCCGGCTCTATCTGCGAGAGAGTCTCCTCGCCTTCCTCCAATCCGACTACCATACAGTTATACTTGTCGCGTATGCCGCTTTCCCCGAGGGTCTTGCCTACAAACGGGCTTTTCCCGGTTATCACCATCTGGCGCAGCTTCATCTCACGTTTCTCAAATTCAAGGTCATCTCCATATACCTCGTCTTGAAGCGCACGGTTCATGCTCGTGAGCTGGTCGTCACTGCCTACGACACGTATCCTGTCGGCAGGAAAAATGACAGCATCTCCCGCCGGGATGTTCAAACGTCTGTTGGCCCGCAGTATGCTGCTGACATGGACACCATATTTGTTTCTCAATCCCAGTTCACTCAGGGTCTTGCCTGCCCACAGCGAGTCGGCCGGCACGTCAAGGTCTACCATGTGGATATCTCTGTCGAGCAGATGACCTTCGTACAAAGGACGCTTACGGCCGTGCACCTGAGCCTCTATGTCGCGCGAACGCAGGTTATTCACAAACATGCGTTCCAGCTTAATGCTGCTGTGCTTCAACCGTCTCGACAGTACCATCACGATGACAAGCGCCACCGCTATGCTCACAATCAATGCCCCGGTGAAACGGCTCAGGTAGTTTATCACATAGAAAATAAAAGAGCACGCTATCACAATTCGCACGATGACAGTGAATATGAGCGGCAGGTGATTAAGCCTGCTGTCGCTCCACAGAGCCTTGAACTCATCGCTCCTGTTCTTCTTCATTATCATGGCACGCAGAAACGGTGATATGACAAGGATGGTGAGAGCGCCGCAAACGAAATCAACCGTATGGTGCCAGTCGGTAAACATGTGTCGGACGAACGGCAGGAACAACGTGAGCATGATGAATATCATCGCAAAAGACAATATAGAATATATCACGGTGTTCACCGTCAGTTGAGTCAACAGCGACTTCCACTTGTTCTTTGATGCCGAGGCCGACGGGTGACTGAGCGTTATGTGGTTCAGCGCCACTATGACCTTTGACGGCAACCGCCTCTCCATGACCGAATACCACGGACCGGCGGCACGCATCATATATGGCGTAAGGAAAGTGGTAATCACCGATACGGCCACAACCACAGGATAAAGGAAGTCGCTGATCACTCCGAGCGACAGACCGAGAGAGGCTATTATGAAAGCGAACTCACCAATCTGAGCCATCGAGAAACCGCACTTGATTGCCGTTTTTAGCGGCTGTCCTCCGAGAAGATAACCGAACGATCCGAAAACGGCCTGACCTATAAGTATCGTCATCACGATAGCAACCACCGGCAGGGCGTAATCCACAACTATTCTCGGTTCCACAAGCATTCCCACCGACACGAAAAAGACTGCTCCGAAGAGATTTTTCACCGGCTCGACAAGTTTTATTATCTTGTCTGCCTCAACAGTCTCGGCAAGTATGCTGCCCATGACAAACGCTCCGAAAGCGCTGCTGAAACCCACCTGAGTGGAGACAACTGCCATCAAACAGCACAAGCCGAGAGCCACGATGAGCAGCGTTTCATCATTTATAAGCTTACGGACACGACGCAGGAATATAGGAATAAGGAAAATCCCGACCACAAACCAGAGTATAAGGAAGAAACCGATACTTATCACACTGCGTAGCATCTGACCTCCGTCGGGACTGCTTCCGCCTGCAACAGCCGCCAGCATGACCATCATTACGATTGCAAGCACGTCTTCAAGTATGAGAACACTCATCACAAGACCGGCAAAATGCTGCTGTCTCAGACCGAGGTCATCGAACGCTTTGTATATAATGGTGGTTGAACTCATGGCCAGCATACCGCCAAGAAAGATGCAATCCATCTGCCGCCATCCGAAAAGATTGCCCACGGTGATACCCATCATCATCATACAGAAGATGATGGTGCAGGCCGCTATCACGGGAGCGGCACCCATTTTAAGTATCTTCTTGAAGGAAAAATCAAGCCCGAGCGAGAATAAAAGAAAGATGACACCTATGTCGGCCCAGGTCTTTACATCCGCACTATCCACCACAGACATGATATACGGCATGTGAGGACTTACCAGAAAGCCTGCCACAATGTAGCCAAGCACCAACGGTTGCCGTAATTTCTTGAAAATAAGTGTCACTGTTCCCGCCACTATGAGAATAAGAGCGAGATCTTTTACTAACGCTGGTAACTCTGCCATGGAATGTATTATATTATTTTATGGATCACCCGACAGGGAAAACAAGTATGCTTGGATGCCCGGAACGCATACGGATACAGTCTTTAATACCACCGCACGGAATTACTGTAACTGCTGCGTTTGTCGTATTTCAAGGCATCAGTAAGCGTGGCGGCATTGCAGCGGAACGAGAAGTTGTAACTCGTATATGGCGCAAGCACCACCGAACACGACATGTTGAAACAGTGTAAATCACGGTTCAGTGACGCCGTTGTCATCGAAATCTTCTTGTTCTCAAAGTCATAACCCGACGAGAAACTGATGTTCCACCCGTCACTTATCCGCACATTACCGCTGAAGTTGAGCGTCTGCATGAACGAATAGGGATACCGCATCCTGTCATAGTCGAACTTTCCGCCCGTATCTTCGCGCATGGATATTCCGTAACCGAAACTCAACGACCAGGGCATGCTGAAATCCATATATCCGTCTTCGTCTGTCTCGGCCTTTCCGGCGTTCTCCTTCCGTGCGCCGTTACGAGCCTTTTGCAGTGTCTTGTCCTCGTTGGTCTCACGGTCGAAATAGTCATCCTCATCATCGGTGTCATAATCGCTGCCCGCATCATTCTTGTCCACACGCTCACCACGCAACCATTTGAAGAAGTTTGCCACCTTCTTATTATCCAACGTGTACGATATATTCTGAGACATGCCCTGAAACCGTCCGAACTTTCCCTGACTATACCTCGTGGTACGGTTGCTGACGCGGGGCCGCCCCTTATCGTCCAGTTCATAAGCGTATGTGGCGAAGACGGCATTCATATTGAAAGTATAGCTCTTTGTCAGTTTAAGCCGCAGACGGGTACTCAGATCGCTCCACGGTCTTATGTCGGTAGCCATATTATATGACATGCTTGCTCCTAGCTCATCGATGATGCTGATCTTCTTCACTCCGGTGGAATCCTTGTCGCTTCTTATCTTCATCTCTATGTTGTTGGAGATGTCCATCGATATGCTTCCGGTCTTTCCTCTGCCGGGAACACCATAGAGTCCGTTTGAATATGGCGAATATTCGACTATGGACACATTTCCCTCGGAATCCGTTTTCTGGTATGTGTCGTAATATCCGTAACGTTTGGTGCTGAAATCGGGAGAATAGTTGAAACTCACTTGCGGCGTGAAGACGTGACGGATGGCTATTACTTTGTCACCGAACAACTTTTTCCACGGCACAAACATACCATAGAGCTTTGTCGATGCGCTCACACTCATGCGCCAATCGTAGATATTGTAGAAACCGTCTATGGTGTCGGTCACCTCCCGTTGCCTCGTCTCGTCCCACGAACGCATTATCTTGTTGGTATACATTCTGTCGGTGAAGTTTATCGACGGGTTGATGTTCAGATAGTTGAAGAGCGTGAAGTTACCACTGATCGGTATGTTGTGCTGCATTCCGTTACGCCAGTCGCGTGTCAGTTTCGAGTGTAGCAGCTTGTCTTCTTTCGTTGTTATCGAGTTGCTCAGATGTCCGGTATAGCTCAACGAAATCTTCTCATACCACCGCTGCTTGCCCGCCATCTTCTTCCTTTTAAATGGATAGAAACGGCTTATGGATATGTTTACATCTGGAAGAGTCAGCGCAATGGTGGAGTCTATCATGCTCTGGTTGAGGTTCATCGTCGTACTGAGCGTCATGCCGATACTCGAAAAAGTGTTGGTCATGCTCACGGATGACGTTCGTGTGCTCTGAGTGTAACTCTGAGGGTTGTACATGCTCGTGAGGTTGTTGCGCTCATAACTGCTCGTGGCGAAGTTCACGCTTGCCGAAAGCGTGCGGAACGGATTGGCTTTCGTGTCCTGACGGTGGCTCCACTGTATCTTGAAACTCGTCTGCTTGGAATAGTCGGGCATGTTCTTCTCACCGTTTATCGTGTTCTGATAGCTGGCAAAGAAACTTCCGCTATACCTGTAACGTTTCCTGTAATTAGACGCTGCCGACAATCCCCACGAGCCCTTGGTGTATATCTCACCTATCAGTTTTAAGTCCACCATGTCGTTGATGGCAAAGTAATAACCGCCGTCGCGCAGATAAAAACCACGCTCGGTCTCATCACCGTAAGTCGGCATGATAAGTCCGCTCGAATAACTCTTGGTAAACGGGAAGAATCCATAAGGTATGGCGAGGGGCAACGGTACATCGGCCACAACAAGATATGCAGGCCCGAAAGTGGCATCCTTGCCCGGCCGCACCTTTGCTCTCGACATGGCTATGTAAAAATCCGGATGCGGCTTGTCGCATGTGGTATACCGGCCATGCTGCAAGAACAGTTCGCCGTCAGAGTTACGCTTCGACAGCTCACTTGTCAGATATCCGTCTTCCTGCTGAGTATACACATCGCTTATCAATCCTTTCTTTGTCTTGAAGTTGAAAGCCATGGTATCGCTCTCATACTTGTCACTGCCCATCGAGAACACCGGGGTACCGAACACCGCTCCCGTAGAGTCTTTAGCTCCCGTGGCATGCACCAAGCTGCTGTCCATGTTCATGTATATCCGGTCGCTCTTTAGATCCATGTCCTGATAAAGCACGTGAGAGTCGCCGAACAGGTAGGCTATTCCTGTACCTGCCTCGTATACGACAGAGTCTTCCGCAGAGTACGTCACGGGAGAGTCTATACCGTTCTTTCTCGCCCTGTTAGCGCTGTCAAGCGCCAGCGAATCGTCTATAGCCCTATTGTGATGATATATCGCAAGTTGCAGCGAGTCCATCGTGGTAGTATCCGGTCCGTCATGCAAAGGTGTCACAACGGTGTCCGCCGTCAGCGTGTCCAAGCCCGTACTGTCAACGGCCGCCACTGCCATCACGCTGTCTTTCACGGCTTTTCCGGCTTCCACAATCATGGAATCAGACACGGCCGTGCTCTTCACCTCGTCATTGAAAAGCACTAAAGGTGCCTCCGCCATCACAAATATGAAAGCGAAAAACATCAAAAAAGTCAACGTCTTTTTTCTCACGGGTGCAAAAGTACGTATAAAATAGTTAAAAACGCCCGGCTTTCAAATATTTAACGTTAGGTCCGCTCAATTTAATACGATGCCGAAGCTTTCACTTATTGGCGGATCCGGACACCTTGATGCAAACCGGCCCGCCACCGGGGTTGAAGTCTATCAAACTGCTGTCACCCCTAACAATAACATCGAGATTCCGGCCATCCTGCCGGGCCGATACCACAACCCTGCCGACTATCATCGTCAAAGGCTCGCTGAATATCTCACGGTCTAACGGAAGCGACGGCCGAACAGTGATCTCATCACCCCTCTCCCTCACTTTCAGCCTGACGGCGTCACGCTCTTTTACGTATGCTGAAACATCGTGAAACGTACCTACCCAAACGCTGTCCCGCAGTGAGCCCACATACGCCAGGTGGTTCCACAATATCCGCGGATCGCTGAAATGGTCATAGCCATAACTTATACCATGCGTCATTCCCACGCCCCACTTGCGGTCTCTGATCAGCAGTGCGACCCAGTTTCGAAGCCAGGCCTCGTCCCGTTTAGAACCGATGCTCACCTGTTCAACACGCGAACCGACACGCCCGAACTCGCAATACTTCACTTTCTCCGGACTTTTTGCGTTGCCCGGATAGAAATATGTTCTCGGAAAACGGCCGGTATGCTTCCATATCACTGTGTCGTTGTGCTGCACCTCATAGCGCAGTGCCTCGCCTTCCAGTCTGTTCACATTCACATGCGCCCACCCGTGCGATGTTATCTCATGCCCGGCATCGCTCATCTCACGCAACATTTTCCACGTCATGCGGGGCTTTTCCCTGACGAGGACATCCGACGTGTCGCCGGCGGCAATCAACTGTTCGTAACGGTCTGTTATCTTTCCGTTGACACAGAACGTCCCCTTAATACCGTATTCATTCAATCGTGGATACAGTTCGGTGTAGTGTTCGAGCAGTCCGTCATCAAACGTATAGCTTACAGCAGCCGGCCTGTCTCCCTTAAACTTTGCTACCGCCACCTCTGTCTGCGCCTGCAAGCATGCGGCACATGGAAACATTATATTTACAAGTAGATATCTTGGTTTCATAAAACACGTTGTAACATCATCAAACAACAACATCCGGCGCAACTCCGCACGTACCGAACGGCAATGGCACGGCAGACCCACATACATGATATATAACGACTTTTACACATGATATATTATGCAACGTGAGAGCTAATTATCCTGTAAAAAGCAAATAACGGGTGTCATGGCATAGAAACAAACATATCCCGGCAGTTTGTTATTTGTAAGAATTATATCATAAAAAAAGCACTTTGCTTTTTCTCATTCTACATCGACGAACACGATACATACCGCGATACACAAGATGACGGGATGATTGCATGATGATAAAAAAATGCTTTTTCCCTGCAACGGGACGCTCGTTGTAACGTGTTTGGCAAGTAAATGCAAGACGTTTGGATACCCGTTGGATCGCAACGGGTATCCAAACGCAGAGCAACGGGACGCTAAACGGCCGACAAACCTCCACAGAAAGTTATCGTTTGAAGCGAAAGCAAACTTCTTTTTCGCATATCATATTTATATTCAAACAGTTACACAAAAGCCAAAAATACGGAGATATTTACGGCCACTTGATTTAAATTTTGAAACAATCGATTTATGGAAGACTTTTTGTAAATATTATTCAAACAAAATAACATTATCAGTCAACGTGTTTCATACTTTGCAAAACAGAAACATTAACACCGGCAGGCTGAAATCTTTCGAAACAAAAAAGCTCAGCCTGACGGTATCTTTCTCTTATTTTTTCAGTATTTTTGCACCGAAATAACACTGTCGGGAAAAAGTGAGATCCGGCACATTAAAAATCATTCAAACACGCTATGGATTATCAAAAAATAATAGACAAATACTATCCGGAGGACAACGAGCTGAAACGCCTGCTAATACGCCACAGCCACGATGTGGCACACCGTGCCTTGCTCATAGCCGACCGCAACCCGCAGATAGCCCTCGACAGGGCTTTCGTGGAAGAGGCCGCAATGCTGCACGACATCGGGATATTCACGACAGACGCTCCGGGAATACACTGTAACGGTAAAGACCCGTATATAAGACACGGCATCAACGGTGCCGAACTGCTGCGGGCAGACGGCCTGCCACGCCATGCGAAGGTCTGCGAACGGCACACCGGCACCGGAATTACCCGCAAGGCCATCGAAGAGAGAGCACTGCCACTCCCGCCGCAAGACTTCACGCCCGAGACACCCGAGGAGATACTTGTGTGCTATGCTGACAAGTTTTTCTCGAAGTCTCATCCCGATCGTGAGCGCACGGTGGAACAGACGGCACGCAGTCTCGAAAAGTTCGGGACAGAGAGCGTGGCCCGTTTCATGGAATGGGCAAGGATGTTCGGCGAATATGGCTGTTAGTCAAGTATCGGCCGAACACCCAGTCTATTTACGCCCATATTTGCCGCGTCACAATTTCCACACTGGCACCGGCATCATTTCTTCATACTGACAGGCATGAAAGGCCGGTATTTGTATGGGTGTACACACCCGTCATTGGCAAACACCGGCCCGTATCCATCCAAGAAACCGTTATCTGTTCAATAACTGCGATGTGCCGCCATAGTCCATAAGCCGGCGTTCGGCCATTTGTTCATATTTAGTGCCGGGTCTACCATAGTTTGCATACGGATAGATGCTGATACCACCACGCGGAGTGAACAGCCCTACAACCTCTATGTACTTTGGCCTCATCAGCCGCACAAGGTCTTTCATTATCTTGTTTACACAGTCTTCATGGAAGTCTCCGTGGTTGCGGAAACTGAAAAGGTACAGTTTGAGGCTCTTGCTTTCCACCATACGCTCATCCGGTATGTACATTATTTTAATCTCGGCGAAATCCGGCTGGCCTGTAATCGGGCACAGCGACGTGAACTCCGGACAGTTGAACTGCACCCAGTAATCATTCTCGGGATGTTTGTTGGCAAAGGTTTCAAGCACTTCCGGAGCATAGTCCATAGAATATTGGGTATTTGAACCCAAGGCCTGCAAGCCCTCATCTTTTCTTTGTTCGTTCATTTCTTATTTTATTTATGGATTTAAATAAGTAAAAGGAGCTTTAGATGTGTACATGCCGGAAACTAAAAACGCACCTTGCCGTTCCCTTGCATGTTCACCAGCCTTATCCTCTTTACTTATCGGTCATTTGATTTTCACTTATCCTCAGAACTTAAATATCCTGTAATCGGTATCACGATCATACACATCCTCTCCCTCATGCCGTTTCGTCAAACGCACCACACGGATGGTGACTGGCAGTACGATTATCTCGTACAGCGTTTTCAGAACCACCTGCGAGATAATCAGCGATGGCATCTGGGACAACGGGACGACCCCAAGAAGAGCGAGAGGAAAGAATATAATGGAATCGGCCGTCTCACCGAACACGGTGCTGACAATAGCGCGGGCAGAGAAATTGCGGCCCGCCGAGCGCACTTTCATTCGGCTCATGACATACGCATTGATGAAAGACCCTACGAGGAAAGCAAGAAAAGAGGCCGCCGCTATGCGGGGAGCGAGACCGAAAACAGCGTGAAAACCTGCGTCGCCGCTCCAATACGGAGCGCCGGGAATGGCATCGGCGATAGCTCCGAACATCACGAAAAGGAAATTCATGGCAAAACCGGTCCATATAAGCAGACGGGCACGGGCATATCCCCACACTTCGCACACACAATCGTTAATGACATAAGACACCGGAAAAACCAACAGACCGCCGGTAATATTTACCGGCCCGAACATCATCTGCTTTGTTTCGAGCACGTTTGCCGTAATAAGGCAAACGCAAAACAGTATGCCGAAAAGCATGAACAGCACACTGACCTGAGTTTTTTTATTGTTCATTTTCTTGTTTTTTTACGGAGGTTGGACAAGCACTCCATGTTGTTTTACATTATTATCAATATCTCATTTTTATATTACATACTTGAACCCACCTGACTATAACAGACGTTTCACCTTCCCCGTCTCTGTCATTGGCAGGGCTTTCACCGTCTCGTAATATCTCGGTTGCCAGTACTTAGGCAACACCCGACCGCATATCCGCTCCGCTTCGGCAGTGTCACTGTCTTGTATCACAAGCATTACGGCTTCTCCAAACTTCTCGTCCCTACGCTTCGTTATCATAAACGGAGACGCTATATACGGTCTCAACAGTCTCTCCACCTCTTCTGCCTGTATCTTTATCCCGCCGCTGTTAATCACGTTGTCGAGCCTGCCC
Source organism: Prevotella sp. MGM1 (assembly GCF_002933775.1). Lineage (GTDB taxonomy): Bacteria > Bacteroidota > Bacteroidia > Bacteroidales > Bacteroidaceae > Prevotella. The sequence continues at coordinate 82,822 of NZ_BEWV01000125.1, forward strand.
CGTATGCGGAAACGCCGTCCGTCGGGGGCTATCTCGGCTATATCGCGTGTGACCAGCGGACTGTCGCACACCGACGGCGCGTCGACAACAAGACAACCATCGGCATTCAAGGATACACCCACAGTATCAAAAGGCGTATACATATTATCGGAACCCTTTCCGCTAAGCCGTCGCAGAGCTATGTGTGAAAGGGTTTCGGTCATTCCGTACGTGCTCCAAACAGCATTTGGAAACGACCGCAACCGTTCGGCCATATCGTCATCTATGGCTCCTCCGCCTATTATCAGGTGCCGGATACGCATCAACGCGGCACATTCGGCAGGCTCACGGAGTGAGTTATATACCTGCATAGGTGTCATGGCAGCGAAATCGGGTATTTCATCCAGTCCTCGCAAAGGATGCCCGGAAGGCTCCACAGAAATCAACCGCAAGCCACAAACCTCACTTCGCACCACCATCATCTTGCCGGCGATATAATCGAGAGGCATACAGAGCAGAGCACTGTCTCCCTGTCGAAGACCGAGAAAACCGCAGGTGATACGCGCCGAGGCGGCCATCCGGCTTTTCTCAACCGCAATCAGCTTCGGTACACCCGTTGAACCACTCGTCTTCACAGTAACTGTCGGCGAGTCATTGAGCCACTCTTTCAGGAATTCGGACAGTACCACAGCTCGTCTTTACGTATCTCTATCGGTCTGTCTATGTTGTTCTCAAACAGTAGTCCCGTGCCAAGCCCTTGAGGAACACTTATCCTGTCACCATAAATACCGGCAGTAAGCTGTGCAATGGCATTGAGACCTACATTGCTTTCGAGTGCGCTCGTTATCCAACTGCCTGTATCATGAGCCTTGGCGGCACCCACCCACTCTTCCACACCTCGCATACCCCCATGCAGAGATGGTTTCAAAACGATGTACGCCGGCTTGACAATATTGAGTAACTGAGCTTTCATTTCAGGCAAGTTCACACCTATCAGATCTTCATCGAGAGCAATGGGAAGAGGCGATTCCCGGCAAAGCTCGGCCATATTGCCCCACTGCCTGGCGGCAATTGGCTGCTCAATGGAATGTACAGCATACTGCGACAGAAGTTCGAGCTTATATAATGCCTCATCAAAAGTAAACGCACCGTTGGCATCAAGACGTATCGTCATCTCACGAGAAGAGAACCGTTCACGTATCCTGCGCAACAGACTAAGTTCATGCTCAAAATCAATGGCGCCGATTTTCAACTTAACGCAGCGGAACCCTTGGTCTATCTTTTCTTCCATTCCGGCAAGCATCTCATCGTAAGATCCCATCCACACAAGTCCGTTAATGGGTATTCCCGTCTCGCCACGACTGAAAGCAGTGTCAAAGAGCCTTGTACTTCCGGCATTGAAATGTGCCAAAGCCGTTTCAAGGCCGAAAAGCATGGAAGGATACGGACGCATGAGATCATAGTCTATCACACCCTCCTGCTCGAACTTATCACACAGGGCACGCAGTGTTTTGGCGTATTCTGGAATATCATCACAGCTCAAACCGGGCAGCGGGGCACACTCGCCTACCCCTATTCCGCCATCTGCCGCATCACAGGAAGTCAGTTCCAGAAACCACGATTTACGTGTGTCATACACTCCACGCGATGTTCCGGCCGGCTGTTTAAAACGCAATATACGCTCGGTAATATTTATCTTGTATTTCATTTTATCTATGTCCGTTCATTAATAATATGCCTGTTCAAACCGTGCTCGCAAACTGACAATTACAGAATCATCATTCGAAAGAAACCATTTCCCTTGCATAAAGAACATGACTCAAAATCGACAGGCATCTATTTTCAATTCAAAGAGACAGGATTATCCATTCGAAAGAATTAAAACCCCATATCAAAAGAAACGTATTTCCCACATTGGAATCATTCTTTCCCATGCCGAAGAAAGGGATGCCGGATACCGGGAACGGTACGTGAGGCATTCAACAATACTATATTTACGGCATCTTCGGGTATTTCTTGAAATCGGGTTTGCGCTTTTCGAGAAACGCGCGACCGCCTTCCTGAGCCTCATCAAGGAAATAATAGAGCATCGTAGCGTCTCCGGCCAGCTCCTGGATACCGGCCTGTCCGTCAAGCTCCGCATTAAGACCGGCCTTTATCATGCGCAAAGCGAGAGGGCTGCGCTCCATCATTGTCTCCGCCCATTCAACACATTCGTCTTCCAATCGGTCGAAAGGGACAACCTTGTTGACAAGTCCCATGCGCTCCGCTTCCCCGGCGTTATACTGCCGACAGAGGAACCATATTTCCCTGGCTTTCTTCTGTCCCACTATTCTTGCAAGATAAGAAGCGCCGAAACCGGCATCGAACGATCCCACCTTAGGACCGGTCTGACCGAAAACGGCATTATCACTCGCTATCGTAAGGTCGCACACAAGATGCAGAACGTGCCCACCGCCGATAGCATAACCGTTGACCATGGCTATCACCGGCTTCGGCAGGCGCCTTATCTGCATCTGCACATCAAGCACACTGAGACGTGGGATACCGCTCTCGTCGACATACCCGCCACGCCCTTTCACGTTCATATCTCCCCCGGAGCAGAACGCCTTGTCGCCCGCACCTGTGAGAATGACCACACTTATATCCTGCATCTCACGGCAAATGGCGAAAGCCTGCGACAGTTCCCATGTTGTCTTGGGCGTAAACGCATTACGATAGCGCGGCCTATTGATCGTTATCTTTGCTATTCCGTTGTACTCCTCAAATATTATTTCCTCAAAATCACGTATCTTTTTCCACTCTCTCGATTGCATATCCGTATTATGTTTTTAATTTATTATATGTTACTAACCATCAACTCCTTACCTATTTAACATTCTAATTTCCAACCGCTAAAATATTCCCGCACCGCTGCCGCGTCTTCCTCCGCGTCCGTAAACACCTCAAACACAAGAGGACGGTGTGTTCCGCTGTAAAGGAAAGTATTCATGTTTTTTGCCAGGTCATCAGCGTTTCGAGCCGAAATATAGCCTATATCATGGGCGTCACATATCCCGTGGGCACTCGATCGATGCCCGCCGGCCACATACTCATCACGGACCGCACCGGCTTCGAGACCGCAAAGAGTGCTGAATATGCCGCCACAAGCGTTGTTAAGAAGCAGCACACGCAGGTTGCCTCCTATCCCGCCATTCCACAACGCATTGTTGTCATAGAAGAAACTGAGATCTCCTATTACGCAGAATGTGATGCTGTCGCCGGCCGCCGAGAAACCCGCCGCGGCAGAAAGCGACCCTTCTATGCCGTTGACACCACGATTGACGTATATATAATGGCCGGAAAACATGCATCCAAGCCGCACCGCACTGCTGTTGGCATAGTGCACATCATAGTCGTAATCAGCCTCTTCTATCATAGACTCGAACATTTTTACGACCATCATCTGAGAGTAACGGGGAGTAAAATCGGCGGCACGCACGGCAGCACGGTCCAGCGCCGACTGCCACAAAAACTTGAATTCACTGCATTCCGACTTCTCTAACATGGCGGCAAGAGGCACCAATACGTCGGCGGCACGCCCTTCAATGACAACGGTCTGACTGCAAAACGTGTCGTGAATGTCACCGTCTTCGCTCACAGCCCACGTCTCGGTGTCAGCCACACGGCGAAGAAACGCCTTAAGACGCTTGCTCACCAAAGTGCCACCGACATACAGAATGAAATCCGGACGGTAGGCAGACACCTCATCAACGGCAGACAACACCTCATCGAAATGCACACACCCGATACCGGGACAGAGCGGCTCTTGAAGCACTACGGCATGATTAGACAAAGACTTCAATGCCCTACCTAATTCATCACAGCATCCATACTGTCCGGCAACGATCATCGGACGGTGTGCTGACATAAAACGAACAGCCACATCATCAAGCACCGCCGGGCTGACAGATGCCGGCCGCAAACGCCTCACCACACGCACATCGGGAAGCACAGGCACTGTGAAATCAAACAGCGGCTCGCTTATCGGCACATTGATATGTACCGGAGCATCCGTATCGCCACGCATGGCGAGCAATGCTTCATTGACCGACCGGCCGCAATGCCACCTGCTTTCATTATCGACCGGTTCCGGAATACATACACAACGGCGAACGAAACAGCCCAAAGCACCATCTTGGGGAAGTGTCTGACCGTCGAGTTGCCCAATCCACTGCAACGGACGGTCGGCAGAGACAACCACGATCGGCAAGTGGCGATAGTGCGCTTCGGCAACAGCCGGAGCGAGATTAAGCAGTGCCGAGCCTGATGTGACGCACACTGCGACCGGCGCACACACACGCAATGCCATACCGATAGCATAAAACCCGGCAGAGCGTTCGTCTGTCACCGCATGACACTCGATGCCCGCCTCGTACAGATTATGCACTATCGGAGCATTGCGTGAACCGGGACACACCACCGCCCGACTGACACCATGCGCCAAAAGCAATGAGGTCAGTATGTTGATATTCTCTTTTGAGCTATACATTTATAACAATCCTATCATTACTATTCCAATCAGACTATGACAAAAAACATGCGATAGCCGCACGACAGGCATTCTCCACATCATCAACAACGTTTGTTTGCCTTGCCACTCATTCTATTGTTTGCCGTCAACCACCTTTCGCATTGTGTCCATTTTCGCCTCTGTCTCGTCCCATTCCATCTCTTCCACACTGTCTTTAAGAAGTCCGCCGCCGGCATAAAGAACGCAGAAGCCGGAAGCCATGAGCATACAACGCAGCGAAACGTAGAGATGTGTATCACCACCGACAGCCAACGGTCCCATGAAACCGCTGTAATAACCGCGCGGAGCAGGCTCTACGGCCTCAAGAAAACGCCGTGTCGCGCTCTTTGGCAATCCGCATACGGCAGGTGTTGGATGAAGAGCGGCAACGACATCGCCGATACCCGCACTGTCAGAGAGTCCGAAAGAGAAATCACTGCGCAGATGTACGACATCACCGGCACGCGCCGTGTATGGGTCGCCTTCGGTGACATCATCGGCAAAACACCGCAGGCAATCACCTATATATTCCGCCACGCAACGCTGCTCCATCCTGTTCTTCACGCTCCATTCGCCCTCAGCCAGATAGTCGTCATATCCCATCGTGCCGGCAAGCGCCACCGTGCGCCATTTCTCCCCGTCGCCGGAAAGTAGTATCTCCGGCGAAGCGGCAAGCCATGTTCCGCATGCCACCGACGATACTAAGACCACAAACGCACGGGGATACATATCACACGCCCTCAAAAACAATTCATGCAATGGTGCCGTTTCGGGTATCGTGACCACCGACCGACGGGAAAGGACTATCTTTTCGAACTCGCCTGAAAGTAATTTTCCGTGACAGGCGGCAAACGCCGAAGCATAGGCCGACCGGGATACAGCGGAAACAGGCATGGCAGACACGCCGCACAATGAAGTGCTTGCCGTGACACTGCGCAACAACGCAAGCCCGGAAACATCGTCAAGCGCAAAATGTTCCACCCTGTCAGGACGGATGAGCAGCAGCGGTTCATCAGAAGTTATGGTAAAAGGAGCCACTACAAATCCTGTACGACTGTTCATGTCGGAATAGGAACCCAAATGCATGGGAGCACCATCCGACTGTATGACAGCGGTACATTTGTCCGAATATGGTAATCTGTAAAATGCGTAAGACAGCATATTGATAATGAATTGAAACCGAAATCATACCTGACAGACATACGGTTTCGTGTTATTCTTACGGTTTTTTCGATTTATTTCCCTTACCGCTCCTTAACAATATTATTGGGCAGACTCGTTATATAATTGGTCACGCTGACGGAAGAGACAAGCTCACCCGAACTATTGGTGATATCCACATTCCATACGTGGATCTTATGACCTCTGTGTATTATGCGTGCCACCGCCGTGACGGTGTCGCCCTCCTGCACGGCCTTGACATGGTTTCCTGTAACGCTTATGCCCGCACACCTTTTTCCTGGACATGCGGCAAGAGACCCTATCCCGGCCAATGTCTCGGCTAGAGCAAGCGTTGCCCCGCCGCTAATCACTCCGAACGGCTGCCGTGTACGACTGTCAACATCCATCTCTGCCCTGCATGTATCAGGGTCTTCCGTTGAGTAAAAGCGCATGCCGAGCGCCGTTGCCAGCGTCGGCATGCTTGTAATATCGTCTTTTTCCTTATCTATATTCATGATTACTGCGATCTGAACAGTTTATCGGCACGCTGTCGCTCATTTATAAAAAACAACAACGGCACTCATCCCGCAACCTGCCGACGGATTTATTTGAACAGTGAGTATTCCTTAACCCCCCAGGCCATGACACTGGCACCGAGGATATCACGCTCACGATGGTTCATAGACGAGATGAGCAACTTCACACGTCCGTGAATGTTTGGGAACACATGCTCTCCGAACGATTTCAATGTGGGTTCGAGCAGCCACTTGCCGGCACGAGACACACCTCCCGACAATATCAGAGCCTCAGGGTCTACAATAGCCGCATAATTTGCAAGCGCGATGCCGAGGATATATCCTGTACGGCGATATACCTCTATGGCCAACTCATCTCCACGATCGCAACACTCGGCTATCGCTTGGGCTGTCATTTGATCCAAATCACGCATGAGTGAAGGCGCGTCATTTTCTTCAAGCACCTCACGTGCCGTAAGGACGATGCCAGGGCCGGCCACATACCGTTCCAGACAACCTTTACGGCCACAATTGCACTGCCGCCCGTTGTCTACGGCACAGATATGCCCCAATTCTCCGGCAAAACCGTTATTGCCATGATACAGTTTTCCTCTCGTGAACAAAGCGTTTCCCAGCCCATTGCCTATGGCCACTATCCCGAAGTTCTTCATTCCGTGACCGCATCCGAAAGTATACTCACCGAGAATCACCGCATGCGTATCGTTGCCAAGAGCCACGGCCAGTCCGAGCCTGTCGCGCAACATGGCAGCCAACGGGATAGACCCTTTCCAAGGCAGGTTAGGCGAGTTCTCGATACATCCGGTAAGCAAATTGCCGCTTGGAGCCGATATTCCCACCGAACGAATATTCTCTATTCCGCATGAACCGTCTATGAGTTTCATTATCTCATTGCACAAAACAGACGCATATTTATTCACATCCGAATATTCACAGGTATTAAATTTACTCATGGCAATTATGTTGCCGCGAATGTCTACAACAGCGCAGGTCGTCTCTCCCAAACTGATGTCGATACCGATAACCATATTCTTTGTCTCTGTCCTTATCATCGCTATTTATCCGGTATTACGGTTTTATATGTTTTTTATTTTTGTCTTAATTTACAAATGTATGAAAATAGCGTCAACCATCAAAAACAGACGTTGTGTTTTTATAATATTTTAACAGCGACAACAATCGGAATTATCCGCAATTATGTAATGATAATTCTGAATTACGGCAGTAATCAAAAATACAACTGAAAACAGATATAAGCCGCCATGGAGTCTTCTCCGCACATTTACCGACACGATATTCCGCAATAAATAATCACCGGTAAATGCCTGACTTATAGTTGCGAGACAACGGATCGGACAAAACACGACAAACAGATTTCCAAACATAGAAAAACGACTCTAAAAAATCAGAAAACAACAAGGAATACATCAGAAAACAAACATCATAATAAAAAAAACATTTTAGGGAGTCTCACAAGAAACAATAACCATCAAGCAACCGGATACCTATAAAATCAAACATTTAAAAAGCATAAAAACACCACATACGGACATAGTATCCAATACCAAGCCGAACATCTCAAACGTTTGTATGATTTTTTACAATACAAACAGCCTGTTGAAGAGATTTCACGACAGAAGTTTGTTACGTTATTTTAACACGCCACCGTAAGCATCCGCATTCAACGTTTTTTAATATCTGTATAGTCCTTTCTTTTGATTTTATTCGTTTTTTCCGACGTTATTTAGTAAATTTGCACCCATAACAAGAATATATATTCGATATAAAGACTATGAACGTTTTAGAACTGAGTGAACAGGAACTTGGCAGACGCCAGAGCCTGCAAGAGCTTCGGGACATGGGTATTGACCCCTATCCCGCTGCCGAATATCCCACAAACGCTTTTTCAACAGACATAAGAGACGAGTTTTCCGATGAGGGCGAACAGCGTGAAGTGCGCATCGCCGGTCGGTTGATGAGCCGACGCGTGATGGGCAAGGCCAGTTTTGCGGAGATACAAGACTCGAAAGGACGCATACAGGTATACATCACTCGCGATGACATCTGCCCGGGAGAAGACAAGGAACTATATAATAAGGTATTCAAACGGTTGCTTGACATCGGTGACTTCATCGGTGTAAAAGGCTTCGTATTCCGCACACAGACGGGAGAGATTTCGGTTCACGCACGCGAACTGACTCTGTTGTCGAAGAGTCTGAAACCGCTGCCGATAGTGAAATACAAGGACGGAGTGGCATACGACAAATTCGAAGACCCGGAGCTACGCTACCGACAGAGATACGTGGATCTCGTGGTTAACGACGGAGTGAAAGACACTTTCCTCAGCCGTGCCACGGTGATACGTACCATACGCCGGGTGCTCGACGAGGCGGGATACACAGAAGTGGAAACCCCGACGCTGCAAGCCATAGCCGGTGGAGCGAGCGCACGCCCGTTCATCACCCACTTCAACGCACTGAGCACTGATATGTACATGAGAATAGCCACCGAACTGTATCTCAAACGGCTCATCGTCGGCGGTTTCGAGGGCGTATACGAGATAGGAAAGAACTTCCGCAACGAGGGTATGGACCGCAACCACAATCCCGAGTTCACATGCATGGAACTGTACGTGCAGTACAAGGACTACAACTGGATGATGGACTTCACCGAGAAACTGCTCGAAACAGTATGCACGGCCGTGAACGGCAAGCCTGAGCGCGAGATAGACGGACAGATTATCAGTTTCAAGGCTCCATACCGACGGTTGCCAATCCTCGATGCCATCAAAGAGAAGACAGGCTACGATCTCAACGGAATGAGCGAGGAGGAGATACGCGAAGTGTGTAAGAAACTCGACATGGAGATAGACGACACCATGGGCAAGGGTAAGCTGATAGACGAGATCTTCGGCGAGTTCTGCGAAGGAACATACATACAGCCAACTTTCATAACAGACTATCCGGTGGAGATGAGCCCGCTGACAAAGATGCACCGCTCGAAACCCGGACTTACGGAGCGCTTCGAACTGATGGTAAACGGCAAGGAACTTGCCAACGCATACTCGGAGCTTAACGACCCGATAGATCAGGAAGAACGCTTCAAGGAGCAGATGAAACTGGCCGACAAGGGCGATGACGAGGCGATGATCATCGACGGCGACTTCCTCCGCGCACTGCAATACGGCATGCCGCCGACAAGCGGCATAGGCATAGGCATAGACCGACTTGTTATGCTAATGACGGGCAAGACATACATACAGGAGGTGCTCTTCTTCCCGCAGATGAAACCGGAGAAGAAGGCTCCGCGCAGCACAAACGCCGAATGGGCGGCCATAGGCGTAGGAGAAGAGTGGGTTCCGCTGTTCAACAAGTGCGGATATTACCTCGTACAGGATATTAAGGACATAAATCCGCAGAAATTACAGATGGAAGTCTGCGGAGTAAACAAGAAATATAAGCTCGGACTTGAAAACCCGAAGGTAGACGAGTTCCAGGCATGGATAGAGAAAGCCGGTGTATAACTGCGGTAAAATAGCTATTATCGGAGGCGGCAGCTGGGCCACAGCCATCGCCAAGATTGTGGTGGAACATACCCACCACATAGGATGGTATATGCGGCGGGACGACCGTATCGAGGATTTTCGCAGGCTGGGACACAATCCCGCATACTTGATGAGTGTGCGTTTCAACATGGATGAGGTGTTCTTCTCGAGCGACATCAACAAGATTGTACAGAATTACGACACCCTCGTGTTCGTGACCCCGTCGCCATATATCAAGAACCACCTCAAAAAATTGAAGAGCAGGATTAAGGACAAGTTCATCGTCACGGCAATAAAAGGAATTGTTCCGGACGAGAACCTTATCTGCTCGGAATTTTTTCGGCGTGTATACGACGTGCCGTACGAGAACCTTGCGTGCCTCGGCGGACCGTCTCACGCCGAGGAAGTGGCACTTGAAAGGCTCACATATCTCACTGTAGCCTGCTCGGACAAGGAAAAGGCGGAAGCTTTTGCCGATGTACTGACAAGCGATTACGTAAAGACCAAGACCAATGATGACGTCATCGGGATAGAGTATGCCTCGGTATTGAAAAATGTATATGCCATAGCGGCCGGTATATGCAGCGGTCTTAAATTCGGCGACAACTTTCAGGCCGTGCTAATGGCCAACGCCGTCCAGGAGACATCGCGCTTCCTGCAAGCCGCCCACCCCATCGAACGCAGTGTCTATGACTCGGTATATCTCGGAGACCTGCTCGTCACAGGATACAGCAATTTCTCGCGAAACCGCACATTCGGCACCATGATAGGTAAAGGATACAGCGTGAAAAGCGCACAGATTGAAATGGAAATGATTGCCGAAGGCTATTTCGGAACCAAATGCATGAAGGAAATCAACCGTCACATGCACGTCAACATGCCCATTCTCGATGCCGTATACAATATTCTCTATGAACGGATAAGTCCGCAAGTGGAAATAAAACTGCTTACCGACAGTTTCAGATAAGTCCGCAAAAAGATAATGTGACGGTCTAATTGACACATTACAGAAACTGTAAGCAAAAAAACGATACCAGCCTAATGAAGCCATATAAAAGGCAACAGAAAGTATGATAAGCCACCGTATAATATAACAATGAAAATCAAAATAAAGAAAAATCAATAATGTAATATGTCATGGAATAAAACAAAGCACCCATGAATAACATGAAAATAATACTCGGACAGGCTATCAACCTATTTAAGACAAAACATAAAACCAATTTTAAATAATTATGAAAAATATCAGCTTAGACATCTCCAAGGCCGCCCAGTTCTTGGCACCGGGCGCGGTAAAAGCATTCGAACCGCAAGTAAAGAAAGCCCGTGAAGCTCTTGAAAACGGAACATGCCCAGGTAACGATTTCCTCGGTTGGCTTCATCTTCCGACATCAATCACACCAGGATTCATCAAAGAAATAAACGATTGCGCCGACGTATTGCGGGCCAATTGCGAAGTAATCGTAGTGGCAGGCATCGGAGGAAGCTACCTCGGAGCACGCGCAGTGATTGAAGCTTTGGGCAACTCTTTCGCATGGCTGATTGACGACAAAAACAATCCCACCATCATGTTTGCCGGCAACAACATAGGCGAAGACTACCTTGCGGAAATGACCGAGTACCTGAAAGACAAGAAATTCGGTGTGATCAACATATCAAAATCAGGCACTACAACCGAGACCGCTCTCACATTCCGCCTATTGAAGAAGCAATGCGAGGCACAGCGTGGAAAAGAAGAGGCCCGAAAAGTGATAGTGGCAGTCACTGATGCCGTCAAAGGCGCTGCCAGAACATGCGCGGACAAGGAGGGATACACCACATTTGTGATACCTGACAACGTGGGCGGACGCTTCTCTGTACTTACACCCGTCGGATTGCTGCCCATCGCTTGCGCTGGTTTCGACATCACAAAACTTGTCGGCGGAGCGCAGGATATGGAGAAAGCTTGCGGCAATGACATACCGTTCGAGGAAAATCCGGCTGCCATATACGCTGCTGTCCGCAACGGACTGTACGCCCAGGCAGGCAAGAAAATAGAGATAATGGTAAACTACCATCCCAAACTTCATTTCATCAGCGAATGGTGGAAACAACTATTCGGAGAGAGCGAAGGCAAGGACGGAAAAGGTATATTCCCTGCATCGTGCGACTTCACCACCGATCTGCATTCCATGGGACAGTGGATTCAGGAAGGCGAGCGCACCATCTTCGAGACTGTCATCAGTATAGAAACACCGAACAGGCATCTGCTTTTCCCCGAGGATGATGAGAACCTTGACGGCCTGAACTTCCTCGCCGGCAAGCGAGTGGACGAAGTCAACAAGATGGCTGAACTCGGAACACGCCTTGCCCACGTTGACGGTGGAGTGCCTAACATGCGCATCAGCGTGCCCGAACTGAACGAATACTACATCGGCCAGTTGATATATTTCTTTGAGATAGCCTGCGGCATCAGCGGCAACTTACTCGAAGTAAACCCGTTCAACCAACCCGGTGTGGAAGCATACAAAAAGAATATGTTCGCACTGCTCGACAAACCAGGATATGAGGCAGACAGCAAAGCCATCAAGGAAAGGCTCGCAAAAGAGGATTAAACATAAGATATGTACGAAAAAGAAATACAAAAATACATGAAAAGACACGGCTTTGAGGCTTTCTGCCCCAAGGCCGTTCTTTTTGACATGGATGGCGTGCTGTATGACTCAATGCCCAATCACGCACGCAGTTGGCACGAGTCGATGAAAACTTTCGGCCTCGAGATGACACCGGAAGAAGCGTATCTCTACGAGGGCATGCGCGGAGTGGAGACCATAAAAATGCTGGCACGCAAGCAATGGGGGCGTGAAATAAGCGATGAAGAGTCGCAACGGATGTATGACGAGAAAAGCCGCATTTTCTCACTGTGTCCGGCGGCCAATATCATGGATAGCGTCATGGAACTGCAAAAGGAGATCAAAGCAGCCGGATTGAAAATCGTCGTTGTGACGGGTAGCGGCCAACGGTCGCTGCTCGACAAACTCGTGAAAGAGTTCGAAGGCCTCGTGTCAACCGACCTGATTGTCGCCAGCTTTGATGTAAGCCGGGGAAAACCCGATCCGGAGCCATATATCAAAGGACTTGAAAAAGCCGGTGTCAAACCGTGGGAAGCCATTGTCGTGGAAAACGCGCCGCTCGGCGTGCGCGCGGCTGTAGCCGCTCGGATAATGACAGTGGCCGTCAATACCGGCCCCCTGCCCGACAAGCAACTTGCAGACGAAGGCGCCAGCATGGTATTCGGCTCAATGGCAGACTTCAAAAACACATGGAAAGAAATAGGGCTGAAATCATTTCAGGCATAAAAACGCTATCGGCACAGCAAGGGGAAAATTATTCCGACCAAAAGACATGACACAAAACCATATCTGTCAAATCTGCAAATGCCCGGTATCAAAATCCCAAGAAAACGGCACAAGCCGAAATTCCGGTGCATGGATTTTAGGAAAAGTGTTAAATTTGCGTC
>NZ_BEWV01000126.1 GCF_002933775.1 Prevotella sp. MGM1
TGCGTTTGACAGTGAAGTAAGAGTATCTGTTCCACCGAACCAAATCGCAGGTTTATTATCCTCGTCCATCATTTGATATGATTCGGAGAAAGAACCTTGGGTCGCAGTCAATACCGGAGCCTCGTTATTACCGAACATAGAAGCGATACCGTCACCATTCTCATTCGTTTCCATTACTTTCTGCTCTGCACCGGTACCGATTGTCCACCGAACAGAAACAGGAGTTTCTGTATCTTGACTACGAACTAAAGCCGGGTATGTAACGTCTTTTAATGCGGGAGTGTACATGAAGACACGACTATACCATCCTTCAGACTCTATTCCAGCATACATTGCGCCAGTGGGAGGAGCGTATGCAACAAGCGCCAAAGGAGATTCTCCCGCACGAGTCATTTTATTAGCATTCATTCTTTTCATGGCACCGGCTTTTGTCATCGTTTCCGAACAAGCCAAGTCTGATGTTGTCTGTGTCTGAACAGCTGTAAACTTCATGGTCTCAGGCACCATTTCACTACTCTGAGGCAACTTAGCCCCAATAGTCCTTACATTCTGTGCATTAATAGCAAGAGCGCAAGAACAAAGAGCCAACATAAGTAAATTCTTTTTCATCTTGTCAAAATTTAGTGATTAATTAAATGTCTATCTTATTCTATCGAGTTGCAGACAGTTCAAGCCAATCTTCCGAATTATCGACAG
>NZ_BEWV01000127.1 GCF_002933775.1 Prevotella sp. MGM1
GCCCAGGGATATGCGCACACTGTCGCCGCGATGCACCGGAATTTCAGCCGAGCCGTTCCACTTCATTTTTTTAGGCAGGGTTATTTTGGCTTCGGCGGTGAGCTTTTCGGTGTCGCGTGTAATCTCCACGGCAGTAACAAAGTCGAGCGACCAGGAGCGGTCGCCCTTAATCTCAACTTTTGCGCACAGTCTGAACATTGCTTAAACGGTGTTTAACGGGTGTTTAATAGTCGTATCTGTTTGGGGGCATAGAGCCGGAGCGCACGGGGTTGCGGGTGTCGGTGTTTCCGTCCGGGGAGATATAAAGCGGGAGATCCGGGGAGGCTTTGGAGCTCTGGACATCGCGGAGCCATTTAACGGCATCGTTATAGAGGCACTCGCGGCGCTCATGGCCCATGTTCTGGGGAAGACGGTGGACCATAAGCCACAGGGAGATGTTAACGGCAACCTGCACCAGCATGGCATTACGGCACGAGCCTGAGGCGGCGAAAGCGCGGTCAATGTCGTAACGGCTTCGGAGATAGGAGGAAATCTGCTCCAGTGCGGCGGCTTCGGCGACTTCGCGCGTTTCGGGGCTTTGGGTTATCTGCTCAAACTCGTAGTCGTCGCAGACAGAGCGGTAATCTTCAACAGTCAGGAACATGTGCGCGAGGTTTTGGGGGTTGCTTCATAAATGGCAATCTGGCGGGCCTTTTCAGCGGTCAGACCGGGGAAACGCTTTTGCCGGATCAGCTGCTTCACGCCCTGCATGGAAACGCAGACGGGGCGCCCCTGGTACACGAGCACCAGGAACTTTT
>NZ_BEWV01000128.1 GCF_002933775.1 Prevotella sp. MGM1
GGCTCGTATGTGTAGACGAGAATCTTGATGTTTTTCGCCCGTCTATTATCTGGTGTGATTCGCGAGCCGTACCTTACGGCGAGAAAGCGTTCCGTGATTTGGGACAGGAGCATTGTCTTTCACACTTGCTCAATTCTCCAGGTAATTTCACTGCGGCAAAACTTGCATGGATAAAGGAGAACGAGCCGGAACTTTACGGTCGTATCCACAAGATAATGCTTCCGGGAGACTACATAGCCATGCGTCTCAGCGGAGCGCCCAATACAACTGTCAGCGGATTAAGCGAAGGCATGTTCTGGGATTTCAAAGAGGGCAAGGTGTCGGATTCATTGATGAGCTATTATGGTTTCGACGCCTCTGTGATATCCGATATCGTGCCAACGTTCAGCGTACAGAGCCGTGTCTCTGCCGCCGCAGCCGCCGAGACGGGGTTGAAAGAAGGGACACCTATAACATATAGGGCCGGCGACCAGCCTAACAACGCTCTCAGCCTGAATGTCTTCAATCCCGGTGAGATTGCCTCTACGGCCGGCACTTCCGGTGTGGTGTATGGTGTGCTTGGTGATATTAACTATGATAAGAAGAGCCGTGTGAACACGTTTGCCCATGTCAATCACATGGAGGAGCAGACCCGTCTCGGTGTCCTGCTTTGCATCAACGGTACAGGTATTCTCAATGCGTGGGTTCGCCGCACCGTGGCTCCGGAGGGAATAGGATATGCCGAGATGAACAACTTGGCGGAACAGGTGTCTATCGGCAGTGATGGCGTTACGGTGATACCTTTCGGTAACGGAGCGGAGCGTGTATTGGAAAACAAGGAAGTGGGTTGCTCGGTGAGCGGAATAAACTTTAACAAACATGGAAAGGGCCATATAATCCGTGCCGCTCAGGAAGGTATAGGGTTCAGTTTCTGCTATGGAATGGAGATAATGCAGCAGATGGGCATGGATATCAGAAAGATACACGCCGGTAAAGCCAACATGTTCCTTAGTCCGCTGTTCCGCGACACATTGGCCGGCGTGAGCGGTGCGACAATCGAATTGTATGATACAGACGGC
>NZ_BEWV01000129.1 GCF_002933775.1 Prevotella sp. MGM1
GCATCGCTCGGGTCAAGTGACATCTCTTCCCTTATACTCTCACACAGACGGAAAATGCCTTTCCGCAAATCCACATTACCGTTGAACAGGTAATAGTTCAGGTTAGCACTCAGTCCCAGCATGTCATCCTATCATTTTATTAAGCAACAAGCTCAAATCAAGAACTGTGGTGTTTCTCAGGAACAGCGTTGCGCCTGATGCCAATTGTAATTTTACCCATCTTATCGGAGCTTCACCTTCGGGCTGTCTCACTTCCATTTTCACGGTTGGACTGTTGCAGGGATTGCCGGTTATCTGCACCTTGGCAACCTTGGGTTGATCAACCTGGGCTGTCTTGCCTAACTTCTCACTCCATAGCTGGTGGCGCTGCCAGTTCATGAACTTGTCGTAATTCACTCCATAATCCGCACAGGACTCACGAAGGTCTTTGGTTTCGCAGCACAGCTGATAGAGGTCGTACACCTCCTGGTAGTTTACTTTTTCTTTTGCCATAATCTTTGTTAGTAATTGGTTATGCCGCAAAGATATGCTGGGTTGCGATGCGTGTCAAGGCGGAAAATAGAATGGTTAC
>NZ_BEWV01000130.1 GCF_002933775.1 Prevotella sp. MGM1
TAGTCACGTATTCGGGATGTTCCACGAGGCTGCTTGGCAGCAGTTGCACCATTACCGGGCTTTCTGATTTGAACGGCGTGCCTTGGTTGTGCGAGGCTTTTATTCCTTCGTTGAAGCCCTCGTAAAAACCGAGGCCGGCATAGAAGCATCCGCCGATGAAGTTGATAATCAGCACCACGAATACTATTATGCTCAGGAGGTTGAACTTTCTTTTCATGTTTATATGCCTTGTTTGTCAGCTTTGCCGGGCGGTTTGTGTCTTGTTGCGGCATTGAATTGTCGGAAAGACACGCTCTTCCGGCCCTGCAAATGTATGAATAATATTTTTATTGACAAAACAAATCAGTAGATATATATCGAAAAACGATGTTTTTTTTTTTTTGTTCGATATATATTGATTGAATAATAATAACATGAATATACATCTGGCATATATGTGTTCAGGAATTTGCGTATAATTTTGTTTCATGCTGTCTCGTATTTTAGGACATTATTTTCTATTATGACAGGGATGGCTTCTGCTTTATGATTAAGATGGGTTCTCGTGATATTTTTAATTAAGGCGGACTTGCTGTTTGTAAAATAAAATCCGAAAGACAATGGAGGGCAAATCTTGCATGTTTATGCAAAAGACGGTTGCCGGATATTCGAATTCCCATTGATTTTTGATAATAAGACGATTGCCGGTTTGCCGTTCGGACGTTGTTTTGCATTTAGATACTCCTTGCACTTCGTTTAGACGCTAATTGCTTTCCGTTTAGATGCCGAATGGAAAGCAATTAGCGTCTAAACGAAGTGCAACCGGATACCAAATGCAGCGCTAAAACATCGGATATAATACAAAAAAAGGC
>NZ_BEWV01000131.1 GCF_002933775.1 Prevotella sp. MGM1
GACGCAAATTTAACACTTTTCCTAAAATCCATGCACCGGAATTTCGGCTTGTGCCTATTTATGGGCATTGCGGATTTATTATAAAAAAAGTAAGGCTCCTCAATTAAAGAAAATTTACATAGGAATCAAGGCAGTGACATTAAAACCTTTATCTATTGCCATCTTCTTAAAGTTCTTTTAAAGATATTTTTTTGCTCAAAGCACCATTATTTCGTAACTTTGCATTCTCAACAGCATTCCGGCCGTGCGCCGGCAAACAGTGAAAGAATGGCAACAGACATCAAGGATAATGACAAGGAGATGACAGACGGCGGAAAGAACCGGTTTGTCAGGGAAGTGGCCGACAAGAAATACGAGTTCGGATTTACGACAGACGTTCACACCGAGATAATAGACAAGGGACTGAACGAGGACGTGGTGCGGCTCATATCGGCCAAGAAAGGCGAGCCGGAGTGGATGCTCGACTTCCGCCTGAAAGCCTTCCGCTACTGGGAAAGCCAGACACAGCCCTCATGGGCACATGTGCACCTGCCCGAGATTGACTATCAGGCGATATCGTACTACGCCGACCCGATGGCAAAGAAGAAAGACGAGGGCAAGAAAGAGATTGACCCCGAGCTGATGAAAACATTCGACAAGCTCGGCATCCCGCTCGAAGAGAGGCTGGCACTGAGCGGCGTGGCGGTGGACGCCATCATGGACTCGGTGTCGGTGAAGACCACGTTCAAGGAGAAACTGGCCGAGAAAGGCATCATATTCTGCTCGATAGGCGACGCCATCAAAGACCACCCCGAACTGGTGAGAGAGTATCTCGGCACGGTGGTGCCATACCGCGACAACTACTACGCGGCACTCAACAGCGCGGTGTTCAGCGACGGCTCGTTCGTGTATATACCCAAAGGTGTACGCTGCCCGATGGAGCTAAGCTCATATTTCCGCATCAACGCCCGGAACACGGGGCAGTTCGAGCGTACGCTCATCATTGCCGACGACGACTCATACGTGAGCTATCTCGAAGGGTGTACGGCACCGATGCGCGACGAGAACCAGCTTCACGCCGCCATCGTGGAAATAATAGTGAAGGAACGGGCCGAGGTGAAGTACTCGACAGTACAGAACTGGTATCCCGGCGACGAGAATGGACGGGGCGGAGTGCTCAACCTCGTGACCAAGCGTGGCGACCTGCGCGGAGCGGGCAGCAAACTGTCGTGGACGCAGGTGGAGACTGGAAGCGCAATAACGTGGAAGTACCCGTCGTGCATACTGCGGGGCGACAACTCGGTGGCCGAGTTTTACAGCGTGGCAGTCACCAACCACCACCAGGAAGCCGACACGGGCACCAAGATGATACACATAGGCCGCGACACCAAGAGCACCATCATATCGAAAGGCATCTCGGCGGGCAAGAGCCAGAACTCATACCGTGGACTGGTAAGGGCGGCCGCCACGGCGGATAACGCACGCAATTACAGTTCGTGCGACTCGCTGCTTCTGGGCAGCGAGTGCGGCGCGCACACGTTCCCCTACATGGACATACACAACGACACGGCAATAGTGGAACACGAGGCCACGACAAGCAAAATCAGCGAAGACCAGCTGTTCTACTGCAACCAGCGTGGCATACCCACGGAGCAGGCCGTCGGCCTGATTGTCAACGGATATGCGAAAGACGTGCTCAACAAACTGCCCATGGAGTTTGCCGTCGAGGCACAGAAGCTGCTCGCCGTATCGCTCGAAGGCACGGTGGGATGACAGTAATACGGAAAAACAAATACAAAGGAAGAGTTAACAGAACGACGATATTATGTTAGAAGTAAAAGACCTTCATGCCAGAATAGGCGACAAAGAGATACTGAGAGGAATCAACCTCACGATAAAAGACGGCGAGACACACGCCATCATGGGACCCAACGGCTCGGGGAAATCAACCCTCAGCGCCGTGCTCGTGGGCAATCCGCTCTATGAGGTGACCGGCGGCGAGGCCGTTTTCAACGGCAAGGACCTGCTCGACATGGCTCCGGAAGACCGTGCCCATGAGGGCTTGTTCCTCTCGTTCCAGTACCCGGTGGAGATTCCGGGTGTGTCGATGACCAACTTCATGCGTGCCGCCATCAACGAGAAGCGCAAGTATGAAGGCAAGGAACCGCTGTCGGCTGGCGACTTCATAAAGCTGTCGAGAGAGAAGCGGAAAATCGTGGAGCTTGACTCCAAACTGGCGAACCGCTCCGTCAACGAGGGTTTCAGCGGAGGAGAGAAAAAGCGCAACGAGATATTCCAGATGGCGATGCTCGAACCCAAGCTGTCTATCCTCGACGAGACCGACTCCGGACTCGACGTGGACGCCATGCGAATAGTGGCCGATGGTGTGAACAAGCTGCGCACACCTGAGACGAGTTGCATCGTAATCACCCACTACGACCGCTTGCTCGACATGATAAAGCCCGACGTGGTACACGTGCTATACAACGGACGCATCGTCAAAACGGCAGGTCCGGAGCTTGCCCGTGAGATTCAGGAGCGGGGCTACGACTGGATAAAAGCAGAGGTGGAAGACTAAAACAAGGCGAAAACATGCAGAGCGAGAAACAATATATCGACCTTTACACCGATTGCCGGGAAATGATTTGCAGGCACAGCGCCGAGCCGATGAACGCTGTTCGCGACCGCGCGCTCGATGATTTCCGACGGTCGGGCTTCCCCACACGCAAGGTGGAAAGGTATAAATACACCGAAATGGCAAAGCTGTTCGAGCCTGACTACGGACTGAACATCAACCGACTCGACATCCCCGTAAATCCATACGACGCTTTCAAATGCGACGTGCCCAACCTGAGCACATCGCTCTACTTCATCGTCAACGACTCTTTCCATACCAAGAATATGCCGAAAAGCCAGTTGCCGGATGGTGTGATAGTTGGCTCACTGAAAGAACTGGCATCAAAAAAGCCCGATTTCATCGCCAGATACTACTCGAAAGCGGCCCGCACGGAGGATGACGCCGTGACGGCTCTCAACACGATGCTTGCCCAAGACGGACTCGTGGTGTATGTTCCGGAAGGTGTCAGGGTGGAACGTGCCGTGCAGGTCATAAATATCCTGCGCTCGGATGTAGACCTGATGGTAAACCGCAGGGTGCTCATCATCGTCGAGCCGAGAGCGGAAATCAAACTTCTATTCTGCGACCATGCGGCCGACGACCGCCGTTTTCTCACCACGCAAGTGGTAGAGGCGTATGTGGGCGAAGGCGCGGCACTCGACCTTTACTGCCTCGAAGAGACACACGAAAAGAACGTCCGCGTCAGCAACCTGTATATAGAGCAGGCTGCCGGCAGCCGGGTGAACCACAACATGATAACGCTGCACAACGGGACGACACGCAACCGCACCGATGTCACCATGACCGGACAGGGAGCCGAGTGCCGCATGAACGGCTGTGTGATAGCCGACCGGAAACAACGGGTGGACAATAATACGCTGATCGTACACCAAGCGCCGAACTGCAAGAGCAACGAACTGTATAAATATGTACTTGACGGACAGGCGACGGGAGCATTCGCAGGACGTGTTCTCGTGATGAAAGACGCACAGAAGACCGCCTCGGTGATGCGAAATCAGAACCTGTGCGCCACCAAGGAGGCCCACATGTATACACAACCGATGCTCGAGATATACGCGGATGATGTCAAGTGCGCGCATGGATCAACCGTGGGACAGCTCAACGACACAGCCCTTTTCTACATGCGCCAGCGCGGAATATCGCTCAAAGAGGCCAAGCTGCTGCTTCAGTTCGCCTTTATCAACGAGGTGATAGATTCCATACAGCTCGCCCCCCTGCGCGACCGCCTGCATCATCTCGTCGAGAAACGCTTCAGGGGTGAGCTCGCAAAGTGCGACGGATGCAAGTTGTGCAAATAATAATACACATTGAACTATGAGTTATGATTTAGCCGCTGTACGCGAAGATTTCCCCATTCTATCGAGAGAGGTGTATGGCAAACCGCTCGTATATCTCGATAATGCCGCCACGACACAGAAGCCGTTGTGCGTGCTCGACGCCATGCGCGACGAGTATCTGAACGTCAATGCCAACGTGCACCGTGGCGTACACTATCTCTCACAGCAGGCCACCGACCTGCACGAGGCGGCCCGCGAGAGGGTGCGCGGCTTCATAAACGCCCGCGGCACGAGCGAGATTGTCTTCACACGGGGCACCACCGAGAGCATCAATCTCGTGGTGTCGTCGTTTTGCGACGAGTTCATGAAAGAGGGAGACGAGGTGATTGTCACCGAGATGGAGCACCACTCCAACATCGTACCATGGCAACTGCAGGCCGCCAGGCGGGGCATTGCCATCCGTGTGGTGCCAATCGACGATAAAGGAGAGCTTGATCTCGATGAATTCGAGCGTTTATTGAATGACAAGACGAAGATCGTGAGCCTCGCCCACGTGAGCAACGTGCTCGGAACGGTAAATCCTGTGGAACGGATAATAAGCATCTCACACTCCCACGGGGTGCCGGTCATGATCGACGGAGCGCAAAGCACGCCGCATTTCAAGGTAGACGTGCGGGCGATGGATTGCGACTTTTTCGTGTTCAGCGGGCATAAGATGTACGGTCCGACGGGTGTCGGAGTACTTTACGGTAAAGAAGAATGGCTGGAGAAGCTGCCCCCTTACCAGGGCGGTGGCGAGATGATAGAAAGCGTAAGCTTCGACAAGACAGTGTTCGGCAGCCTGCCGTTCAAGTTCGAGGCCGGAACTCCCGACTATGTCGCTACCCACGGCCTTGCCACGGCTATCGGATATATGGAACATATCGGTCTTGAAAACATAGCGGCGCACGAGCAAATGCTGACCCGATACTGCATGGATGAGATGAGAAAAATCGATGGAATGAGGCTTTTCGGCGAGTCTGAGCACAAGGACGCGGTGGTATCCTTCCTCGTGGGAGATATCCACCACCTCGACATGGGCACCCTGCTCGACCGTCTCGGAATTGCCGTCCGCACGGGGCACCACTGCGCCGAGCCGCTGATGCGCCGTCTGGGAATACAAGGTACGGTGCGCGCCTCGTTCGCGTTATACAACACAAAGGAAGAGATTGATGCCCTTGTGGCTGGAGTACGGCGGGTCAGCAAGATGTTCTGACACCGTCGTTCTTGCATTTCAGCAGTGCCGAGATCAGCCAGAAGAGGAATAACAGGCGTACGACAAACGGGCACGCGGCGGGCACTACGGTGCAGAAGAATGCCAGTTGGGCGTTTAACAGGTGCAGCATCCGGCGTATTCCTACGGGTTGTCCAAGTACGTATGAGTAATACTTGCATACCATACCGAGTGCTTTTACTGCCAATTTGGCCACTGTTGCGGTGTTTATAGATGCGCCTTGTGCCGCCGGGCGACCTGCCGTGAGTGTCATTTCATTTTTCATATAGCGTTGTTTTTAAATGTTGTGATACTTATTTTAGATGTTGTGATACTTGTTTTACTCTTACGTTAAATTACCGACTTCAATTCCCATGCCCTGTCGCTTGTGACAGGAATGTACCGATAAGCCAGATTATAATGCCTATTAACATCATGGTTCTTTATTTAAACTGTTTGTTATTTATATGCTATCTTATGCTGTTTACATCTGACATATTCAGGTATAAGCATCTGTTTACATTGCAAAGGAACGACCGTTTTGTGCACAAAGGGTTCACTATCGAAAATATATAGTTAACCATTCTTAAATATTAACATCCATTTAGAGATACGATCATGCTTGAAAGCCACTACCACGAAGGACTGATTGAAGCCGGATGCGACGAAGCCGGGCGCGGATGCCTTGCCGGAAGCGTGTATGCCGCGGCCGTGATTTTCCCGCCGGATTATGTCAACGCCGACCTGAACGACTCAAAACAGCTCACAGAGCGAAAGCGCAATGAACTGCGGGAGGTAATCAAACGCGACGCAGTGGCATGGGCGGTGGGCATCGTCACGCCCGAGGAAATAGACCGGATAAACATCCTGAACGCCAGTTTTCTGGCCATGCACCGTGCCTTAGACCAACTGGACGTGCGGCCTGAGGCTGTAATCGTAGACGGAAACAGATTCAAAAAATACCGTGACCTGCCGCACGCCACCATCGTGAAAGGCGACGGCAAGTACCTGTCAATAGCCGCGGCAAGTATCCTTGCCAAGACTTTCAGAGACGACTATATGACCGAACTGGCCCTGAAACATCCGCAATACGACTGGAAAAGCAACAAGGGCTATCCCACAAGAAAGCACCGTGAGGCGATAAAAAACTTCGGGATAACCCCATTCCATCGTAAAAGTTACAACCTGCTGGGCGACGGCCAGCTCACGCTCGACTTCCAAACAACGACCGACAATGCGACACAGCAACCTTGACAGAGAGCTATCGCTCATGCTCCTGATGACCGAAAACCGGGACTACACCGTGCAACAGATGTGCGAACGCCTCGGCATATCGCGCCGCACGCTATACTACTACATCGATTTCTTCCGCGACAGCGGCTTCACGGTAGAGAAACGTGGCACCTGCTACAGCCTCGACAAAAACTCCCAGTTCTTCACACGACTGTTCAAAAAAGTCCATTTCACCGAAGACGAGGCCATCACCATGCGCCGTTTGCTCGACCGTGCGAGCGACAACAGCCTGCATGTGCAACACCTTAAAAACAAACTGACCCGCCTATACGATCTCGACATTCTCGAAAACGTTACCTTACGCGAGCAGGACGCCGACAACGTGAGTACGCTCTACGACGCGATAAAGATGAAAAAGACTGTCATCCTGCGAAATTACTCATCGCCCCACAGCAACACCACCGCCAACCGCGTAGTGGAACCGTTCATGTTCATGGACAACAACAATGAGATACGGTGCTACGAGATCGCTTCCGGACAGAACAAGACATTCAAGATATCCCGCATAGAGTCTGTCATGATACTTGCAGATGACCAGATTCACGAGGCACGACACAAAAAAGTTTTCACCGACATATTCATGTTCAGCGGCGAGAAACGCCTTCCCGTCACGCTTCGCCTCGGCCGGCTGGCCCGCAACATAATGCTCGAAGAATATCCCCAATCGGCCGCCTTCATCACTCCCGACGACGCGAGCCACTGGATTGTGAGCCTCGACGTGTGCAGTTATCTGGGCATATCACGTTTCGTGCTCGGCCTCTTCGAAAGTGTCGAGATACTGGGCAGCGAAGAGTTCCGTGAGTATATACGCATGAAGATAGACAACATGAAAGTCGACGGATAGCATAAAGCCGCCGGGGTACATACAAAGACCGGAATAAAGATGTCGGCGATATAAGGACAGGCATAAATCGTATGAACGGCACGGCCTCCATATTGAAACATCACGACGATGAAACGGGACAAAACAACGAAAACAAAATAACACACATACAATTTACATACTGACAAAACAACAAAACCATGCGACTCAACAGAAACCTAAAGAGCATTGCGATGAGCATCTTTCTGCTGGCTGCCACAACAGCATCGCAGGCGGCCGGAAGCTCAAAAAACGGCGATTTCACCGTCGGTAAAGGCACATTCCTGCTCAATGGCAAGCCGTTTGTGATAAAAGCGGCCGAAATTCACTATCCGCGCATCCCCCGACCGTACTGGGAACATCGCATCAGGATGTGCAAGGCACTGGGCATGAACACTGTTTGCATCTACATTTTCTGGAACATACACGAGCAACGCGAAGGCGAGTTCGACTTCACGGGCGGCAACGACGTGGCCGAGTTCTGCCGGATTGCGCAGAAAAACGGCATGTATGTCATCATGCGGCCTGGCCCGTACGTGTGTGCCGAATGGGAGATGGGAGGCCTGCCGTGGTGGCTTCTTAAAAAGAAAGACATACGACTGCGCGAGAGAGACCCGTATTTTATGGAGCGGGTGCGGCTGTTCGAGCATAAGGTAGGCGAGCAGCTTGCCCCGCTGACGATACAGAACGGCGGCCCGATAATCATGGTACAGGTGGAGAACGAGTACGGGTCGTATGGAGAGGACAAGGCCTATGTGAGCGAGATACGGGACATCGTTCGCTCGGCCGGCTTCGACAAGGTGGCGCTCTTCCAGTGCGACTGGGCAAGCAACTTCACGAAAAACGGTCTCGACGACCTCACATGGACAATGAACTTCGGCACCGGAGCCAACATCGACGCCCAGTTCAAACGCCTTGGCGAACTTAGGCCCGACGAGCCGAAGATGTGCTCGGAGTTCTGGAGCGGATGGTTCGACAAGTGGGGAGCGCGCCACGAGACACGGCCGGCGGCCAAGATGACGGCCGGAATAGACGAGATGCTGTCGAAAGGCATATCGTTTTCCCTGTACATGACACACGGAGGCACATCGTTCGGCCACTGGGCGGGAGCCAACAGCCCAGGATTTGCCCCCGACGTGACGAGCTACGACTACGACGCGCCCATCAACGAGCAGGGTGCCGCCACCCCTAAATACCACGAACTGCGGGCCACCATGCGGAAATATGCCGACTGGAAGCTGCCTGCCATGCCCCGCCCGGCAGCCGGCATAATAAGCATTCCCAAGTTCACGCTCACCGAGTTCGCACCTGTCTGCCTTGGCGTAGACAGCACTGCGACCACCCGCAACACCGTCACCATGGAGGAGATGAACATGGGCTGGGGAGCGATGATATACGAGACGACGCTGCCCGGCATCACCACCCCGTCGCTGCTGACGATAGACGAGGCGCACGACTACGCCCAGATATTTGTAGACGGCAGTCACATAGGCACGATAGACCGGGTGAAGAAAGAACGCACGCTGCGCATGCCGCCCGTGAAACGAGGCAGCAAGCTGACGATACTCGTCGAGGCGATGGGACGGATAAACTTCGGACGGGCCATAAAAGACTTCAAGGGCATCACCGGCACTGTGACAATGACGGCCGAGACATACGGACATGTGGTGACGCACGACCTGAAAAACTGGACCGTCAGCCGAATATCAGATGACTACACGACAGCGGTAAGGGCACTCGACGCTGCCGCTAAAGCCCCCGGAAGCTCGAAAACAATGGATCGGCGGGGATACTACCGCGGACACTTCACGCTCAAAAAAACGGGCGACACGTTCCTGAACATGGAAGGATGGGGCAAAGGACAGGTATATGTCAACGGGCATGCGCTGGGGCGTTTCTGGAGCATCGGCCCGCAACAGACGCTCTACCTGCCGGGATGCTGGCTGAAAAAAGGACGCAACGAGCTGATCGTGCTCGACATCACCAACCCGAAAGAGACGACATGCCACGGACAGACGACACCCGAGCTGAACAAACTCAAAGTCAAAAAGACGAAAACCGACAAGACCGCTCCTATGCTTAGCGCCATGAGGCCGGCCGCAACAGGAGCATTCGCATCAGGCAACGGCTGGCAGAAAATAACGTTTGCGCAGGCTTCGGGCCGCTACATAGCCATCGAATGCCTCGATGCCCACGACGGCGGACAGACGGCGGCGATAGCCGAACTGTACGCCCTCGACAACAAAGGGCGGCGACTGAGCCGGGAGCCGTGGTCGGCGGGATACTGCGACAGCGAGGACACCGCAGGCGGAAACCACACGGCAGACAAGGTGTTCGACCTGCAAGAGTCGACATATTGGAACACCAAACCTACCGACAGGTATCCACACACGATAGTCATAGACCTCGGGACGCCGCGCGACATAACCGGAATAGAATATCTGCCAAGAGCCGAACAAGGTGCCCCGGGCAGCGTGAAGAACTACCGGATATACGTTTTTTAAAGGTAAAAGGGTAAAAAAGGTAAAAAGGCGCTTAAAGGTAAAAAGGCACCTTTTTTACCTTTAAGCGCCTTTTTACGCAGATAAATGTAAGAATAAAATCATCAAATTAACACTTTGTTTTTCCTCGAAATAGAAAATTATCACGATACCTAAAGCTATACACAATGCGATAGAATATTTTAAAAAAACGAATAACTTCATCATTTCCCTGCAACGGGATGCCCGTTGCAGGGCGATTGGTTGCCGTTTGCGTTGCGTTTAGCGTCCCGTTGGCTTGCGTTTAGCGTCTAAATGCGAGGCAACGGGACGCTGAATGGAAAAAATATTTCAGGCAGGTGGAGTTGGTGTGGTATGGAAAGCAGGTATGGTGGGTTTATCGGGTTGATATACAGGTGGTTGTGAAAAGCAGTTCATAACTCGTTTATTTCCGGCCTTTGGCTTTTAATTTTGAAACGGGCGAGTTTTAAAAGGCTTTTTGTAAACATTATTCGTGATTACCGCAAGTATTGTCTTTCTTTTATTCATTCTTTTATATTCACGCATTTTGCCAATCGCCCAAATATTATTACTTTTGCAAGTCGAACTCAACCTATTTTAATAAGAAGAGTTTGACTGCGCCATTGACGGTCAACGCGCGTTACATGGCTGCAAGCCCATCTGCCGGTAACAAACCGGCCGGAATACCGCATACCGCAAAAAGACAAATATCATTTAAACAATAAATAAACTATGGCAAAAAAAGCGTTATTGATGATTCTCGACGGATGGGGAATCGGAAAACATGGCAACGGCGACGTGATATTCAACACGCCGACCCCGTATCTCGACTATCTCACGGCCGTCAGCTCACACTCTGAGTTGCAGGCTTCGGGAGAGAACGTGGGTCTGCCCGACGGACAGATGGGCAACTCGGAAGTAGGCCACCTCAACATCGGTGCCGGCCGTGTGGTATATCAGGACCTGGTGAAAATCAACCGCGCGTGCAAAGACGGTTCCATAATGCAGAATCCGGGTATTGTGGCGGCATACAGCTATGCCAAGGAAAACGGCAAGAAACTGCACCTGATGGGACTGACGTCAGACGGTGGTGTACACTCTTCGCTCGACCACCTCTACAAACTCGTGGAGACAGGCAGGGAATACGGTCTGACAAAGACTTTCGTGCACTGCTTCATGGACGGCCGCGACACCGACCCCAAGAGCGGCGCCGGCTTCATCAAAGAGCTGACAGACGTATGCGAGGCCAACGGCGCTGCCATAGCAAGCATCATCGGCCGCTTCTACGCAATGGACCGCGACAAGCGCTGGAACCGTGTGAAAGAGGCTTACGACCTCATTGTAGAAGCAAAGGGCAGACAGGCCGACGACATGGTGAAAGCCGTGGAGGATAGTTATGCCGAGGGCGTGACCGACGAGTTCATCAAACCGATAACAAACGCAAACGTCGACGGACGCATAGAAGAAGGCGACGTGGTGATATTCTTCAACTTCCGCAATGACCGAGCAAAGGAACTGACACAGGTACTCACACAGCAAGACATGCCAGAGGAGGGAATGCACACGATAAAGGGCCTGCAATACTACTGCATGACACCTTACGACGCATCGTTCACCGGTGTCGGCATCCTCTTCCCGAAAGAGAACGTGGAGAACACCCTGGGCGAGTATCTCAGCAGCATGGGCAAGAAGCAGTTGCACACTGCTGAGACAGAGAAATACGCCCATGTGACATTCTTCTTCAACGGAGGCCGCGAGCAACCCTATGAGGGCGAAGACCGCATACTCGTGCCGTCGCCAAAGGTAGCCACATACGACCTCAAACCCGAAATGAGCGCATACGAAGTGAAAGACAAGCTCGTGGGGGCGATAAACACCCAGGAATATGATTTCATCGTTGTCAACTTCGCAAACGGCGACATGGTCGGCCACACCGGAATATACAACGCCATAGCAAAGGCCGTGCATGCCGTGGACAACTGCGTACGCGACGTGATAGAAGCGGCCAAGGCCAACGGCTACGAGGCTATAATCATAGCCGACCACGGCAACGCCGACAATGCCGTCAACGAAGACGGCTCGCCAAACACCGCGCACTCGCTCAACCCGGTACCGTTCATCTACGTGACGGACAACAACAGCGCGACAGTGAAAAACGGACGGTTGGCCGACGTGGCTCCTTCTATCCTGCACATCATGGGACTCGAACAACCCGCCGACATGACAGGCGAAAACCTTATATGCGACAACAAATAACCCTATAAAAACAATTAATCCATGAAGATGAAATCTATCAAGACGGCAGCATTGATGCTGCTGATGGCATGTGCCACACCGGCAATGGCACAATTCAATCTCGGCAAGGCGGCGAGCGGTGCGCTGAAAGCCGGCAAGGCGGCCACGCTGACAGACGAGCAGATGGCACAATACGTGAAAGAGTCGATAGACTGGATGGACAAGCACAACCAGGTATGTGCCGATGACGACCCGTATACCGTACGCCTGAAAAAACTGACCCAGGGACTGACAGAGGTTGAGGGTATTCCGCTCAACTTCAAGGTTTACTACGTCATCGACGTGAACGCATTCGCCTGTCCTGACGGAAGCGTGCGCGTATTCTCGTCGCTGATGGACATCATGACAGACGATGAGTTGCTCGGCGTCATCGGGCACGAGCTCGGCCATGTGGCACTGAAACACTCCAAAAAGGCGTTCCGCACAGCATTGCTCACATCCGCTCTCAAAGACGGCATCGCGTCAACAGGTGGCAAAGCCGCCCAACTGACCGAGTCGCAGCTCGGAAGCCTCGGAGAGGCGGTGCTGAACTCATCTTACTCGCAGAAACAGGAGAGCGAGGCGGATGACTACGGGTATGATTTCCTCAAGAAGAACGGCAAGAACCCGTGGTCTATAGCCCTGTCGTTCGAGAAGCTCAAAAAACTTGAAGAAGAGGCCGGAGCAGGTAAGGGCAGCAAACTCGACAAGATGTTCTCATCACATCCCGACACGGCCAAGAGAATAAAGAAAATGGCCGACCGCGCAACGGCAGACGGTATAGCCCGTCCGGAAAACAAGATGCCGGAGAAGAAATAAGACAATGACGGGGCCATTCATACCCGCAAACAAAAAAACAGCCTGAGGAGCGATAATGCCCTCAGGCTGTTTTCATATCGTGACGAGACATGCGACATGCCTCACTTACCGACATATAACGAGCCGCACGGTATCAATGATACCAATATCCGGCCGCAACGGATATAAGCAGCCGGCCCCGACCGGCGGCCGCTCCTACTTGTTCCTGAAACGCTCGGCCTGCATACTTATCAGTTCCGCATCGTCGAAATAGTCGATCCGCATCGCGCGGCGCACCTCGTCCATGGTCTGTGCGGCCGTGTGGCGGGCCTGCTCGGTACCCTTTTTCAGTATGTTGTATATCTCGGGGATATCCTGCTCAAACTCATGGCGACGCACACGCATCGGTTCGAGCATGTTATTCAGGATAGTGTTAAGGAACTTCTTGCACTTCATGTCGCCCAATCCGCCACGGCGGTAGTGGTCTTTCAACTCCTCGAGATTGGCGTATTCGGGCCAGAAATCGGCAAAATCGGCATCTGTCGAGAATGCGTCGAGATATGTGAATACGGCATTGCCCTCCACCTTGCCGGGATCGTCGACACGCAAGTGGTCGGGGTCGGTATACATGGAGCGCACCTTCTGCCATACCTCCTCGGCCGAATCACTCAGATATATGCAGTTGCCGAGGCTCTTGCTCATCTTCTCCTTGCCGTCGGTACCCGGCAGACGGCGTGCCGTGGCATTCTCGGGAAGCATTATATTTGGCTCGACAAGCACCTCACTATACGTTGAGTTGAAGCGGCGCACCAACTCACGGGTCACCTCAAGCATCGGTTCCTGGTCCTCGCCGGCCGGCACTGTCGTAGCCTTGAACAGGGCGATGTCGGCCGCCTGGCTCACCGGATAGCAGAAAAAGCCGAGCGGGATGTTGGCCTCGAAGTTGCGCATCTTTATCTCGGTCTTCACAGTAGGGTTGCGCTGGACACGCGACACGGTGATAAGATTCATCAGATATGTGGTCAGTTCGGCAAGCTCCGGTATCTGGCTCTGCACGAAAAGCGTACACTTGGCCGGGTCGAGACCGGCGGCAAGATAGTCGAGCGCCACTTCGATGAGGTTCTGTCGTATCTTCTCGGGATTGTCGGCATTGTCTGTCAGTGCCTGTACATCGGCCATGAAAACAAACATCTGCTTGTAGTCGCCCTCATTCTGCAACTGCACACGGCGGCGCAATGAGCCTATATAGTGGCCGAGATGCAGTTTACCGGTGGGGCGGTCACCGGTCAAAATCACTTTTTCCATCTGTATTTTTTATTATCTTCGTTATCGTATGGATTCATGCCGCATAACCGTCCGTTGCACGACATGCCGCATTTACTGTCTTTCAGCGTTCCTGTTTCGGGCCGCACCACACAGCACGTTTGCCATCTTGCCAACCCTTGCCAGCCGCTTAAGAAAAGACCATTGTCCGGCCCGGCTTCTCGCATGCCGTATCGGCTTGCGGCCACAGCCATATTTTTGCAAAGTTAATAATTCTATCCGATATTCACAAATAAGTGAACGACAAAGTCACCGCCACTCATTCCGTTCTGTCTCTCTCTGCCGCGACGGCATCACTATCGGGTATTTCGGATGCTGCCACGCCAAGATAGCTTTTCGACGAGTCGATGGCGATGAGCACTCCGTCGGCAATGCCGGTCGCGTCTGTGTGTGGGCGGAACACGGCCATCCCTGATACATGCTCGCCGAGATACGTCAGCGCCCCGTTTGCGGGGTTCATCCACCACACGTTCTTACGCTTTCCGCTGATTTTACTGAGGTCGACGGTCATGTCACGCCCCGTGTGGTTGTATACCAGCAGATAGTCTTTGCCCCGGGTGGCGATGAGACGTTCGTAGCGGATACCGTTGCCCGATATGACACCCTGATCGGGAATACGGTCGAAATAAGGCAGGGCGAGCATCAGACGCTTGATGTACTTCATCTGGTTGAACCCCGGGTCGTCCATAGCCTTGTACCACGGTTTGACATTGCCGTCGGCGAAATATGCGCCGTTCACTCCCGGCTTGGCAAACTGCATGATTGAATTGTTGCCGTATGTGTGTCCGCATGAGCCGGCGAACACCGACCAGTAGGCATAGCGACGCACGTCGGCGGCCGTCCACCGCGGCTCACCGGCATCGTGCAGCCCCTGCGGTATGTCCTCATAGCTCGGCTCTCCGTCGATAACCGGTTTTACCGGCTTATACGACCACGCCGAATCGACATACATCCAGCTGTCCTCCTCCGTGCCGTCGGGAATGGGATAATATTTGTTTCCCATACGCTGACCGTAGCGGCGGTGACCGCTCTGGAACATGTTGAAGTCGAGCCATGCACGGTCGTTAAACCATCTTGCCGACGTGGTGCGGCCACGCGGATGGAAGGTCATCAGATGGCCGGTGTCTATGCTTTTTATCGTCGTGGCCAGCGCGTCCCACACCCCGGTGCGGATGTCGCCCTGAATATCGCCGCCCATTATCCACACGATGTTCTTGCGGTTCTTGTATCGGTTGGCGAGAAACATTCCATAACTGCGCGCCTGAGCCTCGTTCATCTGTCCGGCCTTCACCATGCCGCCCCAAATGCATACCATGCCGACGTATATTCCGTGAGCGGCGGCACGATCGATGATGTAGTCCATGTGGTCCCAATAGCCGTAAACGCCCTTGCGATCGACAGCGGAGAAGTCGAAACCGGCGGGCATGGACATCTGTCCGTATACGTTGAAAGCAGGTATGCCGTTGATTACCTGCACCTGCACGACATTGTATCCGGCCGCCTCGCAGCGCGAGAGATAGTACTCAGCCTCATCACGGTTGAGCCGCTCGGGCATCAGCCAGCCTGTGTCGCCGAGCCAGAAGAACGGCCGGCCGTTGTCGAACATAAGAAAACGGCCGTCGGCCGATACTCTCAAGCGTCCGTTATCCCATGGTCTCGCTGCGGCGTACAGGCGGCCTACAGCTGTAAACATCATGGCGGTGACCGCCAGTAAAACAATGTGATGTCTTTTCATTGTGTCTTTTTCTGATTTGTTTTCAAGATTGTCTTTATTTCACAAAGGTAGCGAAATCATATCAAAAAAAACGTATTTTCATACTGTAATTCACATGAAGCCGACAGAAACGACATTGAAAAATAACTCAACAAATTCGTTACATACAAATCAAGAACCGGAAAAATCGGGTCAGTAGAAAATTAGTGTGGATAAGCGTAAAGGTTTGCTATACGGAACAGGAAGAACTTCTTGTCAGCAACAC
>NZ_BEWV01000132.1 GCF_002933775.1 Prevotella sp. MGM1
ATCCCACTGCCGGAATCCGCTGGGCACTTCCTTATACCGCTTCTCGAACGTGTGGCGGGCGAGATGAAATGTCAAATTCTTTTTAATTCCACAAATATCGGCAATCTCTTTCAAATAGGCGTTTAGCTTCTGATTGCTGATTACGGGAAGTATCTTGCCGTCCGGCAACTTGCCCTTGTACTTCTTCAAAATCATCTTGGGAATATCCAGCAGGGGGACATTCACGTCCGTGTTGGTCTTTACCCGTTTAGTGATTATCCAAAGGTTGCCGTCAAAGGACTTTTGGATATTCTCCTGCCGCAAGTTGGCGACATCGCTGTAAGCAAGACCGCAGAAACAGGAAAAGACGAACAAGTCCCTGACGTGTTCCAGCCGTTCGGAAACCATTTTCTTTTTGAGGATGATTTTTATCTCGTCCTCTGTCAGATAACCCCTGTCCACTTTCTCCAGCCGGATTTTGTAGCTGGCGAAAGGGTCGCCCACCAGTATGCCGTTGTTGCGGGCAATGATGATGATGCGCTTGAAGAACTGCATGAACTTGGCGGTGGTGTTATAACCGCACTTGCAAGCGGTACGCAAGTATAACTCAAAATCGGTAATGAACATCGGGGTAATCTCCTTTATGGATATGTCCGATACGTTGTACTTGCTTTGAATGAACTCGGCAAGGTGGCGGCGGGTAACTTCATACTTGCGGTAGGTCGCTATCGTCTTGGATATGCCCACAAGCTGCTTCACATCGTCATTGTGCTTTTGGAACAGGGTAAGGATTGTTTCGTGGCTCTCGCTGTGTCCCAAAAACTCGTTCTTCACTTTCTCGGCGGTCACATAGTTGTCACGCCGCTGCATTTCGTGGTAAATGGTGTTCAGGGAAGAACGTATGTCGTCCAAAAGGGCGTTTATCCTCCCGGCATCCCTGCCTTTGGCTTTGCCCGCAGCCGTGTTCCAGTTGTCGGGCTGGATGCTCTGTTTTGTACTGAACTGGCAAAGTTTGCCGTCTATGGTGATGCGTGCCATAATCATAACCTCGCCGTTTTTCTTTTCAGAACCTTTCTTTAAATAAAAAAGAACCTTGAATGTCGATTTCATAACTCACTTTTTTAGTTGCAAAATTAATTTTTACCTCTCGTTTTCGAGTTATGCAGACTATGGACTAATCAAGTCATTATCAGGTCATTTGAGGACAAATCGTTACCGTTTTTTGTCCGGCAGGGAATAGGTAACGATTTAGTAACGAAACTTTGTCTTTTACGGGTCAGCGGATTTTTCCGGTGGGCGGGAGAGAGTATCAAGAGTATAGTGTTA
>NZ_BEWV01000133.1 GCF_002933775.1 Prevotella sp. MGM1
CAACAGGGAGGATTAGGCAAGTGTGAGGTCAGAGAGCGCGACGGAATACCCAAATTTTGGAGGCACGAGAAAATTTGTGGAAGGCTGCCGGAAAGCCCTCCGACTGAAAGCGAAGCGTCACTTGACGTTCCTCCTGTCCGCAGTACCTTTGCACGGGAAAATGGTCCTGACCAAGAAGAGCAAAACGAGCAATCGACAATAGAAAAAGATTTTTCCGTAAGGAACGGAACAGACGTTTTCAGATTAGACTACAAAGAAAAACAGTGATTCTGCTATTGCAAGTGAAACCTGCAACAGAAAAATCACCGACTAATATTCTCAGACTAACAAGTTTTCTAAAAATCCGATGTTGATGTGAAAGCCTTTGAAGTGGAACTTGTGTAGCCTCAAAGGATTTCTCTTTAACATCGGAATGGAGTTATCCACAAATAGCA
The DNA here is from genome assembly GCF_002933775.1 of Prevotella sp. MGM1. Taxonomy (GTDB): domain Bacteria; phylum Bacteroidota; class Bacteroidia; order Bacteroidales; family Bacteroidaceae; genus Prevotella. The sequence continues at coordinate 435 of NZ_BEWV01000133.1, forward strand.
TGAACCTATCGGCTGAACTTACTTGGTGTAGTATACACGGAGGAAGTTAGACGGGATGTAGAACTGATTCATAGTCAGTTCATAAATAAACTATTTGTAACAAAATTATCATTGGCCTATAATTTTATATTCCTGATATTATTGCAATAAGACCAACTGAGATACTTGCCAGTATATAAATCTTCATACATGCAAAGTTATGAATTATCATTCGAATATGACAGCGGAATTTATCTTAACCTCCTTGAAAAACAGCCCCATCCAGACTTTTATAACGAAATGGGGCAATATAAGCAAAGTTCCAGTAAAAACAAAAGGAATTCCGAAAGAATATTTGTATCTTTGCAAATGAATGGTAACTGCATTAAAATGACCTAATAGAGAAAATAAAACGATACATTAAACTCCTTTGCTGTCTTTATAGGCTTGGTCAGCCTTGCAGGGACTGCTAGGAGTTTTTTTTGTTTATTATAGAATATGGCAAAGAAAAAAACAACGGACATAGTAAAGAAAACCATTGAGCAAACGCTATGGGATTCGGCAAATGAGTTGCGAGGTAATCTTGATGCTGCCGAGTATAAAAGTGTGGTGCTTGGACTGGTATTCCTAAAATACATCAACGACTGCTTCAAAGTTAAGCACGATGAACTTGTGGCTGAAGGCGAAGGCTTTGAGGAAGACCCTGACGAATATATTGGCGATAACATATTCTTTGTTCCTGTCGATGCTCGTTGGGAAAAGGTTGTCAATGCCTCTCTTACTGCCGAAATCGGAGTTGTCGTTGATGCGGCAATGGAAGCATTGGAGAAAGAGAACAAGCAACTCAAAGGCATTCTTCCCAAAAACTATGCTCGCCCGGAACTTGATAAACGCCGCTTAGGTAACGTAATTGATATTTTTGAAAACAACCTCCACTTTACAGGTTCGGAAGCTCGTGATGTGCTTGGACGTGTATATGAATATTTCCTTGGAGAATTTGCCCGTGAAGAAGGCAAGAAAGGTGGTGAGTTCTATACTCCTTCATGTGTTGTTCGCACCATAGTCGAAGTTATCCAACCCTACAAAGGAAAAATCTTTGACCCCGCTTGCGGTTCGGGTGGTATGTTTGTGCAGAGTAGTAAGTTTATAGAACGTCATCAAGGTAATATCAATAAAATATCCGTCTATGGTCAGGAACTTAACAGCAATACGTGGAAATTAGCGCAAATGAACCTTGCCATTTGTGGAATTGAAGCAAATTTTGGCGACAGCTTCGGAGATTCTTTTCACGATGACAAACATCCATTTTTGAAAGCGGATTTCGTAATGGCAAATCCACCGTTCAACATTTCCAAATGGGGCGGTGACCAATTACGTGATGACCCACGTTGGCAATATGGCATACCGCCGGAGGGAAACGCCAACTTTGCATGGATGCAACACATGTTATATCACCTGGCAGACAATGGACGCATCGGTTTGGTTCTTGCCAATGGCTCGTTATCCTCACAACAAGGCACAGAAGGGAATATTCGTGAAAACATCGTCAAAGCCGATTTGGTGGAAGGTATTATCGCCATGCCATCCCAACTGTTCTATAATGTTCAGATTCCATGCTGCTTATGGTTCTTAACAAAGAGCAAAGCACAACCGGGCAAGACGCTTTTCATAGATGCTCGTAACATGGGCTATATGAAAGACCGTACACACCGTGAACTCTCTTGTGGGGAAGAAACGGAGGATCATGGCAACGACATAGCACGTATCGCTGATACTTTCGAGCAGTTCCGTGCAGGAACGCTTGAAACCGAAAAGGGATTCTCTGCGATTGCCACGATTGAGGATATAGAGAAACAAGACTTTATCCTCACTCCAGGACGTTACGTTGGAATTGCCGAGGTTGAGGAAGACGGTGAACCTTTCCAAGAAAAGATGGAGCGTCTTACTTCCGAACTTTCTGATTTGTTCGCACAGTCACACACGCTCGAAGACGAAATACGCAAGCAATTGGCAAAGATTGGTTTTACCGTCAAGTGATATGACTTCTACTCTTCGTT
>NZ_BEWV01000134.1 GCF_002933775.1 Prevotella sp. MGM1
CCACTCAGCACTTTTGCTATGCAATCCATCACCCCAAAATGTCCAACCTGCCGAAAAATTTTAATTATAATCATTATTTAGGATCTTTGGGGATAGGGATGCCGTATAGTCCTAATAAAAGCGTGGTTTTACAGTCTCCCGAATAAGACCGGAAGTCATGTGTTTTTTATTGTCAGACAGGTGTAAATACATTATTAATATATCGTCTTGCTGATAAAAAAATAGTATCTTTGCAGGCGTAAAACAGTGCGGATATGCTACTTTGCTGGTATTTGATATGGCAGAGCTCCTGTTTGGCGGCTCTCGATTTGTGCTATCCTTGAATACGCCCTGTTGGGTTCCGGTATGCTGAAATGCAGGCAGGGAGCATCCGGGTTGGAATTACCAATGATGAAAAGACCATAATTTGAAACAGAAAATATGAAGAAATGCATTCTCGACCTTACGGTCAGGGCAGTGGAGAAGGTCAGTGAAAAGTATGTGCTTATACGGCTGACAGATGACAAACCGCTGCCCGACATGCGGCCGGGGCAATTTGTGGAGGTACGTGCCGACGGTACGGCCGACACTTATTTGCGCCGCCCTATATCAATAAATTTTGTAGACAGGGATGCCAATGAGCTGTGGTTGCTTGTAGCCATGATTGGCGACGGTACCAGGGCGATAGGCTGTGTGAGTGCCGGTTGCAAGTTGAACTGTGTGCTTCCGCTCGGAAACGGTTTCACCATGCCCCATACTCAGGCCGAACGGGTGCTCCTCGTGGGTGGCGGTGTCGGTGTGGCTCCGCTTCTGTATATGGGTGCCGAGATGCGCCGCATGGGTTGCGAGCCTGTTTTTCTGCTCGGTGCGCGCCGTGCCGCCGACTTGCTCATGATTGGCGAGTTCGCTAAGTACGGTCGTGTGTGCGTCACCACGGAAGACGGGTCGGCCGGGGAAAAAGGTTTCGTCACCAATCACTCCGTGCTCACGGCCGAGCGTTTTGACCGCATCGCCACGTGCGGTCCTAAGCCGATGATGATGGCCGTGGCCCGATATGCGCACGGTGAGGGCATTGAGTGCGAGGTGTCTTTGGAGAATACTATGGCTTGCGGCATCGGGGCTTGCCTTTGCTGCGTGGAGAAAACTGTGGCCGGCAACCTCTGCGTATGCAAGGCCGGGCCGGTGTTTAACATAAAAAAACTATTATGGCAGCTTTAAATGTGAAGATAAGTGACGGGCTTGAACTGAAAAATCCCGTGATGACAGCCTCCGGAACGTTCGGTTACGGCATTGAGTTCGCCGATTTCGTGCCTCTCGACGGCATCGGCGGCATCATCGTGAAAGGAACAACGCTCAATCCCCGTGAGGGCAACGACTATCCCCGCATGGCCGAGACGGCTCACGGAATGCTCAACTGCGTGGGGCTGCAAAACAAAGGGGCAGACTACTTCTGTGAATACATTTATCCGCAGATAAAGCATATAGACACCAATATGATAGTGAACGTGAGCGGCTCGTCGCCCGACG
>NZ_BEWV01000135.1 GCF_002933775.1 Prevotella sp. MGM1
ATACACAGTCTCGTCTGCCGCTGTGTATGCGTTCAGGTTGTATCCGAACTTCACTCCGATAGTCTCGCAGTATTCCACGACCTTGTTGCCGGGGAAGTTTTTCGTTCCGTTGAAGCACATGTGCTCCAAGAAGTGAGCCAGGCCGCGCTGGTTGTCGTCTTCCTGCACCGCGCCCACTTTCTGCGCGATGTAGAAACTTGCCCTGTCTTTCGGCTCCTCGTTGTGACGGATGTAGTAAGTCAGTCCGTTTTCCAGTTTGCCGTAACGCACTGCGGGGTCCATCGGAAATCCGGGCATCTGTTGTGCACCGGCTGTCCACGAACAGAACGCAGCGAATGCGATAACGATTAATTTTTTCATTGTTTTCAAATGTTTGGTTAATTATTAGTGTATCCTATTTATTTATATTCCAATATCTCTCCCGGCTGGCAGTCGAGCGCCTTGCAGATGGCTTCGAGCGTGGAGAATCGCACGGCCTTTGCCTTGCCTGTCTTCAGGATAGACAGGTTGGCGGGTGTCACTCCCACGGCTGTCGCCAGTTCGCCGAGCGATACCTTGCGTCTTGCCATCATCACGTCGAGATTAACTATTATCGGCATTGTCTTTTCTATTCTTCTGTATATTGCTATTTTTGTTATATTGTCAGTTCCTGGTCCTCCCTCAACCTCAGTCCCATGGCGAACACCTCGCCTATGATGCAGGCCAGCACTCCGAGTATGATGTTGCTGCTGCACAGCGGACTGAGCCAGTCTATTATGCGTCCTTCCACGGCGAATGCCTGTGAGATCGTGTAGCATTGTATCCAAGAGTATATGAGGTTTAGCGCCGATGCGGCTATGAGCAGTCCGCCCATGGTTTCCAACAGGTTCACGTTCTTCCATGTGAATATCTCCTGTCGGTTTATGTTTTTGATGAAACGGATGAAGTGCCACATCACAAGCAGTGTCAGCACAGTGCTTATTATGGCGCAGAATGTGCTGATGAATCCTGATATTCCGCCCATTACATCTTTGTCGAGCCACACCACGCCTTGTGT
>NZ_BEWV01000136.1 GCF_002933775.1 Prevotella sp. MGM1
GCCACATTATACTCTTGATACTCTCTCCCGCCCACCGGAAAAATCCGCTGACCCTGATTTTGTCTACTTTTTTTATGATATGACCTGTATTGTTATAGTCTGATATTTATTTCCCGGTCTTTAATGAATTATATTTGCTTGCAGAAATCATTTTCAATGAGAGGAAATTCGATAAATTATATATAGGCATAAGCCGGTACTGTTGGATTTGGTGATTTGTCTTCAGGCTAGGATACGATGCTTCTGATTTATAAAAGGGGTACTCTTAATCTTGGTAGAAGTATTTTGGGGGTCTTGAATTAGGATTTTTTGTCCGATGAATAAGTATCTGTCTTGCTGTTAAGAAGAGTTCGTCTTGTGGATGGTAATGGGTTCTCGGGTATAAAAAAAATCCGCCGAGTATCATCTACTCAGCGGATTCTCTGTTCTTTCTTAGTTAGTTTGTAGCTAACAATTAAGCAACTGTATCAGCGGCAACTGTATCAGCGGCAACTGTATCAACAGCAGCGCTATCAACGTCAACAACAACAGTATCAGAATCTACGGGAGCAGCCTGATTTGTTTTGTTACCACAAGATGCGAAAGAGATAGCTGCAACAGCTACAAACATAAATACTAATTTTTTCATTTTCTTTGCTTTTTTAATTTCTGTAAAACAATCATTTGTTTATTAAAACGTTGCAAAGGTATACATTTTTTTGATACGTTGTTTGTTTTTTTATGACTTTTTTATGCCTGTAGTTGTAACTTTTTAGTAATACGCTGAAAATCAGTGTATTGTGAAGTGTTAAAAAAGATGTATTTGTGATTGTTTGTGATAAATAGTATCATTTATATGTTGATTGGTAAAAAATGCGTATCTTTGTCTTGGTTAAATGACCCATCGACAGGATTTAAGATATACATTATTTTATATATATGATAGATACATCAGCTTTTCAAGGCAAAAAAGCGGCTTATTTCACTTTGGGGTGCAAGTTGAATTTCTCCGAGACATCCACATTTGGTAAGATGTTGCAGGATATGGGAGTATGCACGGTGAAGAAGGGGGAACAAGCTGATTTATGTCTTATAAACACATGTTCGGTCACAGAGGTGGCAGACCATAAATGCAGGCAGGCCATTCACCGGCTTGTGAGAAACAATCCGGGCGCGTTTGTCGTTGTGACCGGATGCTATGCACAGTTGGAGGCGGAGACGGTCAGCAAGATAGATGGCGTGGATCTTGTGCTTGGCTCAAATGAGAAAGCCAATCTTATACAGTTTCTATCTGAAGCGTGGAGTGGTAGGTTGGCTATGAGTGATACTGGGTGTGAGAGTCTTCACCGTTTTCATAGAGTTAAGACAAAAGAGATAAAGAGTTTTGCCCCAAGTTGTTCGCGTGGCAATCGCACACGATATTTCCTGAAAGTGCAGGACGGATGTGATTATTTCTGCACTTACTGCACCATTCCGTATGCCCGAGGGTTCAGTCGTAATCCCTCGGTGGCCTCTCTTGTGGCACAAGCGGAGGAAGCTGCCCGTGACGGGGGGCGGGAGATTGTGCTTACGGGTGTGAACATTGGAGATTTCGGCAAGACGACAGGCGAGAGTTTCACAGATCTTGTCATGGCGTTGGATAAAGTTGATGGAATAAAACGTTTCAGGATAAGCAGCCTTGAACCGGATTTGCTTTCAGACGAACTTATCGGCTATTGTGCGTCGAGCAGGGCTTTTATGCCTCATTTTCATATTCCGTTGCAGAGTGGCAGTGACACGGTGCTGAAACTCATGCACCGTCATTATGACACCTCATTGTTTGCGGATAAGATAGTTAAGATAAAGCAGGCCATGCCGGACGCATTCATTGGGGTAGACGTGATGGTGGGATGCAGAGGGGAGACTCCTGAGTGTTTTGAGGAAACTTACTGTTTTCTGAAATCACTTGATGTGACACAGTTGCATGTGTTTCCATACTCCGAGCGTCCTGGGACATCGGCTTTGAGCATCCCGTATATAGTGGACGACAAAACCAAGAAGCTGCGTAGCAAGCGTTTGCTCGAACTGTCGGAAGAGAAAACCCGTTCGTTTTATTCGCGTTATATAGGCCGTGAGGTCGAAGTTTTGTTTGAGAAAGCTCCTCGTGGAAAAGCCATGCATGGGTTTACTGATAATTATGTGCGTGTCGAGCTTTCTCCAGCCGATGCCAGGCCGGAATATGACAATATGCTGATGAGAGTGAGACTTGGTGATTTTAATCATGATAAAACGGCCTTAAAGGTTGATGGGATATGGACAAAATAGCTATAGTGATACTCAACTGGAATGGGGCTGATATGCTGAGGAAATATCTTCCTTCCGTGTTGGCAAATTCGGGAGATGGGGTGTCGGTATACGTGGCCGACAACAAGTCTTCCGATGACTCGTTGACTCTTTTACGCAATGAGTTTTCCGAATGCAGGATAATAGAACTTGAAAAAAACTGGGGCTTTGCCGAGGGATATAACAAGGCTTTGGCCGGGATAGATGCAGAGTACTATCTGTTGCTCAACTCAGATATTGAAGTGACGGAAAACTGGCTTCGTCCTCTTGTCACTTTCATGGATTCTCATCCTGATGTTGCGGCATGCCAGCCCAAGTTACTGTCCATATGCGACAGGGGAGCTTTTGAATATGCCGGCGCGAGCGGCGGATTTATAGATAAGTATGGCTATCCTTTCTGTCGCGGACGCATATTTGACACCGTGGAGCGTGATGAAGGGCAGTATGACGGCAATATTGAGATTTTTTGGGCCACGGGAGCGGCGTTGATGGTGAGGGCCGACGATTATAATACTGTTGGCGGTCTTGACGGCCGGTTCTTTGCCCATAACGAGGAGATAGACCTGTGTTGGCGTCTTCGTATGCTCGGAAAGGGGATATATTGCATTCCGGAAAGCAAGGTATATCATGTGGGTGGAGGAACGCTTCCAAAGAGTAATCCGATGAAGACATACCTTAATTTCAGGAATAACCTTACCATGTTGTATAAATGTCTGCCGGAAGCAGAGATCAGACGTGTGATGCGTATTCGTATGTTACTCGACTATCTGGCGGCGTTCGAGATGTTGCTGCTGAAGCGCAGTCCCAAGGATTTTATGGCCGTGCTGCGTGCCCGCAGGGAGTTTGGCAGGTGGAAAAAGGATTTCAAGGCCGAAAGGGAACACATAATGGAAGCATGTATGGTGAAAAAAATACCAGGCAGGTTTGATTTCTCTATTCTTTGGCAGTATTATGTTAAAGGATATAAGCGTTTTTCCGATTTGCCCATGGCTGATGGATAGTGGGAAACTGCCGATGGTTTATGATAATGGAATTACGGATTTAACACCTTGTTTTAGTGAAATATAATTGTCCGGTTCCTACATGCCACTATATTTAGTGTGGTGTTCCCGCCTATGTATGAGTTTGATATTCAACAGGATTAATTCAATAGGCCAAATCATTATGATTTGACCTATTGAATTAATTGTCCGGTACTTGTGTATTAAAACGTTCAAGATACGTTTATTTGTGTCCGTGTGGATTTTATTCCAGAATTATCGAGGCTTGAAGTACCTTATAATAATGGTATTTCTCGAATTCATATTTCGGGATAAATCTCTTTTCTTTCCTTGTCATTTGATTTCTATGGGAGTTTCAAGTTCTTTCTTCCACGCTTTCAGATGCTCGAACCATGCGTCGGCACTGTGGAAACCGAAAGTCTCGTTGGCAGAGCCGAAGGTTATGTTGTAGTGCAACTCGTCTGTTGCGTTTCCGATGACGTATGGGTAGTTGTCCTTGTTTGCGGGCAGTTCGCTTATCACGTTTGCCGCAGGAATGCAGATGCCGAGACCCACGGTCTCGCGCTTGTGGCCGGCCGAGTCTTTCTCGGATACGGGCCAGTCTGTTCCCCAGCAACCGCGCAGACCTTTGTTGTCGCTCATCTCAACCGAGTTTTTAACGTTTATGATACCGGTGGCAAATTGGTATTCCGGCACCGGTTTGTTGAACTTCACGTCCACGAAACAGTCGCGTCTTCCGGCGTAGAGCGTATATCTCATTGTCATGTCTATTTTGTCTTTGCCCGGGTTCATAGTATTCCATCCTTTGTCTATGACTTCTACAATGGTGCGCAACGGTCCGCGTGCCACTAGGCGCAATGTTCTGTGGTCTACGTCTTTGAGCATTTGGGGCGCGTTGCCGTTCCATCCGCGCAGCGTTCCCAGTCCGAGTGTCTCGCCGACCCACAGGATGTCATCTCCGAAACCGGCCGCTTTCTGAGCCTTGTCGGGGTAGAACTGTGTCTCTTTCAGTTCCAGTCCTTTCTTGTATTTGCCATATATGTCTACTGTCTGGCGGTGATCGAAGTATATCCTGTACGCCACCATTTCATTTTCGAATGCCGGGCCGTGGTGATGAAGCATCCAATATGGGTTCGTGCCGTTGTCTACGGTCAGGCTGCTAATGTAAAGGTTCTGCTTGTTGGAACTTTTCACCTTTTTGTTTGACATCAGCATCTCGGCGTATACCTGCGGCTTGTACTCGCGGGGCTTGCCGTCCGGCATCAGTCGCACGCTGAACTTAAGCTCGCTTTTCTTGCTTATGTCTGTTATGAAGCACAACTCGTCAAATATTCCGTCGCCGTTCAGATCATCGAGTTGAGACGGTATCTCAGTGCCGTCGCTCTGTACCAAGGCTGATTTAACGTCCATGCCGTATTTTTTGAGGTCCAAGACCACCGGAACGGCCTTACGGTCTGTCTTTGATTTGTTGATTACATTCACGTCGAATGTTTTTTGTGCCATTGTCGCCGATGCCATGACGGTCAGCAATGCAGTCACAAGAAAAGTTCTTTTCATAATTATATAAAATGCTTTAATAGTTAGTATTAATCAGAATACAAAGTTAAGGAAAATAGCTTGAAAAGCCTGTTCGTTTTTGCGGAAATAAACAATGGAATAGGTTTCGTATGTTCTTTTTTCACTTTTTTTAGCTTACTTCTTTGTTAATGATTTTTTTATTCGTATATCTACCCGCATAATAAAAAACTTGTTTCCTTATGATATAATACGGACAGAGCAATATCATAGCAGATTATAAATGCCGGTTTTCATCAATTCTCGTTCCCCGATGTATGTAAATCATATATGAGGAACAGGAAAACAACCGTTCAACTCAGCATTAATATCTTATCATTTGCCTACAATTAGTTTTATTTATAGTCTTAGAGTTGAAGACAAGTAATATTTTAAACTTAATATAGTATTTTACTGGTTTGGGTGTTTTGTGTCAGAATAGTGGATTGTTAGTGACTTTTGTATTATCTAATGTTTCTTAAAGTTTTTTATTTTATTTATGTTGTAAGACTGAGATTCGCAAATGGGAAAACGTATATATCCATAATGATATTATGGTAGATCCTGCAATCTGAACTGTATGTAACAATCATAGTCTTGACATGCCACGTATTGGCATGTACTACTATTTTTCGGTTTCATAAATTTTAATCGGGTGCCGATGTCTTTTAAAAAAGCGGCGGATTGTGCCGTATTTAATATTTTTTTACTATATTTGCGGTAGCTTTACGATTTAGCCAGGAATAGAAATCAAATATCAGGTGCATAGGATATATTATATATTGCTTATCGTTTTATTCACTTGTGTAGGTTGCGAGTGGAAGATGAAATGGGGAGACAGTGATACGGATTTGCTGTTGCGGGTGGAGCGATATGACAAAGTGGAGACAAAATATCTCACTACAGGGGATTTTTCCGCATTGCAGCAGATGAATACCGGATATCCAATGCAGACATGTACTTTGATTGAGGATGTGTTGAGGATTGGTTATGTGAATGAGCCGCAGATAAACGCCAGATTTTTGAATTACTATCAGGACAGCACGCTCCAAGGTGTTTTGGGTGAGGTTGGGGAGCAATATGCCGATATGACTGATATAGACAAAGATTTGTCAGATGCTTTCGGACGTTTGAAAAGCATACTTCCAGACATGAAGATACCTTTAATCTACACCCAGATAGGTGCTTTTGACCAAAGTATTGTGGTAAACAATGGGATGATAGGCATATGTCTGGATAAGTACTTGGGTACCAAGTATCCTGTTTATTATAAGTATTATCCGGAGTCGCAACGCAAGCATATGGTGCGCTCGATGATTGTTCCTGATTGCGTTATGTTCTATGTTCTCAGTCTTTTTCCCGTTTCTCCAGAGGAAGATACATCCCATGCTCTTCATGATATGCACATAGGGAAAATACAGTGGGTGACGAACAAGATTGTCAGGCGGAATGTATTTGGAGGCAAATGTGTGTCAAAGGTGGAGAAATACATGCACAAGAACAGGCAGGTGACTCTGGAACAGTTGCTCAGACATGACAATTGTGCGTATATCTCGACCTATTGACCGTAATGTTTTTGCCCCTGAAATATGTTATTCCTTTTCAGATGATTGTTCAGAAGGTTGGTAAACTCGTGGTTTTTCAATCCCCACTGCGGGGCGACGAGCAGTTCTTTGGGCGATTGCGACACAAATCTTTCCAGTATCAGGTCGCTTCTCAGCATACTGATATACTCCGATATAAGTGTTACGTATTCCCCGGCAGTGTAAAGATGAAACGGTTTTTTATCGTAAATATCGGCCAGTCTTGTTCCTTTTATTATCTGCATCTGATGAATTTTAAGAATGTCGAGACGCAGGTCCGATATTAAAGGTGCTTGTCTGAGACTTTCGGCGCGGTCTTCTCCAGGCAGTCCTATGATGATATGTCCGCCGGTTGTTATCCCTCTTTCTGCCGTTCTCTCTATCGTTTCCTTTGCGCATTCAAACGTGTGGCCTCTGTTTATCTGCTTCAGGGTGTCGTTGTTGGCCGACTCTATGCCGTATTCCACGATGAGAAATGTCTGCCGGCTGAGCTGTTCCAGGTAGTCGAGCAGTTCTGTGGGCATGCAGTCGGGGCGCGTGCCGATTACTATTCCCACCACATCTTCCGTGCCCAGCGCCTCTTCATACAGCTCTTTCAGCTTGTCCACAGGGGCATAAGTATTCGTATATGCCTGGAAATAAGCCAGATATTTCATGTCGGGATATTTCCTTCCGAAAAACTTCTTTCCCTCTTCGAGTTGCAGCTTTATCGAGTCTTTCTTGTCGCAATACGACGGGTTGAAGGTCCGGTTGTCGCAGAATATGCACCCGTCATGGCCTGTAAGCCCGTCTCTGTTGGGGCAGGAGAATCCGGCGTCGATGGATATTTTCTGTACTTTGAACGGGAATTTTGAGCGTATCCATGTCCCGAAGTCATTGTAGTGTGTGTCTGTTGTCATTGTCGCTTTGAAAAGAACAAAGTTACCGGTTTTTTCCTTAAAACTTGCATTCCGCTTCAAAATTTCGTATCTTTGCCAAAGATATTAAACTATATATAATATTTACGGTGTCTTTCAACAGACTGTCGTATTTATATGCCTTGAGATGTGCTTGCAGGGCTTCTTTGTAAAGATATTGCTTGCTGAAAATATATCCTTCTGTACGTTTATATTGCTTAAAAGCCGGTAGTTTCTGTTTTTGTTTAATTTATCTTCCGCCTTTTGATAGAAATCGATGGCGCGTGGAGCGTCGTTCAAATCACGGTATATGCTTCCGGCATAGTAGTATGCTTCGGGGAGAAAGCGTGTGTCGCCGGCGTTCTCGTAGTAGTCTACGAGTTTCATTATTGTGCTGTCCGACTTATGAGTTATGTATGTCTTGTCGGCAGCTTTGACGCGCAGCAACTCGTATAACATCCGTTCATGCTCCGGAGCTGCCGGCATTTCGGCTCTCATCGAGTCGAGCATGGATACCGCTTTTTCGGGATTTTCGGCCATGATGCTGTCTGCCGTGAGCAAATCCCGGCAATATTCGTAGTTGGTGCATGCATGCAATAACGACATGGCAGCAACAGCCGACACAGTATATAGTATGTGTATGATATGTTTGTAAAGCTGCGTTTTCATTTCGTCAGACCATTAATAGCCGTTCATCAGTATGCAAAGATCATAAAAAAACGGACAACGGCAACTTCTTGTTGTTGTCATGCAACATGGGCTTAGAGTTTTCTTGTTCCGTTTTTTTATTATTTTTCGTTAATAAAAAAGTCCTGTCACAGTGGTCTTGGTTGATATAACCTTTGCGACAGGACTTTCGTCTTATGCGTAAATAAATCTTTTGCCGGTGCTATTTCAGACTGTCTTTGTACCAATCGAAGAGTTTTTGCACTCCGTCCTCAATCTCAACCTTGTGTGTCCAGCCGAGAGAGTGCAGTTTTTCGACATCAATCAGTTTGCGGGGAGTGCCGTCCGGTTTAGAGCTGTCAAACTCAATGACTCCCTCGAAGCCCACCGTTTTCACCACGAGTTCCGATAACTCGCGTATGGTAAGCTCTTTTCCTGTGCCCACATTGATGTGGCAGTTGCGTATCTCGCCGAGTGCCGGTATCGCCCCGCCACGCCCTTCGCTGTTGTTGCGGTCTACATCGCCGTCGACAGATGCTCCGTGGAATACAGATGAGTATTTTTCTATGCCTATGATTTCTTTGAAATCAACGTTGAGCAGCACGTGAACGCTGGCATCCGCCATGTCTTCGCTCCACAGGAACTCGCGCAGCGGAGTGCCGGTGCCCCATAGTACGACCTTGTTATCTCCGATACCGTATTTTGCGAGCACGGCGAGTATATCGTCTTTTGTGTTGCTGCCAGTGACGCTTTCCACCGGCCGCTTGTCCATGTCAGTCTTGATGGCGTCCCAATTGTTGTCGTGTATGAGTTTCGCCAGATACACTTTTCGCATCATTGCCGGCATCACATGACTGTTTTCCAAGTGGAAATTGTCATTCGGCCCGTAGAGGTTGGTCGGCATTACGGCGATGTAGTTCGTGCCGTATTGCAGGTTATAGCTCTCGCACATCTTCAAGCCGGCAATCTTTGCTATCGCATATTCCTCGTTGCTGTATTCGAGTGGCGATGTCAGGAGGGCGTCTTCTTTCATCGGTTGCGGTGCGTTTTTGGGATATATGCACGTTGAACCGAGGAAAAGGAGTTTCTTCACACCGTGTGAGTAGGCGTTTCCAATGACGTTGCACTGCATCATCATGTTTTGCATGATGAAGTCGGCGCGGTATAATGAGTTTGCCATTATTCCGCCTACGAATGCAGCCGCAAGCACGACGGCATCAGGCCTTTCACTGTCGAAAAACTCTTTTACGGCTTTCTGGTCGGTGAGGTCGAGCTCTTTATGCGATCTGCCGATGAGATTTTTATAGCCTCTTGCATGCAGGTTATTCCAAATTGCGGAACCCACAAGCCCGTGGTGTCCCGCAATATATATCTTACTGTTCTTGTCCAACATTATTTCACGACTCCTTTTTCAAGATATTCGGCAAGGTTTGTTCTCATGACGCTGGCCACGTGGTCTGCCGCCACTTTCTGCATGTCATGCTTTACCATTATGTTGACGAGCTCTTCAAACGTGGTCTTCATCGGATCCCAGCCCAGTTCTTTCTTGGCTTTTGAGGGGTCGCCCCAAAGATTGACGACATCGGTAGGTCTGTAAAAGTCGGGTGACACCTCGATGAGGCATTTGCCTGTCTTGATGTCGTACCCTTTCTCGTCCATTCCTTCGCCTTTGAATTCCAGTTCTATTCCTGCGGCCCTGAAAGCGTATTGACAGAACTCACGTACCGAGTGCTGTACGCCCGTGGCTATTACGAAATCTTCCGGGGTGTCGTGTTGAAGAATCAGCCACATGCACTCCACATAATCTTTCGCATATCCCCAGTCGCGAAGTGACGACAGGTTGCCGAGATATAATTTCTCTTGTTTTCCTTGCGCGATACGTGCTGCGGCAAGGGTTATCTTGCGTGTGACGAAAGTCTCGCCACGGCGTTCAGACTCGTGATTGAATAGTATTCCCGAACAACAGAACATGTTGTATGCTTCCCGGTATTCCTTGATAATCCAAAAACCGTAGAGTTTTGCCACGGCATAGGGAGAGTACGGGTGGAAAGGTGTGTTCTCGTTTTGCGGTACCTCTTCTACTTTTCCATACAGTTCGGATGTGGATGCCTGATAGATACGGCATGTTTGTTCGAGATGATTGGCTCGAACGGCTTCCAAAATGCGAAGAACGCCGGTGGCATCAACATCAGCGGTGAACTCAGGAGAATCGAACGATACCTGGACGTGACTTTGGGCGGCAAGGTTATAAATCTCGGTCGGTTGTACTTTGCCAACCACTTTCACGAGAGACATCGAGTCACCCATGTCGGCATAGTGCAGGTGGAACTGCGGATGACCCTCAAGGTGGGCAATCCGTTCTCTGTAATCTACAGAGCTGCGGCGGATGATGCCATGTACATCGTATCCTTTCTTTATTAGAAATTCAGACAGGTAAGAGCCGTCCTGGCCTGTGACACCTGTGATTAATGCGACTTTTTTATTCATAATGCTTTGTTGATTGTTATTCTGTTGATATTGTTTAATTCTGTCCTGAGAATTGTTTTATGCGTTGTTCTTCCGATAGTTTACATATAAGGAGAGTGTCGTTGTTCTCCGCCACGATATAGCCGTCGAGCCCTTGGATGACCACTTTCTTTTCCTGCATGGTGTGGATCATGCAGTTGTGTGTCTCAAACAGGTTTATGTCTTTTCCTATGCAACTGTTTCCGTATAGGTCTTTCTTTGTCTGTGTGAGTAGGGATCCCCATGTGCCGAGATCGCTCCACCCGAAATCTGCCGGACAGATGAAAATCTCTTCGGCCTTTTCCATTATAGCGTAATCCACTGATATGTTCTCACACTCAGGAAACAGCCGGTTGATTTCTTTTTGCTCATTATCCGTATTGTATACAGGTATAAGCGATTCGAATATTTTTGCCATGGTTGGCTGGTATACTCTGAATGCGTTTACGATAGTGTTTACGTTCCAAATGAAGATACCTGCATTCCAGAAATAGTTTTTCTTCTGTATATATTGCTGTGCGGTTTGCAGATCGGGCTTTTCACGGAAAGAGTCTACTTTGTATATTTCTTTGTTTCTCAGTGAACTTGAAGACAGGTCGGCCTGTATGTATCCGTAGCCAGTTTCAGGACGTGAAGGTTTTATTCCAAGCGTGACTATGGCGTCGTTCTCGCTCGTGAACTTCATGCATCCGGAGATTACACGTGTGAATTCCGCTGTGTTTGTGACAATGTGGTCGCTTGGCGAAATCACGATATTGGCTTTGGGGTCTTTCGATTTTATTCTCCAACTTACATAAGCGATGCATGGTGCTGTGTTTCTTCTGCACGGTTCGCAAAGAATGTTGCTTTCGGGTATATCCGGAAGCTGTTCTTTCACGATGCCAATATATTTCTCGTTGGTTACAATCCATATATTGTCATGGTCGCATATATCTTTAAATCTCTCTACCGTGAGCTGTAACAGCGATTTTCCCACACCGAGGACATCGATAAACTGTTTCGGATTGTCCGTTGTGCTCATGGGCCAAAAACGGCTGCCTACGCCGCCTGCCATGATAACCAAGTGATTGTTGTTGGCTGCCATAATGATTAATTTGTTTAATTGTTATTTGGTGGATTTGCCGCGTTTGCTCATCATTCTTTTAATTACGAAGTAACCTACGGCGATGATAAACGCTACAATAATGAATAATTGAATCTGATGTGAGTATTCCGATATTTTATCATTGAGTTCGTTTTCCGGAACGATCGAATGCAGATACCAGCCGAGTGCGGCTAATATGCCGTTCCAGCAACCGGCTCCTATTGTTGTATAGAGCAGGAATTTCCAATAGTTCATCTTTGCCAGTCCGGCCGGAATGGATATTAATTGCCTTATTACAGGCAGCAGTCTTCCGGTCAGTGTCGCTACCGTGCCGTGATCATAAAAGTATTTTTCGCTTTTTTCCACTTTCTCCTGATTCAGTAAGCACATCTTTCCCCATCTGCTGTTGACAAATCTGTATATTATAGGTCTGCCGAGAAAATAAGCGGCAACATAATTTGCGGTAGCTCCAAGGTCAGCTCCGATGGTCGCAAATAGTATTACAAGAAAAATATCCAATTCACCTGCCGCGGCATGATATGCCGCTGGTGCCACCACTACCTCCGACGGAAAAGGTATGGCACTGCTTTCGATGAACATTAAAAAGAGAATCGTTCCGTAATTAAGGTTGTCTAACAGTGTCGAGATAATATTCATTCTATTATTTAATATTTAATTTGTTAATCATGTAATCAAAATAATTCTCAGGCTTGATATCTTTCGGGAAGATATTTGAAAGCACGTTTTCCGCTTCTTTTGGATTACGTTTTACTGCAATTTTAAGATAGTATAAAAACTCATCCGCTTTTTTCATATCCCAGCAGCAACGTGCCATATATGCGTATCCTTGATTGAAACCGTCTTCCGTTACTTCAAATAACTTTTTGAACATATTGTATGCCGCTTCGATGTATTTGTTATCGTATAATGATACTGTGATGCGTAATACAATCTCGGGATTGCTCTCAGATTTTATGATTGCTTGTTTGTATATGTCTTCCGCCTCTTCCAATCTGCCGTTTTCCAGTAATATATGTCCTTTAAGCACGTCTATATCGGCATGATTGCAGTCAATGCTTTTTGTCTTGTCGAGGACTTCCAGCGCTTTGTCTGGCATTTTTTTTGCGCTGTACGCAAAAGCGAGTTCATGATAAATCTGCACTCTGTATGGTGAACTGGACTGTGCCGCGGCCTCAGCTTTAAGCAGGGCCTCTATTGCTTTGTCATATAAATCAAGATATGCGAGGCATGTACCAGTGTTTAGCCATCCGAATTCGTCATCGGGAACCACGTCGCAATATCTTTCATAATACTTCAATGCCTCTTCATAATTACCAAGACGGTACAGGCCGTTGGCCTTGGCTATCAGTCCGTCGGGGTCTGTAGGGTCGATGGCAATCGCATATTCGCTGCTCGTTATGGCATCGCTGAACTTCTCTTCCATGAACTGTGCGCTGGCCAAGGCATTCCAATAGTTCTTGGAATACGGATTTTCATCAATAAGCTCATTGAAAATATCGGCGCTGTCGCTGAATTTTCCCATTCCGAACAGTGCCCTTGCCATAAGTTCCTTATAGTCGGAACTGTGATGATTTTTTGCCCGCGTCATCCATTGATATGCCTTGTCGTTTATTCCATAGTCTATGTATATGTTTGCTATGTCAAGTACAAAATCGTCGTAATCATCCGGTTCAACGGTCATGAAATACTCATGAAGGAATTTTTCCGCTTTGTCGATTTCGTTTTTGGCTATCAATATTTCCGCTTCAAGATATTTATAGTCAGGTGTTTCTTTATCTGTGACACAGCCGGCAAGCTCTTCCGCATTTTCAATCCGGCCGTTTCTCAATTCTTCGCATGCTTTGAATATGAGCGGCGATGCGGCCTCGGGATACAATTCGAGCGCAAGCCCTATTGCTTCCCGAGACTTTGCCGCTTTGCCTTTGTAGTTATAATAGTCGGCAATATCAACCAAATCGTCAACATCCATAAAGGGAGTATCGCCCGATTCGATTGATTCTTCGTATGAGTTTAATACTTCCTTAAACTCTTTACTGTCGAAGTATTCGTCGTCTATTTGCATTACTTAAATATTCTTCGAGGCCTTATTTGTTCATTTTTGCCCATGTGTCTTTAAGTCCCACTGTGCGGTTGAATATCAACTTATCTTTTGTGGTATCCTTATCTATCGTGAAATATCCGATTCTCTGGAATTGCAGGAAGTCACCGACATTTTTTTCCGTGATGAATCTCTCCACATAACAATTGTTGAGTACTGTCAGTGATTTCGGATTGAGCAGTTCTCGGAAGTCACGATCATCGGCCGACGGATTTTCCACGCTGAACAGTCTGTCGTATAGGCGCACTTCGGCAGGCATACAGTGACCTGCGCTTAGCCAATGTAGCGTGCCTTTCACTTTTCTGTTTGCCCCGTCCATGCCGCTTTTACTCTGCGGGTCATACTCGGCATAGATTTCTTCTATCTCCCCGTTTGCGTTTTTTTTGCATCCGGTGCACATTATTATATAGGCGTTTTTGAGTCTCACTTCCTTTCCTGGTGTCATGCGGAAAAACTTCTTCGGAGCGTCTTCCATGAAGTCATCCCGTTCTATCCACAGTTCACGGCTGAACGTGATGGTATGGGTTCCCTCGGCTTCGTTTTCCGGATTGTTCACCGCTTCCATCTCTTCCGTCTTTCCTTCGGGATAGTTTGTGATGATAAGTTTCACGGGATTTATCACTGCCGATATGCGTGTAGCTCTCTTGTTGAGATCATCTCGAACGGCTGCTTCGAGCAGTGCGTAGTCGTTCAGTGCGTCAAACTTGGTGTAACCGATTGAGCGTATGAAATTTCTTATGCTCTCTGATGAATACCCGCGTCGTCTCATACCGCAGATGGTGGGCATTCGCGGGTCGTCCCATCCGTTTACGAGATGTTCGTCCACGAGAGTGTGAAGTTTGCGCTTGCTCATCACTGTGTACGTGATGTTCAGGCGGTTAAACTCAATCTGTCTCGGACGGTAGCCTGTCTCGTTTTCCGTTTTGTTTTCCGACTCTTTGAGCAGGTCTATGAACTTGTCGTAGAGAGGGCGGTGAGGAACAAACTCCAGCGTGCATATAGAGTGGGTGACACCTTCGAAATAGTCGCTCTGTCCGTGTGCGAAGTCGTACATCGGGTAGGCGTGCCATTTCGTTCCGGTGCGGTGATGCGGAGTGTGGATGATGCGATACATTACCGGGTCGCGGAAGTGCATGTTGGGATTTGCCATGTCCATTTTGGCTCTCAGTACCATTGAACCTTCCACTGCCTCGGGTGTGTTCATCTTGTTGAACAGTTTGAGACTTTCCTCTATCGGGCGGTCACGGTACGGACTCGGCTTTCCCGGAGTGGTCGGAGTGCCTTTTTGTTCGGCAATCTGCTCCGATGTCTGTTCGTCTATGTATGCGAGATTGTTTTTTATCATCCATATTGCGAAATCCCAAAGTTGTGGGAAATAGTCGGATGCATAATAAACGTTGCCCCATTTAAAACCGAGCCACTTGATGTCGTTGAGTATCGAGTCAACATATTCGGTGTCTTCTTTCGAAGGATTGGTGTCGTCGAAGCGCAGATTGCATACTCCGCCGTATTTTTCCGCCACTCCGAAGTCCATACAGATGGCCTTGGCGTGTCCGATATGGATATATCCGTTTGGCTCGGGAGGAAATCGTGTCTGTATTTTTCCTCCGTTTTTCCCTTCCGCAAGGTCGTTTTCAACCATCTGTTCAACGAAGCTCAAGCTTTTTTTCTCTTCGTTTTCACTGCAATTTTTCTCAACCATAATAATCTTATGTTTTTTGTATTTGTGAATGCAAAGTTACTAAATATCATGGCACAAAGCCATCGTCATATAATAAAATATGTGGGATGCAAAGATACGAAATAAATGTCTAATAGATATTGTCAATATCTTTTTTTATGGATTTATTATAATAAAAATCCATTCCGGCGGCATAATACCATTCCAACCGTTTTATATCATTGTTGTAATCGTACCGTAAAACCCTGTCGTCATATATCTTTTGCGGCACGAAGACACTCATTCCGCCATATAGGCCTTCCGCGTCTTTGAAATCGAAATCAATATTGTATGACGTGGTCCATTTCCTCGTCCATTTCTTGTACACTACCGTTCTGTTGAGCTGTGCTTTCCATTCGTCGTATGCTTCGGCATACCGTATGTTTCCGCTCATTATGCAGTCTATATCGGTTAGAATCTTGATAACATCCGCTCTTGAACGTTCTCCATAATAAAAGATAGCATCTTCTGTTTTTATCGTTCCGTCTTCCGGCAGCAGTGCTATAATCCTGTTTGTGATGTAGGCCAGATACTCCATCTCGTTTGTCTTTATCACAGAGAGTGGCACTTTATTGCCGTAATAATCTTCTTGTTCGAAATATGTGTCTACGATTTTCTTATAGAAATCGTCTGATGTGCCGAACAGTAATGGCACTATTTTGTCGTAAGGCGCGCCGATAGCCGGTATTTCTGCCGGTGATCCTATTATGAAATCCGCGGTGTTGCGCAGTTCGTATGCGACTTCGGCCGACTGGAAGTTGCATATATCTGCGAGGATGAATTTGAATCGTATTCGAAGTCCTTCGAGAACATTTGCGAGAGTGGGTATGTTGATCCATTTTCGTCCGCCATTTCCGTCCATGTCCGCACCGGTATCATATCCGTAGGCCCTGCGTACCGTTTGGGAGGCTTGATGAGCGGTGCGGTATGCTATCGTGTCTTGTTCTATCAGCCATCCGCTTGCATGTCCCCATAGTACCAGTCCGTATTCTTCCGCCGGATACTCCGTAATGATTCTGCTCAGTATCTCGCTCATCTTTTGCGGGTCAGAGGCATAAAACTCATTTCCGGCACTGTTGTATCCCGTGTTCTTGCATATCTTTCCGCCTGCAATTCTTGCGATGTATGGAGGGTTGTTCCTGTCTGTATTGTCTACGAATGCCACCAGGTTTACATCGTCTGGAATGTTCTTCGACCCGGCTGCCATTTCTGTCAGGTCGGCAGTGGCGTTACCGGACAGATTGTTTTCAGCTATCATATATACAATCACTGTTTTCCTTGCGGCAGACGGGGGCTTGTGATTGTTAGGTATTTCATTATCATCGTTGCATGATATGAGCAGAAACACAGCCCAAATCATGGTTAATAAATACTTCATATATTAATATTTTTCGGCAAAGTTACATTTATTTTGTCAATAGTTAGTATCTTTGCAACCTAATTTTGCTATCATATAATGAAATATTTGACGATTATATTACTGCTTTTAATGTCCCTATACATGCGTGGTCAGGATTTTTACGAGCAGTGTGAGGATACTTGTACACACGTTCACGGAATAGACATGAGCCACTATCAGGGAGAAGTGTTCTGGGAGGCGGTGGGAGAAAACACCAAGATGGCATACGTGTACCTGAAAGCCACTGAGGGCGGTGACAGGATAGACTCGAGATATGAGCGTAACATAGAATTGGCCCACAGGCACGGACTGAAAGTGGGAAGCTATCATTTTTACCGCCCGAAGACCGAGCAGGTCAAGCAGTTGGAAAATTTCAAGACACAGTGTCTGCCGGGAGAACAGGACCTTATACCTATGATAGATATAGAGTCGACCGGCGGATACGGCACAGATGAGTTCTGCGACTCGCTTTTTAAGTTTCTTCGGCTTGTGGAAGAAGCATACCATCAGAAACCACTATTGTATACATATACCAATTTTTACAACAAGCATCTGTGTGGAAAAGTGGATGACTATCTTCTGATGATAGCCCAGTACACGGAGCGTGAGCCGGTATTGGCAGACGAGCGGGATATAGCCATGTGGCAGTATACCGGAAAAGGAAGCCTGAACGGGGTTAACGGGTATGTGGATAAAAGCAGGTTCATGGGAAATCACGGCCTGCGTGAAATCAGATACAGGCATAATGTCAAAGTTTCGGAAAAAACAAAAGAGTAGAATATGGCAATAATAAAGTGTCCGGAGTGTGGCCATCAGGTTAGCGACATGGCCAAGACGTGCCCGAGTTGTGGCATAGAGATAGCCGGAAAGGTGATGAAATGCCCCGATTGCGGAGAGGTCGTTTTTAATGATTTGGACTTGTGTCCGGGTTGTCATCATCAGTTGCACACCGTCAAGGCAACCCGAAATGATGGTGCCGGCAATGTAGGTGCACAGTCATCGGATGATTCAGTGGAATCTGTCGGTGTGGTTGATGCACCGAAGAAAAAGAAAACAGGGTATACTGTTTTTACCGTTTGTTTTGTCATAGTTCTGATAGCCGTGTTCGTTGGCGTGTATTTTTATACTGGCGAGCAGCAGCGCAATGAGTTGGAGGCATACGAGAATGCAGTGTCGAGTGAAGAACCGGCTGTGTTGCAGACATATCTTGACATGTATGAGGACGCTCCGGCAGAGCATCGCGACTCGGTGAAAGCCTGTCTCGACAGGTTGGGCAAGATCGACGCAGAGTGGACCGATGCGGTTGTAAACGGAACGAAAACAGCTTTCGAGCGTTACATGAGGTTGCATCCTGGAAGTGTGCATAATGTGGAGGCAAAGATAAAGATAGACTCTCTCGACTGGATTTCGGCCACACAGACAGATACACGCGATTCGTACAGGAACTATATAGACGCGCATGCGGACGGAATGTATGTAGATGAGGCCCGTGACAGATTTGACCGCATGGAGGCAAAACGTGTGGACGATACAGACAAGACGGAGGTAAGCCGGTTATTCACAGCTTTTTTCAACGCTCTTGCCACCGGTGACGAAGTCGGGCTGACTTCGTCTGTAAGTCCGGTAATGGACGATTTCTTGCACAAGGCAAATGCCACGAAGAGCGATGTCCTTGATTATATGGCACGCATACATGAGCCGGAAGACATAAATTCGATTGTATTCAGGCCTAATGGTGACTGGAAGATAAACAAGCAGGAGACGGCAGATGGAGGCCGTGAGTATGGCGTGATGTTCACGGTAGATATGAAGATAGACCGTAGTGACACAGAGAAAGAGACTTTCTGTACTTACAAGGTGGATGCGAAGATCACTTCCGACGGAAAGATAGGTGTGCTTAATATGAGGAAAATAGTGCAGTGACGAACATCCTCTTATCGGACTGTTTGATTGGTTGGATATATTTACAAAATCCTCTTGAATACTCGGTTGTTTTGAAATAAAACTCCAGTGGTCGAAAAAAACGTGTATTTTACGTTGTTTTGTTAAGTGTTTGATATACAGTGTATTACTGCTTATTGGGTGTTGAGGGTTTGTTTCCCGCTTTGCAACGGGATACTTATTGGTCTGCATTTAGCCGCTCGTTGCGTTGCGTTTAGCAATCCGTTATCTTCCAATTGGCAACCGAATGCAAGGCTACAAGCACCCTAATGTATCCAAAGGTAGTAGCCAGTGTTAAATATATGTAAATTATGTGTTTGAAAACAGCATAATTATAGACATGTTTGGGTAAAACAGCGCCTTTGATTTTCTATTTTGCGGAAAATTAAAGGCGTTTTTTTATGATATTATTATTACATCAGATACAGGGCGTTTGCCGGTCTATGTATGCTTTTCCTTATTTTTTTATTCCTCGATGCGTGATAGTGAGCGGGCAAAAGAAGCGAAGAAATTGGTGAAAATCTCAGCTGGATAATATTTGAAGAATTTTGCGGTGTGACGGATGTGCCATAGCATGGCATTCGAGTTGCTTGTCGTGACGAACACATGTTTGCCCTGGGTAAAGAACCAGTCTACTGTATGGCTGCCGTTCATGTCGAAAATGTCGTCGGTTATTGTAGTGGTGTCCGTGTCGTTTTTGAAGTTTATGAACGGTAGCTCATCCTCATCAAATTTCATCAGCTTTACGAGAAGTGCTCCTTCGAGTAGTGCCATGTGTTGCAGCTGCAGTTTGCCGATCCATTTTTGCAGTTTTACGAAGTCCACCTTGTCTCCTTCTTTTCTGAGAAACATCCCGAAGTCGATAAGTTGTTTCAGGCTGATGCCTTCGTTCATGATATAGCGTGCCATGCGAACTATGATGATAAGAAGACTCAGTGTGTGAGGCACGATCTCTATCTTCGTTCCGTTTATGATGCGGTATGCGGAGTCGCAGCATCGTATTTCGCTATCTATAATCTTTTGTAAGCGCCTGTTGAGCAGTGTGTTTGTCAGATACATCATTTGCTTGTGATGTTCTATCTTAATGTCGTGACGGAAGTATTTCAGCATGTTTCTGTCACTCTCGTCTTTTTCTGTGCCATGCTCGATAGCCCATGCGTCGGCCTTTTCCGCTTGCGGTTTGTAAGGGAAATATATGTCTATGTCTCCTCCCGAGCGGTGGCCGGGTCGGTCGTATAGTGATGCGAAGCCCTGGCCTTTCAGTAATATAGGGCGCAGGTGGGCATGATTGAACGTGTCGAAAAGCTCGGCCAGGCACATGTCTGTCTCTTTGTTTCGCTCTTCCGTCTCTTCGGTAATTCTATGCCAGTTATCCTTTTGCCTGTCCGACAGTCGCAAGAAAAAATCATCCGAGTATGCTTTTATTCCGTCTGCCACGAGTGCGCCTACACCGTGCATGAGCGCCAGTTGGCACAGACGGTCCCATTTCCATTCGGACATGGGTTCCAATGGCTCGTCTTTTCTTCCGAAAGTTCCGCTGCGCAGGAGCCGGAAGAAGTTTCGCTGTATCACCGGCATTGTTTTCATGAGTATCGTTTCGGGTATCTGAATATGATGGCAAGTACGGCGGCTGCACCTGTGCAGAAAGGATAATAAAGATATGGGATGAGGCTCATGGGGCTTGTCGAGGCTATTCCGGCTGCCAGTAGCAGGTGTGCCCCGTATGGCAGCAACCCTTGGGTGAAGCACGACATGGTGTCGAGGATGCTGGCGCATTTGCGGTTGTCAAGGCCGAAACGTTGGCTTATGCGGCGGGCTATACCGCCGACGGTGATGATTGCCACCGTGTTGTTGGCCGTGCACATGGTCACTATGCTTACAAGTGCCGCTATCGACAGTTCGGCTCCGCGCTTGCCGGATATGCGGCGCGTCATGTTTTTGATGATGTAGTCTATACCACCGTTTACTTTTATCAGTTCGAGCATTCCTCCGGCGAGCATCGTTATTATTATAAGCTCGCCCATGCCTGTGATACCGTCGCCGATAGTCTTGAACCATCCGTAGGTGTCGAAAGAGTTGTCGAGCAGTCCTATGAGTCCTGTGAGCGATATGCCGAGGGCGAGAACGGCCATGACATTAAGTCCGCACACAGCCGTGATAAGTACTACGATATACGGTATTACTTTCGTATACTCCACGTCCGGGATACTCTGAGGCGAGCTAATGTTGTTGCCGAGTAGTATGTATATGATGAGAATGAGGAACGCGGCCGGCATTACGAGAAATGAGTTGACCTTGAACTTATCGCTCATCTTGCATTCTTGAGTGGATGTGGATACGATGGTGGTATCGGAAATGAATGACAGGTTGTCGCCGAAAAAGGATCCTCCCACAACCACTGCCACCATCATCGGGACGCTTGCTCCCGTGGAATGTGCCAGACCTGAGGCAATCGGGGCGAGTGCCACGATGGTTCCGAAGCTCGTGCCGATAGACAGGGATATGAAGCATGACGCGAGAAAAAGACCGGCCAGGAGCATGTTTCCGGGGAGTACGGTCAGCATGAGGTTCACGGTGGCGTCTATGCTTCCCATCACCTTTGCGCTGTTTGCGAACGCTCCCGCCAGAATGAATATCCACAGCATCAGCATCATCTGTTCTGAGCCGGCTCCACGGCTGAAAATGTCGATGCGTTGGCGCAGTGTCCTGCCTCGGCTTATGATTACCGCATATACCGATGATGCCATGAACGCCACGGTAATCGGCACCTTGTAGAAATCACCTGCCACAATGGAGGTGACGAGATACAAGGTGACGAATACCAGTAACGGACTTAATGCTATGAGACCTTTGTTCAAATCGTTATAGTGTTACACCGTTTTTGAATATTGCTATCTCACGGTAGTCGTTTATTTCGTTGCGGGCTTTCTCTCCGCTTGCCACAGCGAGTATCTTGTCGATGAACTCAGGTACAAGTTCCTGCATGGTTTTGCCCTCGATGAGCTGGCCTGCGCTGAAATCGATCCAGTTAGGCTTGCGGGCGGCCAGGGTGGGGTTGGTAGCTATTTTCATTGTCGGAACGAATGTGCCGAACGGTGTGCCGCGGCCGGTTGTGAAAAGTACAATCTGGCATCCGGCGGAAGCGAGTGCCGTTGAGGCTACCAGGTCATTGCCGGGAGCAGATAGCAGGTTTAGACCGTTGGTGTCGAGCCGTTCTCCATATTTGAGCACTCCGCTGACGGGAGCGCGTCCGCATTTCTGGGTGCAGCCGAGAGCTTTGTCCTCGAGGGTAGATATGCCTCCCGCCTTATTGCCCGGTGAGGGGTTTTCGCCCACGGGCTCGCCGTGGCTGAGGAAGTATTCTTTGAAATCATTTACCATGCTCACGGTTTTGCCGAACAGTTCAGCGGTCTCGCAACGGTTCATCAGAATAGTCTCGGCACCGAACATCTCCGGCACTTCGGTGAGTATTGATGTTCCTCCTTGGGCCACGAGCCAGTCGGAAAACTCGCCCACGAGCGGATTTGCAGTGATGCCGCTGAAACCGTCGCTACCGCCGCACTTCAAGCCCACTCGCAACTTGCTTACACTCACATCCTCACGCTTGTCTTCCTTTGCCGTGGCGTAGAGACTGCGCAGAATATCCATTCCGGCCTCAATCTCATCGCCGTCAACCTTTTGGGTCACGAGGAATTTTATTCTTTCTTTATCATAGTCGCCGAGCAACTGCTCAAACAGTTCCGGCTGGTTGTTCTCGCATCCGAGTCCGAGCACGAGCACACCGCCCGCATTGGGGTGTAGGGCGATGTC
This sequence comes from Prevotella sp. MGM1, assembly GCF_002933775.1. Lineage (GTDB taxonomy): Bacteria > Bacteroidota > Bacteroidia > Bacteroidales > Bacteroidaceae > Prevotella. The sequence goes on from NZ_BEWV01000136.1 coordinate 22,580, forward strand.
ACGCAGCACGTTGCGTGTGTTCTCGTGGTCACCGCTGAGCTGTGAGCAGCCGTAATTGTGATGCCATGCATAGATATCGTCTATGCCTTCGCAGCCTGTCTCATGGCGCAGCTTGCCGGCAAGCTTCTCGGCAATGCCGTTGACACATCCCACAGTGGGCACGATCCATATCTCGTTTCTGGTGCCAACCTCACCGTTTTTACGCATGTATCCCTTGAAGGTTCGTTTTTCATCCTTGATATCAAGAGTTTCCTTTACGGGGTTGTATGTATATTTGAGAGTTCCCGATAGATTGGTCTTCAAGTTGTTCTCATTGACCCAGTCGCCGGCTTTCAGAGGCTTGCAGGCGTGTCCTATCGGGTATCCGTATTTTATTATGTCGGCTCCTTCGGGGGTGTCGGTGATGAGGACTTTGTGTCCCGCCGGGGTGTCCTGGTTAAGGATGACGGTCTTGCCGTCTATTTCGATGGTGTCGCCTTTGCTTTTTTGTTGCAGGCAGACAACAACGGTGTCGGCCGGATTGATTTTGATGAATGTTTGTTCCATTTTAGTAGGTATTTTAAGTTATTAAAAATCATAATTGTTTGTCATGAATCGATATTCATTATCCGTGAAGTCACGCTTTTTGCTCATTGGCTTATATGTCTTCTGCGGTGATGTAGGGAATTTCATGGAATATGCGTTCATAGCTGTTGACGTCTGTAAAAGTCGACGTTTTCTTTTGTGAGAATTTCTATCGGCATATAGTTGATGGGTGTCACTTCTTTTTTTAGTACAATGGCTTCAAACAAAGTCTCGATACACGAGAAGCCTTGCATGTAGGCATGTTGTGCGATGAGGAACGAAATAGAACCTTGCTTTACACATTCAGCGTTTTTATTGACCATGTCATATCCCATGATTTGCACGTTGCGTCTGTTGCTTTTCTGTAAAAACTCACCGACAAGATGTGCCTTTGAATTGAAGGTTATACAATGATGTACATGAGGGTGCTCTTTGAAGAATGTGTCGAGAATGTCATCATATTGTTCGCGCTCTTCGTTAAGAGGAAGATTTACCTCGGTTATTTTTACTTCGGGAAAATGATCCCGCATGTAATGCCGGAAGCCGGTCTCCCGGTTTTCCTGTTGCTTGCTCGCCACGTTGCCGTTTTTCATTTGTTTCATGAGCATTATCTCATTTTCTTTCGCTGCCAGCAGCATAAGCATGCGACCGGCAAAATATCCGCTGAAAAACGAGTCCTGCCCATAGAATGACAACGGTTTGAGATCCGGCATGTATGAGTCGAGGAGTATGAAAGGTATGTCTTGATCGTGCAAGATGTCGGTAAACTCGCGCATCACATCAAGTGTCGTAGGAACTATAATCACTCCGTCCGGCTGGTCTTTGAGACACTGCTCTGTGACCTGCACGAATGTGTTCTTGTCAAAGCGATTGTAATACATCATTTTCATGTTGATATTGAAGTCGCGGCGATGCTCGCACGCACTCATCGCTCCTTCCTCGATCTCTTCCCAATATGCTTCGGATTCATGCTTTGGGATTATGAAATCAAAATTGTATTTCTTGTTGTAGGCAAGCGCGCTGGCATACATGTTGGGATGGTAGTCCATCTCTTTCAGTGCTTTCTCCACTTTCTCACGCGCTGTTTTGGATACATTCGGACGGTTGTGTATAACCCTGTCCACCGTACCTACCGATACACCGGCGAGTTCGGCAACGTCCTTGATTCTTATTTTGTCGGCGGCCATGTCTTATCAGTAATTTTTTACAATGCAAAAATACCAATAAAAAATGAATTGTGTAAATGCACAGTTCAATATTTTACAAAATAAGAAAGATTTTGTCAGTTTTGTTTCGCCATTTGAGAAATAAGTACTATTTTTGTGCTCACAAACTGTAGATCTATCAAAACAATAATAATAAAAATATTTTAGAAAATGGCTAAGGTAGTTACATTGGGCGAGATAATGCTCCGCCTGTCTCCTAACGGCAATGACCGTTTCATTCAGACCGATTCTTTCCGTATCATTCCCGGTGGCGGAGAGGCTAACGTTGCGATAAGTTGCGCCAATTATGGACATGATGCGTATTTTGTCAGCAAGTTACCGGCTCACGAAATAGGTCAGATAGCGGTTAATTCATTGCGCCGTTACGGTGTAAATACACAGTTTATAGCACGTGGCGGAGAGCGTGTCGGGCTTTACTATGCCGAGACCGGAGCCTCAATGCGTCCGTCAAAGGTTATTTACGACCGTGCTCACAGTGCCATAGCTGACGCTGATCCGTCTGATTTCGATTTCGACGCTATTATGGAAGGTGCCGACTGGTTCCACTGGTCAGGTATCACTCCGGCCGTATCTGATAAAGCGGCAGAGTTGACAAAACTCGCTTGCGAGGCGGCAAAGCGTCATGGTGTGACTGTATCTGTTGACCTTAACTTCCGTAAGAAGCTTTGGACATCCGAGAAAGCAATCTCTATCATGCGCCCGTTGATGAAATATGTCGATGTATGTATTGGCAACGAGGAAGATGCAGAGCTTTGTTTAGGTTTCAAGCCGGATGCAGACGTTGAGGGAGGACAGACTGACGCTGCCGGATATGAGGGCATTTTCAAGCAGATGAAAGAAGAGTTCGGCTTTAAGTATGTTGTATCAACATTGCGTGAGAGCTATTCGGCAACTTTCAACGGTTGGAAAGCGCTTATTTATAATGGTGAGGAGTTCTATCAGAGCAAGCGTTATGAAATCAACCCCATTATCGACCGTGTAGGTGGCGGTGACTCGTTCTCGGGCGGTCTTATCCACGGTCTGCTCACTAAGTCTACTCAGGGAGAGGCTCTTGAATTCGCTGTAGCCGCTTCTGCATTGAAGCATACAATCAACGGAGACTACAACCTTGTAAGCGTTGATGAGGTGGAGTCGCTTGCCGGAGGTAATGCCAATGGACGTGTGCAAAGATAACCTGATATTATTATAGTTTAAGAACATAAACTGATACGTTTAAATTTTAGATAATGGCAAAATTTGATAAAATAGCTGTTTTGGCAAAGATCGGCCAGACAGGAATGGTTCCTGTATTCTATCATAAGGATGCTGAGGTGGCAAAGAAGGTTGTGAAAGCTTGCTATGACGGCGGAGTACGTGCTTTTGAGTTTACCAATCGCGGTGATTTTGCTCACGAAGTGTTTGGGGAAGTGGTTAAATTTGCAGCCAAAGAGTGTCCGGAGCTGGCGCTTGGTGTCGGTTCTGTCGTAGATCCCGCCACGGCAGCTCTTTACATTCAGCTTGGCGCCTGCTTTATTGTAGGTCCGCTTTTCAATCCTGAAATATCCAAGATCTGTAACCGTCGTTTGGTTGCTTATACTCCCGGATGCGGTAGCGTGTCTGAGGTAGGAGCCGCTCAGGAGACAGGTTGCGATCTTTGCAAGATATTCCCCGGCGACGTTCTCGGTGCCAATCTCGTGAAAGGGCTTATGGCTCCGATGCCATGGTCTAAGCTGATGGTGACCGGTGGCGTATCTCCAGACGAGGCTAACCTTACATCGTGGATTAAAGCCGGTGTATATTGCGTCGGAATGGGTTCAAAGTTGTTCCCCAAAGACGTTATCGCGTCAGAGAATTGGCAGGCGATTACCGATAAATGTGTTGAGGCATTGGGATATATTGCTAAGGCACGCGGATAATGATATGACATTCACAAAAGGCTCCTTATGGCTTTTATGCCTGTGGAGCCTTTTGTTTTTTTCGGCATGTTCACGTTCCGATAGGCAGCAAGTGGACAAGTTGAATTCTATATCTTATGCCTATCATTATCGCAATCTCGATTCAACCTATTCTTATGCACGGCGTGCTTATGACATGTCTGGCGGTTACGGGGCGGGCAAGGCTGCCGCATTGAACAACATGGCATTTGTCAGTATTGCCAGGATGGACTATGAACTGGCGGAGAAGCAACTCGAAGAGGCTCTTGATGTTACCGATAATCATATCGAATTGCTTGTAGCCGAGGTTCAGAAGATGCGTCTTTGCCAGCGAATGTCGCAAAACCGCAGGTTTTATGATTATCGGGAACGTGCCAACAGCCGTATATCCAGAATCAATGAGGAGCGTTTTGAACTGTCCGATGCCATGCTTCGCCGTATGATATATGCGGAGACGGAATTTGCGATAGTCAATTCCACATACTATTTCTATGTGGGTCTGGAAAGGCAATCTATAGATGCCATATCCGTTATATCTCCCGATGGTGATATTAGGAAAGACACTGCGCAGTATTTGAATTATCTGTATAACATAGGTGTCGGCGGAATTATAACAGGCGGTTCGCAAGCAGAGATAAGCCAGCGTGAGTTTGACTATCTGATTAAATGCCTTATTATGGCCGGGCAGGGGAATTATCCGTTTTTTGTGGCCAACAGTCTTGAGGCTTTATCCGAGCACTTGTTAAAAAGACAATACCGGAATAGACTGATAGAGGATAACGCTCCGGCCATGAAATACATCAATCCGACAAATGTTTCAGATTCTATTGTTCCGGAACTTTTGGCGAAAAGGTCACTTTCCATATTTCTTGATTATGGCGATGTGTACCAAACGGCGGGTGCTTACCGCACTTTGGCGTCATGTGTCATGGCTGTTGGCGACAATGCGGCGGCTTTGCAGTATCTTGATTCGGCCTTGGCTGATAGGAAAATATATCAGGCTCCCGATTTGGTGGCAAGTATCAGAGAACAGTTGAGCGTAACTTTTTCCGCCGTTAATGATAAGCAGGCAAGCGATTATAACCGTAATATCTATATAGACTTGCAGGAGCAGACGCGCCAGGACCGTTATTTGGAAGCCCGTGCAGACATGTATGATAAGGCTGCCAAACAGTTAAACATCATGATTATAGCCGTAATCGTGGCAATACTGGTGCTTGTATTCATGCTTTTGTTTTTTTATTATCTCAACAGAAAGCGTCGTGATGAGTTTTCGATGGATATGCTTCTGCGTCCTTTGCGTTTATGGCAGCGGAAAGAGGAAGCGGAAATGAACCGGCTGACCGATTATGAGGAGGAGATAAAGGAAAGGCACGCCCTTCTCCTTTCACACATAGAAGCAGGAGAGAGATTGGCTCTTGAAAACAGGGCTAAAGTATTTCTTGCCAACAGTGTAATGCCGTTTATAGATAGGATAATAAACGAGGCGCGTATGTTGGAAGGTAGAGATGAGCCGGATGATGTGCGTGCCGGTCGTTATACGTACATCTCAGAGCTGACCGACAGGATAAACGACTATAACGATGTGCTTACACATTGGATACGGATGCGTAGCGGCAGGCTTGGCTTGCGTATAGAGAGTTTCGCCCTTCAACCTCTCTTCGATATTGTGGGAAAGGGCGTATCCGGTTTCAGAATGAGCGGGATAGATTTGAAGGTGAAAGATACTTCGGCGGTGGTGAAGGCTGACAGGGCGCTGACTCTTTTTATGGTGAACACTCTTTCTGATAATGCTCGCAAGTTTACTCCTGCCGGCGGAACTGTCACCGTTAGCGCGAAAGAGACTGATGATTATGTCGAAATATCGGTTGAAGATACCGGTGAAGGTCTTACGGCGGACGAATTGAACTCTGTTTTCGAGCGAAAAGTGTACAATGGTACTGGGTTCGGATTGCTGAACTGCCGCGGAATAATAGACAAGTACCGCAAGACAAGCCGTATATTCGATGTCTGTATCATATCGGCAGAGAGCGATAAAGGTACCGGCAGTCGTTTCTTTTTCCGTCTTCCTGTCGGTATACGCCGCTCCGTTACGGTCCTTTTATTACTCTTTATTTCTTTATTGTCATCCGTGGCGGAGCCTGTCTCAAACATTTTCATGGCCAAGGCTTATGCAGACAGCGCTTATTTCTCGAATATAGACGGCACATACGAGCTTACGCTTCGGTATGCAGATTCGTGTAGGGCGTATCTCAATCGGCATTACCTGTCGCTATATCCCGATGGGCGGCATCTAATGGTGAGGGAAGGGAATATCTCCGTCATGTCTCCGGAGATAATATGGTATCATGACAAGGTCGCGACTAATTACAGCATTGTGCTCGATATGAGAAACGAAAGTGCCGTCGCTGCCCTCGCTCTTCATCGGTGGACATTATATGACTATAATAATAAGGTATATACGCAACTGTTTAAAGAGATTTCGGCAGACAATACACTTGCTGACTATTGCAGGATGATGCAAAGTTCGCAGACCAACAAAAACATAGCCGTGATACTGCTTGTACTTGTTTTGGTAAGCATTTTGCCTGCTTATTATTTTCTTTATTACCGTCATCGGATTTATTATCGTTTCTGTTTAGAGCGTATAAATACTATCAATGAGATCCTTCTTGATGATATAACGCCGGCGGAGAAGCTCGGCAGGATTGATTTACTGGCAAAAGAGCGTTATCCTGATGATTTGCGGAAGATTGTGTGTGACATAAAGAAATCTCTTGCCATGGCCGTGGATTCCCGTAGCCGGCTTAGTGCTGATATAGAACTTGCCGATGACGAATGCCGCCGTGCCGAACTCGAATGCAACAATCTGCATGTGGCCAATTCGGTGACAGACAACAGCCTGTCGGCATTGAAGCATGAGACTATGTACTATCCGGGGCGTATACGCCGCATTGTGGATGAGCCGGAAGTTGACGTGCATGCTCTTGGAGAGCTGGCCTCATATTATAGGGAATTGTATTCGGTGATGAGCAGGCAGGCCATGCGTCAGACAGAGAGCGTCAAACCTCATGTCAGGCCGTTGCCTGTATCTGATATACTGCCGGGCGATGACAGCGGGCTTGTTTTTCTTGCCGATAGAAATCTTATTGTTTTTCTTTTCGACATATTGCGCCGGCAGAACGGCCGCCAACCGCTTGATGCCGTTGTGCGGGCCGCAGGTGTGAAATATATAGAAGTGACGCTTGGTATGCCTGGTGAATATGCTGTGCCTGGCACTGCCCCGGATATATTCACACCTGCGGCTGACAATATCCCGTATCTGCTCTGCCGACAGATTGTGCGCGACCACTCGGAAGCTACAAACCGCCACGGATGTGGAATAAAAGTGAGTGTAAAAGACGGGAAGGCGGTGATGGCGATAACGCTGCCAAGATATAAATAAATGAAAACGAATGACAAACAGACGTATGGATAAGTTTAAAGTGATAATCGTTGAAGACGTTCCGCTCGAACTGAAAGGTACCGAGGGAATAATACGCGGTGACATACCGGAAGCTGAGATTATAGGAACAGCAAGTACCGAGGCCGACTATTGGAGGCTGATGAAAGGGGATTTGCCCGACCTTGTACTGCTCGACCTCGGTCTCGGAGGTTCGACGACCGTGGGCGTTGAACTATGCCGTCATACGAAAGACACTCACCCTGAGATTAAAGTACTCATATTTACAGGTGAGATACTGAATGAGAAATTGTGGGTCGACGTTCTTGATGCCGGGGCAGACGGGATTATCCTTAAAAGTGGCGAACTGCTGACGAGAGTAGATGTGTGCCGCGTGATGGAAGGCAACCGCATGGTGTTCAACCAGCCGATATTGCAGAAAATAGTTGAGCGGTTCAAGTCTTCGGTAGGTAAGGAACTTGCTCGTCGGGAAGCTTTTGTCAATTATGAGATAGACGAGTATGATGAACGTTTTTTGCGTCATCTCGCTCTCGGATATACGAAAGAGCAAATAACAAACCTGCGTGGCATGCCGTTCGGTGTGAAGAGCCTTGAAAAACGCCAGAATGAGCTTTCACAGAAATTCTTTCCCGATGGGAACGGTGGTATGGGCATTAATGCCACGAGACTCGTGGTGCGTGCTTTCGAGATAGGAATACTCGACATTGATAACCTTGAGCCCGATGAGGAGTAGGATAACTGAATATTCTGTAGTGGCGCTGTGCCTGGTTCAACTTGTGCTTGTACCTTTGTCATGGTTACTCAGTGTGGCCGATGTGGGTTTTGAGGTGCGCAGCCTTATAAGCAGCGAGGGTATCAGGTGGTTTTTCGGACGTTTTGCCTCCATGTTGGCCTCTCCGTTTCTCGTCTGGCTTTTGCTGTTGTCAATGGCTTCCGGATGTATAAAAGCCTGCGGATTACCGGGTTTGTTTGTGCGCAGACCGTTGCTCTTGCGTTATCGGGAGCGTGTGGCATTGCTGTTCGGCGGGTTGTCTCTTCTGCTTCTGTCATGTGGCTATTCCATGCTTGTTTTTGTTCCTCATGCCGTATTGCGCGGTGTTACCGGCGATTTGTTGCCGTCTCCGTTTTCTGCTTCCGTCGTGCCGTCTGTCGCTTTCATTATTATTGTCGTCGGTATGGTATACGGGGCTGTGTCGGGCTGTTTTCATCGTATCTCGGATGTTTGCCACTCGTTGTTTTCCGGAGTATCGTCCGCTGCTCCGTTGTTTCTATACTATATTTTGTTGATGCAGTTGTACCATTCCATAGTATTCGTTTTCGGTTGAAACGTTACTTTAAAATATTGTGTGTTTAGGATATTAATTCATATTTTTTTTCAATCGTTGATAACCGTATATATAATATGGAAAGATGAATTGCCGGAAGTGATATGTGGATTAAGTCGAAGGAATTAACTTCATGACGTTTTTATGATTTTGAATTGATCGGACGTAAAATCGGTCAATTCTTTTTTGTTTGTTGGATTGCTGTTTGTTAAGATAATTCGCGGTGGGCCGGGCTTTCTTAATAGTTGCGTTTTGGGTGTGAAAAAATCATTTCCTGTATAAAAACCATTGAGAAATGATAAAAAAATGCCAGCGTTCATGCTCGTTTTTCTTTTTTCTGCGTTTGGATAGTCATCGCTCTGTGTTCGGTATCCCGTTACAATGCGTTTAGACGCTAAACGCATTGTAACGGGATACCGAACGCAGAGCAACGGGTAGCCTATTAGAGGCTTGTTTGGCGTTGTTTTTCGGAAAATAAAAATCCCGTCGGTGCATATTCATGCACCGACGGGAACAATGCTCGGCCCTCACTGCTGTTCGCCGGGTGTCGACAGGCAAGACATTTATTCCTATTATGGAATGTGAGTGTTGCGCCGGTATGTTGCGGTATCAAATATTACAGTCGCTTTTTTGGGGCAGAATTTATTGCGGTTGTTATGGTGATTGTAAATATTTATCATGAAAGTTGTCATAAAAAGAGTTTTTGTTCATCACAAAGATAATATAAAACATGCCGTGAAAAAAGGATTGTCACGATACACTTTCATATACATGTGCATATGTCTGACTGTCTCGATTTATTTATTCCGCCATTGCGGTAATGTGGCACGGAGTATAAAAATTAGTCTTCCTATCGTTATTTAGGCGGTTCTGTAAACGGTTTTTCCGACGTTTTTTATTAATTTTGCATTGTTTTACACGATAAAAATAAAAACGATATATAGATTATGGAATTAGCAAGCAAGTACGACCCGCAAGCAGTGGAGTCGAAATGGTATCAGTATTGGCTTGACAACAAGCTGTTCAGCAGCAAGCCCGACGGTAGGAAACCATACACGATAGTGATTCCCCCGCCGAACGTGACGGGAGTGTTGCACATGGGGCATATGCTCAACAACACCATTCAAGATATCCTTGTGCGCCGTGCCCGCATGGAGGGTAAAAATGCTTGTTGGGTTCCCGGCACCGATCATGCATCTATTGCCACCGAGGCAAAGGTGGTGAACAGGCTCGCACAGCAGGGAATAAAGAAGACCGATCTTAGTCGTGACGAATTTCTGAGACATGCGTGGGAATGGACCGACGAGCACGGAGGTATAATATTGAAGCAGTTGCGCCGTCTGGGAGCGAGCTGTGATTGGGAACGCACGGCATTCACGATGGATGATACTCGCTCGGCAGGTGTTATAAAAGTGTTCTGTGACCTATATAAAAAAGGCCTTATCTACAGAGGCGCTCGTATGGTGAACTGGGATCCGCAGGCACAGACGGCTCTATCAGACGAAGAGGTAATATACAAGGAAGAGCAATCCAAACTCTATTATCTGCGCTATATGGTTGACGGCGAGCCTGGTAAGTATGCGGTGGTGGCTACCACGCGGCCGGAGACAATCATGGGCGATACGGCAATGTGCATCAATCCTGGCGATCCTAAAAATCAATGGCTTCGCGGCAAGCATGTGATTGTGCCGCTGGTGGGTCGCCGCATACCGGTGATAGAAGACGATTATGTGGATATTGAGTTCGGTACAGGTTGTCTGAAAGTCACTCCAGCGCATGACATTAACGACCATGCGCTCGGAATCAAGCATAATCTGGAAACGATAGATATATTCAACGACAACGGAACGATCAGTGAGGCTGCCGGAATGTATGTGGGAATGGACCGCATGGACGTGCGTGTCAAGATAGAGGATGACCTCAAAGCGGCCGGGCTGATGGAAAAAGTGGAAGACTATACTAACAAGGTGGGATGTTCAGAGCGTACCAATGTACCCATAGAACCTAAGCTGTCTACACAGTGGTTCCTGTCAATGAAGCATTTTGCTGATATAGCTCTGCCACCGGTGATGAACGATGAGATAAAGTTTTATCCGGTAAAATACAAGAATACGTACCGTCACTGGCTTGAAAATATCAAGGACTGGTGTATCAGCCGCCAGTTATGGTGGGGACACCGGATACCGGCTTACTATTTCACCACTGAAGACGGGAAACGTGATTTCGTTGTTGCCGAGAGCCGTGAGGAGGCTCTCATGATGGCACGGGAAAAGAACGCGGCTCTTGTCGAGGCTGATCTTGAGCAGGATGAGGACTGTCTCGACACGTGGTTCTCAAGCTGGTTGTGGCCGATGTCCGTGTTTGACGGAGTGAACAACCCTGACAATGAGGAGATAAACTATTATTATCCGACAAGCGACCTGGTGACAGGTCCGGATATTATATTCTTCTGGGTGGCGCGAATGATAATGGCCGGATATGAGTATCGTGGTACAATGCCGTTCAGGAATGTTTATTTCACGGGTATTGTCCGTGACAAACTCGGACGTAAGATGTCCAAGAGTCTCGGCAACTCGCCCGATCCGCTGCTGCTCATAGATAAGTATGGGGCGGACGGAGTGCGTATGGGCATGATGCTTTCGGCACCGGCCGGAAACGATATTCTCTTCGATGAGAGCCTGTGTGAGCAGGGACGCAACTTCAACAACAAGATATGGAATGCTTTCCGTCTTGTGAAGGGCTGGCAGGTAGCCGGCGTTGAGCAGCCAGAGGCAAACAGGATTGCCGTGGAATGGTTTGATGCGAAATTGCGCCAGACAAATGCAGAGATTAACGACCTGTTCCGCAAATACCGTATCAGTGAGGCTCTTATGGCCGTATATCGTCTTTTCTGGGATGAGTTTTCGAGTTGGTATCTCGAAATGATAAAGCCGGTTTACGGTCAGCCGATAGACAGCACGACGCTCGGTGCCACCTTGCGTTTCTTCGAGACGTTGCTGAAAATGCTTCATCCTTTCATGCCTTTCATCACCGAGGAACTGTGGCAGCATATTTATGATCGTCGTGACGGGGAGTCAATCATGAGCGACAAGCTCGAGATGGCGGAAATGACGGCAGTCGATGAGGCTCTGATTTCAGGAATAGAGAGCGTGAAGCAGATTGTGGGCGGTGTGCGCACGGTGCGTAACCAAAAGAACATAGCCCCAAAGGAGTCTTTGGCTTTGCAGGCAGTGAACGCCAACAGGTATGAGGCTTATAATAGTGTCATTGCCAAAATGGCCAATCTTGGTTCTATTGACATTGTTGAAGAGAAAGATGCCACTGCCGCTGCTTTCATGGTCGGGACAGATGAATTTGCCGTACCATTGGGCGATATGATAGATGTAGATGCAGAGATAGACAAGTTGGAAGGTCAGCTCAAGCATCTTGAAGGATTTCTTTCCGGAGTAAGGAAGAAACTGTCCAACGAGAAATTTGTGGCTCATGCTCCTGAGGCCGTAGTGGCTTTGGAACGCAAGAAGGAAAGTGACAGTGAGGAAAAGATAGCCGCAATAAAGGAGTCGCTTGCCGCATTGAGAAACAGATGATACATGGCCGGCTGGGTTAATGATGATACAATGTGCGTGGACAACCATCCACGCACATTTCATAAGTCTCGGTTACGGTAGTTGTAGTGTGGTGGTCTGGTGGCGAATAATAATGATTCGGATATCAATTACTGTTCGTCTCATTGTTTGAAATGTTTTATTCGCGCTGTTGATTGTAGATATACTCATTATCGGGCAGGAATAACGTTTTATGTATTTATAATGTTTATCAAGAAGATGAAGAAATCAGAAAGATATAAAGTTGTCTTGGAGTATTTCAGAAAGGAAATGCCCGATGTTGACACAGAGTTGCAGTTTGGCAGCATATTTCAGTTGCTTGTAGCCGTGATATTGAGTGCCCAATGTACCGATAAGCGTGTAAACCAGGTTACGCCGGCGCTGTTTCGGCGCTATCCTGCGGCAAAAGACATGGCAGTTGTTGAGCCTGAGGATGTGTTGGAATATGTGAAAAGTGTATCATACCCCAATGCCAAGGCTCGACACCTTGTGGAAATGGCGCGTTGTCTAATGGAAAAGCATGACGGTGAGGTACCGTCGGATCTGAAAGAACTGCTCGCTTTGCCGGGTGTGGGCCGCAAGACGGCGAATGTGATCCAAGCTGTCGCTTTCGGGAAACCTACAATGGCTGTCGATACGCATGTATTCAGGGTCAGTCACAGGCTCGGATTGGTATCGGATAAGGACGATACCCCTTATAAGGTGGAGCGGAATTTGATGAAATATATACCCGAAGATGATATACCATTGGCTCATCATTGGCTCTTGTTACATGGAAGATATGTATGTACATCAAGAAAGCCGCACTGTGAGAAGTGCGGCTTGGAGAGTATTTGTCCTAAAAATATAGATAATTCCAAACTTGGCTGAATATCAGTTGCTATATGGAGGGCATTCGGTTCTGATATAATGGGATATTCGTTCCTATATGACCGATATGGCAATTCTGATATAGCTGCAACCGGTTCCGGATTGGTATTTGAATCTGTTTGACAGAAGGCATGTTCCGATACAGCCGGTGTTCGATTTTAATATAATCGTAAATCTATTTTCTGCCTTTCTTTTGGTTGTTATCGTGCATTTTTTTCAGTGAACGCCTGTGAAACTTATTCTCCGCTTTTATGACATCAAGCAGTTTTCGTGCAGGTATGACGGTCAGAAACTTGTTGTGATATGACTGTTGTATCCTCTTCAGGTCTATTTCCAGTTTGTCGCACTGTTTGATTATATTCAGGCAGGCGGCATCGTCTGTCGGATTATTTCTGCTTAATTGGCGTATTCGGTCGAATTTCGCACGTTGGGCTTTTCTCATTTCATCGTATAGCGGAAAGAATTTCTCTGCCTCTTTGTTGGTCAGGCCGGCTTCTTTGATAATGAATTGTTCCAAATCAGCCTGAAATTTTTCTGGAGAGAACCCTTTTCCACGGTTATCCTGGGCACAGACAGACAGTGCAATGACCAATGAAACAAAACAAAGCAATAATCTTTTTCTCATATATTCCCTATTTTATTATTCGCTCATAAGGCAGGCATACATGTCTGCATTGTCCATCATGGCATGGTCGATTATGGCATCTTCCGCCGTGTATGTATACCCATTTGAGTGAGCAACGGATTCGTTTCGCATGGTGTCGTGTGTGTGTGGCTCTGTTTTAGACATATATACCGTGATGCCGAATATGGCGAGACACAGGCATGCTGCCGAGTAAAGTATCGGACGCAATATTTGCATGCGTGAGCGGCTATGGATTATCACGTGCTCTTGCTCTGGCAATTTGTCGATAATTGTTGAGGCAAAATTGTCGAAATAGCCTGTCGGCACACGGAAATGATTATCCTTGCCAAACCGATTTTTTATGTACCTTTCTTCTTTTACCATAACTGTTCTTTATCTTTTTGATGTATAATAAACTGAAAAGTTTAATCATGCAACTTGAAATACTCCGATATTTTCTTCACCGCAATGTGGTAAGAGGCTTTTAATGCGCCTTCGGATGTACTCAATATCTTACTTATTTCGCTGTATTTAAGTTCATCGTAATACCTCATGTTGAATACGCAACGCTGTACATCGGGCAGCTTGGATATTGCTTCTTGCAGCATCGCATGGGTCTCGTCGCCGTCGAAATACTTATCTGCAATCAACTCATTGGCGACGTTGGTATCTTCGGCGTCAGCGCTTATCAGTGTCATTGTCTTGCGTTTCCTGAGAAAGCCGAGGCTTTCGTTTACGGCAATGCGGTAAAGCCATGTGGAGATCTTGGAGTCGTTACGGAACGAACCGAGATTGGTCCATGCTTTTAGGAACACATTCTGCATCACATCGTCTGCGTCTTCATGAGTGATGACTATACGGCGGATTTGCCAATACAGCTGCTCGCTATATTGGCGTACGACCATTTCAAAGGCGTTGCGCTGGGTTTTGGGGTCGGCCAGCAACAATGTTATATGTCGTTCGTCGTATTTTTCCACTTTATTCTTTGACGATTTATTTCATTAAAGGTTTAATACCGTTCCGGTAAATGCTTTATTATGCTTCATCAGGTGTCTGGCACGGCCTCGTGATATGCTCGATATGGTATAGTGAGGTGTTTAATCCTGTCTCATAAACGGTTTGATGTGCATGCTCATTATATTGTCGTATCCGTATACATCGGGATAGCTCCGTAACGAGCCGTCCGGTTCTTCAAATATAGTATAATAAGTTATGGATATCGGCACGTTTGGTTTGACGGTCAATGAGCGTATCAGCCGGCGGTTGTTGTCTTCGTTTTGTATATATCTTCGCCCTTTGTTGGTCTCCGGTGCGATATCCATTGATATACGCAATCTGTCAAGCAGCCATTCGTCGGGATTGTCTAACAGGAATACCGCCAGGTCGAAAGGCCGTTGAACTCTCACGCATCCGTGTGAGACGCTACGGTTTTCCCTGCCGAAAACGCCACGGCTCGACGTGTCGTGAAGAAATACCGAGAAGTTGTTTGGGAACCTAAATATTATGCGTCCGAGCGAATTGCCTGCTCCGCCTTCTTGAATGACCGCATAATGCCCTGAGCGCAAGTTACCGGCCGTCAGATTCTCTATGTCAATTCTGTTTCCGGTTTTTCTCTCGATGATGTAGTAATTGTTTCTTTCGAAATACGAGGCGTCACCCGCATGCGGTGCGACTTCGTTTCTGATGATGCTCATCGGGATGTTCCATACGGGATTAACTTCCATCCAACCTATTGCGCTTGTGAGTAACGGGGTCTTTGTCTTAAAGGCTCCGCATCCTATTCGCATGTCAATCACGTTCCCACTGCCGTATGCGTATAAGTGATATGCCGGGATGTTTACGATGATGTGCTTTCCCGTTGTGTCGCGGACGCCGTTTTGCCGCCATCTGCATCGCTCCATATTGCATAATATCCGCATTCGTGATTTGGTGTCATTGTCATTTTCGGATGCGGCCAATTCCTTTTGCAGGCGTAGATACAGAGGGTTTGCAGGCTTCACGCTGCGCAGAAAACCTGATATGCTGTCGTTGGTGATTTGGCTTAAGGCATGTATGAAGAATTTATCATCAGGCCTGCGTATTTCAATGTCGAAAAGCCGGCGGTAGCCAAGTACACGCTTTGTCGAATCGTCGCTGATGGCATCCAGTTTGTTAAACATATAATAAGGGTTCGTAAACCCGAAACTCTGTCCGGTTACATAGCGAAGATACGCTTTTGTAAGTCGGAATTCCAAGCGGGCCATTACATCGTTAATGGTATTTCCGTCTTTATCGAAATCAAGGTTGCGTATGCGCTGTATATCGTTTTCGATGAGTTCGGCATCGAAAGAACGGCTTGTAAATCCTATGCTGTCTTCCACCGTTTTCAGAACGGTAAGCAGGCTGTCGGCACAGCTTCCGACACCATATCTGTTTATCCATAAAAGCGAACCGTTGTTTACATAATGACTGCGTGTATGCCCGTCAGCGAATATAGTGTCAGTCTCAATGCGACAGATCTTGTCTATATTCTCTTTTATTTTATGTGAATTTATAACATATTCCTGCGTTCTCAAATCCGAAAACGCATCCATTGTTATATTATTATGATAATGATTGTGGCTGTTGTCACCGCACCCGGATATAATTGCCAATAGGCAAAACCAGATTAACGGATAGAGACTTTTCTTACAATCTTGCCGATTTTCAATATGTAGCAACCTTTGGGTACATTAAGTTCAACACGTTGTGCGGGGCTTTCTATCTTTATTTTCATCACAGGTTTGCCTGTGAGCGATACGACTTCGAGTATCAGCCCGTTCGCGCCTGTTACATGCACAGTAGCCTGTTCAACCGTTATGCTTATGGCCCGCTCATCAATCTGCTCCTGATAGCTCGCTTCCATCTCCGAGGCGAGTGCCGGTGAAGATGCCGCAAGTGTCATTATGGATATAATTGCAAGTATGAGTAGTCTTCTTGTCATATTCGATTTAATTTTATTTGCAAATATAATATTTTATATCCATACTGCAAAATATTTATTGTGAAAATACAATATAATCGTGAATGCAGAGTTGTATGGGGATGAAATTTTTATGCAATATTAAACAATCCTTTACGTAATATTAACCGAGATGAAACATTTATGAAATATAATGACTTTAATTTTGCATCGACAAAAGAAGTGAAATTATGGAATTAGTATTTTTAGGAATAATCATTACAATCTTTTTGCTGGCAGTCTTCGATCTCTCGGTGGGTGTAAGTAACGATGCGGTGAACTTTCTTAACTCCGCCATAGGCTCAAAGGCGGCATCATTCAGGGTCATTATAATCATCGCTTCGGTGGGTGTCTTCATCGGGGCGGCCATGAGTAACGGCATGATGGATATCGCGCGGCACGGTATTTTCCGTCCGGAGCATTTCTCTTTCTATGAGCTGATGTGTATTTTCATGGCGGTGATGGTCACAGACATCATTCTTCTTGACATTTTCAATTCAGTGGGGTTGCCCACGTCCACTACCGTTTCGCTTGTCTTTGAGTTGCTCGGTGCCGCGTTTGCCGTTGCCATCGTGAAGATAATCGGCGATGCGGGAGACTTGGGTATAAATGATTTGCTGAATACGGAGAAAGCGTTGTCTGTCATACTCGGTATATTCCTTTCTGTGGCCATCGCTTTTTTCTTCGGCACGGTTGTGCAGTTTATCACGAGAATGATATTCTCTTTCGGATATAAGAGTACGATGAAGTGGAAAATAGGGCTTTTCGGCGGTGTCGCCACCACGGCTATAATATACTTCCTGCTTCTTAAAGGTATAAAGGATATGGCCTTCATGACTCCTGAACTGAAAGGCTGCATACATGACAATACAATCGTCATTCTGGCTGTATGCTTCTTGTTTTTCACTGTCCTGATGCAGGTTTTATATTTTCTGAAGGTCAATGTGCTGAAAGTTGTGGTTCTTATCGGTACGTTCTCGCTGGCTATGGCGTTTGCGGGGAACGACTTGGTGAACTTTATAGGTGTGCCTCTCAGCGGATTGTCCTCTTACACGGACTACGTGACAAACGGTGCCGGTGATCCCCATTCGTTTATGATGGGGTCGTTGAACGCTCCTTCAGACACGCCGTTTTATTTCCTTGCCATTGCAGGCACGATAATGGTTATATCGCTTGCCACGTCCAAGAAAGCTCTTAACGTGTCGAAGACAGAGATAGGATTGGGCAGTCGTGATGCCGGCGACGAAATGTTCGGTTCGTCGCGTGCCGCCCGCAAGATTGTGCGTATGGTATTGTCTTTCAGTTCCTGGCTCAGGAGGTATATCCCCAAGCGTGTGCTGTCTTGGCTTAACGGTCGTTTTGATACTGAAAAAACAGAAATGGAGGACGGGGCGGCTTTCGATCTTATACGTGGAGCGGTAAACCTGACCCTGGCGGGAATGCTTATAGCCGTCGGTACGTCGCTGAAACTGCCTCTTTCCACTACTTTTGTCACTTTTATGGTGGCAATGGGTACGTCGCTTGCCGATAGGGCCTGGGGGCGTGAGAGTGCCGTCTTCCGCATAACGGGAGTCATATCTGTCATCGGTGGCTGGTTTATTACGGCCGGCGCGGCGTTTATCGGTGCGGCGGTGATAGTTCTTGTCATGCATCAGGGTGGTTATGTGGCAATGATAGCCGGTGCTGTGATAGCGGTAGTCTTGCTGATAAAGAGCAACATCAGGTTTAAGAACAGGAAGAAGGAAGACCAAAGCGACTCTCTCTTCCAGACCATTCTTACCACCAGGGACAAGAAGCAGGCTTGGAATCTGTTGTCGATATACATGGGTGAGCACCACAAAAAATTCCTGTTGCATGTAATCGAGACTTACAGTGACATCACATCCGGATTTATCAATGATAAGATAAACATGCTCAGCAAGAGCGAACGTGAACTGTACAGGCAGAAGTCTATATTGAAAGGTACGCGGAGGAGGGAGACTCTATGTCTCCGATATGTCAGCAAAGAGATTGCTATAGAGAAAAACACGTGGCTGCACCTTGCCAACAATTCTTGTATGGCGATGAACTATAATATGAGGCACATAAACGAAGTGTGCAAGGAGCATGTGGAAAACAATTTCAGGGTGCTTCCGTCGCAATATAAATCAGAGTTTGACGATATTCGCTCTGAAATAATGGATGTGCTGAACGAATCGTTGAGCGTGATAGATACGGACGGTTTTGAATACATAGCGATGATACGCAGGAAATGCGACAAGATAAAGGATGCCATATCTGTAAAATGCCGTCTTATGTTCGAACGTCTCAGAGATGGCGATCCGGCTGATATGGCTGTGCTGTACGTATATCTTAATATGCTACAGGAATCTCAGGAAATGATGTCAAATCTGCGTAAGTTGCTGCGCTCGGTAGACAAGTTGCACAGGCAGACCGGTTTTTAATCCGGCTGCCTGTGTTGCTTGGAAAATATATTACAAAAAACCTTTTGTATTTCGGTTTTTCTGAATTTAAAATCCTGTGGACGGAAATACCGGTGTATTTTGTCGTTTAGTTTAATTCGTTGAAATTCAGACAGATAGGTTAAGAGGTGAATTGCGGCATGCTTTCCATCTGGTCTCAAAACGCTTTCCGGGTTGTGTTTAGCGTCTAATTGCGTTCCATTTAGCGTCTGATTGTCTTCCAACGGGCTGCTAACCGTGTTGCGGTTAGTTGCCCGATGCGTTCCAACGGGCATCCGGTTGCGGAAAAACTGTTTACAAATAATATTCGGATGATTGTGCTATCGCAATGTATATGGCGATATGTATCGTTTACGCAATTCTGGTTTGAGAAAAAAGACAGGGCTTTTTTTATGATATATTTCTTACATATCGGGATATGCCTGAACCATTGTTTCCGGTTATATGGCTACTTCCTGCTTATGGAGAAGTGGAATTCCAGTCCTCCGTCACGTCTGTTGTTCACCGAGATGGTGCCGCCGTGAAGTTGTACCGAGTTTTTGACGATGGATAGTCCGAGGCCTGTTCCGCCTGCCTTTCGTGAGCGGCCTTTATCTATACGGTAGAAACGTTCAAACAGGTGAGGTATGTGTTCGTCCGGAACGCCTATACCGTTGTCAGACACAGAAAAAAAGTATTTATCGCTGTCGCTTGCTGTCAGTTTTATTTTTATATTGTCGCCTTGCGAGTATGTGATGGCATTGTCTATCAGGTTTCTGAATATTGATTCGAGAAACGGTGCGTTGCCGCATACCGTTAGATTGTCTTTAACGTTGTTATTGATATTGAATCCATGTGTCTCAGCGTGCGGTTTCTCATCGGTCACCACACCCGCTATCAGCAAGTCGAGTCTCAGTTTTTCTTTCTCTATAAGTCTCGAACCGTCGTCCATGCGTGTTATTGACGATACATCGGCCATCAGTCTGCCAAGCCGTTCACAGTTGTCATGGCACATTCGGATAAATTTAGTGCGCTTTTCTTCCGGCAGTTCGGGATGGTCGAGCAGTGTTTCAAGGCATGCCAGCATTGATGAAACGGGAGTTTTAAGCTCGTGGTTTATATTGTTGGTAAGTTGCTTTTTTATTCTTATCTTCTCCTGTTCCTCGTGTATGGCAACCTTGTGCTCGTGTTTAAGGTCGGTCGTGGCTTGTTGCAGTCGGGCATACAGTCTGACTATATGGCTCGATATGCTGCCAAGCTCATCGCTCGGGAAGTATCCGTCATCGTAGATTTTCTCTCCTTTCTCTGCTTTTTCCGCAAAATCGTTGAGTCTGGTGATGGTGCGTCCGAGGCGCCGTGTGGCAAAATATCCTATTATGCTTATTCCGAGTGTTACGAAAAGCATGAACCACAGGAATGTGTTATCCGTTTTGAGCACGGCTTGCAGCGGCAAGGAGTAGGGCACGGCCGATCGTATGATGATGTCGCCGCCCCTTGTGGCAGAGTAGAAATATGTGTTGTCGGTGCTCTGTGAGTGTCGTCTCAGTGTGTAGTCGTGTCCGTATTTTATTGCGTTTGAGATCTCGGTGCGGCTGAGGTGGTTTTCAGACGGCAGGGTGTCGAGCGAGTTGTCGAATACCACATGTCCTGACAGGTCTGTGATTGTGACACGGATGTCGTCCATAGGCTTTCTTGAGTCGTTCAGAACCCGGTCTATGGGTGTGTCGGCAGATATGGCATCGAGCAGATGCACGTTGTATAGTTGCAGTTGGCTGTCCAGTTTGTCTATCTTGAACTGTTTTTCGCGTTCACACTGAAAAGCCACGAAGCAGACGACCATCAGCCATGAAAAGCCAAGCAATAGAATGAAAATCTTCGTATGATATGACATTTTACCCCTTGAAACCATATCCGTATCCTACTCGTGTGAAAATATTTTTTCCGTATTCTCCTATTTTGGAGCGCAGTCGCGTGATATTCACGTCTACCACTCTGTCTGCCACGACAACTTCTTCCGGCCATACTTTTGAAAGTATTTCATGCCGCGAGAAAACCCTGCCTTGGTGTGTCAGCAACAGACAAAGTATTTCATATTCCTTTCGTGGTAGTATCACTTCCTTGTTGTCTACAAGACAGCGTTTAAGGGAAAGCTCGAGCGAAAGCCCTCTGTATGACAAAATGTCCGGATTGGTGTCGGCTGTGTGGCGGGTGCGTTTCAAAACCGTTTTTACCCTGGCCATAATATTCCGCACAGAGTACGGCTTGACTATGTAGTCATCGGCACCGATATTCAGTCCGGCCACCATGTCGTCTTCAGAGTCTTTTGCCGTGCAGAAAATGATTGGTATTCCGGCTGTTTCAGGTGCGTTTTTTAGTATGCGCGCCATTTTGAACCCGTTGATGTCGCCCATCATCACATCGAGCAGTATGAGTGAGTAGCGGCTTATGTCTTTTTCCAACGCTTCCTCTGCACTGTATGCCACATCGACTTCATAGCCCTCAACTTCGAGATTAAACTGCAAAACCTCGCAGAGAGTCTCTTCGTCGTCTACGACCAGTATTCTGTCTTTTTCCATTTTAGGTGGGGTTTATATGCTGTTAATTCAGTAAAAAAACGGTAAAAGGCTGTATGGCGGCAAATATGATTTGCCTGAATGAAAGAGTCATACGTCGATGACAGCCATTTCATCGGATAGAATAGTGTTTTCAAATACGGCCCGTGCCTCGTTGAGCAATATGGTTTCGTCCTCGTATCGTGACGAGTAATGGCCCAGTACAAGTTGTTTCACTCCAGCGGCAAGTGCCGTACGGGCTGCTTCTTCGGCTGTGGAGTGCTTGTATTTGATAGCCATTCGCTGATTATCGTTGGCGTATGTACTTTCGTGGTAGAGAGTGCTTGCTCCAGGTATGAGTTTATGAAGTCCGGGTATATAACGCGTATCGCTGCAATAAGCATAGCTGCGCACAGGGTCGGCCGGTGTCGTGAGCTTTGAGTTAGGTATGACATCCCCGTCTTCCGTGGTCCAGTCGTGTCCGTTTTTGATATTGTCTATCTGGCTTACCGGTATTCCGTAGAGATTGATGATGTCTCGCCTGATATGTGGCATGGTGGGTTTCTCTTTGAAAAGAAAGCCGCAACATGGCATACGGTGGTTTAGGGGGATTGTAGTTACGGTAAGGCTGCGGTCTTCATAGATGACGGTACTTTTTGCGGTGTCTATCGGGTGAAAGCATATTTCGTAGTCAAGTCCGGAGCAAAAGGCTGCCAGGCTCGATTTCAGTATCGGGCCAAGTTCTTCCGTGGCGAAGATGTGCATGGGTGCCGTGCGGCCCAACATTCCGAACGTGGACAGCATTCCGATAAGGCCGAGGCAATGGTCGCCATGCAGGTGTGAAATGAATATGTGGTTTATCTTGGTAAATCGGATTCGGGAACGTCGCAGCTGCATCTGCGTTCCTTCTCCGCAATCTATCATGAAAAGTTTCTTGCGCACCTCGACAACTTGCGATGATGCGTAATGCTTAAGGGTGGGGAGGGCACTGCCGCATCCCAATATATGGACTTTAAACGGTTCCAAAAGCTGATCAGGATTTTTAATTATCCGGTTTATTTCTGACGGCAGTATTCAAAAATATCTTCGTCGTTTCCGAATACCAGCGAGTCGGCATCAAGCTTCTTTATGTCGTATACCTCGATTTCGTCCTCCTCGCTTCCTCCTTCCCGCATAAGTGTCAGTTCAAGGCGGCCATTGGTAATTCGCCATGCTTTATACACGATATTTGCCATGTCTATGCTTTCCGCTATACCGCCGTCTTTCAGGGCCATGCCCACTATCGAACTGCCGTCAAACGGGTCTGGCATAGTCCAATTGCCGAGCAGGGTTGTCTCGTTTATTACTTGCTTGGCTTCGGTTTTATCATCATTGAGCAATACGGCCATACGGTCTCCTATGCCGTAACCGCCAAATACATTGTTGTTTTCCTTGGCTTCGTTGACACTCAGAGACAATGTGTCGCCGCTGTCTGTTATCAATTGCAGGGTGTTCATGGCGGAAGCCTCTCCGCACATGCCAAATACGGTAAGTTCCTTGTTAATGACATTCTCAACCACATTTGTGCTGTCTTTCGGTGCTTGCCGTTCTGTCTTGTTGCCGCAACTGAAAAGTGTGGCCGCTACAGCTGTCACCATTAGTAATATTCTTTTGTCCATAAACTTTGATTTTAGTTGTTGGATAATCGTCATTCATTCTCATTTTTCTTGGCTTCGTTCCATAAGGCATCCATCTCTCCGAGAGTCATGTCTTTCAACGGTTTGCCTATTTTTATGCTGTGCTCCTCTATATAATTGAAACGACGGATAAACTTGTCGTTTGTCTTGTCAAGAGCGGTATCGGGATTGAGGTGATACAGGCGGCCGGCGTTTATTACGCTGAACAGGAAGTCTCCGAACTCGGCCTGCGCCCTTTGGGTGTCTTCACGTCTCAGTTCGGCTTCCAGTTCTTCGAGTTCCTCGCGTACTTTACCCCATACATCGCCTTTGTCTTCCCAATCGAAGCCTACGTTTCGTGCCTTGTCCTGAATGCGGTAGGCTTTTATCAGTGAGGGAAGTGATGTAGGAACACCGGACAGAACACTCTTGTTACCGTCTTTTTCAATCAACTTTATCTGTTCCCAGTTCTCCACTACTTGTTCGGCTGTTTTAGCATTTCGCATATCATCGCTCTTTTCACCGTTTTCTCCGTATGGTAATGGCTTGGGCGCAGCCGCGCCTACTTGCGACGGATGGTATACATGAGGATGCCGATATATTAGCTTGTCAACGAGCTTGTTGCAAACATCGGCTATGTCAAACTTGCCTTCCTCGCTGCCTATTTTAGCATAAAAACATATATGAAGCAATACATCGCCCAATTCTTTGCAAATATTCAGACTGTCATTTTTTAGCAGGGCATCGCATAGTTCGTATGTCTCCTCTATGGTATTGGGGCGTAGGCTTTCGTTTGTCTGCTTGTGGTCCCATGGGCATTTCTCCCTGAGTTGGTCAAGCACGTCAAGCAGTCTGCCGAAAGATTCCAACTGTTCTTCTCTTGTATGCATCGTGTTTTTATATTTTGAGTTCTTTCATTATCTCGCTCATTCGCTGTAATGTGGAGATTCTTGTTGGCACGAGCGGCAGTCGCAGTATATTGTTGATCATTCCCATCTCGTGAAGCATGGCCTTGACTCCGGCCGGATTGCCGTCTACGAACAGCAGGCTGAACAGGTCTGTAAACTTATGATGTATCTTTCTGGCTCCGTCGTATTCTCCTTTGAATTCAAGACGGATCATCTTTGAGAACTCACGTGGCAGCGCATTGCCTATAACGCTGATTACGCCCACGGCTCCACATGATATCATCGGGAATGTGAGAGCATCGTCTCCGCTTATCACATCAAAGTCGTTAGGTTTGTTCTTGATAATCTCGTCTACCTGTTCGAGGCTGCCACCGGCCTCTTTTATTGCAACGATATTCTTGCAGTCGCGTGCCAGCCTTACTGTTGTGGCGGCGGTGATGTTGACTCCCGTACGTCCCGGAACATTGTAAAGCACGACGGGCAGTTTTGTTGCGCCGGCGATAGCTTTGAAATGTTGGTATATACCTTCTTGCGACGGTTTGTTATAATAAGGACAGACACTGAGTATACCGTCTATGCCGCGAAAGTCTCCTGTTTGCAGTTCGTTTACGATCATGGCTGTATTGTTACCTCCGCAACCCATAAGAATAGGTACCCGTCCGCCAACTTTATCCACTACAAGTTGTTTTATCTTATTTTTTTCTTCGGATGTGAGACATGGAGTCTCTGCCGTTGTGCCTAAAATGCAGAAAAAATCGGCACCGTTATTTAATTGATATTCCAGTAATTGGAGCAATGACGCATAATCAACGGAACCGTCTTCGTTGAACGGTGTGACCAACGCTATACCCAATCCCTTGAAAATATTATGTACCATAAAAAATAATGAAAGTCTGATTATGCCTACAAAATTATAAAAATTAATTGTAATCTGTTATTACAAATGTCACTTTTTTGATAAATCAATAATATAAAACATATATAAACAATAAGCCAGTGATATCAATGTGTCATAAAGACAACAGATATCACTGGCTTATTGTTTCATGATGATGTTATGGTGCTATTCGGCTTTGAAGAGTTCTTTTATACCTCCTATACTGCCCATGAGGTTTGTCGCCTCGTAAGGCATGTATACAGTCTTGGTCTTGTCGCCTTCAGCGATGGTTTGAAGCATCTGGATGTATTTCTGTGCGAGCAGGTAATTGGCCGGATTGCTGCTTTTGCCTACAGCTTCGGTTATCTTCTCAATGGCGATGGCTTCGGCTTCGGCTTTTCGTATTCTTGCCTGAGCTTCACCTTCGGCATGTAAAATGGCCTCTTGCTTGGCTGCTTCGGCACGGTTGATGGTAGCCATTTTTTCTCCTTCAGACTGCAATATTTCAGATGCTTTCTCTCCTTCACTTGTCAGGATGGCGGCACGTTTGTTGCGTTCGGCCTGCATTTGTTTTTCCATTGCTGCAAGTACACTTGCAGGTGGAGTGATGTCTTGCAACTCTACACGGTTGACTTTTATTCCCCATTTGTTTGTGGCATCATCAAGCACGACACGTAGTTTGGTGTTGATTGTGTCACGGCTGGTCAATGTCTCGTCGAGTTCCAACTCTCCGATGATGTTTCGGAGCGTCGTTTGTGTGAGTTTCTCGATGGCGTTTGGCAGATTGCTTATCTCATATACAGCCTTGAACGGATCGACAATCTGGAAGTAAAGCAAAGCGTTGATCTCTGTCTGGACATTGTCTTTGGTAATCACGTTCTGCTTCGGGAAATCATAAACTTGCTCTCTTAAATCTATGGATGTCGTATACATATAACGACCGCGTGAGAGAATAACAATCTCTTTTGCCCTGTCGATAAATGGGATTATCAGATTTATACCGGGGTTTAGCGTCGCATAGTATTTACCGAGACGCTCGATAATTTTTGTTTCTGACTGCGGAATGATCACCAAGGCCATTTTGGCAAATACCAAAATACATACTATTAGTACGATAAAAAAATACTCTATGAACATATTTTCTTTACTTTAAGGATTATACTTTCACGTCCTGTTACCATCACCTTTGCGCCGGCAGAGATGGTCGTGCCGTCTTCCGATTCAACTTTCCAGTTGTCGCCGTCTATCTCAATGCGGCCGTATCCGTCGCTCTCTATGGTCTGAACAACGAGGCCAGTGCGTCCTATGAGCGCATCGGCATTGCTTGGGCGCCATTTGCTGCCTGTATTTAGATAGCGGACCGCAAACGGCCTGACGAGGAATATGCTTATGGCCGAAACCACTGTGTATACAGTCAATTGTAGATATACGCCTCCGAAGAATGACGTTATCAAGGCGGATAAGGCTCCAACAGCAAAGCATGCGATGAAGAATCCGCTTGTGAAAATCTCAAATAAGATAGATATTAGTGCTACAATCAACCAAAGTTGCCACATGTTATCTATTAAATAGCCAATCCAAGACATAATAAACATTAGATTTTAAATTCACCGTAAAGATACGAATATTTATTTGTCATGATGCTTTTTTTATTCTTTTTTTACATAAACTATGCAAAAAAGAATTTTACCATTGTATTCTTTTTCAGATAAACGGTTATCGTGAGCCTATGTATAGGAATATCATGCCGAGAATGACCAATGTCAAATCAATGAATTTGGATTTGAGATTTTTTTCATGGAAAGCTATCGCTCCTATTAAGAAACTGACAATAACGCTGCCACGACGGATCATTGACACAATGCTTATCATGGCGTCCTGCTGACTTAACGAGTAGAAATAAACGAAATCTGCCGTACTTAGGAATATGCTGACGAATATAATGCTCCAATCCCAGTGGAATGGTGTGGTGGATTTGCGTTTGGGCCACCATAAAATCATCATCATTATTCCCATCATGAAGCATTGGTATATATTGTACCAGCTTTGTACCATCATTTTGTCAAGTCCTACTCCTCCGCTGCTTTCTGGTGCCATTAGATATTTATCGTATAGTCCGCTGATGGCTCCGAGAACGGCCGCGCCGACTATCATCCATATCCAGTGGTCGTGTTTGAAGTCTATCCCTTCTTTTTTGCCGCTGCGGCTGAGCATGAAAAATGATGCGATTGCAAGCAAGACACCTGTCCATTGCCATAAATTGAGCCTTTCTCCAAAGACAAGAAAAGCCCCGATGAGAACCATTACAGGGCGTGTGGCGTTGATAGGCCCGACGATTGTAAGCGGCAAATGTTTCATGCCGAAATATCCGAGAACCCAACTGCTGAGAACAATTATACTTTTAAGGATTATGTATTTATGTGCGTCCCAATTTCCGGATGCTACATGAAAGATAGTGGAATCGAAAACATCAGTGTTGTGGCTTAATATGATGAAAGGCAAAAATATGAGTGAGGAGAATAAGGTGTTGAGAAATAAAACAGGTATTACGGAATTGTTTCCGAGTGCTTTTTTCTTGAATGAATCGTAGAAGCCGAGTAGGGCGGCTGACATGAAAGCTAAGATTAACCACATAAATTATACAAATAGAACTTAATATTTTATGTCTTCCAGAAACAGAGCATTGCCTGGCATTGACTCTCCAGCCTCTGTTCGGCGCCGTCCTTCAATGACATTGCGGAACTCTTCTATTGTAAGGCGATGGCGTCCTACATCTACCAGTGTGCCGACAACAGCGCGGACCATGTTGCGAAGAAATCTGTTTGCGGTTATTTCGAAGTACCATGTTGTGGGTGACATGCGGTGCCATTCTGCTGATGTTACCTCGCATAATGTTGTCTTCACATCCGCATGGCTTTTACAGAATGCTCCAAAATCCTTATATTCAAGTAAAAGAGCGGCGGCTTCGTTCATTAAGTCAAAATCAAGTTGATAATGAAGCTCGCAGGAATAGGCTCTGAGGAATGGATTTTTGGCGGTGTGCACATAATAATGGTATGTGCGTGATGTGGCACTGAAACGAGCGTGCATATTGTTGCCGACAGGCTTTACTTCGCTAACGGAAATGTCTTTAGGTAAAAGCCTGTTCAGTTTGTATGCCAATTGCTGGCAGTTTAAATTTCTTTCAATATCAAAATGTGCTGTCATGAAACGTGCGTGTACGCCGGTATCGGTGCGTCCGGCACCAACTACGTTTATATCTTGGCGCAGCAAGATTGTCAATGCGCATTGAAGTTCGGCCTGGACTGTATTCCCGTTTGGCTGGATTTGCCATCCGTGATAGTTTGTTCCGTCATAACTGAGTGTTATAAAGTATCGCATATAAATCTTTTTACCATTTTAGCAAAGAAAGCCTTGTGCCATTTTTCAAGAAAAGAGATGCGGTAAGAACCTCATCTCTTTTTGTGATCCCGGAGGGATTCAAACCCTCGACCTTCAGAACCGGAATCTGACGCTCTATTCAGCTAAGCTACGGAACCAATGCGGATGCAAAGTTAATAAAAAGAATGGAAACTGCCTAATTTTTATACAGATAAATTCGTATCATAATATTTTTTGGCTGTACATGTCGGGGTGTTTGCGGCTTCTGCTTTTGGTTGCATGCCCATGCGGAAACGACTGCTTTCTGTCGACGCACGATTGCAATTATATATATTATACTGTGGCGATTTGTATTTTCAGTTTAATTGTACGGGATTTGTCAAAACGTTATAAATAAACAGCCTTTTCTTTCTTTTAATTTAAAATACAGGTGCTGTCGCTTGCGTATTGGAGTGAAAAAGACTATCTTTGCAAACGATAAATGAATTGTATGGAAGTACGAGAGTAATCACATATTTATAGTTGGAATATATGAGTGAATTGATAAAGCCGGCAGGCTATAAGGCATTGCTTGACATGAAGCAGACAGAACAGGGGATAAAACTGATTAAAGAATTCTTCCAGCAAAATCTGTCTACGGAATTAAGGCTTCGTCGTGTCACGGCGCCGCTTTTTGTTTTGAAAGGGCTTGGTATAAATGATGATTTGAATGGAGTGGAGCGTGCGGTGTCGTTTCCGATAAAAGATCTTGGAGATGCGGAGGCAGAGGTTGTCCATTCTCTTGCCAAGTGGAAGAGGCTGTCGCTCGCAGAGTATGATATAGAACCTGGATACGGAATATATACAGATATGAACGCTATCCGTGCCGATGAGGAATTGGATAATCTCCATTCGCTGTATGTCGATCAATGGGACTGGGAAGCTGTAATAACGGATAGTCAGCGCAGTGTGGCTTATCTGAAGAATGTGGTGGAACGTATTTATGCGGCAATTCGTCGTACAGAGTATCTCACTTGTGAGACATATCCGCAGTTGATTCCTTTTCTGCCGGAGACGATAACTTTCATTCATAGTGAGGAACTGAGACAGATGTATCCGGGGCTTTCTTCAAAAGAGCGTGAGGATGAGATATGTAGAAAATACGGTGCGGTATTTATAATAGGTATAGGAGGAGAATTGGGTGACGGAAAGAAGCATGATGGTCGTGCACCTGACTATGACGACTGGTCTACTGTTGGCGAGAATGGGCTTGCCGGCCTTAATGGCGACATTCTTATATGGTATCCGGTTCTTGGCCGTTCGTTTGAACTGTCGTCTATGGGTATCCGTGTTGATGGCGGGTCACTTTTGCGCCAGTTGGCAATGGAGGGTAAGGAAGAGCGGGCATCGCTTTATTTTCACAGGAAACTTCTTGCCGGAGAACTTCCGTTGAGTATAGGAGGTGGAATAGGACAGAGTCGTCTTTGTATGGTGCTGCTTCAAAAAGCGCATATCGGTGAAATTCAGGCAAGTATCTGGCCGGATGACATGAGGCGGGCTTGTCGGGAATGGGGTATGCAACTTATTTAGTAAATGTAAAAAGCATAGAGCTTAAAAGTAAAAGGTAAAAGGCCGGCGGTTGGTTTTTATATCAATACTTATAATATAATCATGCCGCCAGCCTTTTACCTTTTATGCTTTTTTGTATGTGTTATGCCAGTTCAAGGTCAAGCAGTGCCCGTAATTTCTCAATGGCCGGATTTTGCCGGCTCATCATTTCAAATTGTTCTCTTCTGGTTAATACTTTCACTTGTTCGTTCCGCTCGGCCATTTTCATATTGAACGTGATCTCACTGTTATGCAGATAAAGCTTCAGCGTGTTTACGACGCTTCCTCGTATGGCTTGTATCTGATCGAGCATGATTTGGTTTTCCACCGTAACTTCAATATTCGGAAATTCCGTTATTACGGGATTCATATTTTTCATCCGTGCGGCTATGCCGCTCAGTTTCTGCGGCATCCGGTTGCACATGGACATCCACTGAAATTCAAGTTCTTGTTGAGTGAATTCCTGATATTCGTTTTTATTTGTCGAGTTCGGATCGTCTGTTCCGAGTGTACCAGGAATGATTTGCATTTTCTTCGGTTTTGACATTTGCCGAAGATTATTCCATGAGTATCCTAATGCTCCTTTACTGTCTTTGAGCACAATGCGTGATGTCGTTTTTTGCGTAGGTGATATAGAGTTGCCCGATTGTACGGTTGTCGTTTGCGGTTGGACATCAATATCGGCATTGTCGGATTTGGTATTTGTACTTACTGATATCTCTTTTTCTGGAGTAGCCACATTGTCTGTGGCTACAGGCTTTGTTGATTTAGCAATGCTTGAATTTTGCCCGGCGGCGGCCACCTGCGGAGCCTCCATGTGTTGTCGGGATTGCTGAATCAGGTTCTTGAACAGGGATTTTAATCTCTTGGGGCAACGCCCCGCGGCAGGAGAGTCTTCGGGTTGTGTTATTTGTCCGATCTCTATCAGCGTAAGCTCCACTAAAAGACGCTTGTTGCTGCTTTGACGGTAGTTTATATCGCAGTTGTTCATTATTTTCAATGCCTGATACAAAAATCTTGTATCACAGCGCCCGGCTTGCTGTTTGTACATTTCCCTGCGACTGTCGCTCACTTCAAGCAACGGGAGTGTGCTTTCATCTTTTGCCATCAGTACGTTGCGCACGTGCTTTGCCAGTCCGCCGATGAGCAGTCCACCGTCAAATCCATTGCTTATTAGATTGTTGAGCAATATCATTATTCCGCTGATATTGTTTTTGATACTCAGATCCACTATCTTGAAATAGTTGTCGGAATCAAGCACGTTGAGATCTTCGATAACTTTCTGGTATGTTATGTCGCCTTGGCAGAAACTTGCCGCCTGGTCGAATATGGAGAGGGCGTCCCGCATTCCTCCGTCAGCCTTATCTGCAATGACGGCCAACGCTTCCTCCTCATATTTGATGCCTTCGCTGTCTGCCACGTTTTTCAGATGTGCTATGGTGTCCTGCACTGTCATACGCTCGAAGTCATAGATTTGGCATCTTGACAGGATTGTAGGCAGGATTTTGTGCTTTTCTGTGGTTGCGAGCACGAATATGACATGTGCGGGCGGCTCTTCAAGTGTTTTTAGAAAGGCGTTGAATGCCGCTGTGGACAGCATGTGGACCTCATCTATGATGAACACCTTGTATTTTCCTACTTGGGGTGGGATGCGTGTCTGCTCCATAAGGGTCTTTATATGCTCCACTGAGTTGTTGCTCGCTGCGTCAAGTTCGAATATGTTGAATGAGCGTTGTTCGCTGAAAGCCTTGCAACTCTCGCATTCGCCGCATGCTTCTCCATCTGCTGTCGGGGTCATGCAGTTTATTGCCTTGGCGAAAATTCGTGCACAAGTGGTCTTGCCGACTCCTCTCGGTCCGCAGAAAAGATAGGCATGTGCCAACTTGCCGCTCTTCACCGCATTCTTTAATGTTGTTGTCAGAGATTTCTGTCCAACCACAGTATCGAATGATGCCGGCCGGTATTTACGTGCCGAAACGATGTATTCTCCCATAAATATACCAATTTAAATATGCTTGCAAAGATAGTAATTAAACCGCAAAAATCAGCCTTTGGTATATTAAAAAAGAAATGTATATAGCCTTTTTGATACTGCCTTTTTTCGTAATGTCAGCTTATGTTTCTCACGTCAAGGTCATATTCCTTTATCGTTTTTATCCTGGTTGGAATGGTTTTGCCATGTGCTTTATGCTTATTTGACAGGTTGGTCCTTGCTGGACGATATGCGTACTATATTATTCCGGAGTGGATAAAATCGTGTCAGTCTGTGGCTTCCCACTTATTGTTATCGCTTTTATATTGCTTTTAAAGGTAAAAAGCCTATGAAAGATTTTGCCATATCGGAAAATATTTGTAACTTTGCCGCCCGACAGTGAGTATAATCATTTATAACAATAATATTTTAAAACAACAATGAAACAAGGTATTCATCCAGAAAACTATCGCCCCGTCGTATTCAAGGATATGTCCAACGGCGATATGTTCCTTACACGTTCTACATGCAAGGCTACAGATACAGTAGAATTTGAAGGAGAAACTTACCCGGTGGTAAAAGTCGAAATCTCAAGCACATCTCACCCGTTCTATACAGGTAAGAGCAAGCTTGTTGACACGGCTGGTCGCGTAGATAAGTTCATGAGCCGCTACGGTAAGGCTGCGAAGAAATAAGATATATATTTATCTTTAAGAAATTACAAAGGATGCGTCGGTGTAGTTGCATATGCACAGACGCATCTTTTTTGGTTTATGGTATTGGCAGTCCCGTTTAATAGATGATAAAACCACGTCTGTTTATCAATTTTTTAAATCTTAGATCTTTAATGTTTGGAAGTGTCGTTCTATTTGTATGGTGATGTCCAATTGAATAATCAAAGCATATAAAATATTTATTATTGCATGGTGAGAACTTGTGTGGTACATTTAAAAACATTTTATTATAGTGGACGGTTGGAGTTGGACATGTGAAAAAAAGGATTGCTATATAGGGGGATATTTGTCTTTGAAATAAAAATGGCGGACCCACATCACCACGATGTAGGCCCGCCCGTTCATTTCTGCTAACTACTAGTTATAAAAATTACTCACTAAAAAACAAATATCTGCTCACGTAGGGCAAAATATCATTGTTTTCAATCTTATTTTTTTTAAAATAGTCAATACGTAAATATGTTTACAATTTATTGTTGTTTGATTTGAAAATCTTTTTATTTTAATTCCTGATTACAAATTTACAATTAATGATAAGTAAATAACAATCAAAACGTTATGAAAATATGAATATATCACGATTTTTGACATATATCAACACAATTATCTGACAATAATAAAAAGATATTCAGATTGTCAAAAACATCATAAAAAGAGAATAAACATTTGGGGGTAAAGCAGAAAATGAGTACTTTTGCGACACAAACAATAAACAATGTAAACATTTATAATCGGATATAAACATTAATAATAAGAAGATGAAAACAGTTTATGATTTCTCTGTCAAGGACAGAAAGGGCAAGGATGTATCACTCAAAGAATATGCCAATGAAGTGTTGCTGATTGTCAACACTGCCACAAAGTGCGGCTTCACACCGCAGTATGAAGAGTTGGAGAAGTTGTATGAGAAATATCACAGCATGGGATTTGAGATCCTTGACTTTCCGTGCAATCAGTTCGGACAGCAGGCTCCCGGTACAGACGAGGCTATACATAGCTTCTGCAAGCTTACTTACGGAACGGAGTTCCCTCGCTTCAAGAAAATCAAGGTTAACGGAGAGGATGCCGATCCGTTGTATAAGTTCTTGACAGAACGAAAGGGATTTGCCGGGTTTGATATGACTCACCCGATTGCGCCGAAGCTTGATGAGATATTATCCAATGAGGATCCGGATTATAAGGAGAAAGCGGATATAAAGTGGAACTTTACCAAGTTCCTTACAAATAAGAAAGGTGTTGTAGTGGCACGCTTCGAGCCGACAGAAAAGATAGAAAACATAGCCAAGCAGATAGAAGAACTGCTTGCATAGTCTTTCTGTCGGGAACCGCATGATGTGGATTGAATATCTGAACAGTCTTTAATATCATGCTTCCATAAAGTAATATGCGTAATTTACATAATAGGAATACTTCCCATAAATAAAAAGCAATGGAACAAAACCATACCGAACACGTCCGTTGCCTCATTGTAGGTAGCGGACCTGCCGGATACACGGCAGCCATATATGCGGCCAGGGCCAATCTCAATCCGGTGATATACTGCGGAATACAGCCGGGCGGGCAATTGACGCAAACAACTACCGTTGAGAATTTTCCGGGCTATCCACAAGGAGTTGACGGCAACCAGATGATGATGGACCTACGTGAGCAGGCCGAACGTTTCGGAACCGACATACGAGACGGTGAAATAGTTAAGGCTGATTTTTCGCAATCTCCTTACACTCTAACGGCAGAGGGTGGAAAAACAATCAAAACCGATACGGTGATTATCGCTACCGGTGCGTCTGCCAAGTATCTCGGGCTCGATGACGAGAAGAAATACAACGGCATGGGAGTATCTGCATGCGCCACTTGCGACGGATTTTTCTATCGTAAGAAAAATGTTGCGGTAGTGGGTGGTGGCGATACGGCCTGCGAGGAAGCCATATATCTGTCAGGTCTTGCGGCAAAGGTATACTTGATTGTGCGTAAGCCGTATCTTCGTGCTTCGAAAGTGATGCAGGAGCGTGTGATGAAAACAGAGAATATTGAGGTGCTCTTCGAGCATAATACCCTTGGACTATTCGGTGAAAACGGTGTGGAAGGCGCTCATCTTGTGAAGCGTAAGGGTGAACCTGATGAAGAATTGGTTGATATCAGCATCGACGGTTTCTTCCTCGCTATAGGCCATAAGCCCAATAGCGATGTATTCAAGGAGTGGCTTGACACCGATGAGGTTGGCTATATAAAGAAGATAGACGGCACGCCGAAAACCAAGGTTCCTGGTGTTTTTGTTGCCGGCGACGTGGCGGACCCTCACTATCGTCAGGCCATTTCAGCTGCAGGTTCCGGATGTCAGGCGGCGATAGAGGCTGAAAGATATTTGTCTAACATGCAATAAGATAAATACGAATATTCATATTTTATTATAATTCATTAATAAAAATACAAATGAAAAAAACAATCAGACTTGTTGCGGTGGCTATGTTCTGTGCCGCAACTGCATTGACATCGTGCGGTGATTCAAAGAAACAATGCGATGCGCAAGGTGGCGAGGCTCAGACAGAACTTTCCACTTCTCAAAAGATAAAGTTGAGAGCTTTTGAGAAAGAGATGGAGAGGGTGAACAAGCAGTTGCCTATGGACATGGGGCAGGGGCTTACACTTGTGAAAGCAGAGATCAAAGACGGTTTCATGACCAATACTTATACGTATAAGAAAGGCACGGATATTACAATAGACAACACCGAAGAGTCGAAAAAGGCTATCAAAGGTGCTGTCGGTGAGTCTATCAACCGTTTGAAAGAACTTAATCTCGGTGTGAAATATATCTATAAGGAGGAAGGCTCAAACATAGAGAACGTTATAACAATCTCTCCAGATGAGATGTGATAAGACCGGCAGATGCCTATCGTGGCATGGTTGACGGACACAAAAAGACAAAGGGGTAAAGCCGCATAATGCGTAATCGCAGAATGAAGACTTTATCCCTTTGTTTTTTTTGTTTATGTCCCGTTTACTAAAAGCATTTTGTATTTCAGTGAAAGTATTCTTGGCTTTTACTAAAAACATTCCCGCCTTTAATTAAAACTTAGTATGTATTTCTGTAAAATGTTGCTTCTGTTACAGTCAGATGATGTCCAACAGTTCGCTGAAATCATCTATCACATAGTCCGCATTGCCGAAGTCTTCTTTTTTGCCGTTGCCATATGTCACGGCACATGTTTTCGTTCCTGCGCTGCGTCCCATATCGATGTCAAATGTCGTGTCGCCCACCACAAGTGCCTCGTCGGCTCGTCCGCCTGTAGCTTCCAGTATCTTGTATACCATTTCGGGTGCCGGTTTGGCTTCTGTCACGTCCCATGCCGATACGATGTATGAGATATATGGTTCAAGTCCCATATCGTGTACAAACGCCACAAGCGTGTCCCGTCCTCTGCTGCTGGCTATGGTGAGTGTCAATCCGCGGTCGTGCATCTTTTTCAGGGTCTCCACCACGTTCGGGAATAAAGGTACTGCACCCGGCACGTTGTTTATGTCGAACAGTCTGGCGTAAGTCTCTTCGCACTTTTTTCCTATCTTCTCATCCATCGGTATCAGTTCCGTGAAAGTGCGGCGTAGCGGCAGGCCTATCATTGCCGCACACTCATCATTTGTTCTTTCCGGTAATCCGAGCTTGGCTATCGTCTGCTGCATCGTTTTCACTATCAGTGAGTTGGTGTCGCCCATCGTACCGTCGAAATCCAGAATAATAGTCTTCATATCGTTTTTTTATTTATCAGTTGTATATATTGTTTTGCCTTTCACCTGCCGTTGTCATGTTCATTTCTTAATGTTCTGCCTGCCAATTCCCGACGCATACAGTCCGCAGAAAGTCAGCATACCGTTCATCATCAGCAATTCATAACCGAATTTATATCCGGTTAGCCGCTGTGTAAGCATATCTATTGCAAAACAAAGCAGCGGTGATGCTATGGCGATATAAGGTGTCCATGCGTCGTTCACGTTCCTTCGAGTTGCCAGTCCGAAGGCGAACAGTCCCAACAGTGGGCCGTAGCTGTATGAACATATTATATATATGGCATCTATCACGTTGGTGGAGTTGACTGTCTTGAACAGCAGTATGCACGCCACGAAAAGAATGCACATTGCTATATGCGTGCGTCGGCGAAGCGTTTCATCACCGTATCGCCGTCTGATATCCACACAATAGCTTGTGGTCAGCGATGTCAGAGCCGAGTCGGCACTGCTGAACGATGCCGCCACCATGCCGATTATGAAAAGGATGACGACCGGTACTCCGAGGTTGCCTGTGGCGGCGAACAGAGGCAGAATGTCATCTGTGGCAGAAGGTAATGCCACTCCCTGCCTCTCGGCGAGCGTCACGAGCAGAACGCCGAGAGAGAGAAACATGAGATTGACCGGAACAAAGGCAAAACCGTATGTGCACACGTCTTTGCGGGCTTCGCGCAAAGTCTTGCACGTAAGGTTTTTCTGCATCATGTCCTGATCAAGCCCCGTCATTACTATAACGATGAATATTCCGCTTATAAACTGTTTCCAGAAATTTTGTTTCGACATCCAGTCGTCGAAGACAAAAATACGGCTCATGTCGCTGTTCGCTACCGTATGCACGGCCTCGCGGAAAGTAAGTCCGAGGGCATCGGCGACATTGACGAATATGAGAATGATGGCTGTAAACAGGCACACTGTCTGGAATGTGTCCGTCCATACAAGTGTCTTTATTCCTCCGCGATACGTGTACAGCCATATCAGTGCCACCATACAAATCACGGTGACAGCAAAGGGAATGCCGGCAGCGCCGAAGACAAACCGTTGCAGGATTATGCATACAACGTAGAATCTCACGGAGGCCATGGTCATCTTGGTGACGAGAAAGAACCATGATCCGGTCTTATAAGACCTGTCGCCAAGCCTTCTGCCGAGATAAGTGTAAATGGAAGTCAGGTTATGCTTGTAATAGAGAGGCAAGAGAACAAGCGCTATGGTGAAATATCCGAGTATGAAACCGAGGCATGTCTGTATATATGTCATGTCGGAATGTACCACCATGCCGGGCACCGACACAAATGTTATTCCGCTGATAGAGGCGCCAATCATGCCGAAGGCCACCATGTACCATGGCGAGCGACGTCCTGCCCTGTAAAAAGTCTCGTTTGTAGCTCCGCGCCCTGTTATCCTGCTTACAACGAAGAGTACAAGGAAATATACCAATACGGTGATGATGATTATCATGCCGCAAAGTTACTTTAATTCGTGCATTCGGCAAAGAAAAACGCCAAGAATACATGGATGATATGATGAAAAAGCCAGGTAACGATAATGTACCGACAGGCGATGTTGTCTGAAACTGTGATGATACAGTCGCTAATTTGCACTTTCTCTGTCTTTCAGTATCCGTATCTATTATAAAGCAAAAAAACGATAAGTGGTAAGTAATGGACTGATAACCTGTTTTTACAGATTGTCAGTTTTATTGTGGTATATTATTTGATTTATATCATAAAACATGTTATTCGAGTGTTGATTTAGTATTAAAACAATAAAAATAATAACAAAAACGATGTATAATGCAATAAAAATAATATACCTTTGCACTATTCAAACCAATAAACGAACATATATGTCGAAGCAAAAGAAATTCATTCTGGAAGAAAACAGTATACCCACCCGGTGGTATAATATACAGGCTGATATGCCCACCAAACCGTTGCCGCCGCTTAATCCGGCAACGAAGCGGCCGATGACGGTAGAGGAACTGGGCCGTGTTTTCGCTTTGGAGTGCTGCAAACAGGAACTCGATACCGAGCATGCGTGGATAGACATTCCGGAGGAGGTGCTCGACAAGTACAGGTATTACCGCTCTACACCGCTTGTGAGGGCTTACGCCCTTGAAAAAGCACTCGGCACACCGGCGCATATTTATTTCAAGAACGAGAGCGCCAACCCACTGGGCAGCCATAAGATAAACTCGGCGATTCCCCAGTGCTACTATTGCCGTGAGGAGGGAACGACCAATGTCACCACCGAGACGGGTGCCGGGCAGTGGGGCGCGGCTCTGGCGTATGCCGCAAAGATATACGGTCTTGAAGCCGCTGTGTATCAGGTAAAGATAAGCATGCAGCAGAAACCCTATAGAAGTTCGATAATGCGCACGTTCGGAGCCACGGTCACCGGATCACCGTCTATGTCCACCCGTGCCGGCAAGGATATCATCACTGCCGATCCTACTCATCCCGGCTCGCTTGGAACGGCAATATCCGAAGCCGTCGAACTGGCCACCACCACACCCGGTTGTAAGTATACGCTTGGTTCGGTGCTCAGTCATGTGACGCTGCACCAGACCATAATAGGTCTTGAGGCGGAGAGGCAGATGGAGATGGCTGATGAGTATCCTGACATGGTGATAGCCTGTTTTGGCGGCGGGTCGAATTTCGGAGGAACGGCATTCCCATTCATGCGGCATAACATAAAGGACGGAAAAACAACGGAATTTATAGCTGCCGAGCCTGCAAGTTGTCCCAAATTGACGCGCGGCGTGTTCAGATACGACTTTGGAGACGAGGCGGGATACACACCGCTTCTGCCGATGTTCACGCTCGGGCATGGTTTCAAGCCCGCCAACATCCATGCCGGTGGTCTGCGTTATCATGGTGCGGGAACGATAGTAAGCCAACTGTTGAAAGACGGAATGATGCGTGGTGTGGATATACCGCAGCTCGAGTCTTTCGATGCCGGAATGCTCTTTGCCCGCACTGAGGGCATAATACCCGCACCTGAGAGTTGCCACGCCATTGCGGCGACCGTCAGGGAGGCAGTGAGATGCCGTGAGGCGGGTGAGAAGAAGACCATTCTGTTCTGTCTTTCGGGGCATGGTCTGATAGACATGACTTCCTACGACAGATATATCGACGGGGATCTGCAAAATTATTCCATTGCCGATGAAGACATAGAGAAGAACACGGCAGACCTGCTTCATGTGGAGTAGTGGGGAAGTAAAGGTCGTTTGATAAAGATAAAACGCCATGCACGGAAATGTGGTGGATATGTCACTTATAGTGAGATAGCCATGCGTTTTCGTGCATATGCGTTATTATAGATTTAATTTCAATATTCGCTTGTCTTGTTTTTTATTTCCGAGAGTATCTCCACTCCTGCCGCTACGGTCTTTACATCGGTGATGATTATCGAGCGTTTGCCGTTCTGTTCTCTAAGATTACAGCGGCGGGGATTGTGAGATATGTAGCCGAGTATGCTGTCGAAAGCAGTGCTGCGATAGTAAGGACTGTTTGCGTTGCTAACGAAGAAAAGCGTCATGCGGTGCTGTTTTATCATTATCTTCTCGCAACCAAGGCTTTTGCCGAGACGACGCAGCGGTACCACGTTCATCAGTTCCTCGGCCACGGCAGGCACGGCTCCGAAGCGGTCGCACAGTCGCAGACGGTATTTGGCTATCTCGTCATCGTCGCGCAGGTTGTCAAGTTCACGGTAGAGAAGCATTCGTTCGCTGTCGCTTGGCAC
Source organism: Prevotella sp. MGM1 (assembly GCF_002933775.1). Classification (GTDB taxonomy): domain Bacteria; phylum Bacteroidota; class Bacteroidia; order Bacteroidales; family Bacteroidaceae; genus Prevotella. The sequence goes on from NZ_BEWV01000136.1 coordinate 62,779, forward strand.
GTAACTGTCGGGGAAATACATCTCGATATCACTCTCAAAGGCGCAATCGTCCACGAAGTCGCCACCTTCGGCTATCGCTTCTTCGGCATATAGATCGGCAAACTCGTCATTCTTTAACTCGGCTACCGCCTGGTTTAAAATCTTCTGATATGTCTCATAACCCAGATCAGCGATGAATCCGCTCTGTTCCGCTCCGAGCAGATTACCGGCTCCGCGTATGTCGAGATCCTGCATGGCAATGTTTATTCCGCTGCCAAGGTCGGAGAAGTTTTCGAGTGCTTCGAGGCGACGGCGGGATTCCCGGCTGAGCGACGACAACGGCGGCGCGAGCAGATAGCAGAAAGCCTTGCGGTTGCCGCGCCCCACACGTCCGCGCATTTGGTGCAGGTCGCTAAGGCCGAAGTTGTGAGCTCCGTTTATTATGATGGTATTTGCGTTTGGTATGTCTATGCCGCTCTCAACTATAGTAGTGGATATGAGCACATCGTAGTCATGGTTGGAGAAGTCGATAAGGATGTGTTCGAGGTCTTCGGGTTTCATCTGTCCGTGCCCGATGGCTATCCGTGCGTCAGGAACATACTTGTGCACCATGTCGGCTATACGTGTAAGGTCGCTTATGCGGTTGTTTACAAAGTATACCTGACCGTTGCGGCTCATCTCGAAATTCACCGCATCGGCAATCACTTCAGGGTCAAACGTGTGTATTTCTGTATTTATCGGATATCGGTTTGGCGGCGGAGTCTGTATTATGCTGAGGTCTCTTGCGCCAACCAGAGAGAACTGCAAGGTGCGTGGTATTGGTGTGGCACTCATCGTCAGCGTGTCTACGTTGACTTTTATCTGTCTCAATTTCTCTTTCGTAGATACTCCGAATTTCTGTTCTTCGTCTATAATCAACAGGCCGAGATCCTTGAATTTCACCGTCTTGCCTATCAGTTTATGCGTTCCTATTAGTATGTCTATCTTGCCGTCGGCAAGGTCTTTGAGCACTTCTTTCGTCTGTTTTGCCGATCGTGCCCTTGTAAGATAGTCTACCCTGACAGGGAAATTCTTCAATCTGCCGCTGAAAGTGCGGAAGTGCTGATAGGCCAATACGGTTGTCGGGACGAGCACTGCCACCTGTTTTGAGTCGCATGCGGCCTTGAACGCCGCCCGAACGGCCACTTCCGTCTTGCCGAATCCTACATCACCGCATACCAGGCGGTCCATCGGACGGCGCCGTTCCATGTCAGCTTTTACGTCGTTGGTGGCTTTAAGCTGGTCGGGAGTGTCTTCATATAGAAATCCTGCTTCAAGCTCATGCTGCATGAATGAGTCTGAGCTGAATGCGAAGCCCTGCTCTTGTTTGCGCTGTGCGTATAGTTTTATGAGGTCGCGCGCGATGTCTTTGAGCTTGTTCTTCGTCCGTTCTTTAAGCCGCTCCCACTGTCCGGTGCCCAAGTGGCTCAGTCTCGGTGCCTCGCCGTTGTCCTGCGCTTTGTATTTCGACACTTTATATAGTGAATGTATCGACACATATATGGAGTCGCCGTGCTGATACTGTATTTTTATCATCTCCTGATAACTGTCGCCTTGCGGCATTCGTACCAGTCCGCCGAAACGTCCTATGCCGTGGTCTACATGCACTACGTAGTCACCTGGTTCAAACTGGCGTATCTCTTTGAGCGTAAGAGCTACTTTTCCGCCTCGTGCCCTGTCGGATCGAAGGTTGTATTTATGGAAGCGATCGAATATCTGGTGGTCTGTGAAGAAGCATACCCGCAGGTCGTTGTCGGCAAAGCCCTCATGCAGTGTCTTGTCAACGGGTGTAAACTCTATCGTCTTGCCGTTTCCTGTGCGATTTTCTCCGCTGCCGAATATCTCTTTGAGACGTTCGTTCTGCTTGCGGCTGTCGGCAAGAATGAATAGTCGGTAGCCCCGAAGCAGATAGTCTTCGAGCGAACGTGTGATTAAATCGAAGTTCTTGTGAAAGAGCGGTTGCGGTGAGATGTCGAACTTGATGGTGGCATCCGGTTGGATGACAGGCCTGCGGCCAATCTCTATTATGCGGAAATCTGCGGTATCCTGTGCGAATCGGGAACCGCTGACCAGTTGCAGGTCTTTGCGCAACCGGCGGCTTATCTCCTGCTGTTCCATTTCCGTGGCTCCTTCCATCTGCTCCATCACGGCTTGCTGTGAGAAGCCCTCGTCGTAGATCCGGCTGACAGCGTGACGTATAAACTCGCTGTCTTTCATCACAAGCAACGTGTCGGCAGGCAGAAAGGACAACAACGGTACGCGGTCTTCGGCTATCCGTGCGAGTTCGGGCATTATGTCGATACACTCCTTACGCTCCCGCGACAACTGTGTCTCAACCTCAAATGTGCGTATTGAGTCAATCTCGTCGCCGAAGAAATCAAGGCGGAACGGATATTCGCAACTGTATGAATACACATCGAGAATGCTGCCTCGGAGAGCAAATTGCCCCGGCTCATATACATAATCGACCTCCCGAAAACCGAAATCGCGCAGTGTCCGCATCATGTCGGGCATGTCGGCGGTCTGTCCTTGTCTTAAAGATAATGTGCGGCTGTCGAGCCGTTTGCGTGAAACCACAAGCTCGGCCACTGCTTCCGGGTATGTGACGACATATAAGGGTGCGGTGTCTTCTGCTTTTCTGGCTGCCAGCCTGGACAGTGTCTCTGTGCGCAATATCTCGCTGGCGGCGTCTCTTTGGCCGTATTTCACTGCCCGTTTGTATGATGACGGGAAATAAAGCACGGTCTCGCCGCCCGTCACCTGCGTGAGATCATGATAGAAATAACCCGCCTCGTCGGCGTCTTGCAGAATGAAAAGAACGGCAGATAGGCACTTGGAGGCAAGTGCTCCGAAGACCATTGGCGCGGCCGATGCCATGAGCCCGTCAAGGAAAACCGTCTTCACCGACTTGTCTTCCAATGTCTTTGCCAGCGCTCCAATTTTTGGAAGCCCGGCATACATAGTTTGTAAATCCTGTATGTTCATCGAGAATAGTAACGGCAAAGGTAATATTTTTTGGCCGTTCAACCAAAAAAAGAGCAGAATCAACACCGGCATGTACAGATAAAAAGGAATTAAAGGAGACGCGGTTGCGGCCTGTCGTTCCTTTAATTCCACCACAATTCACCAAAAGGATAAGGTATAGATATCTGGTTCCAGTCAGTTACGCATGTCTTGTACTTATCTTATTCCCATTTCAGCTTGTCGTACTCTTGGTCCGTCATCTCCTCAAGCCACTCGTTTGACGTGTTTTCTCCCGGTATCTCAAAAGCGAGGTGTGCAAACCAACTGTCAGATGCGGCTCCGTGCCAGTGTTTAACGTTGGCGGGTATGTGTACCACATCGCCGGGCTTCATCATCCGTGCCGGTTTTCCCTCTTCCTGGTACCAGCCTCGTCCGGCCACACATACGAGCGTCTGGCCTCCGCCTTTGGTCGCGTGGTGTATGTGCCAGTTGTTTCTGCACCGTGGTTCGAATGTTACGTTGCTGAACGGTATCTGGCTTGCCGACACACGTGCCAGATAGCTTTTGCCCTTGAAGTACTTTGCGTATTCGGTGTTGGGCTCGCCTATCGGAAATATCATCTCATGCTGAAAAGCCGCTTTTGCGTCTTCGTTTGTCGTTTCGTCTCTCCATATATCTTTTGCAAGTCGGAATGCTCCCCATGCGTTTGGCCAGCCGGCATAAAAGGCGATGTGGGTCAGCGTCTCCGATATTTCCGTTCTGGTGACACCGTTTGACTTGGCAAATTGCAGATGATGACTGAGCGAAGAGTCGATGATGCCTTTACCGACAAGGGTTGCCACGGTTACCATGCTGCGGTCGTGGGCACTGAGTCCGGGGCGGTTCCATACTTCACCGAACAAAACGTCGTCATTAAGCTCGGCGAATTTCGGAGCCAGGTCGCCGAGCTGGGTTTGTCCGGCGGTTTGTGTGATCTTTTTCTGTGCCATGATTGAATGTGTGACTGTTAATGCTGTAAAAAGAAAAAATGTGATTATAAGTCTTTTCATGTTATACTTTTTTGATTTGCAATGTATGCCTTCGGTTGCAAAATTACAACCGTACCGTAAAATTCCTTGTGCACATTTTCGTGAAAGATTTACCATATTCACGGTTTTGCCTGTGTCAATGAGGTTTATGCCTTTCATGCAGGGGCATATATGTGAGGATGAGAATATATTTTGTGGGCATGTCCTGTTATATGGCAAGGCGATTTTGAATAATTCTGACAAAAAGTTGTTTATAATTCGCTTGTTTATAAATAAAAATCCGCAGGCCGAGAATATCGGCGTATTTCAAAGGTTTTTGCAACTGCTTGTACGTCAGTTGTATACGTTCTCGGTTGCTAAAATTGACTCTAAGCAAAATGTATATTCTCATGCTCGTTTTTGCAATGGGACGCTCGTTGGCCTGCGTTTAGCGTCCCGTTGGAACGCAACGGGACGCTAAACGGCTCGCAATTACTTGCCGAACACGGACCAACGGGTGTCCCGTTGCGAAAAAACTCATGAATTTACATATAGCGGAAGGTATTTCACTGCACTGTGTATAGCGATGTATATCGTGATCTCAGCTCTATTTCGACAAAAAAGAAAGTGTTAAATCCGTGACTTTATTATTACATATTTTACGGCAATGGGTTTAGGATGTATGAGCAAATACAAAATTTTGATAAATAAAATCGAATAAAGCAGTTTATCTTTGGCCGTTAAACGGCTTTGAAGTATCTTTGCGACTATAAAATAACACGTCCGACAATATAATATATAAATATTTGCGGCATAAAAAGACGTAGCATCATGAACAGTAGCGACAGCATAGTAATAATACCGACATACAACGAGAAAGAGAACATCGAGAAAATTATACGTGCGGTGTTTTCGCTTGACAAGTGTTTTCATATCCTCGTGATAGACGACGGATCACCAGACGGCACAGCGGGTATCGTTCACCGGATGATTGATACAGAGTTTGACGGCAGGCTCTTTATAATTGAGCGCACCGGTAAGCTTGGACTCGGTACGGCATATATCATGGGATTTAAGTGGGCGTTGGAACACGGGTACGATTATGTCTTTGAGATGGACGCTGATTTCAGTCATGATCCCAATGACCTTCCCCGACTGTATGCCGCCTGTCATGACGAGGGCTACGATGTGGCCATCGGGTCGCGTTATGTAAGCGGAGTGAATGTAGTCAACTGGCCAATAGGTCGAGTGCTGATGAGCTATTTTGCGTCTAAGTACGTGCGGTTGGTGACCGGTTTCAAAGTTAACGACACCACGGCCGGTTTCAAGTGCTACAAGCGCAGGGTACTCGAGACCATTGAACTTGACAAGATTCGTTTCAAGGGCTATGGGTTTCAGATAGAGATGAAGTTTACCGCCTACAAAATAGGATTTAGGATAAAGGAGGTTCCTGTGATATTCGTAAACCGTCGTGAAGGAGTGTCGAAGATGAGTGGAGGAATATTCGGGGAGGCATTCTTCGGGGTTATGCGTCTCAGATGGGACGGTTGGACGAGAAAATATCCCAAGATAGCACATTGAGACTTATTCCAACTCATGGTTGTTAGTGATGGGTGAATAGCCATGATTACAGCATGTGAATGCCTTTTGTACTGATGCGGTTACTGAACGGCATCGAGACTATGGCTGGTTATGCTCCGGAATCTATCGGTAATCACGGCTATTTATTTTGTACTATCCGCTCTAATACCGTAAACTATCGGGCATCGAGGGCGCTTGCCACTGAGTCATAGCTCTGTCGAAGCGTTGCCAAAACATTCTCCTGTCCCTTGCCCACCGGATATATAGGTTGATGGATTGTGAGGCGGAGCGGATGCCATGAAATCCAATGCCAGTCTTTCATGCGGGGTAGAACATCGAACGAACCGTTTATCGTAAGCGGTACGATGGGCAGTTGCAGTTCGTCTGATAGCATGAAAGCACCTTTCTTGAAGTCGCGCATCTGTCCGGTAAACGTGCGGGCACCCTCAGGAAAGACAACCAGGCTCATACCGCTGCTCAGCGTTTCGCGGGCCATGCCGTATGTCTCTCTTACCTTACCCGGATTTCGCTTGTCCACAAATATGAAGCGGGCTTTGCGGCAGGCATATCCCACGAAAGGGATTCTTTCCAGTTCGCATTTCATCATCCACTTGAAGTTCCGCCCGAGATAGCCGTAGATAAGGAATATATCGAACGCTCCCTGATGGTTGGCTACGAATACATACGACTGCTCTGGTTCAAGGTTTTCGCGTCCCTCTACTGTCACAGGCAGCAGGAATATGCGTACCATGAGTTTAGACCACCACTTGCCGGGATAATACCCCCAGAAATGTCCGTTGCCGACTGTACAGCCTATAATAACGGTAACGGCTGTTGCCACTGTCGAAATAAAAGCCACGGGCAATGACACCAAAAGTTGGAAAGCACGGTATAAGTATTTCATCTTTGCGTTATTTTTAATGTAATTGTTTCGTTCCTTTATGCAATGTGATTACGACAATCTCTCCCGGAACGCCGAAGCGGAAAGGAATGAAGCCGCCAAGCCCCGTGCTGACGTTGATGGCACGGGTATTCTCATAGTACATGCCGCCCCACTCGGAGTATTTAAAGGCTACCGGCGACCATCCGAACAGTTCGAACTGCATGGCATGGGTATGGCCGCTGAGTGTCAAAGCCGCGTTAGAATGAGGTAATATACGGTTGCGCCATGATGTGGGGTCGTGTTCGAGCATGACGACAAAAGCACTGTCTGACACTCCTGCGAGCGTCTTTCCGATGTCTCCCTTTCTCGGGAAATGCTTTCCGTCTCCGTCGTTTTCCATTCCGGCTATGACGATGCTGTCTGTTCCGCGGAATATCGCACGGTTTTCGTTTCTGAGCAATGTCCACCCCATACGGGTCTGCAATTCGACAGTCTCACGCTCATTGGCTTCCTTCACACTTTGAGGAGCCGCTATGTAATCGGCATAGTCATGGTTGCCAAGCACAGAGAACACACCGTCATGTGCTTTTAATCGGTTGAGTACCGGTATGTGTGGGCGTATCTCTCCGGGATGCATGTTTTGCAAATCGCCAGTGAAAACAATCATGTCCGGCTGCCTGGCATTGATGCTGTCGACCGCACGGCTCAGCAGTCCGGCGCGGCTTCGACCGTATGTGCCCACATGGGCATCGGAAAACTGTACAATCCTGTACCCGTCGAACGATGCCGGCAACGTGTCGGAATAGTAATCTATATGGCGTACATCAAGTTTGCCGAAACTTATGAAAGAGCCGTAAAACAGGACATAAAGGCTTCCTGCGGCAAGAAAGACACCCATTGCCGTACCGTAATTGCGGCGCATTCGGAACACCTTTTGCAAGGCAAGGCCCGCAGATGAGAACATGGCAAAGACAAGTTTGGGCACTACTGTAAGGCCGAGCAGAAACAGATATACGTTTAGTATGGCATTGTCTCTCGGAGCGAAATCGCGCATACATCCCATACAGACAGTGTATATCACCATCGATAGGGATGGCAGCCACCACAACAGTCGCAGCGGCAGGCGTGTCTTGGCACGGATATGGTTCAGATATATGTATATATCCGGTACCAAAATCATGAGTAACAGCGGTATTACTATCTTTGCAATCATGATACTTTTATCTATGATACATTCGTGTTTGTTGTTTTCTTATGTCTCAATCCACATTGGCGGCGAGAAATCTACGCATCATTTCCAACGGCACGCCGCGTCGCATTGAATAATCGCGCAACTGGTCTTCGCCAATTTTTCCGATGCTGAAATAACGGGCGGCAGGGTGGGCGATGATCAGTCCGGAAACGCTTGCATGCGGTTTCATGGCGCCGCTTTCAGTCAGTCTTATGCCGATGTCGGCCATGCCGATAAGCCCGGCGATAATAAAGTTGATACCGGTGTCGGGCAAAGAGGGATATCCCACTGCCGGACGGATGCCGGCAAAACGCTCGGCGTGCATCTCTTCAATTGTCAGGCACTCATCGGGGGCATACCCCCAAAGGTTTTTCCGCACCTGTTCATGTAGGCGTTCGGCGGCCGCTTCGGCCAGACGGTCGGCCAGAAGTCTGGTCATCATCTTCATATATCCGTCGGACTCGAAGTCGGTTTCAAGCCCGATGTCCACCGTAGTGGCAAATACGCCCATGCTATCTTTTGCTCCAGATGACGCAGGACGCACGAAATCGGCAAGACAAAGGCAGTGTCCGGCAGTTCCTGCGGCATGTTGTTGGCGGAGCATCGGTATACGGACATCGCCTATGATAATGTCGTCTCCATCGCTCGCGGCATTGTCAATGACAACAATTCCATGGACGCGGTAATGCCCGTCAAGCCGTGACAGTATGTTCTCGGCCTCTATGCGTATGCGGGTTTGCTCTTCATGGTCGCGCAATTGCCATGCGAAATAGAAATAAGGCCAGTTGATGTAAGGTACAAGCTCGCCTATCTCATATCTCATTATATGTCTTGTCACTGTATCCCGGTTATCTGAAATCCACCGCACGGCCGACACGGCAACTGTCCACACGGCCATTCTCATATACTGTATGGCCGTTGCATATAGTGGCGGCTACGGTCCAGCCGAATGTCATTCCCTCAACGGGACTCCATCCGCACTTGCTCTCTATCATGTCTGCGGTGACGGTCATCGGTGTGTGCCGTACTATTGTTATATCGGCCTTATATCCCTCACGGATGAAACCGCGGTCACGGACACCGAACAGGCGTGCCGGATTATGACACATAAGTTCCACCATCCTTTCGCGGGTGAGGATGCCGGCATCCGTAAGAGTGAGCATTGCCGGTAGCGAGAACTGTATCATAGGCATACCGGACGCAGCCTTGTCGCACCCTCCTTCCTTATCGCATGACAGATGCGGGGCATGGTCTGTGGCCACTGTGTATATGCGGCCGTCGGTAAGCGCATGTCGCAAAGCATCCCTGTCGGACATGGTCTTTATTGCAGGATTAACCTTTATGCGTGCCCCGAGTCGCGAATAGTCCTCATTGCAGAACAACAAATGGCCGACGACAACTTCAGCGGTGATTTTAGTTCCGGTGGAGAAAAGTTCGAGTTCACGGGCTGTGGTAAGATGGGCCACGTGTAAACGGGCGTCATACTGCCGGGCAAGAGATACTGCCAGGGACGTACTTTGGTAGCAACTCTCGGCCGAGCGTATTTCGGGATGAAGGGAAATGTCGGGAAAGCTTTGATCGGATAAACGTGCCTGCTCCATGTTTCGGTCGATAATGGACGTGTCTTCGCAATGTGCCATGAGTGGTAAACGTGCCGTTCGGAATATCTGTTCGAGTGCTTCGCGGCGGTCTACGAGCATGTTGCCGGTTGAAGAGCCCATGAATAGTTTTATACCCGGAATGCGATGGGTGTCAAGATGGTCGAAAAGCGGCTGATTGTCGTTTGTGGCTCCGAAAAAGAACGAGTAGTTGACATAGCTGCTGCGTGAGGCAATGGCAAACTTCTCGTCGAGCGCTTCGAGCGTTGTTGTCTGCGGCACGGTGTTGGGCATGTCGAAATATGTCGTCACTCCACCTGCTGCCGCTGTTCTGCTCTCGCTCTCCATGTCGGCTTTGGCGGTCAATCCCGGTTCACGGAAATGCACATGAGTGTCTATCACACCGGGAATAACGAGACAGCCCGACGCATCTATCGTTTTGTCGACAGGTACACCGGGCTGTTGTTTGTTATTGTTTATTTGTAATATATAATCGTCTTCGATGATTATTGAACCTGAGAATGCTTTATTCTCGTTGACGATAGTCGCGTTTTCTATTAATGTTCTCATTGTCGTTTTATCACTGGATGTCGCCGGACAACTCTGTGTTTTCCGTCGAATCAACCGAAGATTCAGGCATCGTCTGTTCTTCTTCCGCTATCGGTGCCGGCATTTCATCCGACGGGTCGAGACCTTGCATGCGGTTCTCGTTATCGGTTGCGGTCTGATAATAGTCCTTTACGTATGGATTGTTTTTGAACTTTTCCGTGGCTTTGCTCATGATATCCTCTATCTGCGGTGTGAGGATAGGGTATCTGTAACCGCTGGTTATCATCATGAATACTCCCGGTCCGAGCACGTTGTCGAAGTTTTCAACAATGAAAGTGGTGACAAGTTTGTCTTCTTCCTTGGCTATCTTGCCGGCCTCACGTGACAACTCTTCGTTGATAATGTGTTCTTCTATGCCTTCAAGCATCATCTGGCTTTGGCGGTGAGACAGTTCGCTCATGCGGTTGTCGAGTTGATTGTGCTTTTTGAGAAACTGGTATAACTTCTCATTCAGCGGTGTTCCGCTAACTGTCTGTGTCGCATTGTCTATCTTGATTGTTATTTGCCCGCTTTCGAGTACTACCGGCATGACACTTTCATCACCGATGAACAGTGTTGCCATGCGCACGGTGTCGAGGACTCCGGAAAGTTGGAAACGGCCGTGCACGACATCACAGGAGTCAATTGTCTTTATCTCGTTTGACTTGACGGTTCTGAGATACATCATGTTTCCGTCAAGTGACGATATGGAAGAAGAGCCCTGTACGTTATAGGATTCGGCACATGATACCATCATTACCACAACAGCCAGTGCGTATAAGATTTTATTCATAGAAACAATTTTGTTCATTTGTCTTCGACAAAATTACAATGATATATCGACGTACGGAATTTTTTTTATGCTATTTAAAACATTTAGCCTTTCTTTTATATTTTTTTTGCCTCTTTATCGAGTTCTTTGCTTATCCTGTGCACCACATAAAACTGTAAAACAGCGGCGACAAGAAGAGTCACGACCCAGTTGTTATGAATATATTTAATATAGGTAAGCATGTCAAGCTTGAAAGGATTGCCGTGTCCGGCATACATGAGTAGGGCCGAAGCGAGCAATAAGACATCACTGAAAATCATTATACGGCGCAATCGTTGTATAGCGATGTTTCGTCCTTCGTATTTCTGGCGGAACTGCATCAAGACAAAAGCGATGGCTCCCATGGCGAATAAATACGGTGCCCATGAGTACATAAATATACTTGCCACGCTGCCAATGACCATCATTAAAGCTCCGAGAAGCAGGATTATGTTTTCTATTTTATTCAGTTGTTTCATCGGTTGGAATGTGTGTTGTCGGTTTGTCGTCACTTAACACGAAGATGTCCTCATCGTCCATTTTCATAAAATAACGCTCCCTTGCTATTTTCTCTATTGCCTTTGGGTTTCTGTCCAGTTCTCTCAGGCGGGTCTTGTCGCGTTCATAATCGGCGGTATAGCGCTCTATGTCACTTTTCAACTCGTTTATTTTCTGCTTATTCCTGAAATGATTCCAGACACTGTTCTCGTCGGCAAAGCCCACAATGGCAATCGCTCCGATTACAACCACGACATATTTCAGCGAATGGGAGCGGCGTATATAATTGAAAACGGTCTTGACGATTCTCATTATTTCCTGTTATATATTTCTGCAAAGATAATGTTTTTTTCGGAATTTTCAGTCTTTGCATATCAACATTAAGGTTTCTTAAAAACTGACGCTTATAGAGGCTTAAGCGTATATACATGGAAATAAGTCCGGTATGGTGATCGGAATATAACTTGATTTAGATGTATTGGGAAACAAATCCGGCTTTGAAACAATTCCGAAAGAGTATGAAACAAACGTCAAAGAATGTACAATGTATTTATATTAATTTTGTGGACAGAATGAGACGCGGTGGTGTCTTTAAAGGGAATAATGGAGTTTAATATACCATAATATATTTGAAATATGAAAATACGACTGTTTAAAATGTTTATTATGCTTGCTGTTTTCTTGTTGACGGCAGGCAAGGTCTCGGCGCAGGAACGGCGCCCCGTGGATGACAGACATCCGCTTTGGTTGATACATGTGGATGTATGGAATCAGGCTGATCCGCAAAAGATTATCAATCTTATTCCTGACGACATAAAACCGTATGTATGCCTTAACCTGTCTTTGTCGTGCAGCTATGATAAAGAAAAGGATGTGTATATGAGGCCGCAGAGTGCCGTTCGCACGTTTAAGTCGTGGGCTACGGTATGTCAGGCCAATAAGATGTGGTTTTCATGTCAGCCTGCCAGTGGCGGTCATACCCATATAAAGGATGACGATCTGGAAACATTTGAATATTTCTACAAGCGTTACCCAAACTTTCTCGGGTGGAATTTCGCTGAGCAGTTCTGGGGCTTTGACGAGCCGAACGATAAGAGTTCCAGTACGCAGCTTGATCGGTTGGAGCTTTTCTCCAAGTTAGTGCCGATGGCGCATAAGTATGGCGGCTTCCTTACTATCAGTTTCTGCGGAAACATCTGGTCGCACGGCCTCAACCCGGTGGGCATGATGAAGCGCAATGCCGCATTATTGCAGGCGTGCAGAGACTATCCCGAGGCAATATTATGGCTCTATAAGTATACTACATCATCGTGCTTCTATAACAACGAGAGTGTGACTTTCTCGCCGTTCATCTCCGGATTGGCAAAGAACTATGGCGTTCGGTATGACAATTGCGGATATAATGGTGCGCTTGGTGATATACTTGGTGAAGGGCACGGACGCAAATATCCCATTGCTGCCGGCATAGGTACCGTGATGGAGCAGACCTGTGTTAACGGTGGTGCGGTATGGGACGGCCCGGAACTGATATGGACAGAGGATTTCCAGAACCTTAGCAACTCTACTGTTGACGGATATACACGGCGTAACTGGGGCACGTTCCCCGGATTTGACAACGCATGGATAGACATGTTCCGCAAGATAATAGACGGTACAATGTACATTCCTACACGGGAGGAAGTTGTGAAACGCACAAAGATTGTTGTCGTAAATGATGTCGAGAATGGCAGCGATGAGGATAAATACGCTTCGTGGGGAACTCTTTATGACGGACTTTACAAGCAGGACGACCCGTTCAACAAGGACAACGGGCAATGGCATAACAACTATTGGTACTTGAAGAAGACCGCTAGATATGGCACCATTCCCGTGGCTGTGGAGCTTTATGACGATTTGGCGAAAGCTATTCCGGTGGTAGTTAAAAAGTCGGAACGTTCAACAAGGTGGTCTACGGAAGGGAAAAAGGTTGAAGAATACAATAAGATGTATCCGGAAATGAGTTCCGGCGACCTGTTTGTGTCACGACATAGGAACCAGCTTGTCGTATATACCCCTTATACATATTTAAATAGTAAGACTACGGCTTCGGCAACTGTTCCGTTGGAATATAATACTTGCGACAGGCTGCAACTTACTTTCGGGCAGTTGTGCAGTGGCGTTATACGTGAATATGCGGACCATATAGACTGCTACTTGAATAATTATCGCACGGACGTGACAACGAATGTGGTTGATAAAATCGTGTTGGAAGGAGTGACATCCGAGCCGTCTTATAAAATGACCAAGCGTGGAAAAGCAACGGCGTTGGCAACAGCAAAATGGGATGAGGCAAACGGTGTGTATACATTGGAGGTGAAGCACAATGGACCTGTCGATGTGACAATAGACTGTGCCGGTGCGGCGACGGGGCGTAATACGGATGTGTTGCCTGCAAACGCTTTGACGGATAATCTTCCGAAACAGCCGGGAGAATATGCAGGTGAGCTTATTATAGAAGCGGAAGACATGGACTTTAAATATATAAAGGAGTGCGTCGTGCTGCCTTATTACAATCGTCCGAATGTCAGGGGATTCAGTGGCAATGGCTTTATGGAGATGGGGACGAACCGTTCGGGCAGTCTGCGGCACACTACTGATAAGCTGCAGGCGGGTACTTATGACATAACAGTGCGATATAGTTCTCCAAACAAGGCCGGCCGACTGAAAGCTTCCATAGGAGGGAAGGAATACACTTTGTCTTGTGAGAAGACCGGAACCAACCAGTGGCAAAAAGCAACATTTACAGCTGAAATTGCGGGAGGTTCCAACAGGCTGACCATTACCAATACGGATGGGGCGGATATGATGATAGATCAGGTGGTATATGCGCCTCAGGGAACTCCGGAAGAGGAATATCTCGTGACAATACGTGATGTGGAGCATGGCAAGGCGACGGCCAGTGTAAGCAAGGCGGCAGAAGGTTCAGAGGTAATGCTTACTGTACAGGCAGATGAAGGATATGCGCTTGCAGGTTGGGAGGTTATTCACGGCAATGTGTCGATAGGTGATGACCTTACATTTACCATGCCTGATGATAATGTTACGTTGCGTCCGTTGTTCGTAGATGTATCTTCCGTATATAAGCTTGACTTTGCAAAGGTGGGTACAGGTGCGATGCCGGAGGGATGGCGTGCTGTGCAAGGTAGCGGTGAAGTGCATGAGTATCCCAATACTTACGGTCAAGGTTCGCGTGCATTCTCTGGTTTCAACGGCTATCAAGGCAAGGCATTGTATTGGCGTGAGAACTGTGCCGAGTACGGTCGTCAGGATGCTTATCCACTTACACTGTCGCCCGGCACTTACAAGTTGTCGTATGCCGTCGCGGCATGGAAGGGCCAGCCGGGTTATAGAGTTGCCGTGCTTGATGCTGCCGGCAACGCCGTGGCGACATCATCGGTTCATACAGCGACTCCGAATGCCAATGGAAGTACTACTGCCAATGTGAGTGCGGCCGTATGTTATGAGCTTGATGTGAATATAAATAAAGAAGGTAAATACATTATCAGTTTCCAAAATTCAGGTGATGGTTTCAATGAATACCTGCTCTTGGAATGTAAATTGTCAAATGAAGACTTGGTAAATATCAGTCAAATCGTGGATGATGCCGATGAAGACGTGATTGGAATTTATAGTATAGATGGTGTGAAACGTTCCGGTTTGCAGAAAGGATTGAACATATTGCAGCTTCGTGGAGGAAAGACCAGAAAAGTGATATGCAGATAATAATAAGGAAATAAAAAAACAATACTTAAATAATAACGATAATGAAGAAAATCAGTTTAATTTTATGGGCTGTACTATCTGCTGTGACGATGACGGCACAGAACCCTTATCTGCCACTGTGGGAACATCTTCCCGATGGTGAGCCTCGTGTGTTTGAGGATCCGGATCGTCCTGGTAAGTATCGTGCTTATATCATCGGGTCGCACGACGTGACTTATTCCGCCTATTGCGGTAATGACATCCGTATGTGGTCGGCACCGGTAGAAGACCTTAGTCAATGGCGTGACGAAGGTCCTATCTTCACCTGGTTTGTCGATGGGCAGTGGGACACGATGTTCGCTCCCGACCTCGTGGAAGTGAAAGATCGTAAGACGGGAAAGAAGACATATTATCTCTATCCTCATTCGCGCGGTTGGCGTCGTGTCGCCATGGTTTGCAAAGGAGACAGGCCGAACGGTCCTTTCACTCCCGTTAACCTCACTGACGATGGCCGGCAGTGCCTTCCCGGTTCGCTTATAGATTTTGACCCGTCGGTATTTATCGAGAATATAACCGATAAACGCGATAAAGACTACGACCGTGGCTTCCGTGCATACGTGTTTTATGGTTTCCGCCACAGCACGGCATACGAGCTTGATCAGGATAACATGTATGCTGTCCGTCCGGGTACGGAGGTTCATGACTATTTCATTCCTGCCAGTGAGCGTTACGGAGTGGTGCGCGACCCGGAAGGAACGCAATATCCGGCGTTGTATAAAGACCAGAACCCAGGCGACTTCAATTTCTTTGAAGCGTCATCCATTCGTCAGGTTGGTAATAAGTATGTGATGGTATTCTCCGGATACAGCGGTCCCGATTACGGACTTGGCTCAACCAATTCCGCTCTGCGTTATGCTTTCGGTGATTCTCCGTTAGGGCCTTGGCGCTCGGGCGGTGTGTTGGTAGATTCGCGTGGTGTGGTGCCGAATGAAGACGGAACGCGCCTTGTAACCACCAATGCCGCTCACAATACTCACGGCTCTTTGCAGGAAATAAACGGTCAGTGGTATGTGTTCTATCATCGTCCGCCGCGTGGTTTCGGTAATGCCCGTCAGGCAATGGTCGCTCCTGTGAAGATTACATGGGACAAGAAGAAAGTGTCAGACGGCGGTATGGTGCGCATCACGGCATACGATCCATATACTAAGAACAATGAATGGACGGCTTCTGCGTCCAATGGCATGACCTATACCGGTGCGGAAGTGACCAGCGAGGGCTTCCAGATATTCGGTCTTCCGCCATACCGTTACTATTCGGCCGGCTTGGCTTGCTATATGACAGGCAACGAGTGGATGCAGGATAATCACGACGTATGGAATGATGGCATGGATTTGGCGGGTATCAATAATCGTGGTATTGTGGGATTTAAGTATTTCGGTTTCGGTGGATTGGATAAGGACACAAAGGGTGTCAAGGCTTTCACCGGAACGAAAAAGGGCAATGGCACGTCTCTTTGTCTTGACTTGACTCCGGGTGGAAACGGTGCGTTTACTATTCGTGTGATGCTCGACGGCCCCTATGCCAACGATACATGGAAAGGCCGTGAGATTGGTTCAATCGACATTCCGGCCGGTGCACGCCGTGAGCGCACCGTTTATAATATACCTGTTCCGGAGGTGGACGGATTGAAAGGCAAGCATGCCATATATCTTGTGACAGAGGGACCGGAAGTAAAACAACCCAAGCAGGATCCTCGCGCTCAGCGTCAGCCCCGTCAGCCTCAGCGTCCTGTCGGATTGTTCGACCTTCACGGTATAGGTTTTTCCAAGTCTGACATGCCGTTCAAGCGTCCTGTCGTTCCTACTGTTACCATTATGGCCGATGGCAAGACTCTAAATATTCCTGCCACTCCGATACGTACCAGCAATGCGAACGGACTTACGGATGCCATCCGTTATCAGGTATACGCTCCGCTTACGGCCGGTTCCAAGATTACCGTTAAGGCGTCAGACCCGTCTGTAAAGGCTGAGGTAAGCCCCGTAATTGAGGGACGTGCAACTGTAAAGTGCACTTATAATGGTAAGGAGAAGATATATCTGATAAACTAATATTTGGCATAATATTGGATAAAGACTGAAATTTATCTATAAAACCGGAAATGGGAGCGTCATCGGTGGCGCTCCCATTTCCGGTTTATTATCCCAATGTCGTTGTGTGATTGCGGCGGTATAAGACTATATCGGCATTCCGATTTCATTTTTATTATCTTATTCCCCAGTAATTATAAGCGACTTTGCTTTCTACTTTGTACTCTATTCCGTCCGGCAGATTACAGA
Source organism: Prevotella sp. MGM1 (assembly GCF_002933775.1). GTDB lineage: Bacteria > Bacteroidota > Bacteroidia > Bacteroidales > Bacteroidaceae > Prevotella. Next base: position 80,035 of record NZ_BEWV01000136.1, read on the forward strand.
AGAAGTCTATGCCGGTGCGGGCTTCAAGCTCGTCGATTGTTATCACATAGTTGCGTAAATTGTCTTTCGACTGGTCTGTGTTTTTGTGCTCTGCCCAAAAAGCGAGAGCTGAATACTTGCCCTTTTTCTTTGATAGTAACGCCATGTAGAAATATTTCGGTACAATCATTTTGCCTTGGATGCGTGTCAGTATCTGGCTCTCGTTGTCTATTGTGCCGCCTTTGCACACAAATAGGGTATCCCCGATAGTATTCGGAGTCCAGTCCCTTACTTTCTGTTCCATTACAGCCCATAGTTTGGCATTGAACGCGTTTCGTTGCGGTTGCATATTTGTCATGTAGAAAGTCTGATAGTTTGCCTCTTTTGAATACTGACGGTCGGCAGACGGGCATATATGGCCGTGGTCATATCCGGAGCGCACAAATAAATCGTCGCTCCATCTGTATTGTGCCGGTAGTTGCGGGTCGTATGGGTATTGTCGCTCGTTTGGATGATTACCGGGGTTTCTGTTAGGGTCATATCGCCCGGCATTGCCTTTGTATGTGTGCTGTTTGTCATAGTTGGAGTGGTGATGGTCCACCATCATGTAGCACGACCAGCGTTGCGATTTCTTCTCCGTGTCCCATTCCACGCAGTAGTTTAGGCCGTAAGTATCGCCTGAATAATACTTCAGTATGATGCTCTTTCCGTTTTTTACTTTAGGAAATTCCAGTCGTGCGAGTTCCGGATTAGCCGCTGTTACAATGTTTTTGTTCACGTTTGCATTATAATCAATGCCTCCATTATCATCATCGTCATTACATGATGTGAATGTGAAAGTGATTGCTGCGTAAACTAACAATGTCGATACTTTGAATAATCTATTCATATTTGTTATTTATATAGAAACAGACTGCAAAATTAAGTGTAATTTTGCAGTCTGCCAAATATAATTATATTTCTGTTGTAAAAATATTATATATAAGTTTCAAGGAATAAAAATCCCGATGCGTATTTAATACGCATCGGGATTTTTGTTATGGATATAAACGTATTATTCTGCGTATGAAATAGCCATTGATTTTATACGGAATTGAGATGCGGTGCCATTACCTTCATGGGCATTCTTGATGACAAATTTGTTGTTGCCGATGCTTTCAATCTTTACTATATTATCTTTGAATGATACATTTCCGCTTGTGCATGTAACTTTTTCTTCGGCGTTACATGTGATATTATTATATACATCTACTGTTACGGTAATATCTTTGACCGGTTTAACAGCATTTATGTCAATGGAATTTTGCGGATACATCCGGAATGTACCGCCGCCCCCTGTGTAATATGCGGGAGCCGTAGCTCCGTCACCTTTACTGAATGTGAGCGTTGTTCCATCTGTTAATGTAAGTGTGGTTAGTAAAGTCTGGTTTGTCAATCCAAACGAGTTGGGATCTACGATGAATGCGTTCGGGTCATCAATGTCGCCTCCGCCTGTACTTCCGCCGTTCTTTGTCAATGAATACAGATAACTTTCGTTTGGAACGGTTTCGGGAGTTGGGACGCCCTGTGTACCTACGTATTTAGTGAGTTTTCCGCATACTACGACATCGTCTCCGACAGCGATGTTCTCACCTTCGGTATACTTCACGTTGTCCAGATAGAGAGTGCGGAATACGTAGAACTGATTGTTTGTTGTGCCATCGTCAGAGATATTGAATGTGGCATTACCAAATTGAGTGCTGAATGTCTCTTTTATAGAAGAAATCTTACCCTTGATGTAGACTACTTCAGATTGCTCGTTGTCGCCGAGCGACATTGCGAGTTGGTTGGCTGCTACACTGTTGAATGGATTTTCAAGCGTACCGTCTCCTTTGGCTTCCCCTGTTATCGGTGGCTGGCCACCTTCCGAAGATGTTTTGCCGTTTATTGAGTAGATATATGCTTTATTCTGCACTGTCTCAGGAGTGTTACCCATATAGTTTGTAACTTTTCCGCATACAACCACCTCGTCACCTTCTTTGAGCAAATCTCCACTTGTGTATTTCTTGTTGCCAAGGTATAAAGCACGGAATATATAGAACTTGTTCGTGCTTGTTTCCGTATCTGCGATATAGAAAGCGGCGTTACCGAATTGTGTAGTGAAGTTTTCCTTTATTGATACAACTTTTCCTTTGATGTATATATCTGTGGCTGATTCCTCACCGGAAGCCAATTTAGATGTATATTCATTTGCGGCAATTGCATTGAATGGATTTGCCAATGTTCCGTCTCCGGTCGGCTCTTCTGTTGATGGCGTTTCCTCTCCGCTTCCTCCGGGAATATCATACGGTTCTGGTACATCTTCACAGCTTGTGAATGTGCATGTCGCCATTGCTATGGCGAATATTGAATATAATATCTTTTTCATAAATGTTTGTTTTAATGTATTTATTATAATTATGATACGTTTAATTACCGTTTTCGTTGTTTATAACCTCAACATCGCTTCCTTCGCGCAGCAGTATCTGCCATGTATATCCTTTTTTAGGGTCGTTGGCGTATACGGTGAATATACCGGTAAGGTTTATTTTCCCTGTCGGCATCACCTGGGCGGCGAAGTCGGCATATGTGCTTGAACGCACCACAAACGACGCATAGCTGCCGCTCATGGGCACTTCCCCGTTCACTGCGATAGAGCGGCTCACACCGTTGCCGGCGTCTTTTTCAGCATCGCTTGCCCAGACTTTTGTACCGTCGGCCTCGGCCATTGTCACGCCTTTCACGGTCATGAGCTTGCCGCGGCACGCTTTCACGTAGTCGGCATCCTGCATGCGCGTCACATCAAACACCTCGGGTACGACAACCTCTGTCTTTGACGGATTCACATATTTGAAATGGCGTTGCCACAGCACACGGCTCATACGGCTGGGGAAAGTCTTTCCCGATGCGTTGGTATATGAAACGCCGATTTGCGGCTGGTTGCCATACAGGCCTATGTGCAGGCCTTTGAGGTCTACGAGTATCTCCTTGCCGACAGGCAGGTAGCCGTACAGGCCGCCTTGGGCAATGCAGATAAGTATCGCGCCCGTGGCGTCTTTCACCGCCACCTCGTTGTAGATATTGCCTTCAATGTCGTTTCCGGTAATCACTACTTTTATTTGCACGTCATCTTTGATGAGAACAGTATCGTTGGCGTTTGTCATCGGGTTGACATACCGCTGCAAAAGCTCGGCCACAGTTATGACGTTTGTTTCTTTCAGCTCCGGGTTCCCGTATGCGTTCTGAGTGTCGGGAGCGGTCCAGTCGGTGTCAAATCCATAATCTTCTCCGCCCATGCACCCTGTAAGCACCGCACAGGCGAAAGCCGCGAGAATATATTTTATCTTTTTCATGTTCGTAGCTGTTTTAGAATTTATATGTAATGTTCAGCATACCGTTTGTTCCGTAGGCATAGAACTTCATCGGGTTCTTCGAGAACCTGTATGTTCTCGTGTTTCCGCTTTGCGTGTAGTCGCTGCGGCTCTGCTCATATCCTCCGGTGACAATGTCGCGGTTGTTGAGCACGTTGGTCACCATCAGGTTGATAGACAGAGAGCCTTTTTTGAGGTATATGCTGCGGCCGATGGACGCGTCGAGCATAAATCCGCCTTTGCCCTTGGTCTGGTCAAGTACTCCCGGGAGGATGTTGCCTTCATTGTCGAATATCTCCAAGCCTGCGTCATGACGGTTTTGCAGCGAGCTTTCGTAGCGGTAGCTCGGAGAGTAAGACAGGTATATGCGGTCATAGTAGTTTCCGTTCAGGTCTATGTACCATCCGTTAGAGTGGTAGCTCAGTCCGAGACTCAGTGCCGTGAGTGGAGTTCCGTTCTCGCGCATATCCTTGTTGTAGCATATTTCCTCGGTATACTTGGCCGATGTGGAGTTCATGTAGCGCACGTTCGAGTTGTCTGCATACTTTGCCTCGCTCATCTGTCCGAGCAGTTTCACGCTGAATGCCGAGTTGATCTTCACGTTTGCTCCAAGCTCCACTCCGTAATACTCTTTCTCCACGTCTGTGAACGAAATATATGTGAACGAGTTTACGTCGTCATAATAGAAGTTCTGCCATTCCGTTCCGTCGGTGATTTTGGAGTAGTATCCGCTTAGCGAGAGGTTGAGCCATGACGAGCGCAACTGGTATCCAACCTCGGCAGACATCACTTTCTCGTTTTTCAGGTTTGTCACGAAGTCGTTGTTGATTTCCGGTGCGGCAAAGGCAGCCGACGGAGTGGGGGTGCGCAGTTCGTAACCTACGCCGAGTGCCACCGTGTTTCCTCGTCCGAGGTTTATGTTGGCTCCCGCTTTAGCTCCGCCGTCGAGGAAGCGTGCCGTGCCGCTCTTTCCGTAAGAGTTGTTTTTTGCCAGTCCGTTGCGCATCTTTCCGTCACGCTGCATTGATGTAGCGCCCACGCGTCCGCTGACGAAAGCGTGTACCGACTTGATGTTTGTCTTATATGTGGCCCATGCGTTTGCCTTGTCTACGAGTATGTTGTAGTTGTATCCGAACTTGTCTCCCTCGCGCACTTCTGCGTTCGGGTTGTTCATGTCATACTGCACCTCGTCTGAGCCTGTCGGGTATGTACCCAGCGCATAGCTGTTTATATTATGGTAGATGTTCGCTCCGAGCAGGTCCTCCATTGTCTGGTAGTGCATGCCTTTTGTTGTCGACAGCGCTATACCGAGGTCGAGCGACGAGTTCTTCGTCAGTTCGGTTTTGAGCGATGACGACAGGTTGAATGCCAGCTGGTCGTTGTTCTTGGCCTGTATGTAGTACATGGCGTCCTTGCCTTGGGCCGCGAGCTGCTGGTTGCTGTAGTACAGTCTGTCCCAGTTTATCTGGCGGTTGGCTTTCGATGCCGTCCAAAAATCGTATGACGCGCGCCAGTCAGCGAGGTTCTGCTCCGTGCGGTTGGTAACATCGTTTTCATCCCATACGTTATAGAAGCTCGACGGCAGGTTTTTCCAATAGTTAGGGTGCGGGTTGTCCGAGTTGCTGTAGTTCAGCTTCGTGCTCTTGTAGTGGCTGTACTTTCCGCTCAGTGCCGTCGTCAGCTTCATATAGTCGTTGATTTTATAGTCCCATGTGAGCAGAGCCGTAGGCGCAAAGTCATTGACTATTCGCGAATTGCGCTTCTTGCCGTTCTGGTATCCCCAGTTGGGGTTGTAGTAACGGTCGTTTGCCAGCCAGTAAGCCTCATCGGTGGCTGCGCCCTGCGACGCACGTTCCGTAGGGTTACCCCATGTCACGAGCGATACGGTGTGTTGGTCGTTTATGATTTTCTCCACGCCGAGGAAATAGGACAGGGAGTTGTAGAACGTGCCTTCCACGTATCCCCTGTTTGCCCAGCGATACATCACTCCGGCCGAGTATGCCCATCCGTTTGCGTTCACTCCCGAGTTGTAGGTGTAGCCTCCGCGCAGTGTGTAGCTGCGGTTGGCGCCGCTCAGTGTGAGCCTGTGGCCGGTGGGCTGTGCCGACGGGCGGAAGTTATAGTTGTTCGAGCCGCCCATTGCCGACATCGAGAAACTGTTCGCCTCGAACGGCAACGCAAACTCCATGTTCCGTGTCTGTGCGTTCAGTCCGCCTATCATTGAGTAGCGAAACTGTCCCGACTCGACATCGTTCATCGGCGCTCCGTTGATGTAAATCTCGTTGTACTTCTGGTTGAAAGCCCGGTATCTGAATCTCACCGGACTGAACAGGTATCCCACCTGGCTTGCGTAGAGGTTGCTGTTAGAGTTGATAATCGTCACGTTCTGCGACATGTCATCGTCTTCTCCCAGTTGAGCCTCGGTGAAAGTGAAGGCCGATTCTCCCGTGTCGACAGGCTTTTGTCCCTCCGTCTCGGTGGTGTTCTGGGCGAAAGCGGTTGCCGAACAGCAGATAGCCATCATTGCTAATCTCAGCTTTTTCTGCATAATTTATAAATTTGTTTGTTTATTATTTTCGCTACAAAGTAACTAAATAAAAATTGAATAATGGTATAAAAGTAGAATAAAATTAGATTAAAAAACATTCAAAAAGTATATATTGTCATTTTATTTCCCGATATTTGCACAAAAATATACATGACCATGAACAGATTTATTTCATTATTGGCGTTTCTGCTCATCATTGTCGGTAGCGGAGCGCAGGCTCAAGAGAGGAAATTCTCCGTATATGCGGTAGGATTCTATAATCTTGAAAACCTTTTCGACACTTGTCATGACGAGGGAAAACGCGACTACGATTTTCTTCCAGAAGGGGCATATAAGTGGAACGGACGCAAGTATGCCAGCAAGCTCGACAACCTTGCCCGTGTGCTTGCCGACATGGGGACCGACGTGTTGCCCAAATCCGTAGGTTGCGCGGTAATAGGAGTGAGCGAGGTTGAGAACGCGAAAGTTCTCGACGACCTCACGGCCCGGAAGCCACTGGCAGACCGAGGATATAAGTATTGCCATATCGAAGGGCCCGACAGCCGCGGCGTCGATTGCGCGTTGCTCTACAATCCGCGTCTTTTCACCGTGCGCGATGTAAAGCTCGTGCCGTACGTGCAGTCTCTCGCCAAGGACAGCAACTTCCATACCAGAGGCTTTCTCACGGTGAGCGGCACTATGGCCGGCGAGCACGTCACGGTGGTGGTGAACCATCTGCCCAGCCGTTTCAACGGCTCTTTCTATCGTGAGCAGGGCGGCCGCCAGTTGCGTCAGCTGAAAGACTCGCTGCTTCGTGAAGATCCGGCGGTGAAAGTGATTGTCATGGGTGACATGAACGATGACCCGATGGACAAGTCGATGGCCGTGGAGCTGGGTGCAAAGCGTAATATTAAAGATGTCGGTGACGGTGACATGTACAATCCATGGTGGGATATACTGGCAAAAGAGGGGCGTGGCACGCTTATGTATAACGGCGGATGGAATCTCTTTGACCAGATAATCCTTTCTCCGTCTCTTCTATGCCGTGACGGAAAGAAAGACTACTCCACACTCAAATATTTCAAGCATCAGATATTCACGCGCGACTATCTGTTCCAGCAGACCGGCAAATACAAGGGCAACCCGCTGCGCACCCATGCCGGCGGAGTGTGGCTCAACGGCTACAGCGACCACCTGCCCACTATCGTTTACCTTGTGAAAGAACAGAAATAGAGTATCGTATGCAAGGCGACATGACGATAGAGACACACCCGTTCGAGCCTTTTCTGCCGGCAGATGCGTGCCTGCTTATGTTGGGGACGTTTCCACCGGCAGAGAAACGGTGGTGCATGCCTTTCTATTACCCCAACTATCTTAACGACATGTGGCGTATTTTCGGTATCTGCTTTTTCGGAGACAAATCACATTTTGTCATCGGTGAAGAGAAGCGTTTCGATCTCGATGCCATCGTCCCGTTCCTGCGAAGTAAGGGAATAGCCCTTTTCGATACGGCTCAGAAGGTATGCCGAACCAAGAACACCGCCTCCGACAAAGATCTGGAAATAATAGAGCCTTCGGACCTCGACGGTATGCTCGAGGCCCTGCCTCTGTGCCGTGCCGTGATTACGGCCGGGCAGTTGGCTACGGATACTTTCTGTTCACACTACGGCATCGCGGCTCCAAAGGTTGGAGAGTATGCCGTTTTCAATTTCAGTGGAAGGGATATTAGGCTCTACCGCATGCCCAGTTCCTCACGGGCATATCCAATGCGTGTAGAGCGCAAGGCCGGGTATTATGACAGGGTGTTCGCCTATCTTGGGCTTACCGACGCTTTATGACGAGCAAGTACGTGCCCCTGCCGCTTTTACGACAGGGGCGATATGGAAAAAGATAACTTGAAAACAATCTCAAACAATGACTATAATAGGAATAGCCGGCGGTACCGGTTCTGGAAAAACCACCGTCGTGAGAAAAATAGCCGAGGCCTGTCCGCCTCATTATGTGACAGTGGTGCCTCTCGACTCGTATTATAACGACACATCGCACATGACAGAGGAAGAGCGGCATGCCATAAACTTCGACCATCCTGATGCGTTCGACTGGAAACTGCTCACCGAACATATCAGGCAGCTCAAATCGGGAAATGCCGTCGAGCAGCCTACATATTCGTATATCAAGTGCAACAGGCTGCCGGAGACGGTGCATGTGGAGCCGAAGCCCGTGATAATAATCGAGGGCATAATGACACTTCTGAACAAAAAGTTGCGTGAGATGATGGATCTTAAAATATTCGTCGACACCGACCCCGACGAGCGTTTGATAAGGAATATCCGTCGCGACGTGGTGGAGCGCGGACGTACCGTTGAGATGGTGATAGACCGTTATCTCGACGTGCTCAAGCCGATGCACGAGCAGTTTATAGAGCCGACCAAGAAGTATGCCGACCTGATTGTGCCTCAGGGAGGAGACAACAAGACGGGCATAAGCATTCTGAAAGCATACATAGAAGGCATAGTGACAAGAATATGAAATATATTGGAAACACTCGGAATAATATTTACAAAGTGCTCCTCATATTTCGTTTGTTTTAAAATATAAAACCGGTGGCCGCAAATAAGCGGGTTTTAGACGTTTTTGTGTAACTGACTGGCAATAAGAGCAATAGGTCAAATCATAACGATTTGACCTGTTTTTGTATGTCCGTCTGAGCGGAACTTTTTATCAATTAGATGCTTATTGGTTTGCATTGGGGTGCTTATTGGAAGCCAACGAGCCGCTAAACGCATTGCGTTTACCTGCTAAACGCGTTCCAACGAGTATCCCGTTGCGTAAAAACGGTTGCCTGGAAGTGTAGGTTTCAATGTGCTATCGCGTAGCGTATAGTGATGCGTAGCGTGCGGGCATTTCTATTTCACGGAAAAACGAAGTGTTAAATCCGTGACTTTATCATTACATCCGCACGTTGAGATCAGGCTTTGCTTCCGGTAATCATAGCCCATTCTCCGGCTCATTGTGCATCGTCTTTTATCTCTGTGGCATTATCTTTTATTTCAACGGCATCATCGATGTCAAGTTTACGCCCCTTGGCCATGTATCGTTCTATTTTCTTGCGGTGAGCGTTTATTTTCAACTCGTTCACCACCTCTGTCACTCCATAGAGCAGCAGGCACCAGCCGATAATCACGAGCGGCGCTCCCGCTATCCACATGGGTTTGATGATGGCTATCATTCCAATGATGAGCACAAGCACCGGACTTATCCATAGAGCCGGGGTGATGCGGCCGAGCCTTCCTGCGGCGATGATGTTGAGCATCTGGTTGATGGCGCCGAGGATGAGTATTCCACCGAGTATGTAAGACAGGAAGTTAATCACCATGGCGGGAGAGATGACGAGCAGCAGACCGAGGGCCACGCTGCCCACTCCCACAATGGGGAATGTGGGGCGGTTGCAGGCAATCACCCGTCCGTCGCTGTCGAAGACCGTTGCCGTGTCGTCACGCCTTGTCACGAAAAAATAAGAAATGCACGATATTATGCCTGACAGAAGGAACAGGCCTCCTATTGCCATTGTGAGCCACACGGCAGTGTCGTCGGGATATTTTATCAGTAACGCTCCCACTGCTATCGAGCATATCGCACGGAAAATACTGCTTTGTATTGCTTTCATTGTTGTAAAGTTTAAGTTTTTGAAAATGACGTGTCTGTGCGTCGATATCGTTTGCAAAAGTACGCAATATAAATATGAAAAAGTAATTATTTTACTACTTTTGCAGAATAAAAACATTGATTATGACAACTCTATATCTTGTAAGGCATGGTGAGACGGAAGACAATGCGGCCATGATAATGCAGGGGCAGACACAGGGACGGCTGAGCCGGGAGGGGGAGAGGCAGGCTCGGCAACTGGCCGAACGGCTCGACGGCACGCACATAGACGCTTTTGTGTCGAGTGATTTGAGGCGCGCTTTCGATACGGCCGCCATAATAGCCGGCCGCCGCCGGATGGCAGTCGCCGTGACACCGCTGCTGCGCGAGCGTGATTGGGGCGATTTCACGGGCAGGTATATTCCCGATCTGAAAGACGAGCCGTGGCCCGAGAACGTGGAAACGGCGGACAGCCTCTGTGAGCGTGCCCGCCGTTTTATCGGTTATATAAAGAGAGAATATCCAGGAAAGTGTGTACTGGCCGTGGGGCATGGGATAATAAACAAGGCTGTCCAGGCCGTCTGTCACGGCAGGCCTATGAGTGGGATAGCCCGCATGGATAATGCCGAGGTCAGGGTGCTGGTGTTCTGACGCTTCATGTCGGTAGGGCTATCTGCTGCCTCCGAAGCGGCCTTTTGCTCCTCCTCCGTGACTCTTGCCGGCGTTTCCGCCTCCCCTCATCGCCGCTCCTGCCGATGAGTGCCTGCTCATTTTCGTGGCACTCTTGTTGACGGTAGGCGTGCTTCTGCTAATTTTGGATGTGTTTTGTTTCATCGTCGGCATGTTTCTGTCGAGCTTGCCCGTGTTGCGGTTGAGGTTGTCAATGCGTGAGCCGGTTGTTTCTTTTTTGCGGATGTCCGTTCCTTTGCTTATGCTGAAGCCTGGGTGTTTGCCGCTTACGGTTGTCGTGTGGCTTTCCTTGTTCAGGTCGAGCGTGCGCTTTTTTATTGTTGTTATGTTCGTTTTGTTGTCTTTTAATGTCACGTTAGTACGGCTTCCGCCAAATCCGTTACCGTTTTTCCCGTTACCGTTGATGTGCTTGTCGGTATTGTGCTTGTCGCCTCGTTTTGCTGTCACGTGCGTCGAACTGAGTTTTCCGTGTCCGTTGTTTTTGTTGAAATCGCCTTTGTCCCACTTGTCTCGCATGCCGTGATGCCCGTCGCCGCGGTGAAAGTCGTGCTTGCGTCCGTGATAGTAGCTGCGTCCGCCGTTGCTTCGCCAACTGTGTCCTCCTCTGTATGATATGTATACCGTGGGGCGACCGAAGTAGAAGTAATCTCGTCTGGGATAGCGGGCGTAGATCCCGAACCGCCAGTAGCCGCCGTGCCAGTATAGCGGACGGTAGAAATATGTGGCCGCCCTGAAAGCTCTCCACTGCCAGTCGAGCAGAATATAGCTGATGTCAAGATTGCGTCGTGTCCAGTATGTGCCGAAAACATCGTCGCGCCCGGTGACACCCATAAGGTAATCGAGGTTTATCTCGTATGCGGCGTCATACTGCTCATTTGTCAGGTTGAGTTCATAGGCCATCTTGTCCGTGAGAAAGAGGGCCTCTCTCCGTGCCTGGTCGTAACTCATCGCCGTGGCCGATACCGTTATTGTCAGCATTGCCATTATCGCTATTATCATCCGTTTCATAATCGTATGGTTTTATATGGGTTAAACATCGTTGTTTGTTTTCTCAGTGGCAAAGTAACGGATATTTCTTCGTTCCGGCAAAGGATTTTCCCTAAATGGAGGTGGGAAAATCCCTATCATGGCATATTTGCCGTATTTTATGGATGTAAAGTGCTGTTTTTTCACTACCTTTGCAGAAGTTATAATTCGTCTTCGGGTGATGTGTTATTACTATTACCGGAAAAAGAATTAAGCCAACAGTAAAGACTCAATCATGAACAGAACGATAAAAATGTTGTTGTCGGCGGTCGCCTTTTTCTCGTGTCATGCCATGGCGGTTCATGCGCAGCAGGAGAGAACGTTGCTTGACGGACTTGAATATAAAGTGTCGGCCGAGGCTTCGGCTACCCACGGAGACCGCACCCCGTTGTGGTTGAACGCCAACAAATATGGTCTCAGCTCTCTTGAAAAGTATAACGGCCATGTCAGGGCGGGAGTGATAAGACCTCTTGCCGTCGACTCGGCGAGAAAATGGGGAGTGGGCTATGGCATAGACGTGGCCGGAGCGTTCCGCTATACGAGCAAGGCCATAGTGCAGCAGGCTTTTGTCGAGGGGCGGTGGCATAGGGGAGTACTGACCGTAGGAAGCAAGGAATATCCCATGGAATTGAAGAACGGAAAGTTGAGCAGCGGCTCGCAGGCGCTCGGAATAAACGCACGGCCTGTTCCGCAGGTGCGTATAGCGCTGCCACAATACTGGCCGTTGCCGTTCACAAACGGGTGGGTGAGCCTGAAAGGACATATCGCTTACGGCATGACTACCGACGGAGGATGGCAGCTCGACTTCACGCAGGGCAAGACTAAATACACTTCAAACACGCTGTATCACAGCAAGGCCGGATACATCAAGATCGGAAACAGCTACCGTTTTCTTCCCGTATCTCTTGAACTTGGGCTGGAAATGGCGGCGCAGTTTGGCGGCACGTCGTATAACGTGGGTGGAGTTGAAGGCGGTTTGCGGAATGAGGTAAAGAACGACGGCGGCATTAAAGCTTTCTGGAACGTGTTCATCCCCGGAGGCTCTGACGCTCCGGAAGATGTGTATCGGAACATGTCGGGTAATCAACTCGGCACATGGATGATGCGACTGAACTTCGATTACGAGAACTGGTATCTGGGATTTTATGCCGAACACTATTTCGAGGACCAGTCGGCAATGTTCCATCTTGACTACGACGGATATGGAACAGGTGATAACTGGAACGTGAAGGAGAAGCGCCGCTATCTGTTGTACTCGCTGAAAGACATGATGCTTGGAATGGAACTGAAACTGAAGGGAAACAGATTGTACGTCAATGACATAGTCTTTGAGTATCTGTACTCAAAGTATCAGAGCGGACCTATATATCATGACAGAAACGTGAATATATCAGACCATATAGGGGGGAACGACAATTACTACAATCATTCCATCTTCACAGGGTGGCAGCACTGGGGGCAGGTGATGGGAAACCCGCTATATACGTCGCCTATATATAACGGAGACGGAACAATAGAGGTGAAGAACAACCGTTTCTACGCTTTCCACCTCGGAATAGGCGGTGAACCGTCTTATGACCTCAGCTATCGTCTGCTGGCTACATATCAAAGGGGATTCGGGCAGTATAACAATCCGTATCCGGACCCGCGTGACAATATCAGTGTGATGGCCGAGGCTCTTTACACTTTTGCCGAGGGTACGAGGCTTGACGGTTGGAGTGTTAAAGCGGCGTTCGGAATGGACAAGGGACAACTGCTCGGCGACAACTATGGCGTGCAATTGACGGTGACGAAGAGAGGGTTGCTGAATTTTAGGAAATAGAACGAGATGAAAAAGATATTCTTTTTATTATTTGCGTGCGGGGCGTTCGCGGCCTGCGAGCTTGAAACATCCGGTAATGGCGATCTCGATGGCTTCTGGCAGTTGAAGAGCGTGGACACACTGGCTACGGGAACATCGGCAGACATGCGTGAAAGCGGTGTATACTGGGCGTTCCAGAACAAGATGATGTCTGTGAAGAAGATAAACCATGTGTCGGCTTTCCTGCGCTTCAATCATTCCGGTGACTCGCTGTTCCTCTCGGAACCGTATATAGACAACCGCGATTCTTCCGATATAGTGATTGATGATGTGGAGCTGCTCAGACCTGTAGGTATAAACGAGTTGGAGGAGCGTTTCGGTGTATCTCAACTTGATGGCGGCACGATGGTTCTTAAATCGAAGACTCTGAGGCTACGGTTCAGAAAGTATTGAGCCGTGTAATGGCTTGAACGGTTTTGGGGATAGACAAAAAACAAGTGTGGAGATACGGATTTTTTATCGTTTCAGCGATATTGGTATTCCGTACTGTCGTGCATGCAGTGTATCTTCAAATGTTTTCAGGCTGTGTATTAACCTTATATCCGTATTGTATTACTGGGTGTTTCAGAATTTCTTTCCGGCGATAACGGAAAGGAACGTGTTTGCCACTATTTTCATGTCGAGCAGCAACGAGAAGTTGTTGAGATAGTCGAGATCCATGTCGAGCCGTCTTATCATCTTCTCCATAGTGTTTGTATATCCGTTGTAGAGGGTTGCCATGGAGGTTATTCCAGGCCGCATACGGTATAGCTCGGCATAATCGGGGCGTTGGATCATGATCTTGTCTATGAAGTATTTGCGCTCCGGGCGGTAGCCTACAAACGACATGTCGCCTTTCAGTACGTTCCATAGCTGTGGCAGTTCGTCGATATGATGCTCGCGAAGGTACTTCCCGAACGTTGTCAGTCGCTCGTCGTTAACCTCGGCCAGGAGCGGTATCCCGTCTTCCTCGGTATTCGGAACCATTGTCCTGAACTTGTAGATGTCAAACGGTTTGCCGCCTTTTCCTATTCTTTCCTGTTTGAATATGGCGGGGCCTCGGCTTGTGATTTTCAGTATTATGTATATAACGATGTATGCGGGGATAAAGAAAATTATCCCGATAAGAGAGCAAACAATATCAAAAAAACGTTTAATTATCGTCATATTCCTTTTCAATATAAAAGACTTCTCCGCCTTTTTTCTTTATATAGTGGTTTATAGTCAGGTGAAACAAGACCCATATCATGATGTCCGTAATCAGTATCATGCTGAAATCGAGATAGTTGTATGCTGATATGTTCAGGATGATATAAAAGCATGCGAGTCCAAGAATGAGAATGAGGGCATTGTGCTGGCTCATCCCTGTGCGCATTATTTTATGGTGTATGTGGTTCTTGTCGGCATCGAATATGGCTTTTCCGTGTTTCAACCGCACGAACGTGATTCTGAAAACATCGAATATCGGCACTATGAGCAGGCTGCCGGCAAGAAGCAGGTTGTTGTGCGGCAGGGTTATTACATCGGGATTTTTCATTGACAGTTTTACCAAAAGGAAACTCAAGATGAAGCCAAGCGTGAGGCTGCCGGAATCGCCCATGAATATTTTTGTGCCCTTTTCTGTGGTTCCGAAGATATTGAAATAAAGAAATGATATGAGCACTCCCATGAGTCCGGCAATCAGAATGCTGTAAACCCAGATGCCGCCGAGCATGAAATAGACAAGAAAGCCCATGAGGGCGATGAGTGAAAGCCCGGCTGACAAGCCGTCTATACCGTCGATAAGGTTTATGGCGTTGTTTATGAACACTATAGTGAGTACGGTGAACGGAGCACCGATGAAAAACGGGATGTCGTGTATTCCGAAGAGACCGTACAGGTCGTTGATATATAATCCGGAAAGTGGCAGGATACTGGCGGCGATGATTTGGAAGATGAACTTGGTCCTGGCGTTAAGTCCGAGGACGTCATCTACGAAACCGACAGTATATATGATAATCATGCTTACAAAGAAAAAGCAGGACCACAGGCTTATCGTTATTTGTCCGTTTGTACCAACGGTGTTGAAAACGGACATGGCAAGAAAGAATGCCGCAATCATGCTTGGCAGGAAACTGATGCCCCCGAGGCGTGGGATGCCTGTCTTGTGTATCTTCCGCACGCCAGGCAAATCATACAGTTTGCGTTTTTTGCAGAAACGGTTTATGATGGGAATGAATACGACCCCGCATATAAAACTTACAAAAAATGATCCTAATATATATAGTATATATCTATTCATACAATAGAGCAGTTGTTAAATATATAACTATATATGTGGTCTAAATATTGTATAAGAAAAGGAAAACTTTTCAACTTGGTTACTCTGTTGCGTACAAACGATGTGGCGGTATATTTCCGTATGTATGTGCATGTTGACCGATAACAATCTGAGTAATAATAAATTCCCTCGGATATGGCGGTTAACGGAATGAAATGTTTTGACGTTACGCCTGTTTACGGGAGGGAAAGAGAAAACCGAAAATCTTGTAAAGATACTTCACCGAGATGAAAGCGGTGTTCGTGTACATCCCGTTCCGGCGGCATGCGATCACGTCTTCGCGTGTTATGATAAGTCGGTTCTTGACATTCTTTGTACTCAGTCCGCCTGTGCGCATGGTGACAAAATCTTTCGATATGTATTTGGCTTTTATGTGGTGCTTGTGAAAAAGTCTCACCATCATGTCGTAATCGGCCGCTATCTTATAGTCGGTGGCATAGCCGCCATAATCAGCGTATACTTGTTTACGGACATAAAAAGAAGGGTGGGCCGGCATGAAACCGAAGCGGAGCAGGAACGGGCGGAACAGTTTTGATGAGTAATATCTCGTGATTTTGTCCGGTTCTCCGTCTCGGATGAAGTGTATGTCGCCATATACGGCGTCTATGTCATTGCGTGAAAACTCGTGGGCGATGCGCTCCACAACATCGTCCGATGTGTAATAATCATCGGAATTGAGTATTCCTATAACATCACCTGTACATAGTGCGATGCCTTTGTTCATCGCGTCATAGATACCTTTGTCAGGTTCTGATACATAACGCATGCGTCCCTCGAATTCCGGCTGTGCCTTGCGGAGTATCTCTTGTGTCCCGTCAGACGAGTTGCCGTCTATGACAATATATTCAATATCCTTGTATGTCTGTGACAGCACCGATTTTATCGTGTCACCGACGGTAGCCGCACTGTTATATGTTATGGTGATTATCGAGATCTTCATTATTGGTTGTTCTTTTCCTGTCGGTTACGACATTATTGTCATTTACTTTTCTTATTCATAGTGATAATATCCATTATTATATTTATTCTGAACATTATCTTTTGGATTATGGAATAATCACTTTTACTTGCAGTAGTTGAATTATTATGCCCATGTCTTCTGAACAGAATCAGTTTATCGGATATAAACTTTACTTTATATTTTGAGGAGGCAACATTTCCTATCCAAATATCGTGCATTGGTATATTTTTCGGGAAAGGAAGAGATCTTTCAAGTATATTTCTTCGGAAAGCCATACAGCATCCTAAATAACCGTTTTTGATTAGAAGATTATATGTGATACCTGTTTTTGTTTTGTTTGAATGGAAGAAAGATGGTGATGTTTGGTTCAGATTACCGTCAACTACGATGGCATCACTTATGATACAATCGTATTTTCTTAGATTTTCCATCATGATACAAACTTTATTTTCAAGCCAAACATCATCTTGATCGGCAAGAAATATATAGTCTCCACTTGCTCGTTTCAATGCATTTTCGAAATTCCATATAGGTGAACCTTTATGTGGTCCTTCTATTATTGTAATTCTTTTGTCTTGGAAACTTTTTATGATATTGATGGTTTCATCGTCAGAGCCATCATCCGAAATGATAATTTCATCTTTTTCTTCCAGCTGTTTCAGGATAGATGCTATTTGCTCTTTAATGTATTTTTCTCCATTATATGTTGCTATACAAACTGAAATCATTTCTTGAATAAGTATTTATTAATATAATATTTTATGAAAATGAACTTTTTTGTTCGTAATGTCAGTGATATTGTGTGTCTCAGGACATGGAATGAACACTTTGATTTGAAAGATGTATTAAGCGCTCCTTTTATATATAATATATACCGGCAGAAAAGTTTCTCAGTATCAGTTTCTTCGTTAGAGAAATCTTGAAAAGCCGTACTATCCATGAGAAAGAATTTATCTGAGTATTTTTTCAATCTCATGAAAAAATCGAAATCTGCAAAGTCGAGTTTTATTTTCTCATTATATCCGGATACGGTTATAAAAGAATTTAGATTAATGCATGCACCACTATTTACCGGAATGTACTTGTTTAGTGATAAAATTCCACTTTCAATATCAATACCTTTCAATGTCATATATTTGAACAGTACAGGTGAGAAAGAACGATTTTTACCATATTTGATTTTCGGTACGAAAACATTTATATCTTTGTATATATTCACACAATTTTCCAATTTATCTATATAATCTTTTTCAAAGATTGTATCTTGATCCAGTAACAATATAAAATCAAAGCATCCAAGCCGTTTGGCTTCTTTTGCTCCGTAGTTATATGCGCGTGAGACGCCACCATTATTTTTATCATGGAAATACAAAGTTTTTTTGTTCTTGTATTTTGCGTTTATGGGTATAGGTGAGTTGTCATATATTAACATTGGTCTTTCCGCATAATGACATATAAGGGATTTATAAGTATTACAATCCTTTATATCTGTCATGTATGTTACTATTATTGGAAAGATACGCATTTCTTGTGAATTATTACAAAGTTAAATAAATTATTTTATATATTCTATTACGTGTATTGTATTGTTTAATACTATACATTCAATGTTTTTTTACGTAAACTGATATTTGTGTGGCATATTATTATTATTATTATTGTTTGCAATATAGCTGATATGCCTTGCATTATCAATTCATCAAAAAACTGCATTATCAGCAATGTAAATATGTAAGCATACAAATATGTCATTATATTACATCCACTCTTTGAGTATTTATATATTGCACCGATGGCAATCCCTTCTAATAATGCGAATATAAAGATACCTTCAAAACCAAAATCCTTGTAGTATGGAAACATTACAGTATATACATTGGTTGGCATTGGAACAAGTTCAAAGTCCTGCAAAGCCTCAGTCGGCATGACATTAAATCCGAGACCATGCAATATATTGTAGAAAGGACGGAATGTCGTTTCTCCCCATTGCATGGAAGAATATGGTGTTATTGTTCCGAATGCAATGATTGATGATATTGTATAAATCAAAAGAATATTTCCAATCATTTCACCGTCTGTATTATTGTCTCCTCCTTGGCGCAATAATTGCATTATGGGAACCAATGATATGATGAAAAAGATGAATAAGGCAATTGGTTTTAGAGAAATCCTTTTCTTATTGTATAATATGTATAGGCCAGAGAATATATACATTAGTAATGTTAATTTAGCCATTGTTGCAATGAAAAACAGTATGCATAAAATTACAATCAATGACAATCTCCTTTTTCTGATTTTATCACGATTTAGCTCTATAATTAATAGCACGTTTATCACATAAATGAAATATTTAACAATACCTAATTGATTTTCTTCAGGATTTACGGCTTGTTCTCTTAAAGTATAAAACAATCCTTCTGGAGAAGCCATCATAACGGCATGTTGTATAGCTTTATATACGGCAAAAGGGACAAGAATCAGTGTCATTAATGTAATTATATCCACATTTTTCTCACACACAGCCCAAGGTCTTTTTTTATATTTTGGAAAAAAACTGTAAGCGATGAATGATGCTCCTGAGAATGTAAGAACCCATATCGTTATTCCGGTAACAAATTGCGTTGGAACAGCATATAATTCATCTTTGACACAAATATAAAGAAACAGAATTACTGCCCATATAAATGGGGTTATGCTCCATGGTGACAGTATTTGATGTTTTAATATCAGTGATACTGTCACAATCAGTGAAAAGATTATTATTAAAAATACAATATTTGTCAGCATGTTTTTCTTTTCGGTTATGTTATTTATTCCATATCCCGTCAGCCTTTCCCGTCAGCAGTTTGTTCAATTGGATGTTATTTGTAATAGCACATATAATATTTACTGTAATTAAAGCCAATACCACTCCCTCAATACCCAAATGTTTACTGAGATATATTGCCAATGGTATATATATAATGGCTTCTATGATTGTTATAATCGTTATTAATCTTATTTTCCCAATTCCAAACAGCATATTCGAATAGCATGTGCTGTATATGAGTATAATTATGTATAGTGCCATATATGTTGACATTTCCCATGTAATGTTTATTTGTTTTCCAATCCAGATATTATATGCTATTTGTGATAATGTTAGCATTATTCCTATACATACGAAAAACAACAACATAACTACCCTCATTCTTCTTAATGTTTTTTTTATCCATTCCATATCTTTATGGGAGTATGCATCGGTTGTTGCAGACCATAATGGAGCGGCAATGATGGTAAATATCATTATCGCAAGGCTGAAATATCTATATGATATTTGATAAGGAGTTACTTCTGACGGTGAAAAGAGATTTGATATAAGAACATTAGATGATGAAAAAATTACGATACCTGCTAATTGTACCATGAAAAAGTTTATACCTAAATCAAATAATCCTTTTAGTTCAGTTTTATCAAATAGTCTTATACGGGGTCTTAAATATTTATATTTTGTGAATGTTATAGGGTATGATATTATATACACAAATAATGGAGAAAGTGTATATATACAGGCAACACTGTATAATGATGAGACTTCTGTTTTACTCAATATAGCTATTCCTATTAGGGATACTGTCTGACCGGAGACAATCAGTAGATTATTTATGGCCGGTAATTGTAATCCCAAATAAATGTTTCCGATGAATTTGAATACAAATGTCATACAGATAATAGCAAATGAAAGTATCAAAATACCTTTAAGATTTGGTATTATGTCGGGATTGACATTCAACAATGTATGGCAATTGTTATATGTTATAAATAAGTATACTGCGATGAACACAGGCACCATTATCATAATGAGCATTACAAATGTGGTACTGATTTGTATTTGGCCTTTGTGTATGTCATTGATAGCAATGGATTCTGCAAGTTTGTTACGCAATCCATTTCCAAGACCGATATCGAAAGAATCAATCCATATAAGTATAGAATTGATGGTGAGCCATATTCCATATTCATATTGATTGAGGCAATTAAGAGTCAATGGAACTAAAAGGAGTTGTATGATGCAACTCCATCCCTTGATGAGAAAAGAATATAGTATGTTTTTTTTCACAAGGGAAGTTCTTGGGTCTCCCTTAAATATCTTTTCTATAAACATAAATAGAGGTTCCACAAAATGTCACGAAGAGCCAGAACATTACAAAAAACATCCTTTTAGGGCTTGATGGACGTAATGGTACCGATGCGCTTTGCAGCGTGGTGAAAGCAGGAGTACGTTCTTGAAGTTTCGCTTTTGCTAATTGCAGTTGTAGAGCTGTCTGCTGATAATTATTGAATAACAATTGCATTTCATTTTCAAGTTCGTCACGTTTCGCCTTAAAGCTTTCAAGTGCCAGTCCTTCATTGGCGTCAGCATAGGCTGCATACAGTTTTTGCGCTTTTAGGTATGATTGCTTTGCCTCAATGTTTAGTCTCTTAGCATAAGCAAGGTCTATTCTTGCTTTACTTGTTCTATAATTAGTGATAAACTGTTGTAATTTCACTCTTGCGGAGTCGGCAATAGTTGCACAGACAAGCGGGTCTTGATCCTCTACATTTATTGTGATGACATCAGTTTTCTTATCAACATTGCATTTTATCTTTCCTTCAATAATCTTTGCAATGTCGTTTTGGCTTTTTGACATCATGAACGGATTAACTTTATTTGACTGTCCATTTCCGGATATTTCTTCTTCATCTTTAGTGAACTTTGATAATATCCAAATAATGGCATAATCCCAATATGCGAATTTTTGATTGTTTTTCAAATAGTCAAAGTATGTTGTGTTAATTTTCCCGTTTTTTGTTGTTACTTTTACATCGAACATACTCACACGGAAATCGGTCGATTTCATGAGGTCAGGGTATAATTCTGGTATTATTGCATCTTGATTTGTCATGTTTCCGATGTTCATGCCAAGCGAGGATGCAATAGAACTTAAACCACCGATGTTCGGAGAACTTGATTCCGGAGCAAGTTTCACTTCACAGATATATGTCCTTGGAATACAAATAACAATAAGACTGCTTATTACCAATGCAATCGGTAGAGTAAATAGAAAATATTTTTTACCCTTTATTATTTTTCTTATCAGTTCCGCTATATTTATTTCTCTTAAATAGGGGAGTCCCTGATTTACCTCTTTCATATCGTTAAGAAGTTATATAAATAGTATCTTGTATTTTATTACTTAATCAAATTCGCTATTGTTGCAATCATGGTTGCTACCGAAGCCGTTCCGGAACCTATTGCTACCATTTCGGCTACAGACATCTTTTGAGCCTTTTGTTTTGTCGGTACGATAATCTCGCATCCGGGGAGCGGTTTGGTTTTGTAGCCCACTTGTGCTTTCGTTCCGTTCATGTATACAATGAATGTTCTGCTCTTCTTGGCTCTGTTGCCCCATCCACCGGCCTGGTCCACGTAGTAGTTTACGCCCTTGCCCTCTCTGTAGGCCACAGTGGTGGGTGACATTACATCGCCGCTGATTTTCACTGTACTTGAAAATTCGGGTACAATGATGCGATCTCCTTCACGCAGTATCACGTCGTAGTTGCTGCCGGGATTTTCCATTGCCTTGTCAAGGTCTATCGCCACGTAATATGTCTCACCGAAGTCGAGTTTCTTGGTGTCGAGCGTATCTTTCTCTCCGCTTTGCGTGATGAGCATCTTTCTCACGTCTTCCATCTTCAGCCTCTCCTCGGGAGTGATTGTCCTTTCCAGTCGTGCGCCTTTTATGTAGGCCGTTTTTGTGAAACCGCCTGCTTGTTTTATTATCTCACTAACTCGCTGGCTTTTCTTTTCTAGTGTGTATGTACCGCTGTAGAGCACTTCGCCTTCCACTTTCACGTTCTGCTGTTTTGAGTATCCGGGGCTTGTTCTTACGTACACTTCATCATATGGTCTCAACACAAAGCCCTGCTCGCCGTCTATCACGAAGCCGTCTTTTATGGCAAACGAGTACGTTCTCGCTATCGTGTCAGACGATGTTGTGGCGTTGGGATCGCTTATTCTCCGTGCCACGTCGACTTTCATCACGGATGCAGCGGCATTAAGTCCGCCTGCTTGCAATATGAGGTCTTCTATCGTCTCGTTGTCGGCATACTTGTATA
This sequence comes from Prevotella sp. MGM1, assembly GCF_002933775.1. Taxonomy (GTDB): domain Bacteria; phylum Bacteroidota; class Bacteroidia; order Bacteroidales; family Bacteroidaceae; genus Prevotella. Next base: position 102,550 of record NZ_BEWV01000136.1, read on the forward strand.
CACCGGGGTAGATAACCTCACCGTGTATCGTTAAGGTCTGCTCCTCGAGCAGTTCTTTCTTGCTTGGGATATACAGAACGTCCTCATTGCGCAGCGGAATGTCGGGCACCCTGCCGCTCATGATGCCGGCCACGTCTACCGACAGCACTTCAAGCGTGCGGTCGGGTTTCATGCGGTGCATCACTCCTCGGGCCGTGAAAGCCTCTTCCGTCACACCTTCGGCAGTCTCGATTAGCGAGCGAACCGAGTTTATGTCACCACCCACCTGATACATGCCGGGGCGGAACACAGCTCCCTTTATCTCAGCCATATTCGAGTATCGTGGCAGTATGGAGTCGACGCTTAGCGAGTCTTCATCGTCAAGGCGGAACGAGTTCATGTCAAACTCGCCCACGTTGTATACCGAGTATTGTGTGCCGGCCTTGCGTATCAGTCTTATCGATTTCTTATATGCGTCGCCAGTGAATCCTCCCGAGTATTTGAGCAGCGTACCCACGCTCTCGCTCTTCTTCATCTCGTAGAACATCGGGCGCTTAACCTTTCCGGTAATGTTGACCAGGCAGTCGTAAGGCCCTACCACTATAACGTCGTTGTCTGTCAGACGCACGTTCCCTCTCAGATTTCCGTTCAGTATATAGTCGTATATGTCGACTGTAGTCACGAGTCTGTTGTTGCGGTATACCTTTATGTTTCGCAGTGTTCCGATGTCGTTTATTCCGCCTGCCATGTAGAGTGCGTGGAATACTGTGGCGAAGGCCGATAGAGTGTATGTGCCAGGTGTGGTTACTTCGCCCATCACGTTGACGGAAATCGTGCGTGTCTGTCCTACGGTGAGAGTTATTTTCGAACTGCTGTATCTTGATCCGAGTGTCGAGCGAAGGCGCAAGTTGGCCTGTTCGACTGTCAGTCCGCTAACGTTCACAGGGCCGTAGCCGTCTATGACTACCATACCGTCGGGTGACACAGTGCTTTCTATAGTCTTTTGCGACGCTCCGTAAATGTCTATAAACACGGCGTCACCCGGACCGAGCCGGTAGCTCTGCGGTGTGGCTATGTTCATGTTGGGTTCGAAAGTGAGGTCTTTATTGTTGAAGATATCCCGTCCGAACACCTTTCGCTTGTTCTTGTCCTTCTCTTTGTCTTTCATCATCATTTCGAGATATTTGCGGTCGTATATCTCGTCAGAGTCGGGCATGAAAGTGTTCAGTTCGCGCTGCATCAGCAGGTAGTCTTTGTCTTCCTCATCGAAAGTATGCGTGGTTTGCGGCTTTATTTTTCCATCCTTTACACGGTATTTCGATACGTTCCTGTCTTTTCCCGTTTTTTTGTCACCGTTGTTTTTCCTTGTGCGGTCTTCCTTGCCTGGCGTTGTAGTCAGGTTTCTGGCGCCGAGCGCCTCGTTGCCAGTCTCCTTTTCATATTTCTTTTTCACTCGGCGTATTTGGTCGATGGTGACTCCTTTCTGTATCAATTGTGTCACTATCTGCGATTGCGATGTTCCTTTCTGGTGTTCTTCTATCACGTATTCCATCACGGCCTGGTCGGTCATGGACGATTGGGCGAACGATGACGTTGCCGACGCAAGCATCATAAAAATAGAGATGATATATTTTTTCATGTTTCTTTTTGAAATCCTTGACTTGTGTTATAAATCCATATAGGATATAACTTTATTTTTACGAAATTGTTGCAAAGATAGCAAAATAATTTAAATAAAGGCCCGTCGTTTTGCATAAAATGCCTATCTTTGCAAAAGTTTCAAGCGTGAGACGCACGTAACATTTCGGGGTTGACTGGATTTGACAGCGGGTTGAGATGGTACGTAAGCATGCGGAGTGGCGGCTGTACACTCCATAATCCATTCGGTCAAAAATTTATCTGGCGAAAACAAGTATGCTCTCGCTGCCTAATCGAAGTACAGTAGATTATCGGCTTTATCCCGCTACAAGGTAGAGGGACGAGACATCGCTCAAAAGCTGTTGTTCCGAAGCTCTTTGGTAAAGCGGTGCAGTTAAATCGGGAATAGCCTCGTCGTGCCCCGCCGGCGTGGTGAAGTTTTTGGGGATAAGGTCGCGATCGGTGGTCCGGGTCTTGTCGCGACTCGAAAATCGAAGTCCGGAATAAGCATGTAGAAAGCGTATGGTTTCCCTGTTTGGACGAGGGTTCGATTCCCTCCAGCTCCACAATATGCTTGGAAATAAATCGGAAAACCAGGTGAAAATTCCGGAACCACCATGTGGCTCCGGTTTTTTGTGTGTCTTGAACCGTTTTTCCGAGAGTGTCGGTTTAGTTTTGATGTCTCGTTCGTTGTGTTGCGTACGGCTGTTTATGATGGCCGGAGGTTATATTTTCACTTATTCCGTATAGAATTTTATGAGTCTTGTCAATGCCTGTTGGCATACAAGGCAGAAATCTGGAACGTCGTTTGTACGCATTCTGCAATTCTCAAATCCTCTGAAAACTCCTTTCGGTTGATACCCGCCGCCTTCTATTAAGCCTGCTTTTTTCTCTTTTACCAGATTTTCCCATTTACCTTTAAATCCATGCTTTGTTGTAAGGTTGGGTTCCCACGGTTCCATATCCGGAAAATACATCGGGTCGTCATTGCCGTAATCGTATTCGTCGCCAAGTCCTCCGAAGCTGTGGCCGAACTCATGGACGACGACCGGTTTGAAGTGGCTTCCTTTCGTATATGACAGATTGTATGAGTTATAGATACCGCCACCTCCGTATTTTTCGGTGTTTACGAGTATGATTATATGCTCGTATGGGGTTCCGGCGAGTATGTTGTGGAGTGCTTTAATATTTAGTGTTGTGAGGTATCTGTCTGAATAGAACGTGTTGAAGTGCGAATGCAGGGCTGTGTTTTTCCATATATTTTTGCCCGGTTCGCTCGCTCCGCTGTCCTTGGATGGAGACATGACCGCCGTTACATGAAACCTGTTACGCATGGCTTTAAACGGTTCGTGGGCGAATAACGCGTCTGTGGCAGACTTTGCGTCGCTTATGAAAGCATCCATTTCTTCTTTCTTGTAGCCTTCCGCCACATACGATATGTGTATACATTTCGATGTGTCGGCAGCTGTTTGCAGGGTGATGTACGGCGTTATGTCTTGCTCGCCGAGGTGTCTGATCAGAATATCTTCCGGACAAACGCTGTGTGTCATCGTAGCGGTGATATTGCCGTGATAGTCATGTAATTCCACGGTTATATCGGCATCGTGCCTCGGATATGGCACAAGGAAAACATTTTGGAATGATTTTTGTGTCTGTTTCGCTTCTTTTGTGGCAAGCCATTCTTGGAATAGGGTGGAGAAAGAGTGTCTGTATATTGTCCGTTGGCTCTTTCTGTCTCTCACAGTGATCACTCCGTTGCCTTTCAATGGCAGTTCCGCAAGTCTGTCTCGCCTGCCATACCATCGTGGTATCACGTTGAGCTCGTCCACATATATTGCCTGGTGGCTTGTGTCTCCGGCAAATATATAGTCCAGTCGCAAGGTGTTGTCCGTGAAGTAATCATCGAACCCTTGCGCCTTGGTTGCCGTGCAGGCAGACAGCAACAAGGCAGTAAAGATCAGTTTGGATAGCCTTTTCATATTTCTTTAATTAATGTTTTTATGTATTCCCGTTCCCAGTCTGCCGGATGTTCTTTTCGTTTGTCGTATTTAAGAATGTCTATGTCTATTTTCACTATGTGCTTTTTCTTGTCATCGTGGTTTCTTCCGCATTTTTTCTCGATATTCTTTATGGCGGAATAAAGGTCTTCCAATTCAAGGGCGCAACTGCCTGAAACAATCATGTTCATGAACATATCGCACGTCATGTCTATCGGAGTGGTCCATAGCCTTCGGCTTTGTCTCATTCCGGTTATGATGTCTCCAAGCATGCATACAGCCTTGTCCATGTTGGGTTTATGGTCGGTGTTGGTACCCAGTGCAATGATGACTTCGTGCATTTCCTGTTCCGTCATTACTTGATACGCTCTGTTTTGATGAATGAATCGAAGCTGTCTTCATAGCCGTTGAATACGTTTATATCCACGTCCCCATGTATTCCGTTGACTCTTCCGTCAGGACTTAGTTGCCAGTATATCAGTTTGATGTCGGGCTTATATTCTCCATATCTCGCAATCCATATATTATAGTCTTTTTTAATGTCGGGAGCCGCATTCAGATATTTGTTCACGAAGTTCTGGCTTACATACAGTACAGGTTTCACGCCTGTGTGTTGCCTCACAATTCTCATCCATGTACGTATGGCGTTGAACAAAGCTGTCTCTCCTCCCATCTTTACGATTTGTTTATGTGTCGGTTCCACGTCGAGTACGGGCGGCAGGTCGCCTTTTTTGAAAAACGAGTTTCTTATGAAATATCTTGCTTGTGCCGTTGCGCTTGTCTTGGTTGAGAAGAAGTGATATGCGCCACAGTGAAAGCCGTGTTTTCTTGCCTGTTTGTAGTCGGCGGCATAGTAGCGGTTGCGTATTGATATTCCTTCGGTAGACTTGATGTAAACGAAAGATACGGGATAATTTACCACACCGCTGACGTTTTTCTTGCTTAGCCGTCCAAGGTCGGTTATCCTCAGCCTGTTCCAGTATATCGGATAATACTTGCGGCCTTTTCCGTGTTGATACCGTGAAATGTCAATACCATATATTCGTTCGGAAGTATAGCTTATGCGCTCTCCTTTATAAACGCCGTTCATCCATTCGCCGGCTTTCATGTGGCTGCGTCCCAATTCAAAACCGAACCCGTTTCGTAAGCCGCCTACCCATCTTCCTTCATAATACGTGCCGTCGGCTGCGGCAAAACTTCCGTGTCCTTCCGCTTCTTTTTCCTTGTTGAAATGTCCGTGGTATGTTCCTTTCCCGTCTGTTCTGCGTCCCTCCACTATTGTGTCGGCATTCCATGTGCCGCATATCAGGTTGCCTTTTCCGTCATGCGATATTCCTTTTCCTTCGCGTTTGGTGCGCAGCCATGTGCCGTAACGCCATATACCGCCGTCGGTCTCTACGAATATTCCGGAGTATGGTTTGCGCCCGGTGTCTTCGTGTGATACTATTCTTGATATTTCGAGTCTCGTACTGTCGGTTATTACGCTGAGCGTGTTGATTATTTTGCCCACTGCGATGCTTTCTTCCGACAGTTTATCGTAGTGTTTCGCAATCATGTCGAATCCTTCATCCCTCACGTTGTGTCTCTTGATGAAGTAGTCCATCTCGGCTTCTTTTTCGGTCAGTTCGATTTGCCGGTCCTTCAGGAACGCCTTATACCGTTTGACAATGCTGTGCAAGTCTTTCTCACTCACTGTGATTTTACTGCCGTATCTGATGTTGTCCGGCTTTATGTCGGCGTCACGTAATATGGAATCTTTTGTGATGTCCCTGAAAAACAATATGCTTTTTCCGTTTGCTTTAAGTATATTGTAAGACATTGTCTCGACTATTGCAGGCTTATGTCTTGTTTCGGATGGATGCCGGAACATGAGCACCACGGCTGCTGTCATCAATGTGATGGCGGCCATGCTGCATCCGAAAGCTGTTTTTTTCTTTATCAGAATATAGTCTTTCATCTGTTGATGAGTATAGAATGAAAAACCTGCGCAGTCTCCTTTTGCATGTTCATGGAGAGTGCGCAGCTTTTCAGTATGTTTTTATATATGTCTTTTTGGGGAAGACATACGTTTCCTATCCGTTCATGGACATGAGGAACTCTTCGTTGTTTCTTGCTTGCACGAGCCTGTCGCGTACGGTGTTCATGGCCTCTATCGGGTTCATCTCGCTGATGAACTTTCGTATGATCCACATTCTGTTCAGTGTGGTCGGGTCTTGCAGCAGATCGTCGCGGCGTGTGCTTGACTGCACAAGGTTTACTGCCGGGAATATGCGTTTGTTGCTCAGTGAGCGTTCGAGCAGTAATTCCATGTTGCCGGTACCCTTGAACTCCTCAAAGATGACCTCGTCCATCTTCGAGCCAGTGTCTATCAATGCGGTGGCGATGATGGTCAGCGAGCCTCCGTTCTCTATGTTACGGGCTGCTCCGAAAAATCTTTTCGGCTTTTGCAGGGCGTTTGCGTCAACACCGCCGGTGAGTACTTTTCCGCTTGCCGGACTCACTGTGTTGTATGCCCGTGCGAGGCGTGTGATGGAGTCGAGGAATATCACTACGTCGTGTCCGCACTCAACCATCCGCTTTGCCTTTTCAAGCACTATGCCGGCTATTTTCACATGGCGGTCGGCCGGCTCGTCGAATGTGGAAGCTATGACCTCGGCGTTCACCGTGCGGCTCATGTCTGTCACTTCCTCCGGGCGTTCGTCGATGAGCAGCATCATCAGATATGCCTCCGGATGATTTGCCGCGATGGCATTGGCGATGTCTTTCATGAGTATGGTCTTACCCGTTTTCGGCTGTGCCACAATCAGTGCTCTCTGTCCTTTGCCTATCGGAGAGAAAAGGTCTACTATGCGTACGCTTGGGTTGCTTGTCTCCTTGTCGCCGCACAGAGAGAATTTCTCTTCGGGGAAGAGCGGGGTTAGGTGTTCGAAAGACACACGGTCGCGTACCTCGTTCGGGTCGCGTCCGTTAATGGCGTTGATGTTGCTCAGTGCAAAATACTTTTCGTTGTCGTGTGGCGGACGCACAGTGCAGTCGACCACGTCTCCTGTTTTCAGGCCGTATTTCTTTATCTGCTGCGGTGATACATATATGTCGTCTGGTGATGACAGATAGTTGTAGTCGCTTGAACGCAAGAAACCGTAACCGTCGGAGAGTACTTCCAGAACGCCGTTTCCGGATATGATGTCTGAGAAATCGAATGTTGGTTTCTGCTGGGTGGCAGGCATCGTGTTGTGTATCGGCTCAATCTCCTGTTGGGGCACGGTGGGTCTGTCGAACATGTCGAGCGTGGGCATCGCTCCCTGGTCTTCGATGGGAATGTCTACTACGGTGATGAAGTCGGTACCGTCTCCCGGGTCTCCTTCCCATACGGCAGCGGCGGTATCGTTTTTTTCTTCGTCCTGATTATGCTTTGACAGCTTTTCCTGTAATTGTTCCAGAAGTCCGATGTTGTCGTTGTTGTTGGTCTGATCATCGGAAAATTCGGCTTCGGGAACAGCCGCTTCCGTGTAGTTGTCGTCGTCAGTGGTTTCTGCGGCTTGTTCGATAACGGGTTCTTCCTCGTTTTTCTCGGTCTGTTCGCTTTCTGCGGCGGTTTCTTCCTGTTCGTATTTTGGCTTGCGTCCTCTGCGTTTCGGAGTGGTTTTCTCCTGTGGCTCTGTGTTTTCTGTGCTTGCCGTCTCCTCGGCTATGCTCTCTGCCGTTGTTTCCGTGTCGTTGCTGACAGGGAGCTCACCAAACAGTGATGCCGGTTTCTCTGTTGTCTTGCCGTGCCTGTTCTTGACATCAAAGTTTTCACCTTCCTTGCCGTTAACGGTATAGACTTTATTTGTGTCTTTTTTCACTATTCTTGTTCTTTTTCTTTTGGGAGCTGTGGCAGCGTTTGCGGCGGTTTCTTCCGCGGCTTTGTCTAAAATGGAATAGACCACGGTCTCATGTTCGTCATTGGGCGAAACTTTTACGCCCAATTGGTCTGCGATACCCATCAACTGTGGAATATCCATAGATTCTAATTCTTCTTTTGTATACATACTATGATGCTATAAGTATATTACCGGATATGTAAATTCGAGGTAAAAACGTTTCGCGGATGGAAACGCTATTTTCTAAAACGGTGCAAATTTACGGTTTTTTTTTGAAACCGCCAAATAAAAGACGGTATAAATAATGTACAATACCGATATTCGTGTTTATGTATTTTGCGGCACGTGCGGTGGAGTTCTGTTGCCTTCTCATTTTTATGTGGATGTATATATGGAAGTGTATCGTGCTGATGTTTGCGTTATATTGATTTAATGTGTATATTTGTTTCCGGTTTTATATAAAAAGGAGGTGATGATTATGATATTTATTTACAAAATTGCATGTGGCAGAGAAGTTTTTATGCTGTTTTTTTAGTACCGTGAATTTTGATATTTGTGTTTTGGAAAATTAAAAAAAGGTTGATGTGACACATTTATATGTTATTTGCATAAAGCCGCCCTTGACATAAGCATGCTGTTATAATGCCGTCAAGGTTATGCCGGAAATGAAGAAGGTGTGTGTGGTTGTTTGTAATAATGTTAATTTTTTTGTGATAACGAGGCTCTTGTTGCTCTGCAACGGGAGCCTCGTTGCTTTATAACGGGATACTCGTTGCATTGCGTTTAGTATCTAAATGGAATGTAACGGGTATCCCGTTGCGTAGAAATTGGAGACAGAGCCTGTCTTGTCGGATTTTCTGTCATTTTTCGATGCAATATGTGTTGTTTTTTTTATCGTTTTTGAATAAAACATTAATATAGGAAATATTGCGGGTTTTATGATTTTTATTTACAAAACAAGGCCGTTGCGACAAGTTGTCGTCTGTGGCCTGCGTATGGTTTTCGGGACGTTTGCCGCATATTTTCCGTATTTTTTGTATTTATCATACAGCCTGAAAATTTTGTAGTATCGAATAAATGATGTAACTTTGCCTTTTAAAAAGAAAATAACGAGACGTAAGAAAATGAAACAGACAAAGATTGTAGCTTCCATCAGTGACAGACGGTGTGATGTCGATTTTATTCGCCAGCTTTTTGACGCAGGAGTGAATGTGATAAGAATGAATACCGCCCACGCCACTCCGGATGGAATAAGGATGATAATCAGAAACACAAGGAGTGTGTCTCGCCACATCGGAATATTGATAGATACGAAAGGTCCTGAAATCAGGACTACGGGATGTGACAATCCCATTGAATACAAGACGGGAGACGTGGTGAAGATATTCGGCAGGCCTGATGTGGACACAGAGCATGATATAATTAATCTGTCGTATGTCAATTTCGTTGATGATGTCCAGATTGGAAATCATATACTTTTCGATGATGGGGCGCTTGATATGGAAATTATCGGTATCAACGGTCCGGCCGTCATCGCACAGGTCAAGAATGACGGCACGCTCGGTTCGCATAAGAGTGTGAATGTGCCTGGTGTGCATATCGATTTGCCCGCACTCACTGAGAAGGACAAGGCAAACATCAACCTTGCCATCGACGAGGATATAGACTTCATTGCCCATTCGTTTGTGCGCAGTGCGGCGGACGTGAAGGCAGTGCAGGATATACTCGACGAGCGTGGAAGCGACATAAAGATAATCTCGAAGATAGAAAATCAGGAAGGTGTAGACAATATCGATGAGATTATAGAGGCGTCGTATGGTATAATGATAGCCCGTGGCGACCTCGGAATAGAGGTCCCGATAGAGCGTATACCGGGTATACAGCGCAAGATCGTGCGCAAGTGCATGCTTGCCAAGAAACCGGTGATTGTGGCTACACAGATGCTGCACACCATGATAAACAATCCGCGCCCCACACGTGCGGAGGTGACAGATATTGCCAATGCCATATATTACCGTACTGATGCCCTGATGCTTAGCGGTGAGACCGCGAGCGGCAAGTATCCGGTGGAGGCGGTGAAAACGATGGCCGCCATTGCCGAACAGGCGGAGAAGGACAGGGCTTACAATATGGAATATGACATTCCGATAACCGAGAACACCGATATCGCAGAGTTTCTGTCGAGAAGCGCCATCGAGGCGACTGAGCGTCTGGGCGTTAAAGGTATCATAACAGACAGCAAGACAGGATATACAGCCCGTAATCTTGCCGCTTTCCGCGGTCCGAACCCCGTGTTGGCAATATGCTACAAAGAGAAGACCCAACGGTGGCTGGCGCTGAGTTACGGAGTCATTCCTGTTGCGCAGCATGAGCAGATAGGCCCGGAGGAGCAGTTTCTCGCAGCATTGCGAATGCTTCGCCAGAAAGGCTACCTGAGTATGGAAGACAAGGTCGCGCACCTGAGCGGAAGTTTTCATGAGGGAGGAGGAACCACATTCCTTGAAATAAATAGGGTAGGCGAGGTATTTGAGCGTTCGTATACGTTCCACATGCCAGAGGCTAAAAAAAACGCATAAATTCTTTTTTTTGAGATATTGAGAATATAAAAAATAATGGCAGAGAACGATTGTTCTCTGCCATTATTTTTATATATCATCCCTCAAACCATCGGCGGGTGAGGGTAGTGCCGAGTAGTTTTATTTGTCTATCGGCATCTTGTCTATTCTCTTTTGGTGTCTTCCGCCCTCAAAAGTGGTCTTGAAAAATTCATCCATGATTTTTTCGGCAGTATTGTTGTCCACAAACCGTCCAGGCATCACTAATACGTTGGCATCGTTGTGCTGGCGTATGAGATGGGCAATCTCTGGTATCCATGCCAATCCGGCACGTACTCCCTGGTGCTTGTTGAGAGTCATGCTTATTCCTTCGCCGCTTCCGCATATTCCGATACCGGGGTATACCTCGCCGCTTTCGATGCCTTCGGCCAGCGCATGCCCGAAGTCGCTGTAGTCACAACTCATGTCACTGTAAGTGCCATAATCCTTATAATCGTATCCATGGTTTTCAAGATACTGAATGACGAATTTCTTTAAGGCAAACCCTGCGTGGTCGCAGGCTATTCCGATTCTTTTTATTTCCATATCCGTTGAATTTGAGTTTGGAAAAAATGTCATGGACACCAGCGGTGTCCATGACCTGATTATTTTTATGCAAGCATTTCTTTTACTTGCTTGTAAACGTTCTCACCGGTATATCCGAGTTTCTCATCGAGCACTTTGTATGGAGCCGAAAAACCGAAGCTCTGCATACCGAACACACGGCCGTTTGCACCTACAAGGCCTTCGAGTGTGACTGGCAGGCCGGCTGTCATGCCGAAGATCTTTGAACCGGTGGGGAGTATACTTTCCTGATACTCCTTGCTTTGGTTGCGGAACAGTCCCTCTGAGGGTACGCTCACGATGCGGATTTTCACGCCGTCTTTGCGCAACAGCTCGGCACCGGCGACAAGTGTGGATACTTCCGAACCGCTGGCGAGCAGTATGACATCGAAGTCTTCGTCTGAACCGGCCACGATGTAAGCACCCTTGCGGGCCTGCTCATAATCCGTGCCGGCAGGAAGTTTGGTAATGTTCTGACGGGATAGTACAAGGGCGGTCGGGGTTTCCATGTTTTCCATGGCCATCGCCCAGCATACGGTTGTCTCGTCGGCATCGGCCGGGCGGAATACACGCACGCTGTCTTTACCGTGGTGGTTTTTCAATTTCTCCATCAATCTGATTTGTGCTTCTTGCTCAACCGGCTCATGTGTAGGTCCGTCTTCGCCGACACGGAAAGCGTCGTGAGTCCAGATAAACTTGATGGGCACTTCCATCAAGGCAGCCATGCGTACGGCAGGTTTCATGTAGTCGGAGAAAACGAAGAATGTACCGCATGCGGGAATGACACCGCCATGGAGATACATGCCGATACACATGCAAGCCATAGTCAATTCGCTGACACCGGCCTGGAAGAATGCGCCTTCGAAACTGTCGGCTTGGAGTGATGTCGTTTTCTTCAGGAAACCGTCTGTCTTGTCAGAGTTGGACAGGTCGGCGGAAGCGCAAATCATGTTGGGTACCTGCTCGGCAAGCACGCCGAGGCATGCCGCGCTGGCCGCACGTGTGGCAGAGTTCTCTTTCTGTATGAGAGCGCTCCAATCCACTTTCGGAGCATTTCCGCTGAACCACTCTTTTAACAACGCGGCTTTCTCGGGGTTGGCTTTGGCCCATTCGGCCTCGGCGGCATGGCGCTCGGCAACGATCTTCTTCAATTCCTCTTTGCGGTCTGCATATAGTTTTTCCACTTCGGGGAAGATTACAAACGGATTTGTAGGGTCTCCGCCGAGATTATTTATGGTGTTGACGTATGCGTCTCCGCCGAGTGGAGCACCGTGTGTTCCGATATTATGCTCGAAGCTCGAGCCGTCAGCTTTGAGAGCACCTTTGCCCATTACTGTCTTTCCGATAATCAAAGTAGGGCGCTTCTCTTCCTTTTGAGCGGCTTGTAGCGCTTTGCGGATTTCATCGGGATCATTGCCGTTTATGTTGATGACATTCCACCCCCACGCCTTATATTTGGCTTCAGTGTCTTCCTGCATCACGACATTGCACTCGGTTGAAAGCTGTATGTCGTTGCTATCGTAGAACATGATAAGGTTGTTGAGGCCGAGTATTCCGGCGATGCGGCCTGTTCCCTGTGAGATTTCCTCCTCTATGCCGCCATCGGAGATATAGGCATATATCTTATGGTTGACTACTTCTTTGCCAAGACGGGCTTCGAGGAACTTCTCTGCGATGGCCGCTCCGGCTCCGAATGTGTGGCCCTGACCAAGTGGTCCGCTGGTATTCTCGATGCCACGCTCGATATCACGTTCGGGGTGACCGGGGGTGGGAGAGCCCCACTGGCGGAACTCTTTTAGTTCTTCGAGCGTGAACTTGCCTTGCAGTGCCAATGCAGAATAAAGCATCGGAGACATGTGGCCGGGGTCGAGGAAGAAGCGGTCGCGTCCTTCCCATGAAGGATTTTCGGGATCATAAACCAAAAATTCAGAGAAAAGCACATTGATGAAGTCCGCGCCTCCCATGGCTCCGCCGGGATGGCCGGAATTGGCTTTCTCTACCATTGATGCCGCAAGTATGCGGATATTGTCCGCAGCCTTGATCATTAGATTCTTGTCGTTCATATTCTTTTATTATAAAATTGTTTTTGATAATGTTTTTATTTATCGTATTAAAGATTTTATTTCACGTTTAATACAACGATTGACTTGGCGGGAATCTCAGCCGTAATGATATTCTTCTTCAGTTTTGCTTTTTTGAACTCCATCGGTTTTATGACATCAGGATGCTCAAAGTCATTATAGTCTGTGGCATTTTTTGACGTGAGTATGCGGCCTGTGATGTTCTTTGCGGCGAATCCTTTCAGGTCTATCGAAATAGTCTGATCCTTGTCGAGACTGATGTTAGACAAGGAGATGATAAGCGAACCGTCGGTTTGTTTTGCGGCTGAAGTATTGAGAACAGGTATCTTACGGCCGTCTTTTGCGTGCTGGTCTCCACGGACGGCGATACTGTCGCATGTAATATCCATAGGCAGGTATGTGGCTTCCTGAAATCCTTTGTACATGTCGAACACATGATATGTAGGTGTGAGAACCATGTGGCCCGTGCCTTTTTGGTCAGTGAGTATCATTGACTGTAATACGTTTACGATTTGTGCGATGTTGGCCATGCGCACACGGTCGGTGTGACGATGGAATACATTGAGCGATAGTGCTGCCACGAAAGCATCCCTCAGGGCGTTTTGCTGATACAGGTGCCCGGCTATAGTTCCCGGTTCTTCGTCCCACCATGTTCCCCATTCGTCAACGAGAAGACCTATTTTCTTTTGCGGGTCTTTGGCGTCCATGAGTTTTGAATGTTTTATTATCACGTCCTCAATGCCGAGGCATTTGCCCATTGTCCAATAGTAATCATCGTCATTAAACTTTGTAGCCGACCCTTTACTGCCGCTCCATCCAGTTACGGTATAGTAGTGCAGGGATACTCCGTCCATGCGGTTACCGATGTTGTTCATCAGCACCTTGGTCCAGGTATAATCGTAATCACTCGCGCCACTGGCAATCTTGTAGAGCTTATTACCATCATAATTACGGCAATAGACCGAATAGCGGCGATACAAATCGGCATAATACTCCGGACGCATGTTGCCGCCGCATCCCCAGCTCTCGTTGCCGACACCGAGGAATTTTACTTTCCATGCTTTGTCCCTGCCGTTTTTACGACGTAATTTTGCCATTGGTGTATCACCGTCGCTTGTCATATATTCAACCCATTTGGCAAGTTCCTCCACGGTTCCGCTTCCTACATTTCCGCTTATGTAAGGCTCGCAACCGAGCATTTCGCACAAGTTAAGGAATTCATGGGTGCCGAATGAGTTGTCTTCGATGGTTCCGCCCCAATTGTTATTCTGCATTTTCGGACGGTTCTCTTTCGGACCGATTCCATCCATCCAATGGTATTCATCGGCGAAACATCCGCCCGGCCAGCGTAATACTGGTACTTGCAGGTTTTTGAGGGCATCGAAAACATCTTTACGATAACCGTTGATGTTCGGGATTACGGAGTTTTCGCCGACCCAGAGTCCTCCGTATATACATGAGCCGAGGTGCTCGGCAAACTGACCGTATATCTCTTTATGTATTTTCTGACTCCCTTGTTTGATGTCGATGGTGGCTTTGGCATCTTCCGCGGACATTGTCAAAGTACAGCCCAGCATTATGGCTATTGTTATAAATACTTTTCTCATATATGTTATTTCTTAACGTTTACGGCCGCTTCCTCAATTGCCAGACAATTCCGATAATTCTCTATATATTTGTTGAAACCTGCCACTTCTTCTTCAGTTGGAGAAATTTCAACTCCAGATTCGCCGGTGAACACCTTGTATTCCAAAAAGTCGGCGAGTGAAAGTTGGCTGTTATTGTTTACAAGATACGATGCAAGCAGTGCTATACCCCATGCTCCTCCTTCTCCGGCGGTTTCCATGACAGAGATTGGAGAGTTGATGGCTGCGGCAAGTATTCGTTGCCCTACGCCTTTGGTTTTGAACAGACCGCCATGTCCTGTTATCCTGTCAACTTTGACTTGCTCGTCTTTAAAGAGGATGTCATTGCCTATTTTGAGTACACAAATGGAGGCATATAAGTGAGAGCGCATGAAGTTAGCAAGGTTGAACTTGTCGTTTGCCGAGCGGACAAACAACGGCCTGCCTTCCGAAAGGCCTGTTACAGGCTCACCGGAGAAATAGTTGTATGCGATAAGACCTCCGCAGTCAGTGTCGCCGTTTAACGCGTTGTTGTACAGTTTACCGTATATCTCATTCATATCTACCGGAATACCGAGCAGTTCCTGATATTCTTTGAAAATATTGACCCATGCGTTCAAGTCGGACGTACAGTTGTTGCAATGGACCATTGCTACTGGGCTGCCATCAGGCGTGGTGACCATGTCTATCATCTCGTATGGCTTGGATAAGTCTTTTTCCAATACGATCATGGAGAAAGAGGAGGTTCCGGCCGAAACATTACCAGTGCGGACTTTTACCGCATTTGTGGCAACCATTCCCGTTCCGGCGTCTCCTTCTGGCGGGCAGACGGGAATGCCGGCTTTCAAATGGCCGGAGATATCAAGACGTTTTGCTCCTTCTTCTGTCAGGAAACCGGCATTTTCTCCGGCAAGTAAAACCTCCGGCAGGATATCCGTAAGTTTCCAGGCATATCCTTTATCGGCAATGAGGCTGTTGAATTTGGCGGTCATACCGGCCGAGTAGTTTTTCGTCTCAGGATCAATCGGGAGCATGCCGGAGGCGTCTCCGATGCCTAATACTTTTTTGCCCGTTATCTGCCAGTGGATATATCCGGCAAGGGTAGTGATGAAGTCAATCTCTCTGACGTGTTCTTCCTTATCCAAGATAGCCTGGTACAGATGGGATATACTCCATCTGAGAGGGATGTTGTATACGAAAAGTTCGGATAATTCGGCAGCGGCCTTGGCTGTATTGGTGTTTCTCCATGTCCTGAACGGCACGAGTATTTCCTGCTTTTTGTTGAAAGGCATGTAACCGTGCATCATGGCACTTATTCCAATGGCCCCAAGTAGCTCTATCTCCGTATCATAGAGTTTCTTCACGTTGGAGCGAAGGTCTGCGTAGCAATTTTGCAAACCGTTCCAAATGGCTTCTATGCTGTAGGTCCACAGACCGTCGATCAGCTGATTTTCCCACTCATGGCTTCCTTGGGCTATAGGGTTGTTGTTTTGATCTATGAGTACAGCTTTGATTCTTGTGGAGCCAAACTCTATTCCAAGGATCGCTTTGCCGCTGTCTATGGTGGATTTCGCTTCTGAATTCATTATGTATGTATTAATAGTTTCTTGTGGTTAATAAAGATTTAAACATTAAGAGTCAAGATGTAAGGAATATTTTTGTTGCCGTGGCAAGGGAAATGTATATTCTTATATCTTAACTCTTAATATTTATTATAATCAGCTCAATGCTTTGTTAAGCATGTAATAAACCTCATTGAACCGCAGTTCTTTGCGGAAATTGTCGACAGTGGTATCGTTGTTAATGAAAAGGCATTCTATTCCGGCTATCTCAGCATAGTCTTGCCAGTACTCATCTGTCAGATCATAAGAGAAACAGCTATGGTGTGTTCCGCCGGCATATATCCAGCATCCGGCACCTACCTCAAAGTTTGGTAGGGGAATCCATAATGCCGATGCGACAGGAAGTTTGGGCAGTGGTTTTGGCTCAATGCAATCAACATCATTCACTATCAGACGGAAGCGGTTTCCCATGTCGACAACCGTAGCGGTTACGCCTTTTCCAACCTTTGATGTGAACACAAGGCGTGCCGTTTTGCTCTTACGGATGCCGATGCCGAGGAAATGGACTTCGAGTCTTGGTCTTGAAGCTGCGATGAGAGGACATACTTCAAGCATGTGCGATTGAAGTATGGAACTTTGATCGCCATTGAAGTTTAGCGTATAGTCTTCGAGGAATGAACATCCGCCTTGCAGTCCTTGGTTCATGACCCATACACTGCGGTATAATGCAGCGGATTTCCAGTCGCCTTCCGCACCGAAGCCATAGCCCTCGGCCATAAGGCGCTGTGAAGCAAGACCTGGAATTTGATCAAAACCTTTTCCTGTCTCATTAACATTAATGTCTCCGAGATCATCAAAGTTGGTTGTGAACCCCTTTGCTCCTTTGGCTTTCAGTATGGCACGTAATGCCAACTCGGCCTTTGCGGAGTTCCATACTTTTTGATAATCCTCTGTTGTCTTGTCTTCAAGTGATGCGTCGTGTTCATAAAGAGCGAAATACTCTGTGACAAGTGAATTTACATCTTCATCCTTGACATCATTGAAATAGCCCATGACTTCACTGAACGGGCAGTAGTCGACATGGTAGCCTAAAACTTGTTCGGCCGCTACTTTGTCGCCATCGGTGACGGCAACATTGTTCATTTGATCTCCGAAACGAAGAATGAGCATGTCCTGTGAATCAGACCAGGCTGCACAGACACGCTCCCATATTGCGATGTGTTCTTGTGTTTTTGCTTCTTTCCAATATCCGACCACAAGTTTTCTGCGGATGCGCATTCGTGAAATAATGTGGCCGAACTCACGGTCTCCGTGCGCACTTTGATTTAGGTTCATGAAGTCCATATCGATGTCATTCCATGGAATCTCTTCATTGAATTGTGTGTGCAGGTGGAGCAGTGGTTTATGGAGAATTTGAAGACCGTGTATCCACATCTTCGCCGGTGAGAAGGTGTGCATCCATGTTATTACACCTACACACTTCTTCTCATTATTCGCTTGTGCAAATATATCGGCAACTTCTTTTGAACTGTTTGCCGTTCCTTTGTAAATTACTTTTATAGGTAGTCTTCCTGATTCATTGAGTCCTTCTACCATCTTTTTAGAGTGGTTGTCAACTTGTAATACTGCATCTCCTCCATAAAGAAGTTGTGCACCGGTGACGAACCAAACCTCCATGTTCTCAAAAGCTTTGACCATATTATATAATATTTTAAGTTATATGATTTATTGTTTTTTCTTTTGTCCGTAATATGCATTTGGGCCATGTTTACGACTGAAATGCTTTTCTATTAATAGGGGATTCATTGTCGTGCATGGGTTTACGGAATATGAGATAAATGCCATTTTGGCAACTTGTTCCATGACAACGGAATTATACACGGCATTATCTGCGTCTTTTCCCCACGAGAAAGGACCATGATTTTTCACTAACACTCCCGGAGTATGCATAGGGTTGATATTTGCAGCCTTGATTCTTTTTACTATTACGTTCCCTGTTTCCAACTCATAGTCACCCTTGACTTCTTTTTCTGTCATGTCATCGGTGCATGGAATGGAATCGTGGAAGTAATCGGCATGGGTTGTCCCTATGTTCGGTATGTCTTTGCCTGCCTGTGCCCATGCAGTGGCATAGGTGGAGTGTGTATGTACTATTCCTCCTATTTCGGTAAATTCTCTATATAAAGCAAGGTGCGTGGGTGTGTCTGATGATGGATTTAATTCTCCTTCCACGACTTCACCCGTATTTAAATCTACAACCACCATATCTGATGCTTTCATCTCATCATAGCTGACCCCGGACGGTTTAATGACAACCAATCCTTTTTCTCTGTCTATTCCAGATACATTGCCCCATGTAAAAATAACAAGATTATGTTTTACCAAATCAAGGTTGGCACGGAATACTTTTTCTTTCAGTTCTTCTAACATAAGTGATTGAATAATTATTTGTTATAGTTTAAAATTGGGATCTTCCTTATATGCTTTCTTGTTGAATCTATATAAGTATGCCCCGCGTTTTGAACTTGTTTTATCTATAAGCTCGGTTTTTTCAATAAAGTCCATTTCTTTTATGCGCTTACGGAAGTTGCGCTTGTCTACTTCCTCTCCGCATACAGCCTCATACACTTTCTGTAGTTGGGTAAGAGTGAAGAGATTGGGCAGTAAGCGAAAACTAATTGGCTCACGGGAAATTTTGTCTTTCATCATTTTGTGGGCTTTTCTTACCATCTCATTATGGTCGGAGTATAATTCCGGTAGGTCATTTATGTTTACCCAATGCACATCGTGCTGTTTTTGTTGCATGCTGTCATAGTCCGTTGTATTTATCAGCGCATAGTATACAATTGATATGACGCGTTCTCCCGGATCACGGTCAACCTGTCCGAATGCACCCACTTGTTGCATGTATAAATTTCTTAAGCCGGTAAGTTCCAATAGCACTCTATTGGCAGCCTCGTCAACACTCTCGTTGTTTCTGACAAATCCTCCATAAAGAGAATCTTTCCCTAATCCGGGTTCCATCTTGCGTTTGCCGATAAGAACTCGGAGTTCTCCCTCATTAAATCCGAAGATAATACAGTCAACAGAAACAAGAACTTTAGAATACTCGTTATAGAATTTTGTCATTTCAAAGAATTAAAGAGTGAAAAGAACGGAGGATATATTAAATCCTCCATTCTTTTTATTTACCAGAAATAGTAATAGAATGCAACAGTTATGGCTAAAATGATAGATGTGTGGATAATATCCCATTTATTCCAGCTTGCGCGTGTCTCGGCACGTTGTTCCGGAGTGGATGTTCCAAACACAAGACCACGTATCTTGTCTTCGGAAGGTGCTTCTGTCATTAGGCTGACGATAATAACAACGAGGCAGCATACGACCAGCATTACTCCACAGAAATACAGCCAGTTGAAATCATAGAACAACCATTTGAACCAGCAATCTGATGCATCAGTGTTATTGCTGTAATAAACTTTTGCTCCAAGGCGTGTGAGACCGATGACCATACCGGACAACAATCCCCACATTCCTCCTTTTGCGGAAGCGCGTTTCCATGTGATACCAAGTAGGAAGGCTGCTGCAATACCTGGGGCAAGTACCGATTGTACGTCTTGCAGGTAATTATATAGCACATCACCAACTGATTTCATGATAGGAATCCATAAAATTCCCAGAATAACGATGACAACAGTGGCCGCTTGTCCGATTTTCACCAGGGCTTTCTCTGATGTGTTGGGTTTAAAACGTTTATAGAAGTCTATGGTGAAGAGCATCGCCGAAGAATTGAAAAGTGATGCCAAAGAAGACATTAGGGCAGCAAGGATACCGCAGACAACAAGTCCTTTTACTCCTGCCGGCAACAACTTGGCTACCAATGACGGGAATGCGGCATCAGCACTGGGGAGAACATATACGCCTGTTGCAAGTTCTATTTGATTTTTTGACATTGCAAAGGCAATCATTCCGGGAATGAGGAACAGGAACACGGGGAGAAGCTTTAGATAAGCGCCAAAGATGGTTCCACGGCGCGCTTCTTTCTCATTCTTTCCAGATAGTACACGTTGTACAATGAATTGGTCTGTACACCAATACCAAAAACCGATGACTGCAGAACCGACCAATGCGCCGAGCCAAGGATAGTCTTTGTCACGAAGGTTGCGTATAAGGTCTGTCATGTGGTCGCCATATTGATTTACTTCAACGGCTTTGCATGTTTCCATCATCACATCCCAGCCTCCAAGTGCGCGAAGTCCTAAGACGAGGATGATGAGAGAGCCCAGCAATAATATAGGAGTTTGTAATACAGACGTGTAAAGGACCGATTTCATACCTCCGAGAATGGTGTATAGGGCTGTTATGATAACAAGTCCGATGGCTGCGATCCAGAAGAAGTCTATGCCCCAAAGTTCTTTGATCCCGAATACCTGTTGGAACACAAGGCCACCGGCATAAACTGTTACAGCAACTTTTGTGAGCACATAGGAAATCAATGAGATTACGGAGAGTATGGTGCGGCTGGCCGCATTGTATCGTCTTTCAAGGAACTCTGGCATTGTGTAAACCATAGACCGAGTGTAGAATGGAACGAATACCCATCCGAGAATAAGGATCATCCAGCCTTGAATTTCCCAATGTGCCATTGCCATACCGGATGAAGCTCCGGCTCCGGCAAGTCCTATCAAGTGTTCGGAACCTATGTTGGAAGCAAATATGGAAGCTCCGATTGCGATCCATGTCGCGTCTTTACCTCCAAGAAAATAATCTGCCGAGTTGTTGTTTTTTTGGCTGATGACCCAGATGACAATGCCAATTAGCGCAATGCAAAAGACACCAATTACAATCCAATCTAAAAGTGCCATAATTTATGTTTTAGTTTTTTTGTTTGAACTTGAATTATTTGATAGAAAATTTATAAGCAACGTGGCTGTAATACTTTTCGCCCGGTTTCAGATAAGGGCTTGGCCAGTCTTTTTTATTCGGCGAGTCGGGGTATTTCTGACTTTCGAGACATACAGATACATGCTTGGGGTATTTAGTATTGTTCTTGCATGTAATGCCTGTGCCTTGGAAGTTACCTGTGTAGACTTGCACTCCGGGTTCGTTGGTAAACATTTCAAGGAATATTCCAGTTGAAGGAGAATAAAGGCTGGCACATACTTGAGTGTCATCGCCTTTACCGTCTTTATATGTATTTAAGCACCAGTTATGATCATATCCGGTCGCATTCTTTATCTGTTGGAAAGTGGTATCATTTATAGTTTCGCTTATAGCGTGCGGCTTACGGAAGTCCATAGGGGTGTTCTCGACCGTAGCTATTTCTCCTGTTGTCATGTATGTCTCGTCAGCCGGTGTGAAATTATCAGCGTTCACATATAAAACCATGTCTGTTCCTTCACGGGACGGATCACCGTTAAGGTTAAAGTAAGAATGGTTTGTCATATTAATCACTGTCTCTTTGTCTGTTGTGGCTTCGAATACAATGTCTAATGTGTTGTCGCTTAACAGTGTGTATGTGGTTGTTGCATTTATTGTACCCGGGAAGCCGTTATCTCCATCCGGTGAGACGATAGTCAGTTTCAGTGTCGAGTCATTTGGCTGTTCGGCATCATATACTTGATACATCCATCCGGAGTTACCGCCATGCAGGCAGTGTCCGAAGTTGTTTTGTGGTAATTGATATTCTTTTCCTTCGACAGTTATTTTGCCTTTGTTGATGCGGTTTGCATAACGTCCGACAGATGAGCCGTAGTCACTTGGTGAATTGACCGTATCTGCGTATTGGGCGATATTATCATATCCTAATACAACATCGGTCATGTTTCCGTTTTTATCAGGAACCATAATAGATACCACTCTTCCGCCGAAGTTGGTTATGCATACTTCCATCCCGTTGTTGTTTTTTATAGTAAACAAGGATGTTTTTTTGCCGTTGATGACAGAATCAAAAGCGGTAGGATTTAATCCGGATAAGGTGGTAAGCTCTTTTTGGCTCGTGGAGCAACCGGCAAGTAGCAGGGCTGCAAAGCCAAATCCCAAACAGGTCTTTTTAAGGTTTTTCATTATCAGAATGTTTTTAATAATTTTATTATAGATTATATTATTTAGGCGTAAAGTTACTATTTAAATTTTAAATCGCAACATAAAAAAGCATATTTTTTCACGCATAGTGTTTTCTTTACACTTAAAGGCGGTTTATTTAACGTACTATAACATATTTGTTGCATGATATTTATTATCAGGATACTATTAATCGTGTTGATGGATAAAGATTTGTGTCTCTTGATATTCATGCAAAAAGGCACTTACAATCCTGTAAGTGCCTTTTTGCATGAATATTATGGGGTTATTAGCAGACTTTTCTTGAACCGTCACTTATGACGATGTCATATACTTTCGGAGCGTGTCCGAATTTGGCTGCAAACTTCTCTTTTGCATCGGCGATGAACTTGTCGTATAGTTCTTCTTTTACGAGGTTGATTGTACATCCTCCGAAGCCTCCTCCCATTATTCGGCTTCCGGTTACACCGTTTGCTTTTGCCAATTCATTGAGATAATCCAGCTCTTCGCATGATACTTCATATTCTTTTGATAATCCGTGATGAGTTTCGTACATTTTTTTACCTACTGTTTCATAATCTCCGGCATTGAGAGCATCGCATACGGCCAATACGCGGTCTTTTTCACCAAGCACGAACTTGGCGCGGCTGTAATCCTCTGCGCCGACCTCATCTTTGACCTCTTCAAGTTGTTCCCATGTGCAGTCCCGTAATGTTTCGAATTTTCCTTCAGGATGTTTTTCCGCAATGTGTTTAACAACGTTCTCGCAACTGTTTCTACGGTCATTATACGGTGAGCCGGCCAATTCGTGCTTGACAACAGAATCCAACAATACCAGTTTGTAGCCGACCGGATTGAACGGGAAATACTCGAATTCGCGGCTGCGGCAGTCAAGACGCATCAAACATCCTTCCTTTCCAAATACGCTTGCAAATTGGTCCATTATACCACAATTGACACCGCAATAGTTATGTTCTGTCGCTTGACCAGCCAATGCCATATCCCATTTGCTCACCTTGTTGTCTCCAAACAAATCGTTTAGGGCGAGAGCGTAGCAACTTTCCAATGCTGCGGATGAGGACATGCCTGCTCCAAGTGGCACATCGCCTGCAAATGCGGTGTTAAATCCTTTGACATCCACGCCCAGTTTTTTCATTTCCTGGACGATTCCATAAATATAACGTGCCCAACTTGCCCGTGGGCCTTTCGGATCGTCAACCTTAAACTCTACGCGGTCTTTCAGGTCAATGGCGTATGCCATTATCGTGTCTGTTCCGTTAGGACGGATTTCACACATTATACCTTTGTCTACTGCTCCGGGGAATACAAATCCTCCGTTATAGTCGGTATGCTCGCCTATCAGGTTAATACGTCCGGGTGATGTATATATATTACCCGTTTTGCCGTCAAAGTGCTTGATGAAGCGGCTTCTTACAAATTCAATATCCATAGTTTTCAGGTTTTATAAAGTTATGAATGCTTTTTCTTATTTGCTTAATCCTATTCTGCTTCCCCAGTTGCAGAACCAGAATATATATAGGTAGTAGATGAACATCATGGCGATTGCGACTCCAACCCCAAGCCCCGGGTTGTCTACTACACGTCCCATTATTAATGGCAGTGTAGCGGCTCCGACGACACCAAGGTTGATTATACCGGAAGCCGCTTTCGTGTGAGGTCCGAGTTCTTGCAACCCGAGATTGAATATGAGCGGCCACATGACAGAGTGGAAAAGGCCGGCAGCGAGCATTGTGTATACAGCGGCCATTCCGCTAAGTGCGAATGAAGCGGCTACACAAACAGCTCCAAGAATCAGGCATACCGAGAGAATCTTGCGCGGTTCGAACTTACTGAGCACTCCGGCACCCACGAAACGTCCAACCATCATGCCCCCCCAGTATAACCACAGGAAGTCTGTAGCATTACCAAGTGACGGGTCTGCCTTGAAATATGCCGGAAGCATGGAAGGAATACCGATCTCGACACCCATGTACATAAATATGCCTAATGCGCCGAGCCACACATGTGGATATTTGAAAACGCTGTTTTTATATTCGCGTTTCACGTCTCCGGTTTCTGCATCCTGTTCTTCTTCATTGATATTTGGTAATTTGAGGAAATAAAGGATGATGCACAGTAATATTGTAAATAATCCGAGTCCTAAATAAGGATATGGTATATCGGATGGTACAGCTTCTTTTGCGTCTTTGCCGTTTAGGATGACATTGAGGATAAATATCGGTGCTACGGTGGTGGCAACAGAGTTGAGAGCCTGCGATAGGGTCATGCGGAACGCTCCTTTCTCAGGACTTCCAAGTACCATTACGTATGGGTTTGCCACGAGTTGCAGCATGACTATACCCAATGCGACAATGAACATGCAGGCCAAAAACATCCAGTATATAGATGCCGTACTGCCGTTTAAATTGCCGCTGATACAGAAATAGTTTATTACGAAACCTATGCCGACAACGGCAAGACCGAGAACCAGCGTGGCTTTATAGCCGATCTTATTCATCATGAATGCAAACGGTATCGACATTGCGTATGCGCCATAGAATGCCGAGTTTACCAATTGCCCTTGTGTCTCATTTAGGTTGAAAGCGTTTTTGCAAAACTCAATCATCGAATTGTTCATCGTTGTGACAAAACCGATGAGGAAGCATACGATAATTACGATTGTAAGAGCGAACGTATAGTTCGGTGTTTGTTTTTGATTCATTTTTTATAATGATTCTGATTGGTTATTTTAGTTAGATTTATTTCTCTATACCGAATTTGTATATTGTCTTCTGCTTGTATTGCTCGTTCGGATTGAGTATTACGGACGGGAAATAAGGATGGTTGGGTGTGTCAGGAAAATGCTGGCATTCGAAGCATATAGCGCTTCTGCGTGGGAAAGTGGCACCGTGTTGTCCGGTATATCCGTCTGCCCAGTTGTCGGTATAAACCTGTACTCCGGGTTCTGTGGTGTATACCTCCATTGTACGCCCGCTTGCCGGCTCTGTTATCTTTGCCGCATAACTTAACTCTCCTTCTTCTTCCTTGTTCAGGACGAAGCAATGATCATATCCGGCACCGTTCTTAATCTGTTCGTCATCGGTGTCAATGTCTTTTCCGACAGGTTTAGGCATTCTGAAATCGAAAGGTGTGCCCTTTACCAAACGAATTTCACCGGTAGGTATTGAAGTGTCGTCGATCGGCAGATAGTAATCGGCGTTAATCTCGCATATCAGATTGTCTATTGTCGGTGTCGGGTTTGCGATTCCGGCAAGACTGAAAAATCCGTGATGTGTCAGGTTTATGACAGTTTTCTTATTTGTTGTGGCAAGATACTCTATAATGAGTTCATTGTTGTCCGTGAATGTAAATTCCACTGTCACACGGCATTCACCGGTAAACCCTTCTTCTCCGTATGCAGATACATAGTTTAAGGCTAATGAGCGCGGCCCCATTTGTCTTGCGTCCCATACGCGGGCGTGAAAACCTGACGGGCCGCCGTGCAGGGCATTCGGGCCATTGTTGATTGCGAGTTGGTATTCCTTGGCGTTTAGTTTGAACTGTCCTCGACGGATGCGGTTCCCGTATCTGCCGATGAGAGTGGACAGGAATGGTTCGGGACTGTTGATGACATCCTGGATGTTGTCATGGCCTTGAATGACATTGGCGACGTTGCCATCTTTGTCCGGTACCATTATCGCAACGATGGCTCCTCCGTAGTTTGTTATGGCTACTTCGTATCCTTTTCTGTTTCTCAATATGTATAAGTCCGTTTTCTTACCATTTAAAGTGGTCTGAAAATCTTTGCGGTTAAGGCCGCATAAATTGGTGTTTCCCGCTGTGTTCGTCATTATTCGTTTGTTTTAAGTTATTGATTATGTATTTGCAAAGTAACCTAAAAAAAACGATAATAACGAACGAATGTTTAAAAAAAACGTAATGCTCTTAGTTAAAAACACCTAAAAACAAGTTTTCATAAAGTCTGAAATGATATAGCAACTTCCGCCTATAAAAATCAAATCTTCGGGTTGTGCTGTGGCCTTTGCTGAACTATAAGCTTCCTTTATTGTGCTGAAACATTTTCCGTTTAATCCGTATGCGGCGGCGATGCTTTTTATTTTGTTTTCGTTTAATGCTCGTTTGTTGTCAGGTTTAGTGAAGTAGTAGCGCGCACCGGCCGGCATCAGTCTTATCACTCCTTCTATATCTTTATCGTCAACCATCCCGAACACGATGTGTATATTTCCTTTTCCGGCATTGCTGAGCTGCCGGCCTATGTATTCCCAGCCTCCGGTGTTATGCCCGGCATCACATATTACGGTCGGTCTTTCTTCTATTTTTTGCCATCTTCCCGTCAGTCCGGTAAGACTAGTCACTTCCATGAATGATTTTTTTATTATATTGTTTATGTCTTTGTTTTTTATGATGTGATTTCCCGCTATTAGTTCTTTAATTGCCGTAAGGATTGTTCTTGTGTTTTTTATTTGGTAATCTCCGCTTAGTTCGCCTTCGAATTTTCCAAATGAAAGTGTGTCGTATTCAATGCGCCCGTCAGCTGTGTGTGCCGCTTTTAATATTTCGGCTGTGTCTTCTGCAAATACGGTTTTTACCCCTGTGTCCTGTGCCTTGTTTTTAAATACTTGGCGAGTGTCTTCCGTTGTCTCTCCTATGACAACCGGGACGCCTGGCTTCATTATCCCGGCTTTTTCACCTGCAATTTTTGCCAATGTGTTTCCTAAAAACTGTGTGTGGTCAAGGCTGATGTTAGTTATTACCGATAGGATGGGGGTTATGATGTTGGTACAGTCGAGCCGCCCTCCGAGTCCAACCTCAATTACGGCAATGTCAACTTGCATGTCACTGAAGTACTTGAAAGCCATTGCTGTTGTCACTTCGAAGAACGACGGGTGTAGCGGTTCGAAGAAGCCTCGTTCCTGCTCAACAAAATCTACGATATATTCTTCGCTTATCGTGATGCCGTTTATTCTTATCCTTTCCCGGAAGTCGATTATATGCGGCGAAGTGTATAATCCTACTTTGTATCCCATGTTTTGCAGTATTGCCGCTATGGTATGGGCGCACGAACCTTTTCCGT
Organism: Prevotella sp. MGM1; assembly: GCF_002933775.1. GTDB lineage: Bacteria > Bacteroidota > Bacteroidia > Bacteroidales > Bacteroidaceae > Prevotella. The sequence goes on from NZ_BEWV01000136.1 coordinate 129,611, forward strand.
TTGTACCGGCAATGTGTATGGTTTTGTAGTTCCGGTGAGGATGCCCGAAGTGTGCGTCAAGTGTCATGGTGTTGTCGAGTCCTTCTTTGTACCCGGCTTTTCCCTGCTTTTCGAACATCGGCATCTGGTTGAATAAGTATTCGGTTGTTTCTTTGTATGTCATGGCATAATGTTAAAAAGCGGAAAGCACAGACATGCTTTCCGCTTTGTTTATCAGTTGAAATAATTTTTGAAGCGTTCGAATATCGATCGTTTGGTCGATGAGTCGCCCTTGAAATTATCACTGTCCTTGAATTGTGTTAGAGCGTCTTTCTCTTCCCTGCTTAGAGTTTTCGGCACATATACGCTGATGTTCACTATCAGGTCGCCCATGCCGTGGCCGTATCCTTGCACAGCCGGCAGTCCTTTCCCCCGCAGGCGCAGGGTCTTTCCTGGTTGTGTTCCGTTATCAATCTTTACTTTCAGTCTTGTACCCTCTATGGTCGGTATCTCAACGTCGCCTCCGAGTGCGGCCGTGGGGAAGTCGAGCAGCAGGTTGTATATCAGGTTGTTGCCGTCCCGTACAAATATATCGTTGTCTTCTTCGTCAATGAATACCTGTATGTCGCCGCTTATTCCGTTTCGCATACCGGCGTTACCTTTGCCTGGAACGTTTACGACCATGCCCTCGGCAACACCTGCAGGGATGTTTATTTCCACCACTTCTTCTCCTTTGACCACTCCCGAGCCTCCGCAGTGTTTGCACTTGTTTTTGATTACATGGCCCTCACCGTTACACGTAGGGCAGACTCCTTGTGTCTGCATCATGCCGAAGATGCTTTGTGTGGTATGCGTGATGACTCCTGATCCGTGGCATGTCTGGCATGTCTCCGTACCGCTTCCGGCCTCGGCGCCGCTTCCGTGACAGTGTGAACAGGTGATGTCTTTACGTACCTTGAATTTCTTTGTCACACCGTTTGCCACTTCATTGAGCGAGAGTTTTACTTTCAGTCTCAGATCGCTTCCACGATGCTGTTGCGGTCGGCGTTGCCCGCCTCCGAAGCCTCCGAAGCCGGCTCTTCCGCCGAATATGTCACCGAACATGGAGAAAATGTCATCCATGTTCATTCCTGCACCTCCAAAGCCTCCGAACCCGCCGGCTCCCGCCGGGCCGTCGAAACCGAACTGGTCATACTGCTGGCGTTTCTGATTGTCGTGCAATACATCGTAAGCCTCCGCCGCTTCCTTGAATTTCTCCTCGGCTTCTTTGTTGCCGGGATTACGATCAGGATGGTATTTAATGGCTATCTTTCGGTAAGCCTTTTTTATTTCGTCCTCTGATGCGTTTTTGTTGACGCCCAGCACTTCGTAGTAATCTCTCTTTGCCATAATATTATTGTCCTACTGCCACCTTGGCGTGACGTATTACTTTATCGTTCAGTTTATAACCTGTCTGCACACAGTCGAGAACCTTGCCTTTCTTGTCGTCTCCCATGCCCGGAACCATGGCTATGGCTTCGTGTACGTCCGTGTCGAAATCGGCGTTTGTTGTTTCGATTTTGCTTACTCCAAGTGTTTCAAGTGTTTTCTGAAACTTCGCAAAAATCAGTTCCATGCCTTCTCTCAGCACTTCGGGTTCTTCCGTCTTTGCTCCGTTGGCTATGGCGCGTTCCATGTCATCGAGTACCGGCAGTATTGCCGATATGGCTTTCTCGCCACCGTTCAATATTAGTTCGGTTTTCTCTTTGAGCGTGCGTTTGCGGTAGTTGTCAAACTCAGCCACAGTGCGCAGATACTTGTCTTTAAGCTCTTCAATCTTTTCGTTAGCTGCCTCAAGCGGGTCTTTTTCTTGCTTTTCGGCATCTTCCGCATTGTTTTCGGCTGTCTCTTTGGCGCAGTTCGCTTCTGTTTCGGATGCCGTTTCGTTATTCTCGTCGTTCAGCGGCTCTTTATCGAGAGTCTCGTTCTCGTTCATATTTGTTTTTTCTTTCATTCTACCGTTTGTTATTTGTTAGCATGAAGGTTGTAGCAAAAAGCGTGCCTGTCGCACGCTTTTCTTATACCTCGTACATTTTGGCTTTCTGGGCCTTGATGTTTTCATCATATATGTACTGGTCGTATTCCATCAGTTTGTCGATGGTGCCAGATGGGGTGAGTTCTATTATGCGGTCGGCCACGGTCTGTATGAACTCGTGGTCGTGGCTGGCGAATAGTATGTTTCCCTTGAATCCAACCAAGTTGTTGTTGAAGGCCTGGATGCTTTCGAGGTCGAGGTGGTTTGTCGGTGTGTCGAGGATTAGGCAGTTGGCGTTTTTCATCTGCATGCGTGCTATCATGCAGCGCATTTTCTCGCCTCCGCTGAGCACGTTTACTTTCTTCTGTACATCCTCGTCCTTGAAAAGCATGCGGCCGAGAAAACTCTTCATCTGTACCTCATTGCCTTTGCCGAACTGGCTCAGCCAGTCTACCAGGTTCAGTTCGCTGTCAAAGAACTCGGTATTGTCGAGCGGCAGATAGGCCGTGGTGATTGTCACTCCCCATTTGTATTCTCCCGCATCGGCCTGGCGGTTGCCGTTGATTATCTCGAACAGTGCGGTCATGGCCTTGGGATTATGGCTGAGGAACACTGTCTTCTGGCCTTTTTCTATTGTGAAGTTGATGTGGTCAAATAGTACCGTTCCGTCTGTATCTACTGCTTTCAGGTCTTGCACTTCGAGTATCTGTGTGCCCGGTTCGCGCTCCATTTGGAATATGATGCCCGGATATTTGCGTGAAGAGGGGCGTATTTCCTCTACATTGAGCTTTTCCAACATCTTCTTGCGGCTTGTCGTCTGCTTGCTCTTTGCCACATTGGCAGAGAAGCGGCGGATAAACTCTTCAAGTTCCTTGCGCTTCTCATCGGCTCTTTGCTTCTGGTTCTGAGCTTGGCGCAGAGCCAACTGTGAACTTTCGTACCAGAACGAGTAGTTACCCGAGAACACAGTTACCTTTCCGAAGTCAATGTCAACTGTCTGTGTGCTGACGGCATCGAGGAAGTGGCGGTCGTGGCTGACCACGAGCACGGTCTGCTCGACATTGCTCAGATACTCTTCGAGCCACATCACGGTGTCAAGGTCGAGGTCGTTGGTAGGCTCGTCGAGCAGCAGGTTGTCGGGGTGACCGAACAAAGCTTTGGCAAGCATGACGCGCACTTTCTCATTGTTCGAAAGCTCGCTCATCATCTTGTCATGCATGTTGTCTTTTATGCCGAGGTTTGTCAGCATCTGGTCGGCGTCACTCTCGGCGTTCCATCCGTCCATCTGTGCGAACTTGTCTTCGAGTTCCGCGACTTTGATACCGTCCTCCTCGTTGAAGTCGGGTTTCATGTAGAGGGCCTCGCGCTCTTTCATGTTTTGCCAGAGCGGCTGATGCCCCATGAGCACAGTGTCGCGAACGCTGTATTCGTCGTATTTGAAGTGATCCTGCTCCAATACGGACAGACGCTCTCCCGGCCCGAGGTCGACAGAGCCCTTGTTCGGTTCAAGTTCGCCGCTGATGGCTCTCAGCAGTGTTGATTTTCCGGCGCCGTTGGCACCGATTATTCCATAAATGTTACCCGGAGTGAATTTCAGGTTTACGTCCTTGTAGAGTACTTTTTTGCCGAATTGGATAGCAAGATTTGTTACTGTTATCATTATTTAATAATTATTTTATTTTTTGCGGATGCAAAGATACTCAATTTCAATGTAAAAAATGAACGTATTTGAAGAAATAACGCAAATTTGATTGTAAATGAGGCATTTAACGTATGAGAAGGTTTGGGAAGTTGTGAATCCGCTTGCTTTTTATCGGTTGTATCGTGATGTATATCGTGAACATGCTTGTTCGGTCGTGCTTTTTTATTTAACTTTGTACTCGGATAATACAAATTGAGATATGATGAAAGTAGTAAATATTTACAATATGGCATATCGTGATTGCATATTTATACGGTTTCGCAAATCATTGATTTTTGATATGGGACGATGTTTTAAGTATCGTTTCCGGTTTTTTGTCGTGTCTTAATATCCATTGATAATTGATAAGTGCATGCCGGCCGTGGCATCAGGTCTTGCGGGCAGGGGTTCACCATAGTGTGAAGTCCTGCCCGTTCTTCTTTTTCGCAAATGAATATTTATGCAAAATAATGTTTTTTCGTGCTGTAATCGGATACCGATTGCTGCGCATTCGGTATCCCGTTGCGACGTAACGGGATACTCGTTGCATCGCAACGGGTATCTAAATGCAGGATAACGGATGTCCGGTTGCGGATGAAGTCTTATACCGGTGTCTGCAAACTGCTTTTTTATCAAAAAATAATGTTTTTGTTGCTCTTCTGAAGTCGGTTTTTGCATAAATATTCATTTTCGGCAGTGTTAAATTGAATATAAAAATCTTTACTGTGAACTAATAGTACTACCTTTGCAGGAAAATAAAGAAAGGATGGAAAATCTGAAAGATAAGACGGCCAAGGGATTGTTGTGGGGTGGCTTTGGTAATGGTATGCAGCAGTTCTTGGGATTGGCTGCGGGCATCGTGCTCGGCCGGTTGTTGTCTCCCGACGATTATGGACTGATGGCGATGATTGTTGTCTTTTCGCTTATAGCCAATGAGTTGCAGAATAGCGGTTTTAAGGTTGCTCTTACAAATCTTGACACTCCTACGTCCCGTGATTATAACTCCGTGTTTTGGTTTAACACGATGATGGGCGCCTTGATGTATGTCATCTTGTTTTTCAGTGCCCCGCTGATAGCCGGTTATTATCGCCGTCCTGAGCTGATACCGCTTTGCCGCTATGCTTTCTTGGGGTTTGTGTTTTCAAGTTTCGGGGTGGTGCAGTCAGCCTATCTGTTTAAGAACTTGATGGCTCGGCAACAGGCTCAGGCTAATATAATGGCCACGTTGGCGTCTGTTGCGGTGGGTGTGGGTATGGCCTGGCTCGGTTTCGGCTATTGGGCGATAGCCTCACAGAACGTTGTTTACATAGGTACAAACACGTTGCTATTATGGCATTACTCGTCATGGCGGCCTTCTTTCAGCATTGATTTCGGACCGGTAAGAAAGATGTTCCGTTTCAGTTGCAAGATTCTTCTGTCAGGAATATTCACCATATTGAACAACAACATACTTAATGTTTTGCTCGGGCGTTATTTTTCTGCCCATGCCACAGGCGTGTATAATCAGGCATATCAATGGCACTCGAAGGTTTTTTATCTCATTCAAGGCTCTGTTCAGGTCGTGGCACAGCCCGTATTTGTGGATTTGCGCAGTGAGAAAGAGCGTCAGTTGAAGGCCCTTCGCAAATTCATGCGCTTCACTTCTTTTCTCGCTTTCCCGATGATGTTCGGTTTCGGCCTTGTATCGGAAGAGTTTATCGTGCTCACCATAACCGAGGTATGGCGGCCCAGTGCCATCCTGATAAAGTATCTTAGCGTTAGCGGAGCATTCGTTCCGTTGAGTTTCCTGTTGTCAAATGTAATCATGAGCAAAGGTAAGTCGGGTGTGTACATGTGGTCTACGATATGCCTCGGTGTCATTCAGGTATTGCTGATGATAGCCCTTCATTCATACGGCATACACACGATGGTGGTGGCATACGTTTGTGTTACTATTGCCTGGTTCTTTGTCTGGCATCATCTTGCCGGCCGCTATACCGGATACGGGGTTTTGATGGTACTTTCCGACGTGCTGCCTTTCTGTCTTTCTGCTTTCGCCGTAATGGCGCTAACGTATTTTATGACATCGGGAATAACCAATCTTTATCTTCTTCTCATCTCCCGGGTGGTGATAGCCGCGGCGCTGTATTATCTCGTGAGACGGGCGGTGAGGTGCGAGATACTTAACGAATGCATCGGGTTCGCAAAGTCGAGAATAAAGCGGAAACAGTAATATTCGTTGCCGGTGATGGTGTCGGAATAGCGAAAAAGTAGTAACTTTGCAGCCGTACAGATAAAAGACATTTTAACATGAGATATAATACAGCTTATAAGCGTGAGGGGGATTACGAGCATTTTACGGTGAATGAGAAGTCGGGACTGCTCGATTTTCTTCTTGCGAACGTGAAGGAAAGCCGCTCCAAGATAAAGGCCACGTTGCAAGGACGCGGAATAAAGGTAGATGGTAAGTGCGTCACACAGTTTGACTATATGCTTGAACCGGGGATGAAGGTATCCGTGAGCAAGACCAAGCGTAACCAGAACGGTTTTAAGAGCCGTTATGTGAAAATCGTATATGAGGATCGCTGGCTTGTGGTGGTAGAGAAGAACATCGGTATATTGTCTATGGCTGCGGGACACTCGTCTCTAAATGTGAAATCGGTGCTTGACAATTATTTTTCGAAATCACGCCAGCGCTGCCGCGCACATGTGGTGCACAGGCTCGACAGGGATACAAGCGGTTTGATGGTATATGCGAAAGACATGGATACTGAGCAGATTTTCGAACGAAACTGGCACGATATCGTTTATGACAGGCGTTATGTCGCCGTGGTAAGCGGAGAGATGGAGAATGAAGGCGGGACTGTCGCCAACTGGCTGAAAGACAACAAAGCGTACGTTACTTATTCGTCTCCAGTGGATAATGGTGGCAAATATGCTGTCACGCATTATCATGTTTTGGACCGCACTACGGAACATTCACTCGTTGAGTTTAAGTTGGAGACAGGACGTAAGAATCAGATAAGGGTACACACGGCGGATATGGGACATCCCGTTTGCGGTGACGTGAAATACGGAAATGGTGACGATCCGTTGCACAGGCTCTGTCTCCATGCGTTCCTGCTTTGCTTCACCCATCCCGTTACGGGGGAGCGAATGGAGTTTGAGACTCCTGTTCCTACGTCATTTCGCAGGATATTTAAATAATACAGGGTTATCGCAATGACAGATATTACATATTATATTGCGCTTTTGCTGATGATAATCGTCGGCTTTATCATTGTGAAAAAGGTTGCCGGTTGTCTCATACGCACGGTAGTAATAGTGACGCTCGGAGGCGTGCTTGGTTGTCTTTATTATTTCTATTTCAGGTGATAGGTATTTGATTTATACCTGAGGCAATCGGGTTATCATGTATAAGTCTTTCACGCCAAATGCGTGAAAGACTTTTTTATTATATGCAGGAAGAGCGTCTTTATACGTGACGAGGTTTTCTTTATGCGAGAAGAATACCGGCGGATACGCAAATTCCATATATGAACATATTGCGGGCAGTCTCGCCAAGGCATATATTGAGAGCTTTTCCCCGATGTATACGTTTGATTTTCATATATGTAAAGAAATGAAGAACGAGGTATATGAGTGGAAGGACAAAGGCGAGAATGTGATTCTCCAATATAAAAACACCCCCGATGAGACATGCGGAGACTCCTGTCATCAGGTAGGCATACAATCCGGTGTTTTCGCCGAAGCGTACTACAATGGTCCTTTTTCCGGTGTCACGGTCGTTATCGCGGTCACGATAGTTGTTTATAATCAGCAGACTGTCAATGACAAGCCCGCAGGCTATTGAAGCTACGAACACTTCAAGAGTGAAAGTGTGAAGTTGTATGTAATATGATACGCATACGGGAATAATCCCAAAAAATACTATTACCAATGCGTCTCCAAGTCCCATATACGACAAATGGGTGGTATAGAGGAAACAGAAAACAACGCATACGCACCCAATGAGAATCATTTCCAGACCACCGTAAAGAATAAGTGGTAGGCCAATGATGCATGCCGCGCACGTGGTAAGTGCTATCGCACGCTTCATGGCATCGGTGCTTATCCATCCTTGGGCGCAGGCGCGACGCGGACCGAGTCGTTTTTCTATGTCATCGGTCCCCTTTGCGTAGTCGAAAAAATCATTGATGAAGTTTGCGTCTATTTGCATTATGAAAGCAAACAGGAAACATAAGACGGCCGCAGTCATACAGAAAGTGTCTTGGGGATATTCTCGTGAGTCGGCAAACGCAAGCGCGATGCCGATCATCACCGGAACGGCCGCTCCGGCAAGGGTTTTCGGGCGGGCGGCAAGAATCCATGCTTTTAGTGAGTTTTGTCTTATATCGGTTTCTGGCATGCTTTTGTTTTGTAAGTTCTTGCAAAAATACAATTAATTCACTATATTTGCAAAAATATTAATTTATTTTATCATGATGGGTAATACGGCAAGTCTCGACCTTGTTGAATTTATAGAGACGAGCATTCTTCCGATGTATGCGGCATTCGATAAGGCTCACAACATGGAGCATGTGACAAGGGTTATAAGGCGTTCTCTTGATCTTGCACGTAGGACCGGAGCCAATATAAATATGGTATATGCGATTGCGGCATACCATGACATTGGTATGTCGGGACCTCGGGCTATACACCACATCACGGGCGGTAAGATGCTTATGCGTGATGCCCGATTAAAGAAATGGTTCTCGTCGGAGCAGATTAAGATAATGAAAGAGGCGGTTGAGGACCACAGGGCGTCGGCATCGCATGCCCCTCGCAGTGTATATGGTAAGATTGTGGCCGAAGCCGACAGGGATTTGGATGCGGAAGTGGTGTTCCGTAGAACGGTACAGTTCGGGCTGGCCAACTATCCCGAGCTGGATAAGGAGCACCAGTGGATAAGGTTTAAAGAGCATATGGCGAACAAGTATTCTGTTCATGGGTATATAAAGCTGTGGATACCGGGTTCCGATAATGAGAAAAAGCTGAATGTCTTGCGTTCGTATATAGCTTCTCCGAATGAGCTTCGGGATATTTTTGAGCGAATGTACAATGAGGAAACGGAAGCGAAAGGATAGGTGATTTGGATTAAAAGTACGAGCAGATGGGATTGAGTATGTTGTCAACTAAGATAATAAGTATAAGTAATTGAAAGAACAATAGGAACTGGTGTATGAAATAATACGGGCTGTAGACTAAACGGTTGTCTGCAGCCCGTATTTTTTTTATTATATAAAACCAATAAGATTGCTGTTTAGAGTAATTATATACGGATGTTTATGGCGGTGTGTTTTAATTGAAGAAGTTCCATGACACTCCGATCCTTAGTATTCTTCCGTTCTGCGGATAATGTGGTGTGAGGAAGTACATCTTGTCTCCATTGCCTGCCGTGGCATGGCTGAACATGACGAAGAAGCGTGCGTGTTTCAGGTGCATGTTGGCATAAACGTCTACAAACGGGTAGCCTCCGAGTTTAAGACGGCTGTCATTGTTTTCCTGAACAGCAAACTGATTGAGCTGCGGACAGAAGTCGGGGGCATAGTATTTGGTGAAGAAATAGGCGTCGCCTCCAAGCTCTACCAATAGTTCGTTTACTATTTTAAACTTTATATATAAGTTGGTAAACATGTTTAGGGCAGGCAGGGGGAGTACGTCCTGATTGCTGGAATTCTGGTATGTAACCACATTTTCCCAGTTTAGAATGCCCAATCGGAAATTCTGCATCAGTTGGGCGGTGAGCAAATTGATGTTGGAACCGTACTGTCTTACACCAGCCGAAAGGCTTGTTCTTGCGTCTTCGGATGCATTGTATTTCATGCCGAAGTATGTATAGTTCTGTATTTCCTCAATTGCTACTCTTAAAGTTGTTTTTGTTTTCTTGTAGGAGAACAATCCTTCAAGGCGTGTTCTGGTTTCTTTGCTCATGTCGTTGCGATCCCACCAGAAATGCTTTGAGTGATAATTCCTTTGATAAAAGGATGGGTTGATGCGATAGAAGAAAGCTTTGGCGGCCAATGTCACAGTGTCTCCGAACAGCGGGAAGTTAAGATCTGTGCTGAAATCGATCTTTAATTGTCCGGCATCCTCACCCGCAAGCCATGTCTCTGCCATGAGATTGTAGTGCAAAGTGTTGCCTTGTGTTTTGGAAATTTGTCCACCGATACTTATAGTATGTTCATTAAATGATGTCAGACGTGAATATGACAGTGGGCCTTCTCCAATGATTTCTGGCATTTTGAACTTTCTCATTTCATGACTTGCGAATACTTTCAGTCCGGCTTTCGCATATTTGTTGAAGCCTTCGAGCAATGCTACCGCAAGCGTATTCTTTATCGAGTGATGCTTGGTCTGGTCGTAAATGGAGTCGCCTCCGTATGTTGAGCCGTCCGTGTAGTTGTAGAATGTGTCGGCATAGTAATTTTCAGGTGTATCGTATGCCTGATAAATGCGGTCGTGTGTGTTGTAGTCAAGGGTATGTATAAAGCTTGTCACCGGAACAAACTCTTCTCTTGTGGTTGCGTCCAAAGAGTCCTTTAATGCTTTTGCGGCTAAAAGACTGTCCATTTTTGCCTGGCTATCAACACTTATACGTGTGGTATCATCCTTTGAAACATTATCTATTTGAGGCTCATTGCCGGCTATAGCCGCTCCGTCGGGTCTTCCGGCTGGTTCGCTGTCAGATTCTTTAATACTGTTACGCTTCCTTGAACGGACGGTGCTTTCATCATACTTGTCTTTCTTTCTACTGCTTGCATTCTCTTTTCTTGATGCCGCCGCGAATTGTCTTGCCTTTATTTCATCCTCTGTCAGTTTGACACGTTTATAAAAGCCGAGGCAGTATCTGTGGGTCAAGAAGAAGTGCAGGTTATTGTTCCTATTCCAATTTTGGTTTAATATAGTTGGTATTTCGTTTTCGCTGTATGAGTCCTCAAAACTCTCCGGGTGCGTAATGTAATTATCGTTGGTTATTCCACCGTTTTCAGACACTTTCTGGTGGTAAGTGGAGAACATGGCATGCATCTTGTATTTGTCACCCAAATATGAGGCATAGAATGTCGCTCCGAAATGTGACGCACTTTGATTGGCATAATACCCACGGGCGTATGCATAATTGAGATCAAAGCCCATGCCGAGTCTCCGGCCGGAATTTACAGCGAATTTAGCTTCTATATGGTCTTCACCGTTGGTCTTGTCTCCGCAATTGTCGTATGATAGGTTTGTGACCGGCGACAAAGTGTTGGTGAAATGCAACTGGTCCGGTTCTTTTATAATGTAGCTATATGGCCTGGTAAAAACGAACTGTCCCAAAAGCGGACGGTTGATGAATATTCTGCTTTCCCTTGCTGTGTAGTTATTACCGGTCGTATTGTATTCTCCGTATATTCCCGTGTTGAGTGTTGTGTTTGGGTATAAATGCGGGACAGTATCCGGAACGGCTTTCGTTATGTCGCCAAATTTCCGGTCTATCGTCCAGACATACAGCCCTTTGGGTATTTCCTTGTTTTTTGTTGTGTCGTTGTTGTGTTTGTTGAAGTTCCTATTCGTATTTTGGTCAAATTGCGTTATCTGTCCGTTTTCATCTATTTGATTGAATTCCTGTGCGCAGACCGTGACAAAAAACAAACTCAACAAAAAAGCTGAGAATATACTTTTCATTTATATTCGTAAAAGTCTTATTGCAGATTCCGTTATTTTGAAAGGTATGGCGGCCAACATTATATACATTCCTGTTTCTTTGTCGGAACTCATGTATATGATGATTCCCACTATGGCGGTAAGCATGAATATGATATTCAGCGCGTTTCTGATTATCAGTATCATGTTCTTTTGGGGCCGATGGTGTCTCTCCCTGTTGCCTATATTGTTTGTGTCTTCGTTTGTCATGATAACCCTATTTAAGTAAAGCCTCAAATCTGTCGAACAAATAGTCTTTTCTGTCTATTGTCTTGCGACGGAATCTGCCGGTCACCCGTGATAGTTTCTCCTTACTTTTTTTCAGTCCGTATTCATCGGTAATCCATTCTTCGGCTCTTAATGTCTGAGGCTCGCGTTCCTCATCATATAAGTAGTATATGCGTGTCATCTTGATGTCGGCTTTGCCATCTTCGCATTTTACGAACAGGTTGTACATAAGCCGTGTGCGGTCGAGCACTAATGCTGTACTTTTAAACACAAGCCATTCCTGATAGAAACCGCCTATTTCATGAGTAACGGAGTCTTTATATGTGATTCTGCTTTGTTCAAACTGATTGTCTTCCTTTGTCAACTCGGTCATGAACTTCAGGGCAATGTCGTAAATCTGTGCGGCGGTTTTACCTTTGGCATCTATCGTTTTCTCGAAAATCACTTTCCCGTCAGCCACTGGTACGGCTCCGGCGAGATATTTTTGGTCAGGGTTAGGTTTCGTCTTGCCTGTGGCATCTTTCATTTCCCATGTATTCTGTGCCATGGCCATAAGGGGCAGGCAAGATATGATCAGCATATAAATCTTTTTCATATATTCGTTATCTTTTTATAATTTGCCAAAATTACAAAATATATTGGTATTAGCATCTGCGATCACAGAGATTAACACACTTTTTTGCTTTTTTTTGCAACGTGACTCATTTTGAATGTTTCTTGATGTTTCTGGGGTGGTGTTCCAGTATTGCCTGCCTCAGCATAGTAGTGTCTATGTGTGTGTATATCTCGGTGGTGTCTATGCTCTCATGTCCGAGCATATCCTGGATAACACGCAGGTCGGCTCCGCCTTCGAGCAAGGCTGTGGCGAACGAGTGCCGCAGTGTGTGCGGACTTATTGTCTTCTGTATTCCAGCCGTCTTGGCCTGGCGTTTTATCATTATCAGTATCATGGTTCTTGTGAGGTGTCCTCCTCGGCGGTTGAGGAACACATAATCCTCTTCGCCTGGTTTGACGTTCATCCCTTTTCGGCATTCGAACCAGTTATTGAGCTCTTGTATGGCCCGGGGGGATATGGGGACAAGCCGTTCTTTTTTTCCTTTTCCGAACACACGTATGAACTGTTCTTTGAAATATAAGTTGGAGAGTCTCAGATTTACCAGCTCGGTTACGCGCAAACCACAGGAAAAAAGAGTCTCTATGATGGCTCGGTTGCGATGCCCCTCCCATTTGGACAGGTCGATAGAGTTTTCAAGTTCGTCTATTTCGTCTGTCGACAGCACTTCGGGCAGGTGCAATCCAAGTTGTGGTGATTCCAAAAACTCGGTAGGGTCATCGTCACGGTAATCGTTTAATAGAAGAAACTTGAAAAAAGACCGCACACCGCTGAGTATGCGGCATTGTGAAGAAGCTCCTATGCCTGCATCGTGAAGCCCGGCCGCAAATGTCTGAAGATCTTCCAGTTTTACATCGAACGGGCTGATTTTCACGCTTGACAGATAACCGTCCAGCTTCATCAGGTCTCTGTGGTATGCGTCGAGCGTATTTGGTGAGAAACTGCGTTCCAGTTTCAGGTATCGCATGTATTCTTCTACTATATTAGCATGGCTTTTCTTGTCAATATCCATTTATTTTAGTATTTTTGCCGAGACAAAGGTAGTAAAAATATTCGTAAACATGAAAATACAGATTATTAACGGACCGAATCTGAACATGCTTGGAGTCCGTGAGCCGGGGATTTACGGAAGTAGTTCTTTCGATACCTATCTTATGAAGCTGAGAGACATGTATCCTGATGTGGAAATAGAGTATTACCAAAGTAATATTGAGGGCGAACTGATAGACAGGATGCAGAAAACAGGTTTCGATAGCGACGGGATAGTACTCAATGCAGGAGCGTATACCCACACGAGTATCGCCCTGCAAGATTGCATACGTTCGTTGAAATGTCCTGTGGTGGAGGTTCATATATCCAATGTACATAAGCGTGAGGGATTCCGTCATCATTCGTTTATCAGTTGTGTGTGCCGAGGGGTGATATGCGGTTTCGGGCTCGATTCATACCGCCTTGCGATAGAAAGTCTTTTGGTCGCAGAGTGATAGGTTTAAATTGTATTGCGACGTGTCTTATGACGCATGTTGTTTTCTTATTTGTAATCTTTATATCTTTGTTGGCGAAAAGTTGATTACAGGCAATGAGAAAAATAATGTTTACAAATAAAGTGTCGGATACGGTGTGTATACAGGTCGGGAATGTATATTCATGCCTTTTCCGATGGCTTAGGAAAAAGGCTCCCGACATATTGCGTAAAGTGCCTTTTTCTTTGAAATAGTCTGCTTTTTGTATTGTAGAAAGATACTTATTGTGTTGCATTCCATTGGGTATCTAAATTAATTGTAACGGGTATCTTTTGGATATACCTTGCTTCAATGTTACGTCAGTCTTTGAGCTCAAGTTCTTTTTGCAGTCTTATGATTTCGTCGCGGTATTGTGCCGCTTGTAGGAAATCGAGTTTCTTGGCTGCTTCCTTCATTAGTTTTGTTGTGTTTGCAATGCTCTTTTCGAGTTGCTGTCTTGTCATGCGCTCCACAATCGGGTCGGCTGCGAAAACACTTTCTTCCGGTCCGATATACGCTGTATGTACAGGATGGTTGTCTCCGTTATCTCTGTCGTTTGATATTTCAGTCCTAAGGAAACTTTGTTTCAGTGATTTCCTTATCTGTGTGGGTGTGATGCCGTTTTCTTCATTGTAGCGCATTTGTTTCGTTCGCCTGCGCATTGTCTCGTCAATGGTCTGCTGCATGCTGTCTGTTATGGTGTCGGCATACATTATTACCTTGCCGTTCACGTTTCGTGCGGCACGTCCCGCCGTCTGTGTCAGGCTTCGCCGGCTTCGCAGAAAGCCTTCCTTGTCAGCGTCAAGTATTGCCACGAGAGAAACTTCTGGCAAATCAAGGCCTTCGCGCAGCAGATTTACACCTACCAATACGTCGTATACTCCTTGTCGCAGGTCTTCGAGTATTTTCACTCTGTCGAGTGTGGCAACATCGCTGTGGATGTATGCCGTCCTTATATTATGGTTCAGTAGGTATTCCGACAGTTCCTCGGCCATTCGTTTGGTAAGGGTGGTGATGAGTACCCTTTCCTCACGTTCGATACGTGTTCTTATTTCTTCCATTAGGTCATCGATCTGGTTCTCGCTCGGTCTTACCTCTATTTCGGGGTCGAGCAGTCCGGTAGGTCGTATTATTTGCTCGACAACCACACCTTCAGCTTCCTGCAATTCAAAATCGGCCGGCGTGGCAGATACATAGATGATCTGGTTTATCATATTGTGAAATTCATCGAATGTCAACGGCCTGTTATCGAAAGCCGCCGGAAGTCTGAAACCGTATTCCACGAGGTTTGTCTTTCTCGCCCTGTCGCCTCCGTACATGGCATTGATTTGCGGTACGCTTACATGACTTTCGTCGATGACCATCAGATAGTCGTCAGGGAAGAAGTCGAGCAGACAGTAAGGTCGTTCGCCGGCTTTCCGTCCGTCGAAGTATCTCGAATAGTTTTCTATTCCCGAACAGTGTCCCAACTCTTTTATCATCTCCATGTCGTATTCCACACGCTCTTTTATTCTCTGGGCCTTGATGCCGTCTCCCAGTTCGGTGAAAAACTCTACCTGTTTCACCAGATCATCCTGAATGTTTCTTATGGCGATGTTGGTCTGTTCCTGTGTGGTCATGAAGAGATTGGCCGGATATAGCTTGTATTCGTCGAACGATGCGAGCCTGTCCATCGTCACCGCGTCCAATTCTTCAATGGCATCTATCTCGTCGTCCCAGAATGTTATGCGTAGTATGACTTCGTTGTAGGCCATGGCAATGTCTACCGTGTCGCCTTTCACGCGGAAGTTTCCACGTTGCAGTTCTATGTCGTTGCGGACGTACAGTGCCTGCACGAGTTTTCTCAGCAGTGCGTTACGCTCGATGCTCTGGTTTCTGCGTATCTCTATTATATTCTCGTTGAGTGCCACCGGGCTTCCCATACCGTATAGACAACTGACGGACGAAACTACAACAACGTCTTTTCTACCTGAAAGCAACGATGATACAGCCCGTAGGCGCAGTTTGTCTATTTCCTCATTGATGACGAGATCTTTCTCGATGTATGTGTCTGTGGTTGGGAGGTATGCTTCGGGTTGGTAGTAGTCGTAGTAACTCACATAATATTCCACAGCGTTTTCAGGGAAGAAGCTGCGCATCTCTTCGTATAGCTGTGCTGCCAAAGTCTTGTTGTGGCTCAATATCAGGGTAGGGCGGTTGATATTTGCAATGACGTTTGCGACAGTGAAAGTCTTGCCCGAGCCTGTGACTCCGAGCAGCACTTGCGCATGGGCGCCACGTTTCAATCCTTCGGTCAAATCCCTTATTGCTTCCGGTTGGTCGCCGGTTGGCTTGTATTTTGATGTAAGTTTGAAATCGCTCATATCGTGCAAAATTACTTATTTCCGGTGTAATAAACGTTATAATCAGATACATTTTGGTAAAAAAGGTTTTAAATGCTTTGAAATTAAAGGAAAAATAACTATTTTTGCACTTCAAATTTCGAGAAATGAAGAAGTCTTTGTTCATATTGGCGTGTACCGTTCTTTTGATGACTGGGTGTGCAGCTGAGTTTAACAGGGTTTACAAATCCGCCGATTACGATTATAAGTATGAATTTGCCAAGCAGTGTTTTGCCGAAGGAAAGTTCAATCAGTCAATATCATTGTTGCAGGAACTGGTAACCGTTCAAAAGGGAACGGAGAACGCTCAGGAGAGTCTTTATATGCTGGCAATGGCAGAATATTGCGATCGTGATTATGAGGCGGCTTCCGCTACGTTCAGGAAGTATTGCTCTTCTTATCCGAAAGGTGTATATGCGGAACAGGCGTCATATTACATCGGTCAGTCGCTATATGAGAGTACCCCCGAGCCTCGTCTCGACCAAACACCCACAGTGGGAGCTATAAATGCATATCAGGAGTTTCTTGACCTGTATCCGGATTCAAAAATGAGGCCGATGGCTCAGAAGAAACTGTTTGACTTGCAGGATAAGTTGGTACAGAAAGAATATCTTTCGGCACGATTGTATTATAATCTCGGTGACTATTTTGGAAATTGTACTTTTGGCGGATCTAATTATGAAGCTTGTATAATAACGGCACAAAATGCGTTGAAGACTTATCCGTACAGCAATATGAGAGAGGACTTTGCCGTGCTTATAATGAAAAGCAAGTTTGAGCTGGCTCAGCGAAGCGTTGAGGAGAAGCGTTTGGAAAGGTATCGTGATGCAGAGGACGAGTGCTATGGTTTCCTGAATGAGTATCCCGATAGCAAGGAGCGTGACACGGCAGAGAAGTTTATTGCCAAATGCAAGAAAGTGACAAAGGATTAAAAGATAAAAGAAATATTTAAACATATATAAGGTAATATGGATTACAAGAAATCAAAGGCACCGGTAAACACCGTAACCCGCAACATTATGGATCTTTGCCAGGATACAGGCAATATCTATGAAAGCGTAGCTATTATCTCAAAGCGCTCCAATCAAATCTCAACCCAGATTAAGGAGGATTTAAGTAAGAAGTTGGCAGAGTTCGCTTCATATAACGATAGCCTTGAAGAAGTATTCGAGAACCGTGAGCAGATAGAAATATCACGCTATTATGAGAAACTTCCTAAGCCAACATTGCTCGCTACTCAGGAGTTTGTGGACGATAAAGTGTATTGGCGCGATGCGGTTCGTGATGCACAGTTGCAAGGCGAAGAGCGGTTATAATGTAAATCTGTTTGTTTATGATACAGCGTATACAGACTGTATATATTGTGATAGCCGTGATGCTGACCCTTGCCAGCCTGTGCTTGCAGATAGGCTATTTCAATTTGGAAGGGTTGACGGTAGCACGTGAATACAATCTTTGGATAATCGACGAGACTGGTAAGTGCGACTTTATCACATGGCCTCTGTTTGCTATCCTTGTGCCTTCAGCCGCATTGGGGATATATACTGTTTTCGCATATAACAACAGAAAGAGCCAGGCTCGTATGTGTATATTCAATGTGTTGCTGATTGTAGGTTGGTATATATTGTATGGAGTTTATAGTCGTGTGCTTCCTGGAGATACTGTTCGTCAGTCCGATTTTGTTCCGACTGTATTTGCGGCCTTTCCTGCTTTGTCTGCCCTTTTTTATGTTTTGGCTAACAGGGGAATTGTGGCGGATGAGCGACTTGTTCGTGCGGCAGACAGAATAAGATAAGTTTTATATACAAAATAAAAGAGGCGGATATCCAATTGGATATCCGCCTCTTTTATTTTGTTTTGATGTGTTGTATATTATACAATTCCTTGTCCCATCATTGCTTTTGCAACTTTCATGAAACCTGCGACATTAGCGCCTTTCACATAGTTAATGTAGCCGTCTGCCTCGGTACCATACTTCACGCAGTTCTCGTGAATGTCGTTCATGATAATCTTCAACCGGTTGTCAACTTCTTCGGATGTCCAGCTCAGGCGTTCTGAGTTTTGGCTCATTTCAAGACCTGATACCGATACACCGCCGGCGTTTGATGCTTTGCCTGGAGCATAGAGTATCTTGGCATCCTGGAAAACTTTGGTCGCTTCGGGAGTGGAAGGCATGTTTGCTCCTTCGGCAACAGCTATAACCCCATTACCAATAAGGGTTCGTGCATCGTCACCGTTTATTTCGTTTTGGGTAGCGCATGGAAGTGCGATGTCTGCCTTTTCGTTCCAAGGGCGCTCTCCTGCATGGTATACAGCGTTGGGATACTCTTCCGCATATTCTTTGATGCGTCCGCGCTCGATATTCTTCAACTCCATAACGAAATCAAGTTTGTCGCGGTCTATTCCGTCAGGATCATAGATATAGCCGTCTGAATCGGAGAGAGTGAGAACTTTTGCGCCTAACTGGATGCATTTTTCAGTGGCATATTGGGCAACGTTTCCTGAGCCTGATATAAGAACACTCTTGCCTTTCAGTTCAATGCCTCTTGTCTCAAGCATGGATAACAGGAAGTAAACAGTTCCGTATCCTGTAGCTTCCGGGCGGATGAGCGACCCGCCAAATTCACGACCTTTGCCGGTAAGAACGCCGCTCCATTCATGTGTCAGTTTCTTGTATTGACCGAATAGATAACCGACTTCACGTCCGCCTACACCAATGTCACCGGCAGGAACATCTACATCGGGGCCGATATGGCGGTACAGTTCGTTCATGAAAGCTTGGCAGAAACGCATAACCTCGCCATCGCTTTTACCGCGTGGAGAGAAGTCGGATCCTCCTTTTGCCCCTCCCATGGGGAGTGTGGTGAGTGAGTTTTTGAATGTCTGCTCGAATGCAAGGAACTTCAATATACCGAGATTAACGGATTTATGAAAGCGGAGACCGCCTTTGTAAGGGCCTATCACATTATTATGCTGTACACGGTAACCCATATTTGTCTGTACGTTTCCTTTGTCGTCAACCCATGTCACACGGAATTGGATGATTCTGTCCGGAATGCAAAGGCGTTCAACAAGGTTTGATTTTTCAAACTCTGGATGTTTGTTATACTCTTCCTCAATAGTGGGAAGAACCTGACTTACTGCCTGAATGTATTCCGGCTCATTGGGAAATCTAAGTTTAAGATCCTCTACAACTTTAGCTGCATTCATGTTCTTTTACCTTTTTAGTTGTTTACTATTTAGTGATTTAAATATTTGCAAGCAATATTTGATTATCGAGTGCAAAGATAAAGCATTTTTGTGAAATAACAAACTTTTTATCTGGTAAATTGCAAAATAAATATCTTTTTGTTATAATTTGGGCTGGTTTATTGACGAAATACATTTGTTATTAAGATTTTGGCTATCAAAAAAGACCATGGTTGATAATTGCCATGGTCTTTTTGATTTGTTATTTATTCTTCGCAGTCTCCTTGTTTTAATTTATCGACGTATGCGTCAATTACAGCTACCGCTGTTATGTTCACCACATCACGAACCGAACATTCGAAATCGGTGAAGTGAATGGGTTTGTTAAGACCCATTTGAATCGGGCCGATGATTTCCGTGTCAGGGTCTAACGACTGTAACAATTTATAGGCACCGTTGGCACTGCTTAGATTTGGGAAGACAAGCGTGTTGACATCAAGTCCTTTTAATCGGCTGAACGGATACTTGCTGTCTCTTAATTCCTTATTCATCGCAAAGTTAACCTGCATCTCTCCATCGATGGCCAAATCGGGATATTCACGTTGCATCTCCTCAACTGCTTGATGGACTTGTACTGGACTTCCCGTTTCTTCCGTTCCGAAATTGCTGTAACTGATCATTGCCATTCTCGGTTCGTCGTTAAAAAAGCGGACGGTCATGGCGCTGAGTTTGGCTATGTCTACGAGTGTTTCTTTATCTGGATGCCTGTTTATCAGCGTATCGGTTATATAATATGTTCCCTTTTTAGAGTTGAGTATATGCATGGTTCCGAAATGTTTGTATTCGGGACGTATGCCGATAACTTCTTTCGCCACTTTAATCGTATTTGAATACTTTGTATACAATCCGGTAATGAAAGCGTCGGCTTCGCCCGTTTCCACCATCATCATTCCGAAATAGTTGCGCTCGAACATCTTGTCATTGGCTTCCTGCTCCGTATATCCCATGCGCTGACGTTTCTCGGCCAGTATCTTCGCATAGCGTTCGCGGCGCTCAGCTTGATTGTCGTGACGCAGGTTGACTATTTCTATGCCGTCAAGATTAAGGTCAAGTTCCTTTGCCAGTTTCTCAATGCGTTCATCGTTGCCGAGCAGTATTGGATGGCAGATCTTCTCGGCTTTGGCCTGTACGGCAGCTTTCAGCATCGTGGGGTGTATACCTTCAGCGAATACCACACGTTGCGGATGATTGCGTGCCGTATCATATAATTTCTGTGTCAGTTTTGTCTCTTGTCCGAGCAACTCACGAAGATGGTTCTTATATGCCGTCCAATCGGTTATTTCCTTTCTGGCTACACCGCTTTCAATTGCTGCTTTGGCCACTGCGGCGGAAACTTCTGTAATTAATCGCGGGTCAACAGGTTTCGGAATGAAGTATGACGGGCCGAAAGTGAGATTGTTTACGTGGTAGACATCGTTGACAACGTCTGGTACCGGCTGCTTGGCTATTTCCGCAATGGCGTTTACTGCGGCCATTTTCATTTCTTCGTTAATGGCTGTCGCATGTACGTCGAGTGCTCCGCGGAATATGTATGGGAAACCAATTACGTTGTTTATTTGGTTCGGATAATCAGAGCGTCCGGTAGACATGAGTACATCGGGGCGGCTCGCCATGGCCTCTTCATAACTGATTTCGGGGACGGGGTTTGCCAATGCGAATACGATTGGCTGTTCGGCCATCGAGCGTATCATGTCCTGTGACAGAATGTTTCCTTTTGACAGTCCGACAAAAACATCGGCGCCTTTTATCGCTTCTTCAAGTGTGTGTATGTCTTTACGGTCGGTTGCGAAAAACTTCTTCTGCTCTGTGAGGTTCGGACGGTCATTGGTTATCACGCCTTTTGAGTCGAGCATCACTATGTTCTCTCGTCTTGCGCCTAATGCCATGTATAATTTTGTACATGAAATAGCGGCGGCTCCGGCTCCGTTTACCACGATTTTGACCTTTGAAATATCTTTACCGTTTACTTCAAGTGCGTTTTTAAGCCCTGCGGCTGATATTATGGCTGTACCGTGCTGGTCGTCGTGCATCACAGGAATATCCAATGTCTTTTTGAGTCTTTCTTCTATATAAAAGCACTCAGGAGCTTTAATGTCTTCCAGATTGATACCTCCAAAGGTAGGGGCAATCTTTTCTACCGCTTCGCAAAATTTCTCGGGATCTTTCTCTGCGACTTCGATATCAAATACGTCAATACCTCCATATATTTTAAATAGAAGTCCCTTTCCCTCCATGACCGGTTTGCCGCTCAATGCGCCGATATCTCCAAGTCCGAGTACAGCAGTGCCGTTGCTTATCACTGCGACAAGATTTCCTTTTGCCGTATACTTATAAGCGTCATTCGCGTTCTGTTGTATTTCAAGGCACGGATAGGCTACACCGGGTGAGTAGGCTAAACTTAAATCTGTTTGTGTGCGGTAAGATTTGGTTGGTTTTACTTCTATCTTACCCGGTCTTCCGTTCTCGTGGTATTCAAGAGCGGCTTCTTTGGATATTTTTACCATATTATTTATTATAAAGTTGGATTATTATCTTTAGTAATAGTTTGTCAAAGCAGGTTTTCTTTGTTAATATTGAATATACAGAGGCAAAGTTAATAAAAAAATATTCAAAATGTTTCTTTTTTTTATTATTTTAGTAACTTTGCAACCTAATTAAGGTTAGGTCATGCAAGAGGTTAAAAATCTTTCCATATACAGGCAGTCTTTGCGGGACAGAATATTGGAAACAGCGATATCATTGTTCATGAAGAACGGTATTCGTGCCGTTAAAATGGATGATATAGCCAATGTCATGTCTGTCTCAAAGCGTACATTATACGAAATGTATAGTGACAAGGAGCATTTGCTTTATGAGGGGATTAAGAAAGACCATATAATGAGGCGTGAGCATTTGAAGGAATTCGCTTCGAAAAGCGACAGTGTAATGGATGTGATATTATATGCTTACAAATTGAATATAGAGAAATTCCGCGAGGCAAATCCCCTGTTCTTTTCTGATATGGAAAAGTATCCTGATGTGATAGGTTATCTGAATGAAGAGAAGATTTATTCCGGAACGCAATTCGTTGATTTTCTTAACCGTGGTATTGAAGAAGGATATTTCAGGAGCGATATTAACTGTAAGCTTATTGTCTGCTTGTTTGACGCATTGGGCGATTATTTTAAGTCGGCCCAATTATATAAGCAATATACTTGGGAGGAAATAATGATGAATATTGTCTTTGTTTCTTTGAGGGGTATATGTACATCCAAGGGGGGGGAAATATTGGATGGTTTTTTGTTGACTTACAATAGGTAAGAGCATAGATTGGTTATAGGATATGAATCACGGTGCGCGGACCTTTATATTGACAGGGTTGGTTGTTGTTGTCCTTTTGGCTCTGCATCAGTTACCTACTATTTATTTGAATGACTCCGAGATGCGTCATGTCAATATTCTCAGTGATATTATTCCTGAAGTATACGGAAACAGTGAAACCGAGGATACCATTCCGCTTTTGAAAGAAGTGCCAGACTCAGTTGCTCAGGCGGATACGGTGTCGATACCTTCGAGGCAGGTGATACCTGATGGGGTGACGATGATTGACGACTACTCCGGAGGCGCACCCGGAGGCATGAGGCATTTTTATGAGATGCTTAACTGTGTCAAGTCTTTGGAACGTCCGGTTCGGATAGCTTATTTCGGCGATTCTTTTATAGAAGGTGATATTCTTACATGTGATATAAGGGAACGGCTGCAACGGCGTTTCGGCGGAAATGGTGTAGGATGGGTTGACTGCGGCAATAAGATAAACGGGTTCAGGCCGACGATAAGCCAAAAGTTCAGTGGATTCTCTGGCTATGAGGTAGTGAAGAAACCTTATAATCATAACAATGCTGGCATAAACCAGAGATATTTCATTCCGTCGGAAAATGCTGTCGTATGGACGGGGGGCACAAAGTACCGCAAGCATTCATCAGGTTGGAATGTAGCCCGGCTGTTTCTTCGTACCGGCAGTGGCCTGTCTCTGCATACAAGCATTAACGGAAGGTCGGAAACCGTTCGGGTGATAGACTCGGCCTCTGTTGTCAGGATGATAGAAGACCGCGACTCCATGAGAAATATATCATATCGCTTCACCGGTGTTGGCCATGATACATTTATATACGGCATGGCACTGGAGTCTGATTATGGTGTGGTGCTTGATAATTTCAGTATGCGTGGTTCGGCGGGATTTACGATTGCCAATATCCCGCATTCTGTTTTGGCAGATTTTGCCCGTCTGCGTCCTTACGACCTCATCATATTGCATTTCGGTTTGAATGTGGTGAGTGAGAAAAGTCGTTCGGCCAATTACAAGGCATACATCAAGAGGATGACGCGTGCCGTGGAAAAACTTCGCGGTGCATATCCTGAGGCGTCGATACTGATAGTAAGTGTTCCTGATAGAAACCAGCGCACAGCAGACGGAATAAAGACGATGCCAGGCATAGAGTCGCTTTCTGCCTATCAGCAGATAATGGCGTCTGAGTGCAAGGTGGCATATTTCAACTTGTTCAAGGCTATGGGCGGCAGGGAAAGCATGAAGGCACTGGTGGAGAGAAAATTGGCAAACAAAGATTATACCCATCTTAGTTTTGGTGGCGGAACCTGTCTTGCCGGGTATTTCTACGATTCTTTCATGGCTGGATACGACAATTATAAATACAGTATTGGTGAATGAACATGTTGGATAGAATATCAAGTATGCTTGCATATAATCCCGAGGAGCCGTTGCTTTTCAGTTCGGGGTTGTTCCTGTTTCTTTTTCTTGGTTTCTCGTTTGTATATATGCTGCTCAATAAGCAGCGTACTTTGCGGCTTCTGTTTGTGACCGCTTTCTCATACTACTTCTATTATAAGAGCAGTGGTACGTATTTCTTTTTGTTGGCTATAGTGACAGTTTCCGATTATTTGATAGCCCGATGTATATGGAATTACAGGCAGAAAAGTCCGCAGAGTATGTTTGTTCCTCGGTTTTTGGTCACTTTGAGTTTGCTGATAGATCTTGGGATGCTTGGCTATTTCAAGTACACCAACTTTTTTGTCGGGATGTTCGAGCACATGATTGGGAATAATTTCCAGCCATGGGATATATTCCTTCCTGTGGGAATAAGTTTCTTTACATTTCAGAGTCTTAGCTATACGATAGACGTGTACCGTGGAAACCTTAGGCCGTTGGGCAATATTCTCGATTATGCTTTTTATGTTTCTTTCTTCCCGCAGCTCGTTGCCGGACCGATTGTCAGGGCGCGGGATTTCGTGCCGCAGATACATCATCCGCTCATAGTCACCCGCGAGATGTTCTCACGTGGTGTTTACCTTATAATTATAGGACTGTTCAAGAAATCTGTGATAAGCGATTATATCAGTCTCAACTTTGTAGACCGTATATTCGATAATCCGAGGCTTTATACAGGAGTGGAGAATTTGTTGGGGCTTTATGGTTATGCTATGCAGATCTATTGCGATTTCAGCGGTTATAGCGATATGGCGATAGGCATAGCTTTATTGCTTGGCTTTCATTTTCCTCTTAATTTCGATGCCCCTTATCGCAGTTGTAGTATAACCGAGTTTTGGCGGCGTTGGCACATCTCTCTGTCATCATGGATTCGCGATTATATTTATATATCGTTTGGCGGCAACCGCAAAGGAGCCGTGAGGACGTACGTAAATCTGATGGTTACCATGCTTCTTGGCGGCTTATGGCATGGCGCGAGTCTCAATTTCGTGGCATGGGGCGGGCTTCACGGGTTGGCTTTGGCAGCCCATAAATATGCGAGCGCTAATATATTCCGCCATGAAAAGAATTATGTCTCGCATGGAATGCGTAGGTTTTTCGGTTGTTTATTTACATTCCATTTTGTTTGTTTCGCATGGATTTTCTTTCGCAATACCGATTTCTCGGCGAGCATGATGATGCTTAACCGTATATTCACGGATTTTCATTCCGAGTTATTCATGCAAGTTATCGGGAGTTATCAATATGTGTTCGGTCTTATAGTTTTCGGATATGTCACTCATTTTATTCCCGACAGTTGGCAGGATGGAATTATAAAACTGCTTACCCGTGGCAATGTCTTGGTTGACGCTTTATTGGTTTCGGCAGTGATATATATAGTCATTCAGGTCAAGAGCAGTGCTATACAACCGTTCATTTATTTCCAGTTCTGAGCGGTTGGGGGATAATCTAAATGGAGAACCTCTTTGATAAAATACATGTTTTGACGGCTTGTGACACTAATCCGTTGTTGTGAAAAATCTTATAAAAGTCCTTTTGGTATTATCACTTTTTGCTATAAGTAGTTTGCTGAGTATCTGAAACGTATGTATGTGCGGTCGTCAAATGAATTATTTCCGTCCATAAAGGCCTTGGTAGCCTTGAACGTTTTAATGTTCAGCGGATCATTGGTGAGCTGTTGATGAAGAGCTTCCTCCGACAGAGAAAGGGTGGGGCACAGGAACGGATATCCGTCGCTTGCCAATACCACGGTACCTTCATTGTCAGCGAGTGATATTCTTTTTACTTTGTCCATGGGGATAGGAAAACCGTCGACCACGGAGTATGTTTTGTTTTGGTTTTCCATGTTCCTTATCATATCCGGTATTATGGCTTTCCGGCCGATGTCGTTATTTCTTATGTCATCAATGGTATGTGTCTTTTCCGCCAGGGCTTTGCTTATGATTTCTGCCCGATGTCCGGCAAGGATGCTTTCATCCGGTTTGGGATTTTCATAAAGCTTTCCGTCTATCAGGCACTGGCAGTCTCCAATCATCCATATCTCCCGCCTTTTTTTGCTGAACACTATGCAACTTGCCGTGATTCTTTCTTCCGGATGAGATTTGGCATGTTCTTTTGTGTCTTTGTCATATACACTATTGACACATGAGGTTACACCGGAGCAAAAGCCATTGATATCGATGTCTGCGTCGACACTCCTGATATATTCGCTTATCAGCAACATGCAGTATCTCCCGTTGGAGTGCTGGGGAGATATGCGTTTGGCCGTTTTACTTGTGCTTCCGTCTATTACGGCGATGAAATCATCTGTGATTACGATCCCGTCTTCCGGCTCTGTTGTCTTGCTTTTCGCTGTTATGCTTTGCTCTATTATTTCCATTTCTGTTCTGTGAGGCGGTCTTTTGCCGTGTCTCTCTGTGGTGTTGGTAAACCATTTGCGGTTGTGACCATAATTCGCTGATTAGTTCCGGTCGCCCTATACGTCTGAGAGACTGCTCTATACCGCGCCTTTCTTCTGGCTTGTACCAAAAGAAAAACTGGCGCTGGGCAAGTTTTTCCCGTTGCGATTTTGCGCTGTATACCTGTTCCATGGTGTACGGGTCGTAGCCTGTATACCATGTCTCGGTGCTTACCGTCATTGGAGTGGGCGTGAAGTCTTGTATCTGTTCGAGGTGGAAATCCAGCTTTTTTGTCTTCACTGCCAGTTCCGCCATGTCGGCTTCGCTGCATCCCGGATGGCTGCTGATGAAGTAAGGGATTATCTGCTGGTTCAAGTTCTCTTCACGGTTTATTCTGTCAAATATGCGTTTGAACTCGTCAAACTGTCTGAACGGCGGTTTGCGCATCAGCCGCAGCACGTTGTCCGACATGTGCTCGGGAGCCACTTTTAGCCGGCCGCTCACGTGTTTGCAAATCAATTCGCGCGTATACTCGGCTGCCGCCTTGTTTGTTTTCTCGTTGTCGCTTCTATGCAACAGCAGATCGTAGCGCACGCCGCTGCCGATGAAACTCTTTTTTATTCCGGGAAGTTTATCCACCGTCCGGTAAATGTCTGTCAGTGCGCTGTGGTCGGTATTCAGGTTAGGGCATATCTGCGGGTTTATGCAACTCGGACGTTTGCACTTCTCACATATATTAATGTTTCGCCCTCTCATTCCATACATGTTTGCCGACGGACCGCCGAGATCAGACAGATAGCCCTTGAAGTCGGGCATGTCAATGACTTGCCTCACTTCTTTTATAATACTTTCTTTGGAGCGGCAGGTAATGAACTTTCCTTGATGTGCCGATATGGTACAAAACGCACATCCGCCGAAACATCCGCGATGTATGTTTACAGAGAATTTTATCATCTCGTAGGCCGGAATACGCTTGTTTTTATATTTGGGATGCGGGACACGGGTATAGGGCAGGTCAAACGATGCGTCCAGTTCTTTTGATGTCATGGGAGGATATGGAGGGTTGACAACGGCTAATCTCCCGTTCACCTCCTGTATAAGGCGTCGGGCATGGATTTTATTCGATTCTTCTTCGATATGCCTGAAATTTTCGGCTTGCGCTTTTTTGTCTTTTACGCATGTCTCATGGCTGTGCAGCAGTATGTCGTCTTTTGATATGCCGCCAGGTAGATCGTTTTTGTTTGTTAGGTAAACGGTCTGTGGAATGTCCGTAATCATTTTTATCGGCATTCCGCTTTCGAGCTGTCGGCAGAGCTCCACTATAGGTTTCTCGCCCATACCATATACTATAAGGTCGGCTCCGCTGTCGCACAGGATACATCTGCGCAGCGAATCCTGCCAGTAGTCGTAATGCGTCAGTCGGCGCAATGATGCCTCAATGCCTCCAAGGATGATAGGAACATCAGGGTACAACTGTCTGAGTATCTTTGAGTATACGATGGTAGGATATTCCGGTCTCATGTCGTGCCGGCCTTCTGGACTGTATGCATCTTCAGAGCGTAGTCGCTTGTTGGCGGTATACTTGTTTACCATTGAGTCCATACAACCGGGAGATATGCCGAAGAAGAGTCTCGGACGACCGAGTTTTTTGAAATCACGGAAGTCTCCATGCCAGTCCGGTTGAGGAACGACGGCCACTTTATATCCTGCCGCTTCAAGTGTCCGGCCTATTACCGCCGCTCCGAAAGAGGGGTGGTCTACATAAGCATCGGCTGAAAACAGAATGATGTCAGCCTCTTGCCATCCGCGAATATCCATTTCCTTTTTTGTCGTTGGCAGGAAATCCGATAGTTTATATTCCATATTGTTCGCCCTTGTATAATACTTGCTGGCTTTATGTCTGTATTGTTATTATTCGAAATGCGCAATCAGCCGGTTGGAGATGTCGGTGCGGTTGATTTGTTTTACTTACTCTGCCTGAGGGTCTTTGTTTTTCCATTCGATGAAAAGCTGCACCAGTTTTTGCAGTCCGAACGCTTTCATATTGGGATGATAAATGACATCGAGGCAAAGGTCGAGCAGTGCCTTATCGTTATTCCCGCTTGATTCGAGAAGTGAGCGGGTGTTCAGTCTCAGTTTGTCGAGCACTTGTTCGTCCACGTATCCATTGCTGTCTATCAAATCTCTGAACAGCAGATATTTGTCTATTGTTTGCAGATGTTCCTCGCTTATGCATATGTACCGTGTACCGGATAGGTTTGCTTGAATCTTGAACATAATCTTAATGTATTTGTTACAGTTATTGAACTTATTTCATGAGGAAATCCATTATTCCCCTCATGATAGAATGTTTCTTTTGGTTTTCTTTGATGCATTCGAACGGTATGCCCATCGTGAACGAGCGATAGTCGCTTCCTCTATATGCGATGGCGGCATTTCCTCCGTTGTTATAGCATAGTGCGGCGTATGCCTGTCCGTGCGGTGTGAATGCGTCGTGCTTTGTTGCGGCATAGTGTTCCTCATTGATGGCGTTGTGATAAGGAATGGTTGTGTTCATGCCGTATATGAAGTCATTTAGGCTTGTGTGGCTTCCAGCATAGCTGCATTTCAGTGTCTCTTTCAGGAAGAGTTGCTCTTCAGGGGCTGTCATATCGCTACCGATGTACGCTCCGGAGACCAGCAACCTTCCGCCACGTTTGGTAAATGCACGCAGTTGGTCACGTATCAGCAAGGGAAAGGTTTTGTAGTATTTGAGGCTGTGCCCGTCATTGCGTTCGAGTCCAAGTACCATATCTGCCAGTTTATACCGTGACAAGTCTATTTTTCCTGTTTCCAAGGCTTCACTTGAACAGCTTGCTATATTGTAACTGCCGGATGCTTGTATCGCTTCGGCATGGGTGCGGACATGGTTCCTGTCGTTGCCTGCAATGAACATACCTGTAAATTCATCGCCTGACCATCCCAACCCGCTTTCGTCTTCGATGCCAATTCTGTCACGGTTGTAACATAATTGCCTGCCGACCCAACCGGCAGTTGGGCCGAGAGATACGCCAGGGTCGTCATCAAAGTCAAATCCTTGCTCAAAGACATTGTCACGGATAGCGGGCGAAGAGAGTCTGTGAAAGCCGTCTATGATTATTATATTGTCGGCGTATTCGCTGTCAGAGTTGTATAGGGCGCATAGCGTTTCTGTGGTAAAACTCTTTCCGCCTTTGTTTGCCGCTGCGACTTTGAAACTGTAGAGCACGCCACGTTCCAACTTAACCTTGTGATAATTTGAGCCTTTTATGTATGTTCCGTTGTCGAAACCGGCACTTCCAACGCTTGTATATACGATGTATCCTGTCGGCCGTGAGGTGGCCTCTTGCGGGTCTTCGACCGGTTCCCATGCCAGTTTTACTTCATTACCATCCGTAAACTCTATGCGAAAATTGTTTGGTGTCATAGGAGTTACGATGTATGACCGGTCGTGCGAGTTGCATATCTGGCGCAAAACAGTTTTGTATATAGAACGTGCAAGGGTAAATTTGAAGTTGGGATCTTGCCCGTAACGCATGTCTGGGAAGTTCTGGTGAGACATGGTTTCTATTATGGCGCTTGGTATTTCCGGTATGCGCGTTTCCGAAAAGTTCCTGTCATATATTTCCCTTTCCACCCATTTGCCGTATTTATATCTTATGTCTTGCGTAATATTTGTGAGCAATGATTTGGCGAAATCGAGGGAGACCGTACGCGAAATGCCGGAGTTGAGCATACCGCTGCCAAATCCTGTGGTGCATATAGCCAGTGAACCGATAAGTCCTGTGCCGTTTGCTGAGTATCCGGCGTCGCTGTGAACGGCTAATGACAGTTCCAACGGAACTTTACGCCCCTCGACGGTCGGCATGTAACAGGAACCTCCGCCGAGATGATTGGTCATGTATGAGCGTGTGTTTATGTCGTCGCGGTAGTCGTCCGTACCGGATTTTGTACTGTATACGTAATATGGCATGCCTGCCCATTGGGCATAATATCTGGCACCTTCAAGACAACGGGGTAACCCGCTGGTTGCGTTTCCACGCATGATATTTCCCATACCGCCGCCGAAACGCACTGCATCTGACGTTACAACGCCTTTGCGTGCACTTTGATTGGTTATCACGACCCTGTTGAATTCATTGCTTCCCTTGTCGAACTCGAACGTGCCGAGATATACCCATGTGCCGCTTCCCATTTTCTGATTGACCTTAAATACCGTTTTCTCACCTTTATGCCAAACAGTATAGCATGCGTCATCTATACTGTTTGGCAATGTTTGATAGCTCACGTAAACGGCATATTTTCCCTCTTGTGGCAATTTGGGCTGGTAAGAGATAAGACTGTAACTGTTTGATTTTCTTGTTGTCTTTGCCATTCGTGCCGTACCGGCGGTGAACGGGTTTTCTCCGTCCGTGTAATATCCGGGATGTTTGGCAAATCCCTTGATACCGGTATTTTTCCATGAGTGTTGCGAACTGACTTCTATATAGCTCGTCCCGACCATGTTGTCATCATTATCCACAATGACTTCGTTTTTCTGCCAGTCTCGTTCGCGTGGTGTAAAGACGATTGCTCCGGCGTTTTCAAGCATGGGGATGAGATACGGAACGACGATCGTTTGGGTAAATAAATCCTCAGTCGTACCGAAAAGTTTGGGCCTTTGCCATTTCCATAAGTTTTTATTGTTGTCATAATACCGTCCGTGGCTTGCCCATACCGATATGTGTCGATTTTGCAATCCGTGTGTTATTTGTGTTGGATCGGAAATGTTCTTGACCCATGGATTGCCTTTATAATCTATATTTATTCTGCCGGAAAGCCTTTTACCGGCCTCCGATTTTATGTTTGGCGCAAGGTTGTCTATAGACAGTCCGTTTGAGATTATCGTTATCTTATGGTTCCGGTATCTTTTATCGAGTCTTTTGCTTATTCCTTCATATATCTTTCTTGTCGTTTTAGCGGAAAACTCCTGCATGGCAAAAGTCTCGTCAACTGTTATTCTTACAGTCCGTTTGCTATTGTCAACTTTATAGTCCAGAATAACAGGTGTCTGGCTTTTGTCCTTGTTGTTGACCTTGTATTTCTTGAGAAACTTTTCTATTTTCTTCACCGTTTTAGCGTCAATCCGCGAAGGTTGGGCGCTTATGGCGATGGAATACAAGAACGATAATAATATAAAAAAATGCCTTATTCTCATAGGCTTATATCTCCCCGACAGTGAATTTTTCCGGTATTTTCCCCTTGAAGTCTTTGAAATATAGTTTTATCTCTTTCATCTGATTGTCAACATCTCCGTTTGGGATAATTGTTTTCTTGCATTGTATGACGCGCTTTTCATAGTCGGCTCCATATAATAATATGGGAATGCCGGCTTTCATTGCAATGAAATAGAATCCTTTTTTCCATTCTGGATTAAGCGAGCGTGTACCCTCGGGAGTGACACACAGGTGGAAACTGCTCGACTTTTTGGCTGTTTCGGCTAAGTTGTCTGTCATGCTTGTTCTTTTTGTGCGCCATACAGGAATGCCGCCCAAACGTCTGAAAATGCCACCCAACGGCCAAAAGAACCATTCTTTTTTCATCAAAAAGTTACTTTTCAGCCCTTCGGCGCCGGAATATAACTGCCCGATGAGAAAATCCCAGTTACTTGTGTGCGGTGCGAGACATATAATATATTTATCGGGATGAGGCTCGGTCACGTCGGCAACCCATCCCATTTGTTTGTATAACAGCCATCTGCAAAATGCTTTCCACATATATATTATTCTCTTGCTCCGTGATTAATTGAAATTATTTATTTGGTCGATGGTCTCATTGACACCTGCATGGAATTTGTCAATGAGGTCTTTAAAATATGTTTTTGCTTTCATTCCTGGCTCTGGATGTGATATTCTTCTGATAAAACAGCTTTCCAGCTTCAGTATAGAGAACATCAATGCTTTCACATTATCATCGTTTGTCTTTGCGCTATAAAGCGATACTGCCACACACTCGGCGAGTAAATCCGCGCAACTTGA
This sequence comes from Prevotella sp. MGM1, assembly GCF_002933775.1. Lineage (GTDB taxonomy): Bacteria > Bacteroidota > Bacteroidia > Bacteroidales > Bacteroidaceae > Prevotella. The sequence continues at coordinate 162,155 of NZ_BEWV01000136.1, forward strand.
ATTGATGTACTTTTTTAGTTTTCTTTTGTTTGTCATAATAATAGCCTCCTTGTCTTTTCGATTTATAATTACTTCGTCAAAGATACGGAAAAAAAGCGAATGACGATAAGTTTTTGTTATGAAAATTAATTAAATATTTGATTTTATACAGTTTCTTTCTTATTTCTGTATGAAAATTGTTATTTTTGCATTCATGAAATAAGCGATTAGTTCATTATTCATATAAAATATTAATTATTTATGGAAAAGAGTGCTTTGCAAATTGCAAGGGCTGCTTATCAGCCGAAGTTGCCGAAAGCCCTTCAAGGTGCAGTGAAAGTAAAAGAAGGAGCTCCCACACAGAGTGTGGACAATCAGGAAGAAATTAAAAAGTTATTCCCCAACACTTATGGTATGCCGGTCGTTGAGTTTGTTCCGAGCGATGAGGCAAACACAAAAAAAATCAATGTAGGTGTGATTTTGAGCGGAGGACAGGCACCCGGAGGTCATAATGTAATCACCGGCCTGTTTGACCAACTTAAAAAGCTGAATCCAGACAACAGGCTCTATGGATTTATTCTCGGCCCCGGAGGGCTTGTAGACCATAATTACAAAGAACTTACAAAAGAGGTTATTGACGAGTATCGCAACACCGGCGGTTTCGACATGATTGGTTCCGGACGCACAAAACTCGAAGAGGAGGATCAGTTTGAGAAAGGTATCGAGATTATCCGTGAGCTGGACATTAAGGCAATAGTAATTATAGGCGGAGACGATTCAAACACAAACGCTTGCGTACTGGCGGAGTATTATGCCGCAAAGAAATATGGGGTACAGGTAATCGGCTGCCCCAAGACAATAGATGGAGACCTTAAAAACACACAGATAGAGACCAGTTTCGGTTTCGACACGGCAACAAAGACTTATTCGGAGCTTATAGGAAATATTGAGCGCGATTGCAATTCGGCTCGCAAGTATTGGCATTTTATCAAGGTTATGGGACGTTCGGCGAGCCATATAGCATTGGAGTGCGCTTTGCAGTGCCAGCCTAATGTTTGCCTTGTATCGGAAGAGGTTGAGAGCAAAGACATGACGCTTAACCAGATTGTTGAAAACCTCTGTGAGGTGATTGCCCGCCGTGCTGAAGACGGCAATAATTTCGGAACAGTGATCGTGCCTGAGGGCCTGATTGAGTTCATACCGGCGATAGGCCGCCTTATTCAGGAACTAAACGACCTGCTTGCCGCTCATGGTGACGAATACAAGGATTTGGACAAAGACGCTCAGCGCAAGTACATCATGGCCCATCTGTCTGCCGAGAACGCATCCACGTTCGCAACTCTGCCGGAAGGCGTGGCAAGTCAGCTTTCTCTCGACCGCGACCCCCACGGAAATGTGCAGGTTTCGCTCATTGAGACAGAAAAACTGCTTTCCGATATGTGTGAGGCCAAGTTGGCCCAATGGAAAGATGAGGGTAAATACACTGGAAAATTCTCGGCATTACATCATTTCTTCGGATATGAGGGACGCTGTGCCATACCGTCAAATTTCGATGCCGACTACTGCTATGCTCTCGGTTCGAGTGCGGTGCAGCTCATTGCTAACGGAAAGACCGGCTATATGGCTATCGTGAAGAACACTACGGCTCCGGCCGACGAGTGGATAGCCGGAGGTGTGCCAATCACTATGATGATGAATATGGAGCGCCGCAACGGAGAGATGAAGCCTGTAATCAGAAAGGCTCTTGTGGAACTTGATGGTGAGCCTTTCAAGGCGTTTGTCGCCATGCGTGATGAGTGGGCAAGGAAAACTTGTTATGTATATCCCGGTCCGATACAGTATTGGGGACCGACGGAAGTTTGCGACAAGCCGACTATGACTTTGGCCTTGGAGCAGAATAAATAAGATACTCTACCGCAAGTTGCATTGGTAATACGATTGACATGGTATGTACCGTTATCAGTGTGACTTGCGGTTTATATTTTCAGCATGCCGAATACAGTAAAACGACGCCCCAATAGAAAATCAACGAGAAAGAAATATCACAGTCCCGTGCGCAGGAACAAGCCGGGATTGCTGACCCGCATACTTCAAAAGATGCCCGGCTGGGCTTGGTGGATAGGTGGCGGACTCGTCGTTTTGGGATATGTATGGGCTTTTTATTATTTTTTTGTCGGCCCGTTCGGTTTCCGTTGGCGTGCTCTGTACGGTGATGTCTCTTATCCGGAAGGATATGAGATACACGGAATAGACATAAGCCACTATCAGGGCACGATTGATTGGGGTGATCTCAGGAACAACGGCATGATAGAGAGATGTCCCGTGCGGTTTGTCATGATAAAGGCTACCGAAGGCGCAAGCCGTATAGACAATCGTTTCAAAGATAATTTCTATCAGGCCCGTGAGTACGGTTTCATTCGCGGAGCATACCACTTTTGGAGTACACGCTCTACGGGAAAGGCTCAGGCCGAACATTTCATACGTAACGTGAAACTTGAAGAGGGCGATCTTCCTCCTGTACTTGATGTGGAGCATAAGGCGAAAGAACAAAGTCCGGAAGAGTTCAAGAAAAGCGTTCTCACATGGCTTGACATTGTAGAGAGGCATTATAATGTGAAACCGATAATCTATACTTATTATAAGTTCAAGACGGCCTATCTCAGCGATTCCATATTCGATCAATATCCTTATTGGATCGCTCACTATTATGTTGACAAGATTGAGTATAAGGGTAAATGGAAGTTCTGGCAGCATACGGATTGCGGTAAGTTGCCCGGAATAAAGGGATATGTGGATTTCAATATATACAATGGCAGCTATTATGACTTGCGTCGCCTTACTATCGGTAATGAAGAGGGATCGGATGAGCCGGACTATTATCCACATTGACAGTCAGGAAGCGGTCATTTTTCAGGGCGTTTTTTGGGGGAGATGGTAGTGTAAGCCATTCCGTTGCCTGATATCATGTGCTCTTTGATATTGAGAATGTAATAATAAAGTCACGAATTTAACACTTTGCTTTTCTTCATTCTACGTTGGCAATGCGATATACATCACTATACATAATGCGTCGGCATAATCATTTCATGACTATTATTTTACCTTTTTTCTGCAACGGGATACCCGTTGGAGTCTGTTCGGCAAGTAATTGCAAGACGTTTAGCCGCCCGTTACATTCTAACGGGCGGCTAAATGCAGGCCAAAGAGCGTCCCGTTGCGGAAAACTTGATGAATAATCACGATAATGTTTCCTGTTATATCAGCTTGAAGTGCGTATATACTTGATAAATAGTATGTTATGTGAAATGGTGAAATAAGGTGATATTTCAGGTCTACGGATTTTCATTACCAAATAATCGAAATACAAAACGTCTTTTGTCAATATTATTCCGAATGAGAAAGCGGCTGCGATAGTTTTATATGACATATCGGAGCCGCTTTTTTATATATTCTTGTGGTTTAGCGTTTGTTGTCGGAAATGAACGATATGCATGCCCAGTCTCCGTCATTTTTCTCCTGTTTAGGAGTGAGGCCGATACTTTTGCCTTTAGTTTTGAGAGCGTCGGTGTCTTCTTTGTAAAATCCGCTCATAATCAATTCTCCATCGTCTTTCATCACGCTTCGGAATCGTTCCATGTCGTTCAACAGTATGTTTCGATTGATGTTAGCCACTACTATATCAAACTTCATGTCTGTATCATCGAGTACCGAGGCATCTCCAAGGATGGACTTGAATTTGTCATCCACATTGTTTATCACCGCATTGTGGCGTGCGTTGTCCACGCTCCATTCGTCAATGTCGTAGCCTACGGTTTTCGCTGCTCCGCCTTTCAGGGCCGCTATGCCGAGTATTCCCGTGCCGCAGCCGCAGTCGAGCACACTCTTTCCTGTAAGGTCTTCGGCCAGCAGCGTGGCAACCATCATCCGTGTCGTCTCGTGTGTGCCTGTTCCGAACGCCATGCGGGCATCTATTTCTATTGAAATGTCGAAATTACCTTCCGGCAGGTGCCTGCCGTCGTGTATCACGCATTTGTCAGCTATTGTAACGGGCATGAATCCTTCGTTTTCCCATTGCTCGTTCCAATCCTTGTATTCGGCTTCCTTCGCATTATATGTAATGTCTGTTCCCTCCATCGGTATATTGTCTATGGCCTGTTTCAAGGCTTCCTCATCATACATGGAGGTCTGTATATAGCCTTTAATGCCGTTGTCTGTTTCCTCGAATGTCTCGAAACCCGCCTCTCCGGCAAAAGCCGCTATCAGGTCGCGCACGTCCTGAATATCGGCTCCGGACGTTCCGGTTGTTATTTTAAAATCAACTTCGTAATATCTCATAATAATATGAATTTGATGCAAAAATACAAAAAATAGGGAAATTCCTATAACTATTTAGGGCTTTTCCATGTGATAATAGGTTTAATATGATTATTTTTGTATCATGAATGAAGTAAACAATAAAAAAGGAGCGATTATGAGAAAGTTTATTCTTATGTCAATGTTTGTGTTGGCTATGCCGGCAAGCATGATTGCGCAAGACGATATGTACTTCGTTCCGACGAAGAAAAGCGTAGCCGAAAGTACCGCCGATTTCGGAATACCGCGCGGCACGTATTATTCGGGGAGCGATCGTGACGTCGATGAGTACAACCGGCAAGGCAGTTCTGTGCATCAGATTGACTCGGCCGGAAATGACGTTATAGAGTTTGACAGTGTGGCGGGTGTATATCCGTCTGTGGCGCAAAACTCGGACGATGACTATGCATATACCCGCCTGATGAGCCGTTTCGACGATTATCATTGGTCAGATTCCTATTGGGCCGGTTATCATGACGGCCGTTTTGACGCTTGGGGATGGGGGAGTCCTTGGTATTATTCGAGCTGGTATCACAGTCCATGGCATTATTCAGGTTGGTTTTATGACCCTTGGTATCACGGTTGGTATGATCCCTGGTATCACGGTTGGCACGGACATTGGTGGGGCGGTCCTATCTATGTTGGCAGTTCCGGCGGTCACACGGGTACAAAGAATCATCTTAACGGTACTGGACGTCGTCCGCTTGCGGGCTATGGCAACGGCAACGCTACAAGTAAGGGACGTGTGACGACAGGTCATTCGAGAAACTCAGGATTTGGAAATCGTAAGTTTAACGCATCCGAGCGGTTCGGAACAAACAGGACAAATACTGCGAACAGGCCCAATACCGTCAACAGGAATGATAATAAAACCGTGCGCCCGGTAACTCCGCCGCGCAATACCAACTCTTCGTTTGGCAGTGGAAACGGTTTTGGAGGCAGTAGGTCCGGTGGAGGAGGCTTCGGTGGCGGAAGCCGTTCCGGAGGCAGCCGTTCCGGAGGATTTGGCGGGCGCAGATAGTAATAAGGTAATAGTATTAAAAGAACAACTGATATGAAAGTAAGATATTATTTGGCTGTTGCCTTGATGTGCGGGCTTATGCCGGCAGCGGCTCAGGAGACTTATGAGAATGCCAACATTGCGACGGGCGATTTGAATGGTACGGCGCGATATGTGGGAATGGGTGGAGCGATGGACGCTCTCGGAGCCGACATATCCACGATAGCCACTAACCCCGCTGGTATAGGACTTTTCAGACACTCGACGGCAAGCATGTCTTTCGGTCTCGTGTCTCAGGATGGAGCGGAAGACTTCTCAACCGGCAATAAGACAAACCTGAGTTTCGACCAGATAGGATTTGTATACTCGAACCGTTTGGGACGCAGTTCGTTTGTGAACTTCGGTTTCAACTATCACAAGAGCCGTAATTTCAACCATATACTGAAAGCTGCCGGGCGTATGGCTGCCGGCGCATCGCAGAACAAGATGTCGTATAACAAGGGTGTTGCGGCTGCGGAGAACGGTTGGGACTTCGTAGAGATAAAAGACGATGAAGTCATATCGAATGACCTTGCGTATAGTGTGACGGACTATTTGTACTACAATACGATATTGTATAATCCTCTGATAGACCCAAACGGAAAAGATATATATCATTATTATTCCTCTGAGCGCTATATGATGGACAGGGCAAGCAAAGGATATATAGGCGAATACGATTTCAATATCAGTGGAAACATAAACGACAGGGTTTATCTTGGACTTACGGTGGGGCTTCACGACGTTCACTATAAAAGCTATTCGGAATATGCGGAGCTGTTCGCCCCAAACCATGAAGGGCTTGGAGGTACTCTGCTTGAAGACTCTCGTGAAATCACCGGACTGGGTTTCGACTTGAAAGCAGGTGTGATATTCCGTCCGTTTGAGAACTCGCCTTTCAGAATAGGTATGTCTATTGCCACGCCTACGTGGTACGACCTTACGACCCGTAACTACACGACACTCCTGATAGACGACACTAATGCCAATCCGGAGACATATCGCGGGCTTGGTTCTCTCAGCCTGTCGGAAAGCTATGACTTCAAGCTTTATACTCCATGGCGGTTCGGATTAAGTCTCGGACATACGATAGGAAACTACCTCGCCCTCGGCGCTTCGTACGAATATGCCGATTATGGCAATCTTGACAGTCGTGTAAACGACGGGTATGACTATTATGGCAATGAGACAAGCGTATCCGACGAATGGATGAACGAACACACCAAAAACACTCTTAAAGGTGTATCGACATTGAAACTGGGTGCCGAGTTCAAGCCCGATCCCGCCATTGCCGTTCGTCTCGGTTTTAATTATGTATCGCCGATGTACGAGAAAAACGGGATGAAAGACGGCACACTCGACTCTTACGGGGTTATGTATCAGTCGGCGACAGACTGCACGAACTGGAAAGATACATACCGTGTGACGGCCGGTATCGGGTATCGTATAGACAAACTGTCTCTTGACCTTGCATATCAGTATAGTCAGACAGATGGCACTTTCCGTCCGTTTACAGATGTTCTCGATGCTTCGAATGTCGCTGATGCGGTAGATATAAGCAATAAGCGTAATCAGTTGCTGTTCACTGTCGGGTATACTTTCTGATGATTTGTGTCAATGTATTGTTGTGTCAAGCGCATAATGGCAGTGAGCGGTGATAATTTAGTGTAGAACGGAACATATATAAACCCACAGCCGCACTTCAAATAAAGATTTTGAAGTGCGGCTGTGGATTTTGGTTGAAATGTTATTATTCTATTATTCCGGCTTCATGCCATTTTAATATCATGGCTTCAACATCTTTTTGAGCGGTTGGCTGTTCCACATCGTATTCCTTGGTTAGCAACAGCACAAGTTCGTCTGTCGTGAATTCACGGCCTTGAACTTGTTGCCACAGGTACGCGGCGGTCTCGTTCATGCTTATTATCTTGCTGAAATCGATATTCTCTTTTCCCTCGGCCACGATGATATGCTCACCGCAAATTGTGCGCAGATTAAATCCTTTCTTCGTTATCATAATATTAATTGACTTATTATTGTTTTATGAATAAATGCCTGTGTAAGTACAGTAGGTATCGGCGGATAGGGTAGAGGCGTGTCCATAGCCATGAGTATATTAGCCATTTTGTTCCGTTGGTGTAATCCGCTGTGATTTTGTTCTTACGATAAAAACCTACGGCAGTGGCTTTGATATCATCCAGATGGCAGTATTCCACTCCCAGATTTCCGTCTCCGCGGAGAGTGGCTACATCGTCGTAAATATTTACTATGCGGTGGAGCACAAAATTACCCTCACTGATTTCCGCCAGAACAACATCGCCGGCTTTTGCCTTTTTTGCTTTCGTTAGGATGGCTTTATCACGTCCGTCTTCAAGAAACGGCCTCATACTGTATCCGCGTAATGGTAATGTGACGGTGTGCCCGGCTTCTATAATCTTAATGACTTCTGGTATAAATGTCGCATTTGGCATTTGTTTTGTTGTCATAAGGCTGTTTCTTTCATGTTTTGTCTGTTTGTTATTTAGTGCTTGTCGGATATATGTTGGCGAACATTTGGCATTCTGTTGATTTATTACGATTTTCTTTATTGCCCTTTATTCTGTTAGCGGTTTCTGTTTGTTTAAATACATTGTTGCCTTTATTCAAATAACTGTTCCTTATTCGTTTGATTGACAATCTGTTTGCTTATATATGATAAATTACTTTTTAGGAGCCGCTTCCAGCTATTCCTTTATGACAGACCAGGGCTGCTTCTTTATCAGGCAGGCAGTGCATGGTGAACATCGGCACTGTTTCGACAAGTCGGGTGATTATGTTACAGATATTATTATAAATAATGCTGTCCCATTTCATTGAAGAGCATTGAGGGAGCATTGATGCAAATGCCTGAACTGGGCGTAGCCTTTCTATACGGTTTGCGGGTGCCCGGTCAATTCTTGTTACAGCTCCCAAGGGCGCTTTTATATCTTTATAACACGGAGTCTTGCCGCTCCATGGTGAACCGTATAGGAATGGTTTACCATCAATAATTCTTATTATGGGATTGTCATCATTCATTAATTCCGTGTCTTGGATATGCTTCAGCCACAGGCTTGAATGGGTGCTTTTACCGGTTCCGCTCTTGGCAATGAAAGGATAGGCATAGCCGCTGTGGCTAACGCATGATGCATGGATTAGAAGTGTGTCTTGATGACTGCCCCGGAACGCGAAAATCAACATAAGGGCATCATTTAATCCAAAACTGCGCATTGTCGCCGTCCCGTTCAATGCGCAGGTGCACAGGCTGAAGTCTTTGTTTGTGTGCAGTAAACAGCACGGATTATTGTATATGTCTTTTATGATATACTGATAGCCGCCGTCAGGCAGTGTATATACCAAAGTATCTCCGTTGCCGGTGTCACATTTCTTTATAAGCTCTTTTTCCTGTGCCGGCTGCAGATTGTCGTCTACCGTGAGGGTAAACAACAGACAATCCGTTTCCGGCTGTTCGGTTTCAAAAACGGAGAAAGAAGGCAGCAAAGAAATGCTGTTTTGGTTTGAGTTTTCAAAAACTATGGATATATAAAAGTCCGCGATACGGAAGAAGTGCCGCTTTTTCATTCTACTTCTTCTATGCTCATGTCAATCCCTTTGAATTTGAATTCGCCTGTTTCCAGAAAACGAACATCAAACGGAGTCTTGGCTTTGACGGTATATTTGTTTTTCAATTTTATCAGTTTTTTCTCCACATCCTTTTTCTTTTGTCCGAAGAATACCACGCATGTTCTTGCCGGCATATTCTTCTGTTGGGCGAAGTAATTCTTTAACTGATAAGAGTAGTTGTCACGACCGAGCAGGAATTTGCTTTTTGTGTCGATCCAAACGCTATCTACCGTTTGTACATTCGTAAAGTAAACGACCGAGTCTGTAAATGCGGCAGAAAAGCCGAACATGTATGCCTTTGGCAGCATTTTTTTCTTTGCGGAAACCTCTCCCACGAAAAAAAATGGGATTAACATTGCCGCAATTGTAACGTATTTAAGTGATTTCATTATTCTTTTATTGTCCTAAATATGATTTTAACAGTATATTATTCGTATTATTTCTCAATTGCCTGATGGCTTTCTCCTTTATCTGTCGCACACGTTCTCGTGTAAGTCCGTATTTTATTCCTATCTCATCGAGGGTCATTTCATTCATGTTAATGCCGAAAAAAGCTTTGAGGATGTTACTTTCCTTTTCACTCAGACATTTCAGAATTTCGTTTATTTCCGTGCGTAACGATTCCGCTACCAGCTCTTTGTCTGCCATTGTCGAGTCGTTAGAGGCCATAGTATCGAGCAGTGTGTTCTCTTCTCCATCCGTGAACGGGGCATCTACCGATACATGATGGCTGCCGGCCGTCAGGACATCGTTTATTTTGTCTTGTGGCATGTCTGTCCTTTCTGATATTTCTTCTGCCGAAGGCCGTCTTTCAAACTCTTGTTCGAATTTGTTCAACTCCTTGTTTATCTTGTTTACCGAGCCGATTTGGTTCAAAGGCAACCTCACCATTCTGCTCTGTTCCGCGATGGCTTGAAGTATGCTTTGGCGTATCCACCACACAGCGTATGATATGAACTTAAATCCCCGTGTCTCGTCAAACTTCTCCGCGGCTTTTATCAGTCCTACGTTACCTTCGTTTATGAGATCGGGCAGACTCAGACCTTGATTTTGATATTGTTTTGCCACGGACACGACAAACCTCAGATTGGCTTTTACAAGTCTTTCGAGCGCTTTTCTGTCACCGTCATGGATACGTCTTGCGAGTTCCACTTCCTCATCGACCGATACCAGTTCCTCGCGACCTATTTCTTGAAGATATTTGTCGAGAGTGACATTGTCTCTATTGGTGATAGACTTGTTTATTTTTAGTTGTCTCATAGTCGTGTGGGTTATAGTTGATGCAAAGTTAAAGTTTTTTTCCGAAATGCCAAATTAATGTGCAATAAAAAGAAAAAAGAAAGAGGCGAAGAGCAGGTAAGCACAGTGTTTTTTTGCCTTCCTTGCTTTTCACCTCTTTATAGTGTCAAATGATTGTTGTCATTCGTTTTGCAACGGAACGGCAAAGTATGCTTTCTTACCTGTCGGGTAGATACCTTGTATGTATAGCACAGGATCCTTGCTCGTAGAGGCGTCTTTGACAACTTTCTGCATGTCGTCTATCGTCTTAATAGTCTCGTCGTTGACTCTCTGTATTATAAATCCGCGGGCTATTCCGGTCTCTTTAAGTTTACCGTTGTTAACCTTTATGACCTCAATACCGTAGCTTATGCTGAGTTGTTTTTTCTGAGCCTCGGTGATTTCGCGGAAGTTTGCTCCCAATACATCAAGATCGGCATTCTTTACCACTTTGGTATTTCCCTGCTCGTTTTTGAGCACTACAGTTTCGGTTATCTTTTTCTTATTGTGCAGGTAGGTGATTGTCAGCTTGTCGCCGGGGCGTTTCTTGCTGATAATCTCTTGGAGTTCGGCCATTCGTGTCACTTTTTGTCCGTCTGCCGAGATTATCACGTCACCTTTCTTTATTCCTGCGTCGAATGCCGCTCCCTCGTCCATCACTTCGTCAACGTAGATGCCTTCCATCGTTCCGAGGTCAACTTCCTTGCCTTGTTCTTTTTGCGCATCTACATAGTTTTTCACGTCTCCGCCTTTAATTCCTATCCAAGCGCGCTGTACCACACCGAATTTTTTCAGGTCTTCCACAATCTTGTTCATTATCGTAGTAGGTATGGCAAATCCATAACCGCTATAAGAACCAGTCGGAGAGTAGAGCATGGCGTTGATACCAACGAGCTCACCGCGTGTGTTTACCAATGCGCCTCCTGAGTTGCCGGCATTGATGGCGGCATCTGTCTGGATGAAAGACTCTACATTGTTGGCGCCGAGCGAGCGGGCCTTTGCGCTTACTATACCTGCTGTGACAGTATTGTTGAGGCCGAGCGGATTGCCTACGGCAAGTACCCATTCGCCAATTTTAAGGTCTTCGCTGTTTGCTATAGTTATAGCTGGCAGGTTTTTGCCGTCTATCTTTATTAGCGCAAGGTCTGTGGTCTTGTCTGTTCCGATTATTCTCGCCGAGTGTTCTTGGTTGTCATTAAGCGTTACTGTCAGTTCGTCGGCTCCCTCAACCACGTGGTTGTTGGTTACGATATATCCGTCGGTAGAGATGATGACACCCGAACCGGTGGCCGTTTTCTTCGGAGTCTGTACCTGGCGCTTCTGTGTTCCACCGTTGCCACGTCCGAAAAATCCTCCGAACGGGTCTGAGAAGAAATCGCTGAACGGGTCGCTCTGAACCTCTACCGTCTTTATCTTGCTGTTCTGTACATATTTGATATGTACAACTGAGGGCAGCGCTTTTTCGGCTGCATAAGTAAGGTCAACCGGTTGTCCAGCCGGAGTTGCAGCACCGGCTTTGTTGAAAGCGGCAACAGAAAAAATGATTGCCACCATGCAGATTGCCGGAAGTAAATAGTTTACGATCTTTTTCATCATAGAAATGTTTTTATGTTACATTAGTTATCAAATTATTATCGCTTATTTTAAACGTTGCAAATATATCAGCAATTTTTGTTTTTCTGCCATTTTGGCATTTTAATTTGTCGCAATTTAACAGTTATAAAACTGCCGTTAACGGCTGTTTGCGTTGAATGCTGTCAATTTTACAAATCTTTAAAATAACAAATCGTTACAGAGGCCTTTTAGAAGTGTTTCGTGATTATGCTTGTTTGGAGCGGTTTTATTTCTATAATCCGATAATGACTGCCTGATAACTGTTTGCCGTTCTTAAAAAGACTTTATTGTTTTGCCGTTTCGATATTTTGCAGTACTTTTGCATAATGAAAGCAGTGCTCCGGTCTGTCGCCGGCACCGTCATTGGTGCGGGAGGAAAGTCCGGGCAGCGTAGGGCGCTCAGCTTCCGAAAACAGAAGCCATTGGCGACAGTGGGATATGGCAGAAGAGAATGACCGCCGCGCCGAAAGGGGCGGTAAGGGTGAGAAGGTGGTGTAAGAGACTACCGGCCGGCGGGTGATCGTCGGGCCGTGCCATCCTGAGGCTGCAAGTTCGCGTATACCGTCGTTTGAGGGTTGCCCGCCCGAAAATATCCGACGGAGGGTAGAATGCTTGAGCCGCGTGGTGACATGCGGATTAGATAAATGACGGACACCGCTGTATGGTGGTACAGAACCCGGCTTATAGGGGCAGTGCTTTCTTTATTTTGAATGTTGGTGTTTCTTGATTTTGGGTATGAAAGAGAAGTTGATGGATTTGGTGAGATTTCTTAAAGTTGACATCTGGCAGATATCAACAGGTGATGTCTCACCACTGAGATATCTCCTTTATAGCATTGTCAAGAAACTGATGATCACTATACGTTTTTTCACGACGAAGCGTGTGATGAACCATGCCTCCGCACTTACTTATTCGACACTCTTGGCTATTGTCCCGATTTTGGCTGTCGTGTTTGCGATAGCTCGCGGATTCGGATATAACAGATATATAGAGACATGGTTTAGAGGTACATTCGAGTCGCAGCCTCAAGCTGCCGATGTGATTGTTGGGTTTGTCAACAGTTATCTTGTACATACGAAGAGCGGAATATTTCTTGGTGTCGGTCTTGTATTTATGTTGTATACTGTCTTGATGCTTGTAAGCAATATAGAGGTGACTTTCAATGAGATATGGCAGGTTAAGAAGCCGAGAAGCATATTCCGGACGTTTACCGACTATCTTGCCATGTTGCTGCTATTCCCTATTATAATAGTGCTGACATCAGGATTGTCTATTTTCATGGCTACCATAGCCGACAGCATGCCCGACATATTGTTGCTCGGACCTATGATGCGTTTTATCATTGCCTTGTTGCCTTATGTGCTGATGTCTGCCATGTTCATTGGGCTTTATATCTTCATGCCAAACACACACGTGAAATTCAGATATGTGGTGGTGCCTGGAATTTTGGCAGGAGTGGCTATGCAATGGTTACAGTTGTTCTATATACATTCTCAGATGTGGGTGAGCAGCTATAATGCCATTTACGGTTCGTTTGCGGCACTGCCGTTATTTATGTTGTGGATGCAGATTTCATGGACGATATGTTTGTTTGGGGCGACATTGTGCTATGCCAATCAAAATCTCAGTTATTATGATTATAACACCAAGACATCGGATATAAGCCATCGCTATCAGATAATGCTCAGCGCATTGCTTGCCGCTCGTATATGCCGCAGATTTGACAAAGGTCAGCAGCCATATACGGCAATGGAACTGCGTGCCGAGACCGGTATACCGATAAGGGTGGTGAATGATTTGCTTTATGAAATGATCGATTCCCGCCTGCTTATCGAGATTACGTCAGACGAGAAAGGAGAACCATCGCAGTTTGTTCCGGCGGAGAATGTTGAGAATTTGAGTCTTGGTGTTCTCATAGACCGATTGGAATCTCGGGGTCGCTGGAAAATAGACCTTCCGTTAGATGACTTTTATAATGATAATTGGCGGCAGGCATTTGAAGAACGACGCATATATTTAAGAAAATCAAGAAGTATATTACTTAAAAACATGTAGTATGGGTACATGTTAATGGAGAATAATTGTCTGTTGGTTACGGTATAATCATGTAGTAAAAAACAGGTGAAGACTTAATAAATAGTCTTCACCTGTTTTCTTTATTCGGTTTTCTTCAGTCATATTTATTTGAGAATTTATGTATAATGGTGTAATTACACATAATACATGGAGGCTTATCGGCTCATGAGAAACTCCTTGAAAGCGCTGAATTCTTTTGGCATTACAATGCTCCGTTTCTCACCTCTCATGAAAGCTGCGAGTCGTGAGGGGATTTTAATTTCGCATCCAATGACTGGTTCTACGGTATCTTTGAACTTTGCCGGATGCGCTGTTTCGCAGAAAACACCGGTTTCCCTTTCTTTAAGCAGGTCTTTCAGTGCCTGATAACCGCACGCTCCATGAGGATCGAGGATATATCCGGTTGTTTTATAGCATTCGGCTATGGTCTCTTTGATACTCTCGTCGCTATACGTAGCTCCACTGACAAGTGCTTTTATTGAGCTATGATCATATTCATATAAATCATATATGCGGGCGAAATTGCTCGGGTCGCCGACATCCATAGCATTTGCTATGGTCTGTCTGCTCGGCATCGGCTCGTATTTTCCGGTTTGAAGGTATTTATAGAAAATGTCGTTTGCGTTGTTGGCGGCGATAAATCGCTTTATAGGTAGCCCCATACGGTGCCCGAACAGGGCGGCGGTAATGTTCCCGAAGTTGCCGCTTGGCACGCACATTACCAGGTTGTCTGTCTTCCCTAGTTCTTTCATCCGTGCATAAGCATTGAAATAGTAGAAAGCCTGTGGCAGAAAACGGGCGACATTTATCGAGTTTGCCGATGTCAGTTTCATGTGCTCATTCAGTTCTTTATCCATGAAAGCGCTCTTTACTAAGGCTTGACAATCATCGAAAACGCCTTCTACTTCAATTGCCGTTATGTTCTGTCCGAGTGTAGTGAACTGGCATTCCTGTATCTTACTTACTTTTCCTTTGGGGTAAAGCACGTATACATGTATTCCATCTACGCCAAGAAAACCATTGGCAACAGCGGAGCCGGTGTCTCCGCTTGTGGCTACGAGGACGTTTACTTGTTCTCGCTTTTCCTTGCGTATGAAATATTGCAGGAGTCTGGCCATAAACCGTGCTCCTACGTCTTTGAACGCAAGGGTGGGGCCGTGGAAAAGTTCCAAGCTGTAAATATTGTCTTCAACTTTCTCTACCGGACAATCGAATTCCAGAGTCTCATATACTATTTTGCGTAACTCGTCAGACTCAACGTCATCTCCGAAAAATGCGTCAGCCACCTTATATGCAATTTCTTGGAATGTCATTGTCTCGATAGTATCGAAAAAATCGGAAGGCATTGCCTTTATCTTCTCAGGCATATAAAGTCCTCTGTCACTCGCCAGACCTTTTACCACCGCTTCATGTAGTGTGGCATTGGGGGCTTGTCGGTTTGTACTGTAATATTTCATATATTGTTTTTATTCATTATATTATTTGTCAATGGCCATAAACTCATGCATAAATTCGCTGAGTCTTAACAGGCCGTAACTACCGTCCACACAGCTTTGTTCATTGTATTGATGTACATTGTCTGGCATTATGTTCTTATGCCATATTAAGAATGGTACAGGTTCGTTCATGTGTGTACGTATTTCCACAGGTGTGGGATGGTCGGGGAGTATGGCTATGCACACGTTTTCTCCCTTCCATTTCATTATTTCATCATATATCGGTTTGATTATTCGGCTGTCGAGATCTTCTATTGTTCTCAGTTTTAATTCAAGATCACCGTCGTGTCCGGCCTCATCGCTAGCTTCTATGTGAAGGAAAACAAAGTCGTCTCCTTCTTTCAAGGCGTTTATCGCAGCTTGTGCCTTGCCTTCGTAGTTGGTATCGGCTTGTCCGGTCATGCCGTCAACGACAATATTTTTCAGTCCGGCATATTTTCCAATGCCTCTGATCAGGTCTACAGCGGAGATTACGGAGCCGTTTTTTATTTGCGGATACATTTTTTGTAATGTTTTCATGCGCGGTCTGTATCCGCCGCTCCACGGCCATATACTGTTTGCTTTCTCTTTGCGTCCTTGATTGAAAGGATGCGATTCAAGCAATTCTTGCGACTTTAATATCAGTCTGTTTATCAGTTCAGCAGTTTCTACAGCGGTCAATCTTTGTAACGGCTGGGCTGAATCCGTGTTTTTGTTCTCGTCTGTTTTTGCTGTATCATTATTGTCAGCCTTAACTAATAACGGTCTCCATGGTTCTTCCGGATGATCATGTGGCGGAGCACAGACAATATTTTTGTTACCTCCTTTTATTACAAGTAAATGCCGATATTGTATTCCGGTGATGAATCTAATGCGATTATTTCCGAGCTTTTCGTTCAGAAAGGCGATAAGCGTATCGCTTTCTTCGGTTGTGAGATGTCCTCCGTGATGATTTTTTATTTCTCCGTCTTTAATGGTTATGATGTTGCACCGCATTGCAAGATCGTCTTCTTGCATATCATAACCGATGCTTGCGGCTTCGAGAGGGCCTCTTCCCTCGTATACCTCATCAAGGTCATATCCAAGTATAGCAGTGTTGGCCACCTCACTGCCTGGACTGTATCCTTCTGGTACGGTAATCAGTTTGCCTGTTCGTCCGCTTTTTGCAAGCATGTTCATGTATTTCGGGCGAGTGTATTCCAGCAGTGTTTTCCCGCCGAGCCGCCCGATAGGATGGTCGGCCATACCGTCTCCCAATATAATAAGGTGTTTCATTTCTTTACTCTGTTTTTACTCATTAACTACATGTTCATCATATTCAGGCTTCTCACATTGTGTCTCCTTTAATCATATATTCGCAATTGACATGATGTTTGCGAAAACTCCGGCAGCAGTAACTCCGGCTCCGGCTCCATATCCTTGTATCTGCATAGGATACTCACGATAGCGTTCTGTTGTTAGCAGTACAATGTTGTTGGATCCTTCCAGGCCATAGAACGGATGCCCGACAGGAACAGCTTCAAGACTTACGCTTGTCTTTCCCATGTCCATTTTTGCCACAAATCGCCATCGTTTGTTTTCTCTTTCAATAATTTCCCGTTTACGTTCAAACTCATTATCGAGTGAAGGCAATGCTTTCCAAAAGTCATTCAAACTGCCTTTCAGCAGTTCGTTCGGTATGAAGAGATGCTTCTCCACGTCGTCTTGTTCCACTTTGTAGCCGGCCTCTCTTGCCAATATGACAAGTTTGCGAACCACATCCTTGCCGCTCAAGTCTATGCGTGGGTCTGGTTCGCTGTATCCCTGCTCCTTGGCACGCCGTACGGTTTCAGAAAAAGGCACGTCTGCCGCTATTTCGTTGAAAATGAAATTGAGCGTTCCACTGAGCACGGCTTCTATCTTTAATATTTTATCTCCCGAGCTGCAGAGGTCACCTATTGTTCCTATTATTGGTAAACCGGCTCCTACGTTGGTTTCGAACAGAAATTTTACTCCACGGCGCAATGCCGTGTCTTTGAGTTTGCGATAGCTCTCGTAGTCGCCAGATGCCGCTATTTTATTTGCCGCCACCACGCTGACATTGTGTTCAAGCAGGGTCTTGTATATGCCTGCGACTTCTTCGCTTGCAGTGCAGTCAACAAAAACGCTGTTGAAAATGTTCATTCCTGTAATTTCATTTACGAGCCGTCTCATATCGCTTGGCTGAGCATCGGCGAGTGCTTTTCTATAAGTACTCAGATCTATTCCATCTCGTGAAAACAGGGCTTTGCTGCTTGATGAAATGCCGACAACATTCAACTTCAACCTTCTTGTGCGCATCAATTCATCGTATTGTGCGCGTATCTGTTCTATCAGATTGCCGCCAACTGTGCCAATACCGCAGATAAATAGGTTGAGTACTTTGTATTCGCTAAGGAAAAATGAATCGTGAAGAACATTGAGGGACTTTCTAAGGTATTTTGAGCTAACCACGAACGATATGTTTGTCTCTGAAGCACCCTGTGCGCAGGCAATAACGCTGATACCGCTACGGCCCAGTGTGCCGAACAGTTTTCCGGCGATGCCGGGCGTGTGTTTCATGTTTTCGCCTACGATCGCAATAGTGGCCAGGCCGCTTTCTGCGTGCATTGGGAACATGGCTCCTGTTTCTATCTCTTTGACAAACTCGCTGTCAAGAACTTTCACAGCCTCATCAGCATCCTCGTCCCGTACACCTATGGATGTTGAGTTTTCCGAAGAAGCTTGACTGACCATGAACACAGATATGCCGTGATCGGCCAATGCGGTGAATATTCGCCTGTTGACCCCAATGACACCGACCATAGAAAGACCGGTGACAGTGATGAGTGTAGTACCTCCGATACTTGAAATACCCTTAATGGGCTTGCTGTCGTTGGTTACCTTGTTTTTTATTATCGTTCCGGGATTTTCGGGGTTAAATGTGTTTTTTACTATTATCGGTATGTTCTTTACACATACTGGATATATCGTCGGCGGATATATAACCTTGGCTCCGAAGTTGCAAAGCTCCATCGCTTCTACATAGCTCAGTTCGGCAATTGTATATGCTGTGGGTATCACTCTTGGATCGGCAGTCATGAAGCCGTTAACGTCAGTCCATATTTCAAGTGTCTCTGCGTCCAATGCTGCAGCGATTATAGCTGCAGTATAATCACTTCCGCCGCGTCCGAGATTGGTTGTTTCGCCGGTGTTCTTATCAGTACTGATAAATCCAGGAACCACACATACCTTTGATGATATGGTCTTGTTGTCATTCGCCATAAAAGCGTCTTTTACAAGCTTCGCTGTCAGTTCGCTGTCGAGAGTATTTTTGCCGTGTTTCAGTTCTGTTTTGATAAACTCGCGTGAATCAAACCACTGTGCATCCTTCATGATTGCCGCTGTGATTCGGCTGCTCATGCGTTCCCCATAGCTCACGATTGCGGCCAGGGTTTTCGGGCTTAAATCCTTTATCAAAAACAGACCGTAATATATGGAACGTAGTTCTTCTGCCAATTTGTTTATGTCTGTTTTCAATATACGGCACTGTTCCAGATCTGTGAATACGGAATCAATCATATCGTGATGCCTATGCACAATATCGGTAAATTCATCCTTATACCGTTCGTCGCCATGCATTGCAAGTCTCGATGTGGCGATTAGTTTGTCTGTTATGCCACCGAGTGCACTTACCACTACTATTACCTGCTGTTCCTGCCGCTCAACGATGCGTTTGAGATTCAGGATGCTCTCTGCGGAACCTACGGATGTTCCACCGAACTTCAATACTTTCATTCTCTTCCTGTTTGTCTTTGTTTATATGTATCCCTGTTACAAACCGGGGATTTTATTTCAAAATGCGAGTAATAAGCCACAAATTTAATAAGATTAATCGGTATAACCAACAAAATTACTGTGTTAATGAAACTTTTACGTTATATTTGCTTATAATTTGTAATTATGACAGTGAAGCTGATAATGTATGCCTACAATAGATGTTGGTGTTTTTGTAAATATGTTCATGTACTTTGTTGTAAAGATACTGTATGGTAGAAATGTTCATACAAGCTTTTTACTTTGTCATTTATTGATTATCTTTGCAACGGATAGAGCTGGAGGTTATTTTCCCCAATTTAAGGTGGAAGGCGAAAAACCTTGAAGTTTCGGTTTTATTGTAATGAAATTAATATTTTAATGATAAACGAATATCAAATACGTGTATTGCCACATGTGGCGGCTTCAGAGCAAGGCATACGTGAATATGTGGCTCGTGAAAATGGATTGGATGTGCGTACGATGACATCTGTCAGAGTGCTCAAACGTAGCATAGATGCCCGTCAAAGAATAATATATGTGAATCTAAGGGTGAGGGTGTATATAAATGAGATGCCTGTCGATGATGCTTTCGAACGTACAGACTACTGCGATGTTTCACAGGCAAAGCGTGTGATTGTGGTAGGTGAGGGGCCTGGTGGACTTTTTGCCGCTCTAAGGCTTATAGAACTCGGTTTATGTCCAGTCGTGATTGAGCGTGGGAAAAATGTTCGTGACCGTAAAGCTGATCTTGCGAAAATATCGCGTGAACAAAATGTAGATTGTGAAAGCAACTACTGCTTCGGAGAGGGTGGTGCCGGTGCATACTCCGATGGTAAGTTATATACTCGCAGCAAGAAACGCGGTAATACGGTGAAGATTCTAAATGTTTTCTGTCAGCATGGAGCGCCGGTGTCCATACTTGCCGATGCTCATCCCCATATAGGGACAGACAGGTTGCCGCGTGTCATTGAAAATATGCGTAATACAATCCTTAAATCAGGTGGCGAAGTGCATCACCAGACGAAAATGACACGGTTTGTAATCAATGGTGATGAGGTTGTGGGGGTTGAGGCGCTCGACTTGATAACGGGAAAGGAACTTATATTCCGTGGTCCTGTCATATTGGCTACAGGCCACTCTGCACGAGATGTTTACAACTATTTGCATGAAGAAAAAGTTGAACTTGAGGCAAAAGGTATAGCTGTTGGTGTGAGGTTGGAACATCCTTCTGAAATGATAGACCAGATACAGTATCATAATAGGCAGGGACGCGGCCGGTGGTTGCCTGCTGCCGAATATTCTTTTGTAACCCAAGTTGATGGTCGTGGAGTGTATTCGTTCTGTATGTGTCCCGGTGGGTTTGTTATTCCTGCGGCTACAGGAAAGCAACAAATTGTAGTCAACGGTATGAGCCCGAGCAATCGTGGTGGTCGGTGGTCTAACAGTGGTATGGTAGTGGAGATACGTCCAGAGGATATAGGGGGCAATGATCCGTTGCGCATGATGAATTGGCAGGAAGGTATTGAGCGAGATTGTTGGCAGCAGGGCAATATGCGTCAGACGGCTCCTGCGCAGCGAATGGCGGATTTTGCCAATAATAGGCTGAGCTATGATTTACCGCCAACGTCTTATTCTCCTGGTCTTATATCGTCACCACTTCACTTTTGGATGCCTAAACTTGTTGTTACACGTTTACAACAAGGATTCCGCCAGTTTGGGAAAATGAGTCACGGTTTTCTAACTAATGAGGCTGTGATGATAGCGGCGGAAACACGTACATCAGCTCCAGTGCGTATATTGCGTGACAGTGGTACGTTGATGCATGTTCGTTTGCGCGGACTTTTCCCTTGTGGTGAAGGTGCCGGATATGCCGGCGGTATAGTGTCTGCCGGTGTGGATGGCGAGCGTTGTGCCGAGATGTGCGCAGAATATGTGGGCGTATAACACAAATCTTTGAGTTAATACGGTGGAAAAACTTGCGTGGCTAATGGATTTTTAGTAAATTTGCACGACATTTTTATAGTATACTAAATAAAATCATTATAATGAATATTTCCTATAAATGGTTAAAGGAATACGTTGATTTTGAACTTTCACCGCAACAAGTGTGTGATGCTTTGACATCAACGGGTCTTGAAGTAGGTGCTCTTGAAGAGGTACAGACTGTCAAAGGTGGCCTGAAAGGGCTTTATGTCGGCAAGGTGCTGACATGCGATATACATCCAAATTCGGATCATCTTCATGTTACTACGGTAGATTTGGGGCATGAGATTCCCTCACAGATTGTTTGCGGTGCACCTAATGTGGCTGTCGGTCAGAAAGTTATCGTGGCTGATTTGGGGTGTGTGCTTTACGATGGCGATAGTGAGTTTGTTATAAAAAAGTCGAAACTCCGTGGAGTAGAGAGTTATGGTATGATATGTGCCGAAGATGAAATAGGAGTCGGTGCAAGTCATGACGGTATTATTGTTTTGCCGGAAGATGCTCCTGTGGGACAGCCGGCGGCGGAGTATTACAATTTGGAAAGTGACTGGCTGATAGAAGTGGATATCACTCCAAATCGTGCTGATGCATTGTCGCATTGGGGGGTGGCGCGCGATCTTTATGCATGGTTGCGGAGCAACGGATATGAAACAAGTCTGCATCGTCCGGATTGTTTGAAGTTTACGGTAGATAATACGGAACATCCGGTTGATGTGGTTATAGAGAATACGGAAGCATGTAAACGATATGCGTGTGTGAGCATAACCGGATGTGAGGTAAAAGAAAGTCCAGAATGGTTGCAGAATAAACTGAAAGTGATAGGTCTGCGCCCAATAAACAATATCGTGGACATAACCAATTATATCATGATGGCTTATGGGCAACCGTTGCACTGTTTTGATGCAGATATGGTAACGGGTAACAAGATTGTTGTTCGTACACAGCCAGAGGGAACCAAGTTTATAACGCTTGATGGTGTGGAACACGTTCTTGGAGCACATGATTTGAGTATCTGCAATGATAAAGAGCCTATGTGCATAGCTGGAATATTCGGAGGAAAAGGCAGTGGAACATATGAGACAACGCATAGTGTGGTTCTTGAAAGTGCATATTTTCATCCTACATGGATTCGCAAGAGTGCACGCAGGCATGGTCTTAGTACGGATGCTTCATTCCGTTTTGAACGTGGTGTAGATCCCAATGGGATTATTTATGCATTGAAGCAAGCTGCGATAATGTGCAAGGAACTTGCTGGAGGTCAGGTGTCTATGGAGATAAAAGATGTCTATCCGGTTCCGATTGAGAATGCGAGAGCTAGACTTGAATATGATTATGTTAACACATTGATTGGCAAGGATATATCAGCTGATACGGTAAAGAGTATTTGTACCAGTCTTGAAATGGAGATATCCGCTGAGGATGCAGCAGGAATAGACCTTGAAATACCGGCATACAGAGTGGATGTGCAGAGACCGTGTGATGTTGTTGAAGATATACTCCGTATTTACGGATATAATAATGTAGAGATACCGATGCAACTGAAGAGTTGTCTTGTGGTGAAAGGTGATGAAGACCGTAAGCATTGCCTGGCGGATTTAGTGAGTGAGCAACTTGTTGGGTGTGGTTTTAATGAGATATTGAACAATTCTATAACCAAGGCTACTTATTACGAAAAAAGTGCCGCATATGCAGTTGATGAGTGCGTTAAGATAATGAATCCGTTGAGTTCAGATCTTAACGTAATGCGTCAGACGTTGCTATTCGGTGGTTTGGAGAGTTTGGAGCATAATATCAAACGCAGGAATGCCAACCTTAAATTCTTTGAGTTTGGAAATGTATATCATTTTAATCCTGAGAAGAAAAACGAGGAAAATCCCATTGCCGCATATAGCGAGAACCATCATATGGCATTGTGGCTGACAGGTAAACGTGTGCAAGGCAGTTGGATACATGCGGATGAGGATACAAGTTATTTTGAGTTGGAGGCTTATATTCGCAATATACTGAGCCGTATCGGAATGCTGGAAGGCATGGTAGTAAGAAAGAAGAGTGACAATGAGATATTCTCGTCAGGCGTGGCATTGGAAAACAGAGGGGGAAGAAAACTTGTTGAAATGGGTTGCCTTTCTAAGAATGTGCTCAAAGCGGCAGATATTGATATGCCGGTATATTATGCTGAATTGGATTGGGACGCATTGATGAAAGCGACTGTCAAGAATAAGGTTCTGTATAAAGAGATTTGCAAATATCCTGCCGTAAGTCGCGACCTCGCCCTTTTGATAGACAAGAATATTGAGTTTGCGCAGATAGTGGAAATAGCCCGTCAGACGGAAAAGAAACTGCTGAAAAACGTTGAACTTTTTGATGTTTATGAGGGGAAGAATCTTCCGGAAAGCAAAAAGAGTTATGCCGTGAATTTTATTTTGCAGGATGAGACAAAGACATTGAATGACAAACAGATAGATGTCATAATGAATAAGTTGATAACAAATTTAAAGAATAAACTTGGAGCAGAGCTCCGTTAAAACTAATTCCAATGGGAAGAGCATTTGAATATCGTAAGGCAGCAAAGCTGAAAAGATGGGGACACATGGCCCGTACATTCACAAAGATTGGTAAGCAGATAGCCATAGCGGTGAAAGCCGGAGGTCCGGAACCGGAGAACAATCCTACACTGAGAGCTATCATTGCGAACGCAAAGCGTGAGAACATGCCCAAGGATAATATTGAGCGTGCAATCAAAAATGCGATGGGTAAGGATCAGAGTGAATACAAAGAAGTGACTTATGAGGGATATGGCCCTCATGGTATCGCCGTATTCGTTGAGACTCTGACCGACAATACAACGCGTACTGTCGGTGATGTGCGTTCGGTGTTTAATAAGTTTAATGGTAATCTTGGAACACAAGGCAGTCTCTCGTTCCTTTTTGACCACAAGAGTGTGTTCACGTTCAAGAAAAAGGACGGTATTGATATGGACGAAATGATTCTTGACCTTATTGACTATGGTGTGGAGGATGAGTATGATGAGGATGAAGAAAGTGGTGAAATAACCATTTATGGAGACCCGAAAAGTTTTGGTGAAATACAGAAACATTTGGAGACAGAAGGTTTTGATGTTACAGGGGCCGAATTTACGCGCATACCGAATGACCAAAAAGAAGTTACGGCAGAAGAGCGTGAGACGATAGACAAGATGGTGGAGCGTCTTGAAGAGTTTGACGATGTGCAAACGGTTTATACAAATATGAAACCAGCTGAAGAGTAAATAGTTAATTTCCAAAATTTAATCGGGTGTAAAAGAACTGTCTTTTACACCCGATTAAATTTTGGAAATATGTATTTATTGGCATTTGTTCATCTTATGATAGCTATTTATAGTCTTTTTCTGTAAATGTGGCATTGAATAAAACTTTACCTTTATCTTTTCCTGATAAATATGTATATGCGAAATTATAGCCATTGTCCTTGTATGCTTTTATTGACGTGGAATTTTTTACTTCGTCAAGAAGAATTTTGCGTATGTCGACCGAGGAAAACACCCCCATATTATCCGCATTTCCGGTTAGAGTGTAATAGTAATGCAATGTGTGACTTTCTCTCTCGAATATCAAGCTATCAATTGTCGTATTCTCACCAAGCTTAGCAGGACATTTCTTTTCGGTGTATGACATGGCTTCTCGTGCACATCTATCTTCAAGTGATTCTTGGCAGGATACGAATAATAATGTAAAGATGGAAATATAAAAAAGTTTTTTCATATTAAATGTTTTTTATTATCATGCAAAATTAATCAATTAATTGAAATAATAAACTTTATGTATTACTTTTTTATTTGGCAAAGAATTCAATATGGTATTCTGCCAAATGTTTTTTCTATGGATTATATTTGTCTATAATATTAGAAAACTTCTTAAAATATCTATTGTTCGCACTTTTTTCCTTACCTTTGCTGTTCCAATTTATATAAAATCAGGTTTTACAGAATTATTATAATGTTATCAGTAGAAGGATTAAAGGTTGAGTTCGGTATAAAACCATTGTTCGGTGATGTTAGTTTCGTTGTAAATCCACGTGATCGTATAGCACTTGTCGGTAAGAATGGTGCGGGAAAATCTACAATGCTCAAAATATTGTGCGGACAGCAAAAACCAACATCTGGTGTTGTTTCGGTTCCTAACGATACAACTGTTGGCTATTTGCCGCAAGTAATGAAGTTGCAGGATAATACGACAGTACGCGAAGAGACACGTAAGGCTTTTGCTGGCATAACGGCTCTGAAAGAGAAAGTAGAAGAACTAAACAACCTGCTGATGGAGCGTACCGATTATGAGAGTGAGGAATATATGGAATTAGTACAGAAGTTCACTCAGGAGCATGAGAGGTACATGATGATGGGAGCAGAGAATTATGAGGCGGAAATAGAACGCACATTATGTGGCCTTGGATTTGTGCGAACAGATTTAGAGCGTCCGACAAGCGAGTTCAGTGGCGGGTGGAGAATGCGAATAGAATTGGCAAAAATACTGTTGCAGAAGCCAGATGTACTGCTTCTTGATGAGCCGACTAATCATCTTGATATTGAGAGTATTCAATGGCTGGAACAATTTCTTACACAGTCGTCGGGAGCTGTTGTCTTGGTGAGTCATGACAGAGCTTTTATCAACAATGTAACTAATCGTACGCTTGAAATATCATGCGGTAAAGTGATTGACTATCGTGTGAAATATGATGAATACGTAGAGTTGCGTAAAGAGCGTCGTGAACAGCAATTGCGTGCATATGAAAATCAGCAGAAAGAGATTGCTGAGATGAAAAATTTTATAGAAAAGTTCAGATATAAACCCACAAAAGCGGTTCAAGTGCAAAGCAGAATAAAGCAACTGGCAAAGATTGTTCCAATTGAGATAGATGAAGTAGACAATTCTGCACTGCACTTGAAGTTTCCGCCATGTTTGAGAAGTGGAGATTATCCGATAATATGCGAAGATGTTCGTAAGGATTATGGCGAACATTTGGTATTTGATAATGTTATATTTACTATAAAGCGTGGCGAAAAAGTTGCTTTTGTAGGAAAAAACGGTGAAGGTAAGTCAACGCTTGTGAAATGTATAATGAATGAAATACCATATACAGGAAATCTCAAAATAGGTCATAATGTACAGATAGGTTATTTTGCACAAAATCAAGCTCAGATGCTTGATGAGGATATTACCGTTTTTGAAACCATAGATAATGTAGCCAAAGGTGAGATAAGATTGAAGATAAATAATATCCTTGGCGCTTTTATGTTCGGTGGAGAAGCATCAGATAAAAAGGTGAAAGTGTTGAGTGGTGGTGAACGTAGTCGTTTGGCAATGATAAAACTGTTGCTTGAACCGGTAAATCTTCTTATATTGGATGAACCCACCAATCATCTTGACATGCAGTCGAAAGATGTTCTTAAAGAAGCAATAAGGGCTTTTGACGGAACGGCAATAATAGTAAGCCATGATCGTGAATTTCTTGATGGGTTGGTGACAAAAATATATGAATTTGGAGGAGGAAAAGTAAAAGAGCATATTGGAGGAATATATGATTTCTTGAAAGAGCACAATATAGACTCACTTAATCAGTTGGAAAATGCCTGTCAGGTTATTGAAGAAAAGAAGGCAGAGACGTCAGTGACAAAAAATAAGTTAAGTTATTCGGAGCATAAAGAACAGCAGAAAAGAATACGTAAAGCAGAGAGAGCTATTGCGGAGTCAGAATTAAAAATTTCTCAAAAGGAAAAGCGGTTAAAGGAGCTTGATTTAATTCTCAGTTTGCCGGAAAATGCGTCTAATATGGAGTATATAGCGGAATATACTGAGACCAGGCGAGAACTTGATGAGGAGGTGGAGCGTTGGGAACATTTTTCTGAAGAATTGGAAAGTATAAACATTAATAATTAAGAATATATTAAGATGAAAATTAAACGAATTTTGCCTGTTGTCGCTTTTGCATCAATGTCTATTGCGACGATGGCACAGGAGCAATTGAAATCGGGAATAGACTTATCAAATCTTAATCGTGAAGCTAATCCGGCGACGGATTTTTATGAGTTTGCTTGTGGAGGATGGATGAGAAACAATCCGTTGCCGGCAGCATATTCTCGGTTTGGTAGTTTTGACCAACTTGGCGAAAATAACAATAAACGTATTAATTCCATATTGAATGATTTGAGAAATAATACTTATGCATCAGGAACTACAGAATGCAAATTAAGTGATCTGTATAAATTGGCGATGGATTCCGTGCGACGTAATAAAGATGGTGTTAAGCCGATTATGCCAATAATACGTAAACTGGAAAAAGCAAAGACTGTAGATGCGCTTTTTAAAATCCAATTGGAGTTAGCAGCCAATGGTGATAATGAGTTTTTCTCCGCTTACATTGGTGCTGATGATAAGAATGCGAGTATGAACATTTTGAACATAAATCAGGGTGGAATTACTTTGAGACAAAAAGAGTATTATCTTGATGAAGATACGGCGACAGTAGTAATTCGTGATGCATATAAGAAGCATATCGTGAGAATGTTTAAGTTATTCGGATTCAGTGAAAAAGCTGCAATATTGAAGATGAAGAACATAATGAAACTTGAAACAGAATTGGCAAAGTCTTCAAAATCAATGACAGAATTGCGTAATCCCGAAGCAAATTATAATAAAATATCATTAAAGGATTTTAAGATAAAATACCCTCATATTAAATTGGTTGAAATATCTAATGCCTCTGGTTTGAAAACGGAACATATTCAGGAACTGGTGGTTGGACAACCCGATTTTATTGAGTGTGTCGATAAATTGATTGCTAATATTTCTCCTGATGAATATCGTGATTACATGGAGTGGGGGCAAATAATCAGCTATGCCAATTATTTAAGTGATGATGTTGTAGAGGCTAATTTTGACTTTTTCGGTAAAACAATGTCAGGTCGCAAAGAAAATCATCCGTTATGGAAACGGGCAACCGGACAAGTTGAGAATGTTATGGGGCAGGCGTTGGGAAAAATATATGTAGATAAGTATTTTCCCTCATCATCAAAAGAACGTATGCAGAAATTGGTGCGCAATCTTCAAATATCTCTTGGTGAGAGAATAAAAGCACAAGAATGGATGAGTGAGTTGACAAAGCAGAATGCACTTGATAAACTTTCTGCTTTTTATGTTAAAATAGGATATCCTGATGAGTGGATTGATTTTTCAGATTTAAAGATAGATAATACAAAGTCTTATTTGGAGAATATTATAGAATGTCAGAGATTCTGGAATAAGTGGACAGTTGACAATAAAGCTGGTAAGCCTGTTAATCGTGATGAATGGTATATGTATCCTCAAACGGTAAATGCCTATTACAATCCGACAACGAATGAAATTTGTTTTCCGGCAGGAATACTACAGCCGCCTTTTTTTGATCCAGAAGCAGATGATGCCTTTAATTATGGAGCTATCGGTGTTGTAATCGGTCATGAAATGACTCACGGATTTGATGATCAGGGCCGTCATTATGATAAAAACGGAAATATGAAGGATTGGTGGACCGAATCAGATGGAAAGAATTTTACTGAACGTGCAGATGAATATGCTGATTATTTCTCAAATATCAAGGTGTTACCGGATTTGAATGCTAACGGTCGTTTTACGTTGGGTGAGAATTTGGCAGATCATGGTGGATTGCAAGTTGCTTATTATGGATTTGTGAATGCAACAAAAGATATGAAACTTGATGTTATAGATGGTTTTACCCCAGAACAACGCTTCTTTTTGGCTTATTCTGGTGTATGGGCTGCTAATATAACGGAAGCTGAAATCCGAAATCGGACAAAAAGCGATCCTCATTCATTAGGTCGTTGGCGTGTTAATGGAGCTTTGCCACATATAGATATGTGGTACGACGCATTCAATATCAAAGAAGGAGACTCTATGTTTATTCCCAAAGAAAAGCGTTTGTCTTTATGGTGATTTGAAACTTATCTTTTGTATATTAGACTGTCGTATAATTATTTACGGCAGTCTTTTGTTTTTATAATAAAATATTCGTATCTTTGCCAAAAGAGTATAATCCTAATGCAATGAAAAAACGAAATTGCCGGGAGATAAGAACGATTTCTAAATAAAACAAGGAAATATAAGCAATAATTATATATGGCAGATGTCAATGTAAATGATTTGGAACAAAACGGTCATATAGAGAAAACTTTGCGACCAGAAAGGATGCCAGAATCGGGATATAAAATAGAACCGACTCCGTTTAATCAATATACACAAAGAATGGAGGCATCTTTATGCCCTATTTGCAGTGCATCTATGGATGGTGATGCAGATTATTGTGAATCATGTCAGAATTATGTCCGAAAAGATATTTGTTCGTATTGCGGAGCGCTTTTGGATGATTCTGCTTCTTATTGCTCTGAATGTGGTTGTCCTCGTGAAGGGATAACTTGTCCGTATTGTAACAAAGTCAATAATTTTTCTTTTTGTAGGCAATGCGGAATGCCGTTAACCGATGATGCACGTTTGTTATTTGAAAGTAAACATGCAGATTCCGATTATAAAGAGTTAGGTTTGTTGATTAGGGGATTAGTTGATTTGGAGAACATAATTCCTTATGAATCAGAAAATGATGTTGTAAAGGATAAAGATACGGAAAAGTTACGTATTAGGGTTTTGGAATTATTAGCCAAAGACAAGGGAATAACGGAGCCGTTAATAGAAAAACGTGTTTCGCGGCGTATGACGAAAGAAGAATTGGATAAGAGAAAAAAAAGCCAATTAAGTCTGATGACAGAAGTATTGGAGCGAATGGCTTTAAAACCAATACCATCTCCTGTAAAGGCACGAAATTTTGTAATGGCAACTAAACCGATGGGAGTTAAAGTTGCTTGGAAATGTAATTATAAGCAAGCATTGCATAGCAAC
This sequence comes from Prevotella sp. MGM1, assembly GCF_002933775.1. Taxonomy (GTDB): domain Bacteria; phylum Bacteroidota; class Bacteroidia; order Bacteroidales; family Bacteroidaceae; genus Prevotella. The sequence continues at coordinate 192,352 of NZ_BEWV01000136.1, forward strand.
CCTTGTGGGTGTGCTAAACCTCATCTTGGTGGTAAATGGGTTGTGTTAGGTTATAATAATACAGAACAGATTAAGGATGATATAAATGATTAAGGATGATATTACGATACGCTATGATGCTATAGGGGATAGAAACGTGCAGTCGGATCAAAATGCCGGTGATGTGTGTCGGACCCTAAGGGTCAATTCTATTGCAGAATCTTCGGATATAAGCGAGAATGAATTCGTTTTACGTGGTGTAACATATTATAAAGTCCGTACTCTTAGTAATAATTCTGGTGAAGCTCAAGTTTTTCTTGTTAATAATAACGGAAAAGATTATGTATTAAAATTGTATTATTCTGATGTAGACATCAAGCATAAAGCACTTAAAGTAATTTCAAATATAGATTTTGATATGATTGTCAATATCTATGATTTCGGATATATATATGTTGGAGGCAAGAAGCGTTTTTATGAATTGATGGAATATCTTTGTGGGGGAACGTTGGCGGATATAAGTATCAATGGAGATATAGATTTGTTTCGTCGTATATCTTTACAAGCGGCGGCAGCATTGGCTTGTTGTCATAGCAATGGTATTATACACAAAGATATAAAGCCAAGTAATTTCTTTTTTCGGGATGTTGGGCATTCGGAATTGGTACTTGGAGATTTTGGAATATCGTCAATAATAACCAAAGAAGGTTTTTTGCATTGTACGACGCAGGCTCGCACACCTTTATATGCGGCTCCGGAAATGTATAATGATGTTATAGATGGAGCCGTAGAGATTTCAACTGCGGCTGATTATTATTCTTTGGGAATAACATTATTGAATCTTTGGATTGGTATGAATAACCTTAATACTAATGAAAGGTTAATAATAAAGCATAAAAAAGAAGGACGAATTCCTGGAATATCAGAATTACCAAATCGAATAAAAATAATAATACAGGGATTAACTTCCGTTAATACTGAATCTCGTTGGAAATATAAAGAAGTTGAACAGTGGTTTTTAGGAGAGAATCCTAAGGTTGATATATCATCTCCATATCTTAAATACGGCTCTTTTGTTGTAGATCCGGATAAGAATTTGATTGCGGAAAATGTTAATGAATTAATACCGATGTTGCTTGATAACGAGCGTATTGCTTGTAATTATCTATATGGAGGACAATTAAAGGAATGGTTTGAACATAGTGGCAATACAAAGTTAAGCGTAGCATTGGATGATATAGTCAAGAATAAATATCCGACAGAGCAAATGGCTGGTCTGATGGTTGCGGTATATACAATGGATCCAACATACCCTTACCATGACATCCATGGTAATTCATGTAATACGATTCATGATGTTGCAAAGTCATTGTTGAATTATTCAGATGAATATATTGTATCTTTAAAAGATTTTAGAGATAATTTTTGGTTGTATTTGGAGACTCATACACGATTGGATATAAACAGGCTGCAAAGTTATATTCAGATTAGCAGTGAGGGTAATGATGGACGCAAAGCTTTAAAAAGAATTGTATATGAGATAGATCCAGAAATGCCTTTTTTTGAATTATATCAGTCTTCAACAATATCTGATATAATCAGGTGTTTTGGTTATGAGCATCTTACGGAAGATGATTGGCATAGTATAACTGATGGACGTCTGTTATCTTGGATGTATAGCCATGCCGACTTTATGACATGTGAGACTCTTCGTGAGATAACGAAGGGACAATCTTACTCAAAAGATTTGGTTTACAAAGTATTCTACAGTATAGACAGTAGTGTTGCTTATGATTTGAAAGATGCTGATACACCTCAAAAGATTGGTGAATTGCTAAATGAACAATTAGTGTGTTGGCAGAATGTAGATGAGGCTGAATTTGAAAATCTTATAACTGAGTATTCTGATCTTGATGGTCGTTTTGTGTTTTTTGCTAAACGACATGGTTGGTTGGAGTTCGTGGATGAAGCAAAAAGATGTTTTAACGTAGACAGTGAGGATAATAGGGAGCGTTTATGTTTGTATGATTTACGTACCGCTGCATATCGAATGTGTTTAATATTAAATGTAAGTCCAAGTTATAAACTTCCTGATGGCGTAAGATTGACCAATGGGTTGGAGATTGACAATAAATATAGGTCAGAGATAAGAAGTGAAATCCGTTCTGGAGCTTTTTCACAGTGGTTGTCCGTTTATTATCATGAAGATCCTTATAAGGATTTTAATGAGACTTATAGTTATGAGAAGGCATTAGAGAAATGGATAAATGTTATAGGTCTTTTTGATGCTCAAAATGTTTATTATAAAAGATTTATTAAAGCAAAAGAGGAACGTGAAGAGAAGTATAAAGAATTGTTTGGTGAGCATAAAATGTTAAGTATACGTGAAAACAGTTGGCGTTGGGCATTCTATGTAATATGTATAATTTGGTTATTTCTTGTGATTATCTTTGGTGTAGGTGACAGAAATCATGTATTGGGTCATTATTGGTTTACAATCGGAATACCGGTTGGAGTCACATCAGCTTTGATACTTGGAACAAAAATATTTTTTAAAGGCTATGGGCTGTTATTATCTTCTATTTTTGGGGTATTGGGCTTTTTGTCTATATTTATACCGGTTGGACTATTGAAATATATTGAGAATAACATTCCTGTATTGTTTGTTCCAATGATAGTTGTTTTGACATTGTTATATATGATGACATGTCATTATACTGATTCTCGTAAAACGGTGATAGAGACGAAACAACTTGTAAATGAAATATTAGAAGATGATATAAGAACAGCGTTGATAGAACCTTTATATTATGCATTAAAAGTAAAGTCGTACAAGTTTATTGGTTCCAAATTTGGTGCATTGGATGAAATACGAAACAATATTCGTACCGTTTCCGGTGAAAGGGTTCTTCATTATTTTTTATGGAGTCTTATGGGGATATTGTTGGTTTTGGAAATGATTATATATAATCCGAATTTGCTTGATGTAAATCCCCCTTTCTTAAATGACAGGAAAGTTAATCCTGTAAAAATTATAAATCAGATAAAGCACGATGCATAGTAGTCAAGGCAATGAACTGTAAGTATTGTAATAAAAAGAATCGTGATATAGCAAAGTATTGTAAATGGTGTGGACGCCCGTTTGCAGAACATGATTTGCTTGATGAGATTGTCGGTCTTGACGAAATGAAGCAACAGCTTAAATCAGTTGTTGATACTTATACTTATTTGCGTTCGCGTAAGGATGTAAATAATGTAAGGTTGAGTGTAAATGCTATTATCATAGGAGAGACTGGAACGGGAAAAACAATGCTTTCTACAATAATTCGTGATTATTTTTATCAACATAAGATAATAAGCAAACCCAAATTGACGGTAGTTGACGCAGTTGACTATCAACGGTTTGTAGATAAATGGGATGATAATATAAAGAAGTCTTGTGGTGGATTGCTTTTCTTCGATAATGTCCAAAAACTATTGCCGGACAGATATGCCAATCAAGTAAATCCGCTTGATAAGTTATTTGTGGAAATGGAACATTGGAATGATGATCCTATTGTAATCATTTCCGGATTGAATAAAGGGTTAGACGAATTTTTGGTGAATAATCCAGCCATTGCCAATAGATTTAAGTACCGTTTTCAACTTCCTGCTCCCGGATATAAGGAATTATATGAAATTTGTAGGAAAGTATTACAAAAGAAATATGGAATAACCAATTATTCTACTGATGCGGAGAAAAAACTACAAAGTTTTTTCAAATATAGTGTAAAGATTAAGGATGAGAGTTTTGGGTACGCTCATTTGGCAACCAAGACCGCTGAAGATATTTTTACTTCTTTTATCACCAGAGGTGCAGAGGCTGTTCGGGTTGAAAAAGATGATATACGAGGATATGTTCCAGAAGAAAGACAGCTTGAGGAAATATTAGCTGACATGGATTGTTATATCGGTATGAATGAGGTCAAACGTGCAGTGCGGGAAATAGCATATTCGGTAAAAAACAATTCAGAGCGTCTTGAACGTGGACTGGGAGATCGGAACAAAATGGGAATGCATATTGTTCTTACAGGAAATCCCGGTACAGGAAAAACAACAATAGCCCGTAAGTTAGGTGAGATATTGGCATCTATTGGATATCTTGATAGCGGTCATGTCGTTGAGACAGACCGTTCAGGTATGGTAAGCCCTTATCAAGGAGAGACCCCTAAGATGGTTGATAGATTGTGTGAAAAAGCATTGGGAGGTATTCTTTTTATAGACGAAGCCTATACCTTGGCTCCTTTAAACCGTTCTGGTGAATATGACAGCCAAGGAACCCAAGCCTTAGAAAAATTAATGAAACGTATGGAGGATGACAGGAATAAATTTGTTGTCATTTTAGCCGGGTATAGGATGGAGATGGATAATCTATTCCGTGTCAATCCAGGTTTCAGAAGTCGATTTAATTATTTTCTTAATATAGAGGATTATTCTCCGGAAGAATTGTTTAATATATTGCTTGCGTTTGCGAAAGAGAAGAAATACATATTGTCAGAGCAGGCTGAGCTACTTGTGCGGGATAAGATAAAAGAAATGTATGAACAGAGGGACAAAGATTTTGCCAATGGCAGAACAATGCGCCTTTTGTTCGATTCAATTTGTAAGAATCAGGCACAACGTTTAGAACGTTCTAATTCACAGACGATTACGGATGAGCAATTAATGACAATAGAGGCAGATGACATTCCTTATGATAAACCTAAAATAATAGATTTTAATGATTGCTTGAAGCGGTTCGATGGTCTGGTCGGATTACAATCGGTCAAGACGGAAATATCTAACCTTGCTTCATTCCTTAATTTACAAATTAGACGTGGTGAGGCAAATACGTTTCAAGGGAAACACTATATTTTTACGGGAAGTCCGGGTACAGGCAAGACAACTGTTGCTCGAATTATGGCAGAGGTATTCAAGACATTGGGGATATTGTCAAGAGGGCATCTTGTAGAGGCTGATAGAAGTAAACTTGTTGCAGGGTATAGCGGGCAGACAGCAATAAAGACAAATCAACTGATAGATTCCGCCATCGGTGGTGTCTTGTTTATTGATGAAGCGTATACATTAAAGTCAAATGATAATGATTCATTTGGAACAGAAGCTATCGATACATTATTGAAGCGTTTGGAAGATGATCGTGGAAAGTTTGTATGTATTGTTGCGGGATATACGGATCAGATGCATGATTTCATCAATTCCAATCCAGGTTTGAAAAGTCGTTTTACACAAACGATACATTTTGATGATTATACTCCCGAAGAGTTAAAGGAGATATTCATGAAAATGAGTGATGCGAGGAAGTTTATATTAGATTCAGATACCGAGTTGTCCGTTCAGAGAATATTTGAACAGTTATATCTTAGGCGCGATAAAAATTTTGGAAATGCCCGTGAAGTTCGTCGTATTTTTGATGAGACGGTTGAAAGGCAGAGCCGGCGTTTGATGACAAATATAGGAAGTGCTGATTTCGTTGAGGATGATATGTATCGTATTATGGTAGACGATCTGCCCGTATCGCAGCATGGAAAAGCCCGTTCATTGGATGAAGTTCTTAATGAGTTGGATAAGTTTATCGGCATGCGTTCGGTTAAGAATATGATACGACGTTTGGCTGTACAGAATATGTTTATGAAGCAACGTACAGCTAATGGTGTAGGGAGAGTGCAGCAAATGGCATTGAATTTTGTACTAACTGGAAATCCAGGTACAGGAAAGACAACTATTGCCAGGAAAATGGGTGAGGTGTTGCAAAGTATGGATATCTTGCCTTCTTGTAATGTCATAGAAGTCAGTCGTGCAGATCTTGTGGGGAAATATATGGGAGAGACACCTAAAATAGTAAACAATGTCTGTGATAAAGCAATCGGTGGTGTCTTGTTTATAGATGAGGCTTATACTTTGAGTGGTGAAAATGATACTTATGGGAAAGAGGCAATAGATACTCTCATGAAACGTATGGAGGATGATCGTGGAAAGTTTGTTGTCATAGCCACCGGATATAAAGATTTGATGGATGAATTTCTTTCTGTTAATAGTGGATTGGCGTCGCGTTTCACTCATCGTATGCATATTGATGATTATGATGAGAATGAGCTTCTTGCCATATTTAAGCAAATAGCTTCTATGGAGCAATATGTATTATCTCCAACTGCGGAGTTTAAATTAATGGATTTGATTTTCCATAAAGTAATGAATAAAGACAGTTCTTTTGGAAATGCTCGTGAGATGCGTAATGTTTTTGATTTAACAATTCAACAATTATCAGTCCGAGTGTCATCCATGCCTCAATCTCAAGTAACAGATGAGACTTATCGGTTAATAACTCCGGAAGATATACCGAACTGATGTTTATCCAATGATATAAAAAGAAGTGTGAGATATGATAATATGCCCGAATTGCAAAGAAGAGATAGATGATGACTCACTATACTGCGATCAGTGTGGCCAGATGCTTTTATTCTGTGAAACTTGTGGTCATGTGGGTATAGGGAAACGATGCACAAATTGTGGTGGCTTTATGGGTAGTTCTAAATCTTCTGATGAAGAACTGAAAAGTATTCCATTGTCAGATCTGGTTTTGTCAAATGCACAGCAAGGTATTAGTATGTCTGTATCTAATGGTGATATAATAGGACGTAGAGTTGGAGTGCATAAACACTTGTTTGAGAACAATATGTACATTTCCGGTCAGCATGCACAGTTTGTTTATTCTTCATCAGATGGGTGGGGAGTCGTTGATAAGAATTCATCGAATGGAACAATGGTCAATGGAAATAAATTATTACCAGATAAAATTCATATACTGAAAGACGGTGATTTGTTGATGATTGCCAATTTGAAATTGCAAGTAAGCATAGTATGAGATATATAAATGTTTCTGCGTCATGCCATATCGGTAATATACGGGATCATAACGAAGATATGATTCTCGTTGCCGATAAATTCATACGAGACAATAGTCTCGACATGAATTTATCTTTATTGGATTCCAATCGGTTTGTCATTGCGTTGGCTGATGGTTTGGGGGGATATAATTCTGGTGATATTGCAAGTGCGGAAACATTGTCTAATTTAAAGTTTTTTATAGATGATTTACCGGATTTATTGACAACAGACGGTTTAAAGAATTTGTTGAATAATTGGTTAGGTTCAATAAACCAGATCGTATCTTCGCAGGGTTATGTAAACCCACGATTATCTAAAACGGGAACGACATTGGTCGGTATAATATTTTATGGAAATAAATTCTTTTGGATGAATTGTGGTGACAGCCGTTTATATCGTCTGCGAAACGATGAGATCGTACAGATTTCCACAGACCATTCAAGTTCCGTTGTAGATACCGATAATCCGGTGAAAGGTGTTACCAATTGTATTGGTGGCGGGTGTAAAACCACATATCTTGATATAAACGAATTTACCGACATTATTGAAGATGGAGATATTTATGTCTTGTGCTCCGATGGTCTAAGTGATATGCTTTCCGATACAGAGATAAGAAGAATTTTGATGAGAGGCGGTAATGCCGATGTATTAAGCGCTGTGGCTATTGCGGCAGGTGGTTATGATAATGTATCGGTATGTGTAATGAAGATTGTTTAAAAATATAATATAAGAAAATGCCATTAAGATTACCGGACAGGCTGCCGGCCATAGAACTTTTAAAGCGAGAGAATATTTTTGTGATGGATGATTCACGTGCCACTTCTCAGGATATAAGGCCGTTGAAAATAGTCATCCTCAATCTTATGCCTTTGAAGATAACGACAGAGACAGATCTTGTTCGTCTTTTATCCAATACTCCTTTGCAGTTGGATATCAGTTTCATGAGGTTAAAGAGTCATACGCCTAAAAATACGCCGATAGAGCACATGTTAATGTTTTATCGTGATTTTGAAGATATGTCGAAAGAAAAATTCGATGGTATGATAATAACCGGAGCTCCGGTAGAGACGTATGAATATGAAGATGTGACATATTGGGATGAGATTAAAGTTATTTTTGAGTGGGCCAAAAGTCATGTCACTTCTACGCTTTATATATGTTGGGCTGCACAGGCCGGTCTTTATTACCATTATGGAATTCCCAAATATCCGCTTGCAAAGAAGAAATTCGGTATATTCAGTCAATATGCTCTTAATGCGAGACTTCCTATTTTCAGAGGGTTTGACGATATTTTCAATATGCCTCACAGCCGTCATACCGAGATTCGCCGTGGTGATATATTAGCTACCCCCGAGTTGTCTCTTATAGCGGAATCATCTGAGAGTGGTGTCGGTATAGTCATGGCGCGTAATGGTCGTGAGTTTTTCATAACGGGCCATTTCGAGTATGCTCCCGATACATTGGATAACGAGTATAAACGCGATAAGTATGTGCGCGACGATGTGGACATGCCGATAAATTATTATCGTGATGACAATCCATCCAATCCGCCGCTTATGACATGGAGCGCACATGCCAATTTGTTTTATAATAATTGGATAAACTATTACGTTTATCAGGAGACACCGTTTGATATAAATAATATAAAGTGATAGAGTTAGAACTTCTTGCCCCTGCGAGAGATTTAGAGTGTGGTAAGGCCGCCATAGATCATGGCGCAGATGCAGTGTATATCGGTGCCGAGCGTTTTGGTGCTCGTGCTGCCGTTGGTAATTCCGTAAGTGATATAGGCGAGTTGTGCCGTTATGCCCACCGCTTTGCGGCAAAGGTGTATGTTACGGTAAATACTATAATTTATGATAACGAATTAGATGATACCAGTAGTCTCATTGAACAGTTGGAGAATGTTGGTGTTGATGCGGTGCTTGTTCAGGATATGGCGGTTATGGGCATGGTGAAAAAGGCGGCAAGACATGCCAGTACGCAAACGGATAATCGGACGCCTGAAAAAGTACGGTGGCTGAGAGATATTGGTTTCCGTAGGGTCGTCCTGGCGCGTGAGCTGTCCATATCGGAGATAGCGGAAATACATGATAAGGTTCCGGATGTTGAGCTTGAAGTGTTCGTTCATGGCGCTTTATGTGTTGCTTATAGTGGCTTGTGCTATGCTTCGCAATATTGTTTTAATCGTTCGGCAAATAGGGGTGAGTGTGCCCAGTTTTGTCGTTTAAAGTTCGATTTGTCCGATTCTTCAGGCAAAGTAATAGAGCGAAATCGTCATCTTCTGTCATTAAAAGATATGAATCAGAGTGCCAATCTTGAAAGACTTGTCGATGCGGGGGCGACTTCTTTCAAGATAGAAGGCAGACTGAAAGACATATCTTATGTGAAGAATGTCACGGCGGCATATAGTCGTTTGCTGGATGATATTGTTTGCAGGAATAATGGAAAATATCGCAGGGCATCGCTCGGGCATTGTAATCATGGTTTTAATCCGGAACTTTCAAAGTCGTTTAATCGTGGTTTTACAACATATTTTGCCGATGGCCGTCAATCGGATATGGCATCAATGGACACTCCGAAATCAATCGGCGAATTTGTCGGAACGGTCAAGGAAATACGTGGGACTTCATTTAATGTTGCGGGGGTGTCAAGTTTTGCGAATGGTGATGGGATATGTTTTATTAATGATAATCATGAACTTGAAGGTTTTCGTATCAATAGAGTAGAGGGTAACAGGCTTTTCCCCCTGAAAATGCCTTGTAATCTCCATGCCGGAATGAAACTTTACCGTAATAATGATGTCGTTTTTGAACGACTATTGTCTAAGTCCGGTCAGATAAGGAAAATACCGGTTGCAATGTTTTTGACGTCCACCGAAGATGGATTTGTCTTGAATGCCGAGATAAAAGGGCTGTGTGCTGCATCGTTTGTACTCAAGGCAGAACATCAACCGGCATTAACTTCTCAGAGAGAGAATATAATTCGTCAACTGTCAAAACTCGGAAATACAGTTTATGAATGTTCGGAAATTATTGTGCCGGATGATTTTGATTATTTCATTCCTTCAAGTATTCTTTCCGAAATGCGGCGCTCCGTTATAGACAAATTGGAACGTATGAGCGGTTCTTTTCCGGTAAATGGCAATTGTTTGGATGAGTCAAAGGTGTCTTCCGTGCCTGAGTATCCAGATGCCGTGATGTATAATATATCCAATAGCCGGTCACGTACGTTTTATGAAAGGAAAGGTAAGACATCTTTGAAACAGGCTTTTGAGCTTCAACGAGATACAGATGTTCCAATAATGCAATGCAGGTATTGCCTGCGTCATGCGTTAGGATTTTGTATGAAAAATGGAGGGAAAAAAGCACAATGGCACGAACCGCTTTATCTGTCTTTACCGGATGGTCGTCGTTTTCGTTTAGAGTTTGATTGTCGTAACTGTCAGATGAATATATATAAATGAAAAAGATAGTTTTTTATATTTGTTTTTTGTTGTTGTCGGTTTCTTGTTACAATTCATCGACACCAACTCCTGACGCATGGAGCACCACTGATTTGCGACAGATAGACTCTGTCTCTTTTTTCACTACGCATCATTACTCTCAGAACTATAACTTTCTTGTTAAAGCCGATACATTGCGGTTGGTGTGCCAGGCACCTGATGAATTGCCTTTTGATTCTGCTTCGGTTACTCGTGGAGATCGCGTTGTCGTTGCGGACATAATGATAATGCCTGCTGATACCATTGATTCTGTATGGGTGAAGATTGCTCGTGACCAAGCCACCCAAGGGTGGGTTCGCGAGGTCGCCATGTTGCCTGCTGTGCAACCGGATGATCCTATATCACAGTTTATTGATGTCTTTTCAGATACACATCTGCTTATTTTTCTTGCTTTTGCTGTCATCGTGACGGCCATTTATTTATTACGGCTTATAATGAGGCGTCATGCTCATATCGTTCATTTTCACGATATAAATTCATTTTATCCGATGTTATTGGCATTGCTCGTGTCGGCATCGGCTGTTTTCTATGCCACTATCCAGTTGTTCGGCAATGAATCTTGGCGGCATTTTTATTATCATCCTTCCCTTAATCCGTTTGGATTGCCGTTTCATCTTGGTATATTCGTCACTTCTGTTTGGGCTATAGTTATTGTAGGAATAGCGACTGTCGACGATGTTTTCCGTAAACTTCCTTTTGCAGATGCGTTATTATATGTCAGTGGGCTGATGGCTGTTTGTGCAGTTGATTATGTGGTTTTCAGTATATCCGCATTATATTATGTAGGCTATCTGTTACTTGTGGTATATATTATTTGGGCCGTTTCACAATATTTGAAAAAATCGCGTACAAGATATTATTGTGGTAATTGTGGAAGGGAGATGACAGAAAAGGGATTATGCGGTTTTTGTGGTGCGGTTAACGAATGATTGATTTATTTATAATAGAGAAGAGAAATAGAAAACAGTGTTTCCATTAAACAATAATCTTTAATGGAAACACTGTTGTATTTTACGGGTTTTCCTGATGATTATCCCTTATTATTTGGGGATCCCCGATTATTTCAATTTTGATTGTACAAAAGATTCAAGTTCGGCACCTCGTAGCCCTTTAGCTATTATAGTACCCTTATTGTCTACTATAATAGTTTGTGGAATGGAGCGGACGTTCATCATTTTTGCGGCAGCGTTGTTCCAACCTTCCAAGTCAGAGAGCTGAACCCATTTAATGCCAAGATTTTTGGTTGCGTTTTCCCAATCTTGCTGTTTCTTATCGAGAGAGATACCTATTATCCCGAGCCCTTTGGAGTTATAATCGTTATATAGTTTGACGACGTTCGGCATTTCTTGACGGCATGGTCCGCACCAACTTGCCCAGAAATCGATAACGGTTAGCTTGTGTTTTGCTATTTCACTCATTATGCTTTGGGGCTTGCCGTTGATGTCATTCATCGTGAAGTCGTTTATTTTCTTGCCGATTGCCGTGGTCTGTTCTTTTTCAAGTCGTTGACTGAGCATTTTTATTGTGCTCCTCTGTCTCACTTTCTCCGGCAGAAGGTTTACCAATTCGAGATGTGTGACCGGGTCAAGAACTCCTTCATAATATATGACAATAAAATATCCGAGCTCATTCTTTATATTCTTTTTTGCATAATCGACAATAATATTTTTGAAGTCGTTTCTTAACGCCTTTATTTCTTTTTCCTTTGCGTCAAGTTCGTCTTTGCCTAATTTGTTCTCATAAATAAGCTGTCCTATTCGTTCTATTTTCTGTGCGAGTACGGTCGAACTGTCTACCACTTTCTGCCATTCATTGTTTATAGAGGTACCGGATACTTTTGTGACCGGTCGTTCAGACAAGTATTGTCCGGAAATGGCGGACTGTCGGTCTTTTGATATTTCAATCTTGATTGTACCGGGTTCGATGAAAAAAGGAATGACGAATTTCCGCCGGTATTGGTCTTGGATGGCACAGAGTATGACAGAATCTGCTTGCCCTTCCAGTTCGAATGTTCCGTCTTTCACTACAATTGTATCGCCGGGAATGCCTTTTTCTACATCTGTAATCAGATACAGGATATCTCCGTCGGTCAGTGCCGTACCGCTTCCTTTTATGTGGTATGTATCAGACTGGCAGGCTGCAAACATACAACTTGCAGCCACCAATCCGATGAATGTCATGAAAAATTTGCTCATAAATAAATTTTTGTTATTAAAACTTATCGTATTATACTAAATACAGATTACTGATGCTTTCATTATGGATAACTCTTCTGATAGCTTCGGCAAACATGTCCGCAACGGAAATCTGCTTTACTTTTGCACAACGGTTCGTGTATGGTATTGAGTCTGTGAATACAATCTCTTCCAATGATGAGTTTTGTACGCGCTCACTGGCCGGCCCGCTCATCACGCAGTGGGATGCACAAGCGCGCACGGTCAGTGCACCGGCCTCTTTCATTATGTCGGCTGCCTTTGTTATTGTGCCGGCCGTGTCCACCATATCATCAATGATAATCACATTTTTGTTTTTGACATCTCCGATGATCTGCATGCTCTCAACCACGTTGGCTCGTGCACGTGTTTTATTGCATAGCACGAGCGGACATCCAAAATATTTGGCATAAGTGTTGGCACGTTTTGAACCTCCCACATCCGGTGAGGCGATAACCATGTCTTTGAGTTTTAGACTTTGCAGATATGGCATGATTACACCTGAGGCATACAGATGATCGACTGGTACGTCAAAGAAGCCTTGGATTTGGTCCGCATGCAGGTCCATGGTTATCAGTCTGTCTATTCCGGCGACGCTGAGTAGGTCGGCAATGAGTTTTGCGCCGATACTTACTCTTGGCTTGTCCTTGCGGTCTTGTCTTGCCCATCCGAAATATGGGATTACTGCATTGATAGTGCGTGCCGAGGCTCTTTTGGCTGCGTCTATCATCAGCAGAAGTTCCATCAGATTGTCTGAGTTGGGGAATGTGCTCTGAACGAGGAATACATCGCGGCCGCGAATAGATTCCTCATAAGATACCGAAAACTCGCCATCTGAAAATTTGGTGATGACAAGCTGCCCCAATGGGCAATCCAAACTTTGGCAGATTTTTTCTGCCAAATATCTCGTGCTTGTTCCCGAGAAAACCAAGTAAGAGCTTTTTGTACTCATTGTTTTGTTTGTTATATTCTTTAATAATTTGCTAATCAGTTGATTATCTTACGAAGCCTTTCGAAATGGTTTATCAGTTCCTTGTAGTCAAGTTCGTGATGGATGTTGAACTTGTTCCATAAGTCTTCGCATATTACTACGCCTCCAAATCCGAGGTCTTTTGCCATATATGAGTTTTCCGGGTTTATACCACCTAGGGCATAAACTTTTTTATCTATAAGTCCTTTGCGTGATGCCTCTTTAAGTTCTTCAGCTGAGAATGCGCCTTTTATGCTTTCCCCATTCCGGCAGTCAAACACATTATTAAGAAAAACATAGTCGGATTTCTTTTTAGCGTCTTTGAGCTCTTCTATCGAATGGCATGTGCGGCATACTCGTCCCTTGTATCCTTGTGGTACGGGTTTTATGGCATCATCGATGTGAATGCCCCGTAAGCGATATTCCTCTTTCAGGTAGAAATGCTCATGAACGGTTATCTTACAGTGATAATCATCGTTAAGCAATGTCAGAAGTCGTTCTGAGTATATAGGTGTAGAGTTTGGTTTATATAAATGTAGATTGTCCAAACCCTCATCAAAAAGTGATGTGAGTATCTTGTCTTCTTCCACGAAAAATGTGGGTTGGGTCATGATAATGAGTTTCATATCCGGATATACTCTTTTCGATGTGCAAACTTACACATTTTTTTCGACTTAACGTTAGTCTTTACTTAAAAAAAGCGTGGCTTTATAGGAATTGCTGTTTTTAAACGGTTTGGGTTCAAAGTATTCTCAATATTATTTTATATTTGTTTTGTAAATTAAATGTCACATATTTTTCAAATTAGTATTTGTATATTTATGCGTTTCTTCTTATTATATAAGTGTTTGTATATTTGATGATAAAAGAAAGTACTTTGTTTTTTGATAGGTTATTTGTCTTTTTACATTTGCGTTATGCTTGTTTTGCATTCGGTAACTGGTTGCACTGCGTTTAGTATCCCGTTGCATTGCGTTTAGTATCCCGTTGTAACACAAAAAGCCTCCCAAAGCAGTGCGTTGGGAGGCTTGTAATATGTGGGCTGTAGATATGTGTTATTACAGTCATGTGGTGTACCGGCTATTATAGGTCATACGCCGGTGGCAGCATGGTGCGCATGTGCTTATGATAACTAATGATACAAACGTGTTGTTCGGCTTGTATTCAATGGCAAGAGATTGTGTTTTTTATGATGATTATCATTTTTTACGGTAGGTGATGATTGCATAAACATGCATTTTTCAGGTTTGGTGTCATGTGGCTTTTGTGATTGTTTGTAAAGATATATCATGTCTGGGGATTTTGGGTGGATTTTGTTTAAATCAAAGTTACAAAAAAACTAATGTCTGTGCAAGCCGTATTACTATATATATTACGATATAAATTATGGAGCGGCAATAATTTTTTTCGTGTTGCGTTTGTGAGGCCGGTATGTAAATATTAACCTGTTTCTTTTGGTGTAGTCTTTGATTTGAGTTAACTTTGCAATTAATTATGTCACAACCGTTAGCAGAAAGATTGAGGCCGGGGACACTCGATGACTATATAGGCCAAAAGCATATAGTGGGAGAGGGGGCGGTATTGCGCAGAATGATAGATTCAGGGCGCATATCTTCGTTTATTCTTTGGGGGCCTCCCGGGGTGGGCAAGACCACTTTGGCGCAGATAATAGCAAATAAACTTGAGACACCGTTCTACACACTAAGTGCTGTCACAAGTGGAGTGAAAGATGTGCGTGATGTCATTGAAAAAGCGGGGAAAGGCCGATTTTTCAATGAAGCGTCTCCTATATTGTTTATAGACGAGATACACCGTTTCAACAAGTCACAGCAAGATTCTCTGCTTGGTGCCGTGGAGAAAGGCACTATCACTTTGATTGGAGCCACGACGGAAAATCCCTCGTTTGAGGTTATACGGCCTTTGCTTTCGAGATGCCAGTTGTATGTTTTGAAATCTCTTGAGAAGGAAGATCTGCTCGAACTTCTTGATAGGGCTTTGAAGAAAGACATAGTGTTGAAAGAGCGCAATATTGAGTTGAAAGAGACAGACGCACTATTGCGTTATAGCGGTGGGGATGCCCGCAAACTGTTAAACATACTTGAAATAGTAGTGGAGTCTTCATCGGATTGCGATGTTGTGATAACGGATGATATGGTGGTGGACAGGCTCCAACAAAATCCGCTTGCCTACGATAAGGACGGTGAGATGCACTATGACATAATATCAGCGTTTATAAAGAGCATACGTGGAAGCGATCCGGATGCGGCGCTTTATTGGCTCGCACGGATGATAGAGGGAGGAGAGGATCCTAAATTTATAGCCCGCCGGCTTGTGATCAGTGCAGCTGAGGATATAGGACTGGCCAACCCTAATGCTTTGTTGCTGGCTAACACGGCTTTTGAAGCGGTGAATAAAATAGGATGGCCGGAAGGACGTATACCGTTGGCCGAAGCTACGGTATATCTGGCCACAAGTCCTAAAAGCAACTCGGCTTATCTGGGAATCGATTCGGCTTTGGGGGTGGTGCGCAAGACCGGCAACCTGCCTGTGCCGCTACATCTTAGAAACGCTCCCACCAGACTTATGAAAGACATCGGTTATAGTGACGGATATGTTTATCCACATGATTATCCAGGTAATTTTGCCGCCCAGCAATATTTGCCTGACGAGATACCGGCATTGCGTCTTTGGCACGGTCAGCATAACTCTGCGGAGGAGAAGCATTTGGCGAGGATGCGTTCATGTTGGGGAGAAAGATTTGATGATTGACAGCATGAAATGAGAGAAAAGACAAAAAACAGATGTATTAAGAAACATGTAAAAGATGAAGATTGTAGTATTAGACGGATATAGCGTTAACCCGGGAGACTTGTCATGGGAACCGTTTGAAGACTTGGGTGAACTGACGGTATATCCGAGTACAAAATCGGAAGAGACGATAGCGCGTTCTCTCGGAGCGGAAATTCTTCTTACAAATAAGGTGATTATAGATAAAAATGTGATGGATGCTTTGCCGGATCTGAAATATATAGGTGTCTTGGCAACAGGATATAATGTCGTGGATACGGAAGAGGCGGGAAAACGCGGGATCGTAGTGACCAATATCCCGGCGTATAGTACAGACAGTGTCGCGCAGATGACATTCGCACATTTGCTGAACATAACGAACCGTATTGGTCATTATGCAACTGAAAATAGAAAGGGACGGTGGAGCGGAAACAGGGATTTTTGTTATTGGGATACACAGATACCTGAGCTGTCGGGAAAGACGCTTGGTATTGTCGGGCTTGGAAATATTGGTTTGAAAGTGGCGGAGATAGCCCGTATTTTTGGTATGGACGTATTCGCTTTCACTCATCGTGACGCAAGCTCGATGCCTTCCGGTATTCAGAAAACCACTCTTGACGGACTGTTGTCCACAAGTGATATTCTCACTTTGCATTGTCCGCTTACGGCGGAGACATGTGAGATGATAAACAGTGATACGATAATGAAAATGAAGCGCGGTGCTATATTGATAAACACGGGGCGTGGAAGGCTAGTTAATGAGCGTGATGTGGCTGAAGCTCTTGCAAGCGGCCAACTTGCAGCGTATGGTGCCGATGTTATGTGCGAAGAGCCTCCGTCATCCGATAATCCGTTGTTTGGTGCTCCAAATGCGTTTATAACTCCCCACATAGCATGGGCAACATTAGAAGCTCGCATGAGGTTGATGACTGTCGCGGCAGGAAACGTAAAAGCTTTTATGGATGGATTACCAGTAAATGTAGTTAACGGATGAACGAAGAGATAAACCTTTCAGCTGTACCTTATATAATAGAGTTTCTCGGAACGTTCGCTTTTGCCATATCAGGTATCAGGCATGCGGCAGCCAAGCATTTCGATTGGTTCGGCGGTTATGTGTGCGGCATAGCAGTGGCAATAGGTGGTGGCACGATACGTGACGTGATGTTGGGTGTCACCCCTTTTTGGATGACAGATCCGATATATATGGTTTGTACGGCATTGGCTCTGTGTGTGGTTATTGTGTTTTCGAAGCACATGGAACGGTTGAATAATACTTGGTTTGTGTTTGACACTTTGGGACTGGCTCTTTTTACAATATCCGGGATACAGAAAAGCCATGCATGCGGACAGCCGTTCTGGGTGGCGATAATAATGGGATGTATAACAGGATCGGCAGGTGGGGTGATACGCGATGTGTTGCTTAATAATGAACCGGTGATATTCAGAAAAGAGATTTATGCGATGGCATGTCTGCTTGGAGGAATAACGTATTGGGGACTGTCAGAAATTGATTTTCCGGTCGAGGTAACTGTTATGGCAAGTTTTATTGTAACATGTACAATACGTTTTATTGCGGTGAAATATCATATATCATTGCCGCATCTTAAATGAGAAAGTTATTAATCACCCCATGTCTCAAAAGTTAGCGGAACTTTTGAGACATGGGGTGATTTATATATGTTAGTGAAATCTTCTTTTGGGGGGCAGTTCATTTGCGGATTATATTTCTAACGGTAGTAGGATTTACGGTTATTTCTTTTGGGGCTTTTTCCCGCTACGTCTGCGTCCGTTTCCATTTCCGTTCCCTCTGCCATGGCGTCTTGTCCCACATCTGTTTGACTGAGTGTTCTTTTCCACCTTATACTCCGGACCTTTACCGAGATTTTCAGGAAGCGGATTTTTAGTAATCACTTTCTCAAGGAATTCCTCAATCTGCTGGAACTTATAAATCTCTTTTTCGTTCACGAATGTTATTGCCGCTCCGTCCCTGTCTGCTCTTGCGGTTCGTCCGATGCGGTGAACGTAGTCTTCGCAGTCGTGTGGGACATCGTAGTTTATCACCATTAATATGTCATCAATGTCTATACCTCTGGAAACTATATCTGTGGCTACGAGTACGTCTTTCATTCCAGCCTTGAATTTGAACATCACTTCGTCTCGTTCTTGCTGTGTGAGATCGCTGTGCATCTGGCAGCAGTTTATTTTCAGGTTTCGCAGTTCGCGGGCAATATCTTTTACTTTGTCTTTCTTACCGGAGAAAATAATGACCCTTTTTAATTGGTTTGTAGCAAAAAGATGTTTTATTATTCCAATTTTCTGTGTGTCATAGCAAACGTATGCCGATTGTTTTATTTTTTCGGCCGGCTTGCTCACCGCTATCTTAATCTCAACAGGATTATTGAGAATAGTACGTGCAAGTTGCTGTATTTTATCCGGCATCGTGGCGGAGAACATGATTGTTTGTCGTTCTTTCGGCAGTTTGGCGACAATTTGCATTATATCATCGCTGAATCCCATATCAAGCATACGGTCAGCCTCATCGAGTACAAAAAAACTTACTTTACTCAAATCTATGTGTCCCATTCGGATATGGCTGAGCAGTCGTCCAGGAGTAGCTATTACAACATCAGCACCCATCCGCAGACTTTTCATCTCTTGATCGTATCTGTTTCCGTCGTTTCCTCCATATACGGCAACGCTGCTTATGCTGTCAAGATAATAACCGAAGCCTTGCATTGCCTGGTCTATTTGTTGGGCAAGCTCTCTTGTCGGTGACATAATAATGCAGTTAATGGCGTCTTTGGGATATTCGCCGTCATCGAGCATGCTTAATATCGGCAGCAAATATGCAGCTGTCTTACCGGTTCCTGTCTGTGCAACTCCAATGACATCATTGTAATCCAATATTTCAGGTATACACTTTTCTTGTATCGGTGTACAATCCTCAAAACGCATGTCATAGAGTGCGTCCAGTATGTTGTCATTTAAAAATGTATCTTCAAATTTCATTAATTAGGTGCTTTTTTATAACAAAAATATGCAATTATAAAATATAGTAGGTTTGGAATCCATGCAGCAATTACCGGTGGGGTATTTGCGTTGATGGCAAAAGTGGAACTTACTGTTTGCAGAAGTATATAAGAAAAACTCAAAATCAGACCGATACCGAGATATAACCCCATTCCGCCCTTGCGCTTTCTGGCACTAAGGCTCAGTCCTATGATGGTGAGAATGAACGATGCGAAACACGTGGCTATTCGCTTGTGATACTCTACCTCATATTGAACTACATTACCGGAGCCGCGGTCTTTTTGTTTAGATATGTAGCGTTTGAGTTCTGGACTTGTGAAAGTTTCTTGTTGTCCCTTGCTGAAAACGAGATCCATAGGCTCCATCATTATTGTTGTGTCTTTCTCAAATCCGGATGTGATATGTTCCTTCATTCCTTTTAATGTTCTTATTTTGTAGCTGATGGCTTTCCAGTGATAGCGTGAATCGGATATGGTGTCGTATTTGATCACATTGGCTGTCATTTGACTTACAAGTTTTTTGTTCTCGAATTTGTATAGCGAGAAACCAAATCCGGTCTTTGTCTTGTCGTCGTATTGAGCTATATATGCAATAACTCCTTTACCCACTTGAAGTTGTATGTTTGTGGCTGACGTTTGTTTTTTGCTGTTCTTATATTGAGATTCGAAGTTATGGCGTATTACAGTACCTTTGGGAATGATGTAAGAACCAAGATAAAAATTCAATACGGATATCATCGCGGCCGAAATCATGTATGGTCTTAGCAGGCGCTTAAAACTCATGCCACATGCCAACATCGCTATAATCTCTGAGTTACCGGCAAGTTTGGATGTGAAAAAAATAACGGCAATGAAAACGAACAACGGACTGAACAGGTTGGCGTAGTATGGCACGAAATTAGCATAGTAGTCAAAGATTATGGCTCGTAAAGGTGCGTGATATACGCTGAACTTGGCCAGATTATCATTAATATCCAATACAATGGCTATACTTATGATAAGGAATATTGAATAGATATATGTTCCGATGAACTTTTTTATGATATATCTGTCGAGACGTTTGATATACCTGAATGGATTGAAAATGCCAAGTTTGTGTATGACATGACTGTAACATCCGTTGTATTGGTCTGTCGAATGCCGGAATTTTAGTATCTTATGCAATGGGTTACTATTATAGAATCTCATGTCTATAAAAACAGTTATTAAACTCTTCGGCCTAAATCATCTATGACACTACGCTTCCATGCAACAAAATCTCCTTGTTCGATATGGTGTCTTGCGTCGGTAACGAGTCTTATATAGAAAGCAAGATTATGGATGCTGGCTATTTGCATGGCGAGAAGTTCCTGTGCCTTGAACAAATGATGAAGATATGCTTTTGTATATATACGGTCAGTTTCACATCCATCCTGGTCTATAGGTGAAAAGTCGTCTTCCCATTTTTTATTGCGCATGTTCATTGTTCCGTTGTATGTAAAGAGCATCGCATTTCGTCCGTTGCGTGTTGGCATGACGCAATCGAACATATCTACGCCGCGCTCAATAGCTTCGAGAATGTTCTGTGGGGTCCCTACGCCCATCAAATATCTTGGCTTTTCTTTTGGAAGAACCTCATTGACAACTTCAATCATATCGTACATGACTTCTGTCGGTTCGCCAACAGCCAGACCTCCGATGGCATTTCCGTCAGCATCTTTGTCTGCAATGTATTTTGCCGCATCACGACGCAAATCTTTAAACGTGCATCCTTGAACTATGGGAAATAAAGTTTGCTCATATCCGTACAAAGGCTCGGTTTCATTGAAACGTTTTATACACCTGTCAAGCCAGCGTTGTGTGAGTGCCAGGCTCTTTTTCGCATATTGATAATCACTGTTTCCGGGAGGACATTCATCAAATGCCATTATGATGTCAGCACCGATGGCACGTTCAGTATCCATAACGTTTTCCGGAGTAAAGATATGTTTTGAGCCATCTATGTGTGATCTGAATTCACATCCTTCCTCACGCAGTTTTCGTATACCAGTGAGCGAAAAGACTTGAAATCCGCCAGAATCCGTTAATATAGGTCTGTCCCATCCTCCGAAACGGTGAAGACCTCCCGCCTTTTTAAGAATATCAAGTCCGGGACGCAGATACAGATGATATGTATTGCCTAATATTATTTGGGCTTTGACTTGCTCTCTCAACTCTGAGAAATGAACACCTTTCACACTGCCACAAGTTCCTACCGGCATGAAGATAGGTGTTTTTATCACGCCGTGTGCAGTGGTGATAATACCTGTTCGTGCGTCTGACGAACTGTCGGTATGCAGTAATTGGAATTCCATTATTTCTTATCTTCCTCTATTTCAAATATTAAAGGATTGTCAACAGTTTCCTCTGTGAGGGCAAAGTCCCATACGTCTTGGACATTTTCCACATAATGGAAAGTGATACCTTTAAGGTAGACATCAGGAATTTCATCTATGTCTTTCTTGTTTTCGCGACACATTAAAATATCCGTTATGCCGGCTCTTTTGGCTGCTAATATCTTTTCTTTTATTCCTCCGACAGGCAATACTTTTCCTCTCAGTGTTATTTCACCTGTCATGGCCGTATTCTTTCTTACTTTGCGTTGGGTAAGTGCCGATGCTATAGATGTTGCAATGGTTATTCCGGCAGAAGGCCCGTCCTTGGGAGTGGCGCCTTCAGGGACATGAATGTGAATGTTCCAATTATCGAAAATCCTGTAGTCGATATTCAATTTGTCAGCATGTGCTTTTACGTATTCCAGTGCGAGTACAGCCGACTCTTTCATTACGTCTCCCAGATTTCCGGTAAGTGTAAGCTTGGTTCCTTTTCCTTTGCTCATGCTTGTCTCTATGAACAATATCTCTCCGCCCACACTTGTCCATGCCAAACCGGTTACGACTCCCGCATAAGAGTTTCCCTGATAAATATCCCGATAGTAGGGGGGCTTTCCGAGAAGGCTTTCAATTTCAGTAGGAGAAATCTTATTATATGGCAATAAGCCTTCTTTGGCTTTTGTGAAAGCGAGTTTTCTCAAAGCCTTGTTTATTTGCTTTTCAAGTTGACGAACTCCGCTTTCTCTTGTGTATTGCTCTATTATTTTTTCAATCGCAGACTTATTGAAAGCCAATTTTTTTTCATCCAACAGGCCGGTACTGTCTTTTTCTTTTGGAATAAGATGCCTTTTGGCAATCTCGATCTTCTCTTCTGTGATATAACCGCTTACCTCTATAATTTCCATGCGGTCAAGCAATGGTCTTGGTATTGTATTAAGTTCATTTGCCGTAGCAATGAAGAGTACTTTCGACAGATCATAGTCCACATCGAGATAATTATCGTGAAAAGCTGTATTTTGTTCAGGATCGAGAACTTCGAGCAATGCTGAAGCTGGATCTCCATTGACTGTATTTTGTGTTACTTTGTCAATTTCATCAAGAATGAAAACCGGATTGGAAGAGCCTGCTTTTTGTATGTTCTTTATTATTCTTCCGGCCATGGCACCGATATATGTACGCCTGTGACCTCTTATTTCGGCTTCATCGTGTAATCCGCCAAGAGACATACGCACATATTTCCTGTTCATTGCATCGGCGATACTTTTTCCGAGACTGGTTTTTCCGACTCCCGGAGGGCCATAGAGGCACAAGATGGGTGATTTCAGGTCTCTGCGCAGACTCAAAACGGCAATGTATTCAAGGATTCTTTCCTTTACCTTCTCCATTCCATAATGGTCTTTATCAAGGACTTTCTGTGCTTTTGTTATGTTTAGGTCGTCTTCTGTATATTCATTCCAAGGAAGTGAGACAAATGTCTGGAGATAAGTGAGTTGTATGTTATACTCCGGACTTTGTGGATTTAATTGGTCGAGTTTGTCCAGTTCCTTCATGAATATAGTCTCGACATCCTCATTCCAAAGTTTTGTTGCAGCTTTATCCAGTAACTCTTTTCTTTCCGGTGAGCCGTCGCCGTTACCTATCTCAGCCTGGATATTCTTTATCTGTTGTTGTAAAAAGTAGTTTTTCTGTTGCTCGTCTATGTCATCACGAGTCTTATTTCTTATATCCTGTTTAAGACTCTGAAGCGCAAGTTCTCTGTTTATTATTCTCAAAGTATAGAAGAGCCTGTCTTTGATGGAGTCCATTTCCAATAATTCCATCTTTTCTTTTATCGAGAATAGCATATTGGAACATATAAAGTTCAATGCCATGACATCGTTGTTCACATTCTTGATGGCAAAGGTTGCCTCTTCTGGAATATCGTCGTTGATTTTTACGTATTCGGCAGTAGTGTTACGTAAATCTTCTATTGCGGTTGTAAACTCACTGTCGTTATTATCAGGAAAAGTTTCATGCGCAACTTCAACCTTACCTGTAAGATAAGGTTTTTTGCGTATGATAGAAGTTAGTTTCAGTCTGCCTAACCCTTGTATAATTGCAGTGATATTATTATTTGGCAGGCTGAGAATCTTTACTACTTTTGCAAAAACTCCGTATTCGTAAAGGTCATTTTTGGAGGGTTCGTCTATATCCGGATCTTTTTGGCATACAATGCCTATGAGTGTACCGGAAGCTTCTGCTTTTTTTATCAACGTCATGCTTGATTCCCTACCGATAAGTATAGGAGAAACCACACCAGGGAAAAGCACAAGATTTCTTACAGCAAGTATGGGCATGCTTTCCGGCATGTTTATATTGGAAAGGTCGCTGAAATCGCCTTCTATATCGGCAATCATTGAGAATGCCTTGTTATTTTGCTTATTACTCATTACTTATTTAATAATTCAAAAGTGCAAAGTTACTAAATATCAGCGTAAAAACAGAAAAAAAAGGTAAAGAATGAAATGAAAGCGTGTAAATATCTTGTAAAGTACTAGTTTGGTTTATACAAAAGCATGTAATGTGGATAGTGTATTTAAATACATATACTATATGTGCCCGTACTTGAAAAAATAATTCATGTACGGGCACAAAGCACTGTAAGTTTGTATTGTTTGTTCTGGTAAAACCGTTTTTTATTTATTGGTGTTGCTCACGTAATAAATCATTAACTGTTTTTACCGGATTGAATGTTGATAGCGGTACTTCTACGAATATCGTATTCCAATCGCTCATAGCACCGTTCCACAGTCCTGGCAGTTCAAGTGCTTTCAGTTCTTTGCCGTCCTTGCTCTTACTGCTGATAAATCCTGTTGCCTTGTCAACGAAATCAGGTAGGTTGAAAGATTTTCCTTTATAGTCTTTTACGGCACACACAAGGTCGACAGGATTGAAATGTGTTCCAGTAGTAAACATTTTCATATATTCTTGATTGTTCTTGTCAATCTGGCTGCTTTCCAATATTTGGAGGCTTACGGTACCGTCTTGATTGTAAGTAAGGAATGGACCTCCACCGGGTTCACCTACGTTTTTGACAACACCGCATACACGCATAGGACGATTGAGCTTTTCTTTGAGATAAATCACAAGTTCCGTATCTTCAAGATGCTTTATGTCTGATTTTCTACAGCATAATTCTTGCTGTACGAAACGTATTATCTCTTCAAGTTTTTCGTGGTTATATTTGCCGGAGTCAAGCGTGTTTAGGTGCTCGAATGCCTTTTTCTGCAATGAGACGAGAATGCCGGCAATGACTTGCTTGTATTCAATTGTGTCTGCTTTCAACCTGTCCGGTACTACATTATCGATGTTCTTGATGAATATTACGTCTGCGTCAATGTCGTTGAGGTTCTCTATCAGAGCTCCGTGTCCTCCGGGACGGAACAGAAGGCGTCCGTCGGTGGTTCTGAACGGAGTGTTGTCCGCATTTGCCGCAATGGTGTCTGTACTTGATTTCTGTTCAGAGAAAGTTATATTGTAATTAATATTGTATTTTTTTGCATATTTGTCTGATTGTTGAGATACTTTTTTCTCAAAAAACTCCATGTGTTCGTTGCTTACAGTGAAATGTACATTTGCTTCTCCATTACTTGCCGCATATAGAGCACCTTCTACAAGATGTTCTTCCATGGGAGTGCGTGCCCCATCCTCATATTTGTGGAAAATCAGCATGCCTTTTGGAAGTTGGCCATAGTTAAGTCCTTTACTTTCAAGCATGTTGGAAACAACAGCTTTATAGTTGTTCTCGCTTATAAGTTCTTTTATTCCTTTTTTCTCGTTTTTGAGACAGATGTCATCAAGTGCGTCATAGAATGCGAATTTTTCTATATTATTGAAGTAATGCTTCTCAAAATCGGTTGACGGTGTATCATAATCGGAGGTAAGGAAAGTGAACATATCTTTAAACATGCGGCTTGCCGCTCCCGAGGCAGGGACGAACTTTACGATTTTATGACCTTCGGCTTTGTAGTTGTTCCATTTTTTTTCGAAATCGGAACGCTCATCGGTGTTTGGTGAGATTATTCCTTGTGAGATGCTTGCCGCAGCTTCCAACTTAAGGAATGGAAATCCCGTTTTGAATTGTTTTAACTGTGTCTCGATTTGTTCAGCAGTCATGCCTTTGGCGGCAATTTGTTTAAGGTCTTCTTGTGATAACATAATTTATTGTGTTATTAGTAATAATGCAGCAAATGTAGTAACTTTTTATCTAAAAACCGAATAAATCGGATAAAAATCGTATCTTTGCAATAATATATTAACATACGGGTGTAATTATGGTTGAAAGATTGGATTTTACGGCAGAGGAACTAAAAAAAACGCTTGATATATATAAAAATATTAAGGTAGTTATTGGTTCTTCTCTTATTGATGGTGATGAAGAAAAAGTACGTAAACATTTGATAAACTCTATTGAATGCAATCAGGTGGGGCGTGATGCTTTTGGGCTTAATCCGATACTTTTTAGTTTTCAGGCAGCTCAGATTGTTGTTGATGAGATTGGATTGAAGCGTGATGCCGTGCTTGCAGTCTTGTTGCATCCGAGTGTATCCGGTGGATTTGTTTCTATAGAAGAAGTCAATTGGGAATTTGGTGAGGCTGTGTCACGTATTCTTCATGGTTTGCAGCGAATTTCAGATTTGTACTCCAAAAATCCGGTTATCGAGAGTGAGAATTTCCGTAATCTTCTTCTGTCGTTTGCCGAAGATATGCAGGTTATTCTTATTATGATAGCGTCTCGTGTCAATCTTATGCGTCAGATAAGGGATTGTCAGAACATGGAAAGCAAATCAAGGGTATCGGAAGAAGCGGCTTATTTATATGCTCCGTTGGCCCATAAACTTGGGTTGTATAAGTTGAAGAGTGAGCTTGAAGATTTGTCATTGAAGTATCTTGAACATGATGCTTATTATATGATAAAAGATAAATTGAGTGCCACGAAAGCTGCGCGTGATAAATATATAGAGAGCTTTATTGGTCCGATTGAAGAGAAACTGGCTCTTGCCGGATTAAGATTTCACATGAAAGGCCGTACCAAGAGTATCCATTCTATCTGGCAGAAGATGAAGAAACAGAAGTGCGGTTTCGAGGGGATATATGACCTTTTCGCCATTCGTATTATTATAGATACCGATGTTGAGAAAGAGAAAATGCAGTGCTGGCAGGCCTATTCGATAGTTACTGATATGTATCAGCCCAATCCGAAACGTTTGCGTGACTGGCTTTCCGTTCCGAAATCAAATGGATATGAGAGTCTGCATATAACGGTGCTCGGTCCGGAACAGAAATGGGTGGAGGTGCAGATACGTACCGAACGTATGGATGAGGTTGCCGAGCGCGGTGTGGCAGCCCATTGGAGATACAAAGGTATAAAGGGTGAGACAGGCTTGGACGAGTGGCTGACAAATATCCGTAATATACTTGAGACGAGCGATGGCTTGCAGGTGATGGATCAGTTTAAGATGGATCTTTATGAGGATGAGGTGTTTGTCTTTACACCGAGAGGAGATCTGTTTAAATTTCCTAAAGGTTCTACCGTGCTTGATTTCGCATATCATATCCATTCGAAAATTGGAAATAGCTGTACCGGCGCTCGAATAAACAATAAGGTAGTATCACTGCGTGAGAGGTTGCAGAGTGGAGATCAGGTGGAGATAATGACATCAACTACTCAGAAGCCGAAGCAGGACTGGCTTAATATCGTAAAGACATCAAGGGCAAAGTCAAAAATACGTCTTGCGTTAAAGGAGACACAAGTTAAGGAAGGGTTGTTTGCCAAGGAGATGATAGAGCGCAAATTTAAGAATCGTAAGATTGAGATAGAAGAGTCTTTGATGGCCCGTCTTATTAAGAAACTCGGGTTTAAGGAAGTAAGTGATTTCTACAAGCAGATATCCGACGGTTCTCTTGATGTCAATACCATAATAGATAAATATCTTGAAATACAGGCTCGTGATACGGGTCTGGTATCTGACGGTCCGTCAAGAAGTGCCGAGGAGTTTAATTTTCAGAATGAGACTGAACAGAAAAACAAGATAAACGATGATGTTCTCGTAATCGATAGAAACCTGAAAGGACTTGATTATCAGCTTTCCAGGTGTTGCCAGCCAATATACGGAGACGACGTCTTTGGCTTTGTCACTGTCAGTGGCGGTATCAAGATACATCGTTGCGATTGTCCTAACGCCGCAGAGCTACGCAAGCGTTTTGGCTACCGTATCGTAAAGGCGAGGTGGAGTGGCAAGGGTGCGTCTCAGTATTCAATAACCTTGCGTGTCATAGGAAATGATGATATAGGCATCGTGAACAATCTTACAAGTATAATCAGTAAGGACGAGAAACTGACATTGCGCAGCATCAGCATAGACAGTAACGACGGTCTGTTTAGGGGCAATCTGGTTATAATGATTGATGATACGTCTAAGTTGGAGGCTCTTATTAGAAAACTGCGTACCGTGAAAGGTGTGAAACTTGTTGAGCGAATATAGTTTTTATATGTCGGCTATGCTAAAGTAGGCGGCTTTCTCTTTATGGTGTATGGCGCTCTTGTCCCTATGCCTGAAATATTAATTGAATTAAGAATGAAAAGAACAGTGAAATTTTATGTTTCTTTGCCATGCTGTTCTGTTTTGCAAGTATGGATGCGGAAAAGGGGGCAGTGCGAAAACCCTGTGAGTATGTTATGTTAATACTCATCTTTGCGTTCAAATTAAAATTATTTGCCCAATGCCTTCCAATCGCAACCTACATAAGTTATTACGAGTCATCTTCCCCGAAGTTTTAATGGAGTATTTCGAGATCTCCGGTTGGTATGACGACTCTGTCAAAATCGAAGTCTGGCTTGATGAAAAACACCACATGGAACGTTCAGATTACAAGAGTGGAACCGTGATCTCACATGGTTTTACCGATGAGAAAGTGATTCAGGACTTTCCCCTGCGTGGTAAACCTGTTTATCTCCATGTAAGACGTCGTCGCCGGTATGACAAAGCTACCGGGGAAACTTTTTCCTATACCTACGATGATCTTACGGTCGAAGGAACGAAACTCACTCCTGAGTTCGTTGCTTTTTTAAAAGAAGAAGATTGAAACTACCGCTGCCGGCATAACCTCCATGGCAGCTGCTTGTGGGGTAAACGGTAAACAGTTAACTTCACAGTACAAGGCCTTTATCAGCCAATACAGAGAATGGGACCGGTTAGATCATGCCTCAGAATATGTCCTGTTCAAACAAAACATAGGTCCCAGCCTTTGTATTGACGAGACTTCTTTGAGCTGTGGAGAATTATATACCGTTGTCACTAACCGTGCGGGACGTGGTGGCAGAGGTACACTTGTGGCCATGATACGTGGCACGAAGTCTG
Organism: Prevotella sp. MGM1; assembly: GCF_002933775.1. Classification (GTDB taxonomy): domain Bacteria; phylum Bacteroidota; class Bacteroidia; order Bacteroidales; family Bacteroidaceae; genus Prevotella. The sequence goes on from NZ_BEWV01000136.1 coordinate 221,510, forward strand.
AAGAAGTCATAAAGGTGCTTGAAATGATTCATGTCTCCAAGCGTAAGAGAGTCAAAGAGGTCACTTTGGATCTTTCACCGGCCATGATGCGGATTGTCCGGACTGCTTTTCCCAACGCTACTATGACCAATGACCGTTTTCATGTACAGAAACTCTTTTATGAGGCAATTGATGAACTTAGGATTACTTATCGCTGGATGGCACGGGATTTGGAGAACGATGAAATTCAGCGGTGCAGAGAGCAAAATATAGAGTATGTTCCGTTTCGATATGCCAATGGTGATACCCGTAAGCAGCTGCTGGCAAGGGCTAAATATGTACTTGTCAAGCATTATAGTAAATGGACTGAATCCCAAAGAATACGTGCGGAAATCATATTCGCATATTATCCGGAACTGAAATCAGTTTACGGCTTGGCTATAGAGTTGACCGATATATATAATAAGCACTATGACAAGGATGTGGCACGTGGAAAGCTTGCCTTGTGGTATAATAAAATAGAAAAGCTTGGATACGGATGTTTCAGAACCGTAACAAATATCATGCAGAACTATTATGAAACAATATTAAACTATTTCGTTAATAGGGAAACCAATGCGTTTGCAGAATCATTCAATGCAAAAATTAAAGCGTTCAGAGCACAGTTTAGGGGAGTTGGAGATATACCATTCTTTATTTTTAGATTATGCAAACTAACAGGGTAAATTTAACATACCAACAGGGTTTTTGGGCTGACCCGGTTTTTGGGGGTCAGCGGATTTTTCCGGTGGGCGGGAGAGAGTATCAAGAGTATA